>NZ_BAAAUN010000001.1:641741-1283482 GCF_039533965.1 Microbacterium luteolum
GAACGGCGCCGGTTCCTCGACCTCCACCTGGGTCTGCTGCGACGGCGGCCCCAGGAAGATGGTTCGCTGGGCGATCCCTGCCCCGATCAGAACCGCGGCCAGCACGAAGGCCACAACGGCCCATACGAAACGCACGAATAGTCTCCTCACGCACCCCGGATATCCATCCGAGACGCAACACTCGACATTTCAGACTAGCGAAACCTCCTGTGTGTTGCCCACGAGCACCTCCGCTCGGCACCTGTCCGGCACGTCGCGCGGTTCACCGCGACGCGGCTCGATAATCTGATTCCACACGTTCCGAGGAGCCGAGATGAAGATCCACAACCCCTTCCGCACCGCCCTGGTGGCGACGCTCGGCGTGGGGCTCGGCATCCTGCTGATCGGCAGCGTCGAGACGCTCTCGACCGTGCTCCTGTACCTCGGGACCGCCCTGTTCCTCAGCCTCGGGCTCGACCCGCTCGTGTCGTATCTCGAGCGTCGCCGGCTCCCCCGCTGGCTCGCGGTGCTCGTCACGATCCTCGCGGTGCTCGCGATCTTCGTCGGCATCGTGCTCATCATCCTTCCGGTGCTGGTGAACCAGATCTCCCAGTTGATCGCGCAGATATCGGCGATCGTCCAGCGCGGAACGGCGATCGACGATCTCAAGGACTGGATGAAGGGCTCCTTCCCGAACCTCCGCGTCGACGACGTCTTCAGCTATGTCGAGGACTGGCTGAACACCAACCTCACCGAGATCGGCGGGTCGATCGGTCAGGGAGTCCTGGTCGCGAGCGGTGCGGTGCTCAGCGGCCTGTTCGGTGCGTTCATCGTGCTCATCCTCACGATCTACCTCACGGCCTCCACACCGTCTCTCAAGCGGGCCGTGTACCAGCTGGCCCCCGCCTCGAAGCGCGACCGCTTCATCGACCTGGCCGACCAGATCACCGACTCGGTCGGCTACTACGTCATGGGACAGGTCACACAGGGCGTCATCAACGGCGTGCTCAGCGCGGTGTACCTGTCGATCATCAAGGCGCCGTTCCCCGCCGTGCTCGCCGTGGTCGCGTTCTTCTTCTCGCTGATCCCCCTGGTCGGCACGCTGACGGGCTCGACGATCATCGTGCTGGCGTGCCTGATCCCCGGGCTGGGCTCCCCCGCCACGGCGATCGCCGCAGGCATCTACTACCTGATCTACATGCAGATCGAGGCGTACATCATCTCGCCGCGCATCATGAGCCGTGCTGTCTCGGTACCCGGTGCCGTGGTCGTGGTCGCCGCCCTCGCAGGCGGCAGCCTGCTCGGTCTGCTCGGCGCCCTCATCGCCATCCCCGTCGCCGCGAGCATCCTGATCATCTACCGTCAGGTGGTCATCCCGCGGATGAACGAGCTCTGACGCCCGCTCAGGCGGGCGGCCAGTGGGTCGCCAGCGGGAGCGCGGAGGCGTTGACCGCAGCCACGATCTCCGTGAGCACCCGCCGTGTCTGCGTCTCGCCGACCCAGAGGTGCTTGCCACCCTCCACCGCGATGAGCTGTGCGTGCGGGATCGCGGCGAAACGCTGTCGGGCTTCATCCGGGCGGAGATAGTCGTCCAGCTCGGGCACCAGAACGACGACGGGACGATCCGTGCTCGCCCAGGCCGCCACTTCCTCGTCCGTCGCCCGGTGCAACGGGGGCGAGAGCAGGATGATGCCTTCGATCTCGTGCTCTCGGCCGTACTTCAGAGCGAGCTCCGTGCCGAACGACCACCCCAGCAGCCAGGGACGAGGCAGTTCGCGTTCCCGAACGAAGTCCATAGCCGCCGCCACGTCGAACTGCTCGGCGGCGCCGCCGTCGAACGCTCCCTCGCTCGTTCCCCGCGCCGAAGTCGTGCCGCGGGTGTTGAACCGCAGCACGGCGAGATCGGCGAGGGCAGGAAGCCGGGCAGCGGCCTTGCGAATGATGTGGGAGTCCATGAACCCACCCGCCGTGGGCAGGGGATGCAGGGTCACGAGGGTGGCGACGGGGGCGGCGTCCTCCGGCTGAGCGAGTTCGCCGACGAGTCTCAAGCCGTCGGCCGTCTGCAACTCGATCTCTTCACGTCGTGCGGGGAGCTCGAGCGGCCCCCGGATCTCCATGTTCACGCGAGCCTCCAGCAGTGCGTATGCCAATGACGTCGTGCCGCGAGATCCGCGGCATCTCCCAGCACACCGTCGGCGCGCCAGGCCACCAGATGCGGTGTGCCCGGCTGGATGTCCTGCGCGCAGCCGGGACAGCGATAAGCCTTCTGCGCCTGCACGGCGGAGACGGGTTGGACCGTCCACTCGCTGCCACGACGGACTTCCGTGCGCTTCCACCCGGCGAGCAGGCGCTCGAGGGAATCCTCGGCGTCAGGGCGCGCCGGACGGCGTCGGTGGGAGCGTGGCACGATGCCGGCTCACCACCAGTGGTTGTTCGTCCAGAACGCGTGCGCGCCGGCCCAGCTGCCATACCGACCGGTGGCGTAGCCGTTGGCCCAGCGCAGATTGTCGACGGGGTCGTAGCCGTTGCCCGGCACCTTGCTGCAGGGCAGCGCCTGCACGAGACCGCACGCCCCGGACGAGGAGTTCGTGGCGTTCGGGTTCCAGCCGCTCTCCTTGGACACGATGTAATCGACGTAGCCCCAGTCGCTCTCGGCGATGCCGGCGGCTGCCATCCACTCGGCCGGTGCGCCTCCGCCGGTGTAGAACAGAGGTCCGCTGCCCGAGGATTCGTCGCTCGAACCGGAGGCCGCCGCCGGAGCGGGAACCGGCACCGGCTTGGGCTTGACGTACACCTCGAAGGTGCCGCGCACGGCAGGCGTGATCGGCGCCCCCTCGACCGTGACAGTGAGGTTCTGCGTGTCGGCGAGGGCCACGGAGTATGCCGAATCCGGCGACTCCTGCGGAGCCTGCTCAGCCAGTGCCACTCCCGTGGGAGCGACCAGCGCGCCCGCGAATGCCACGACGGCGAGAGCGCTGAAGACGCCGACGACGCCGCGTCGCCGCGACCACCGGCGAGTGCCCGTGCGTGCGGGATTCACCGTCGCTGCGGGCACCAGCGACGAGCCGTTTCGTTCGAGGGTCATGTCGTTTCGGGAGTTCACGATGGATGACAGTCTACGCAGACCTGGCTGAGACGGCCATCAGGAACGTCACCGAACGGCGAGGATGACGTCGATCGCCGCGTCGAGGAGCGCGTCGACCTGCTCCTCGCGGTAGCCACCGCGCTGCATCCGGAACGCGGCCGACCGCAGCTGCTCGGCAGTCAGACCCTCACCGTCGCGCAGGTATCGCACGATCCGCGTGGTCACGTGATCGACCTCGTCGATCCGGTATCCGAAGGTGAGGACACCGGTGCGGGCGAAGCGGTGACGACGCGGGCGAGCGAGATGATCCAGGATGAGCTGCGCATCTTCGCGGGCCTGCTCCACCCACGCGCCGGCTCCGCGCGAGCGCACGACCTGCTCGCGCTCACGTGCGGCGAAAGCGTCCTCGACACGCCCCAGCGCGGCGTCCACGTCGGCGACGACGTAGCCGCCCTTCACGAGGGGGAACGAGGCGGTGCGCACGTCGACGGCACCCATCTCGTCTCGACCCGTCTCGAACGCTCGCCGAGCCGATGCGAGGAAGGTGTCGACGGCCGTGCGGTGATAGCCCCGCGTGCGGCCCGTGGTCAGAGCGAACGCCGGTGGCGCCTGCGGCGCCGTCTGCTCGTCGATCCGGTCTTCATTCATCAGAGAACCACCCAGGGAGAGAGGAGGAAGTACAGGCCCAGTGCGGGGATGGTCGACGGCAGGATGCTGTCCAGCCGGTCGAGCAGGCCGCCGTGCCCAGGAAGCCAGGAGCTCATGTCCTTGATGCCGAGGTCCCGCTTGAGCATGGATTCGCCGAGGTCGCCGAGCGTCGCCGTGAGCAGGATCGATGCTCCGAAGATCAGGCCGGCCCACCACGGGAGATCGAGGAGGAAGATCGCGAGCAGCACGCCGGCGGCGAGAGAGGCGAGGACAGCGCCTCCGAAGCCCTCCCACGTCTTCTTCGGACTGATCTTGGGCGCCATCGGGTGGCGACCGAACGCCAGCCCCGCGGCGTACGCGCCGGTGTCGGCGGCGACCGCGATGGCGATGAAGCTGAGGACCCACCACTGGCCGCCCTCCTGCACGAGCAGGATGAGCGCGACACCCGCGAGGAACGGCACGTAGATCTGCACGAAGCCGCTGATCACGGCATCCGCCAGCACCTCGCCGTAGGTGCGGCCATCCTTCACGACCATCTGGCCGACGAGCCGCCACACGATCACGAACGCGACCGCGACGAACACCATCACCCAGCACAGCCAGGGCTCGGCGAAGTACGCCGAGAGCACGAGGAGGGTGGCCGCGATCAGCTGCGGGACCACGTCGACGCGACGGCCTGAGGCGCGCAGCGCACGCGAGAGCTCGTACACGCCCAGGAGCGCCGCAGCGAGGGCGAAGGGGACGAAGAGCGCCTTGATGAACAGCAGCGAGCCCAGCAGGGCGGCACCGAACGCGAGTCCGATGAGAGTCGCCAGGATCAGGTCCCGGCCGGTGCGCTCCTTGATGCGCTCGTTCGCCTGGTCGATCTGATCCCGCGCGTGGGAGACGTGGCTGTTGAGCTCATCTCTCCGCACGCGCCACTGCTCCCGGATCGCGTTGTGATCCGCGGTGTCCAGGGGCCCGGCGCCTGCGAGCGCCGCCTCGACGGGCGGCAGCGGTGGACGCGGGGGGATCGTCGCGGCGTCGAAGGACGGGAACGCTTCGTCGGCGAGCGGGACGCCGTCGTCTGGCGTCCCGGCATCGTCTGCTGCACGGTGCGTCGGCGATCGTCCCTCCTCGCCGTGTCGCGTGTCGTCGGACATCCGGACTACACCTCGAGGAGTTCGGCCTCTTTGCGCTTGAGAGCGTCGTCGATGAGGTCGACGTGCTGACGAGTCAGAGCGTCGAGCTCCTTCTCGCCCCGCGCGAGTTCGTCCTCGCCGATCTCGCTCTTCAGCGCGTCGAGCTCGTCCTTCGCCTTGCGGCGGATGCCGCGGACGTGGACCTTGGCGTCCTCGCCCTTGGACTTGACGAGCTTGACGTACTCCTTGCGCCGCTCGGCGGTGAGCTCGGGCATCGTCACCCGGACCAGGTTGCCGTCGTTGGTCGGGTTCGCACCCAGGTTCGGCATGTCGCGCACGGCCTGTTCGATCGCCTTGAGCGCCGACTTGTCGTACGGGGTGATGATGAGGGTGCGCGCCTCCTGGTTGGCCAGCGATGCGAGCTGAGCCAGCGGAGTCGGCGTCCCGTAGTAATCCACGAGCAGCTTCTGGAACAGCTGCGGGTTCGCGCGGCCGGTGCGCACCGTGGAGAAGTCCTCCTTGGCAGCCTCGACCGCCCGCGACATACGGGAGGTGGTTTCAGCGAGGACATCCGCGATCACGGTGACTCCTATCGTCGGGGTGTTCTGGAAATTCTATCGGGCGAAGACCTCTCCACCCGCTCAGGCACTCAGGCGGTGACGAGTGTGCCGATGGGCTCGCCCAGCAGCGCCCTCGTGACGTTGCCCGCGGGCTCCATGCCGAAGACGCGCATGTCCATGCTGTTGTCCATGCACAGGCTGAACGCCGTCGAGTCGACGACCTTGAGGCCGCGCTGCAGCGCGTCGCGGTACGTGACCCGCTCGATGCGCTCCGCATCGGCGTGCTTGTTGGGGTCGGCTGTGTAGATGGCGTCGACGCCGTTCTTGGCGACGAGCACCTCCTGCGCGCCGATCTCCAGCGCCCGTTGGGCGGCGACGGTGTCCGTGGAGAAGTACGGAAGGCCGGCACCGGCGCCGAAGATCACGACGCGCCCCTTCTCGAGGTGGCGTTCTGCGCGGCGCGGGATGTAGGGCTCTGCCACCTGCGTCATCGAGATGGCGGACTGCACGCGTGTGGCGGCGCCGGCCTGCTCGAGGAAGTCCTGGAGGGCGAGCGCGTTCATGACGGTGCCCAGCATGCCCATGTAGTCGGCGCGGCCGCGGTCCATGCCGCGCTGGCTCAGCTCGGCGCCGCGGAAGAAGTTGCCTCCTCCGACGACGATGGCGACCTCGACGCGATCGACGGCAGCGGCGATGTCGCGCGCGATCTGCGAGACCACATCGGGGCTGACGCCCAGCTGACCGGCCCCGAAAGCCTCGCCGGAGAGCTTGAGAAGGACGCGGCGGCGTCCAGTGCGTTCAGTCATGTGGGGGTGTCCTCTCGTCCCGATTCAAGATAGTGCCTCGTGGGCACGAAGAAGGGGTCCGGATCGCGATGATCCGAACCCCTTCGACAGTGTTACGCGCCGACCTTGAAGCGCGCGAAGTCCGTCACGGTGATACCGGCGTCCTTCGCGACCTGGGCGACGGAGAGCTTGTTGTCCTTCGCGTAGTCCTGCTCGAGCAGGGCGACCTGCTTGATGAACGCGGACACGCGGCCCTCGACGATCTTGGGCAGCGCCGCTTCCGGCTTGCCCTCGTTGCGGGAGATCTCGGTGACGATCTCGCGCTCCTTCTCGACCGCGTCTGCCGGCACGTCCTCGCGAGCGAGGTACGACGGGTTGGCGAACGAGATGTGCTGGGCGATGCTGCGCGCGGTCTCCGCGTCGTCACCCGTGTAGGCGACGACGACGCCGATCTGCGGCGGCAGGTCCTTGCTGGTGCGGTGCAGGTAGACCTCGACCTTGTCGCCCGAGATCGTGCGCACGCGGCGCAGCTCGACCTTCTCGCCGATGATCGCCGCCTCTTCCGAGATCAGCTGCTCGACGGTCTGCGAACCGGCGGCGGCCGCGAGGCCGGCCTCGACCGAATCGGCCTTGACCGCTGCGACAGCGTCGGCGACCTTCTCGGCGAGCGTGATGAAGCGCTCGTTCTTGGCGACGAAGTCGGTCTCGCAGGCGAGCTCGATGAGCGTCACGGCGCCGTCCTGCTCACGAGCGACGATCAGTCCCTCGCTGGTGGAACGGTCAGCGCGCTTCGCGTTGCCCTTGGCACCCTTCAGACGCAGGATCTCGGTGGCCTTCTCGACGTCTCCGTCAGCCTCCTCGAGCGCCTTCTTGGTGTCGACCATTCCCGTGCCGAGCTGCTCCCGCAGCGCCTTGAGGTCCGCGATGGTGAAGTTGGCCATGTGTGGTGGCTCCTTGCTTCGTTATGTATGTGTGTGTACGAGGGGATTACTTGGCGTCTGCAGCCTCGGCGGCGGCGACCTCAGCGGTCTCCTCACCGGAAGCGGCGGCGATCGCCTCGTCGTGCGCCTCGGCACCGGCCTCGTCGGCAGCGGTCTCGTCGGCGGCAGGCGTCTCGACGACGGCAGCCTCATCGGCGGCCGGCTCGACCTCAGCCGCGTCAGCGGACTCCTCGACGACGGGAGCGTCGGCGGGGGTCTCGAGAAGTTCCTTCTCCCACTCGGCCAGCGGCTCAGCGTCGCCCGACTCGGGGTTGTGCTTCTGCTGCAGGCCCTCGGCAGCGGCGTCGGCGATGATGCGCGTCAGCAGCGAGACCGAGCGGATCGCGTCGTCGTTGCCGGGGATCGGGTACTGGAAGTCGTCCGGGTCGGCGTTCGTGTCGAGGATGCCGATCACCGGGATGCCGAGCTTCTTGGCCTCGTCGATGGCGAGGTGCTCGCGCTTGGCGTCGACGACCCAGATGGCCGAAGGCGTCTTCGTGAGGTTGCGGATACCACCGAGCGACTTGTGCAGCTTGTCGAGCTCGCGCTTCTTGAGAAGCAGCTCCTTCTTCGTGAAGCCGCTGTTCGCGGGGACCTCGTAGTCGAGCTCCTCGAGCTCCTTCATGCGGGCGAGACGCTTGGAGATCGTCTGGAAGTTGGTGAGGAGTCCACCGAGCCAGCGCTGGTTCACGAAGGGCTGGCCGACGCGCGTGGCCTGCTCGGCGAGGATCTCCTGCGCCTGCTTCTTGGTGCCGACGAAGAGGATCGTGCCACCGTGGGCGACGGTCTCCTTGACGAAGTCGTAGGCCTTGTCGATGTAGCCGAGCGACTGCTGCAGGTCGATGATGTGGATGCCGCTGCGCTCGGTGAGGATGAAGCGCTTCACCTTCGGGTTCCACCGACGGGTCTGGTGTCCGAAGTGCACGCCGCTGTCGAGCAGCTGGCGGATGGTGACCACAGCCATGGTCGTCTCCTGGTTCTGGCGCGATTCTGCGCCGTTGAGGTTGTCTGCCGATCTTCTGATCGGACTTCCTGGTGCCCGGCGCACTCCCGCCCGCTCGTGGAGCAGGACCTGTGGGAGCGGATGCCACGACCTCAGTCTTTGCAGACGCCGGTCGCTCTGGGCACGCGTAGTCACCCCGATATCGAGGTGCTCCTCCAGCATACAGGATGCCGCGGCCCGACTGGCCCTGCACTCCACCGCGATCGGAGCCGGTTCTCCCCCGCATCCGTCACTCAGGCCCAGGTCGCGACGCGGCCTCGGCCCGGCCGAGCAGGATGCCGTCATGCGTGCCTCCTCACGACCTGTGTCCGCGATCGTCCTGATCGTCATCTCGCTCCTGTTCATGCCCGAGCGCGGCGCCGCCGTTCCTTCCTCCGTTTCCGAGGACGCGCAGTGGCTGTGGCCGGTCGACGGCGCCCGTCAGGTGGTGCAGCCGTATCGAGCGCCCGCCCATGCGTACGGCGCCGGTCACCGCGGCGTCGACCTCGCTGCTCCCGTCGGAGCGATGGTGCGGGCTCCTGCCGCCGGGGTCGTCGCGTTCCAGGGCACCGTCGTCGACCGGCCGCTGCTCACGATCGAGCACGAAGGCGGCCTGGTGTCGACGTTCGAGCCGCTGCAGTCGTCGCTGCGTCCGGGCGACCCGGTCTCGGTCGGCGACGAAATAGGGGTCGTCGCCGTCGGCGGTCACGCGGCACCGGGA
Organism: Microbacterium luteolum; assembly: GCF_039533965.1. Taxonomy (NCBI): domain Bacteria; kingdom Bacillati; phylum Actinomycetota; class Actinomycetes; order Micrococcales; family Microbacteriaceae; genus Microbacterium; species Microbacterium luteolum. The sequence continues at coordinate 650,603 of NZ_BAAAUN010000001.1, forward strand.
ACGCTTCATCTCGGCGTGCGACTCGACGGCGCCTACATCAACCCCCTGATCCTGTTCGGCGATGTCCCGCGCGCCGTTCTGCTGCCGTGCTGCGACCCGCTCTGACGCCGGCGGCCGACCGTGGGCACCGTGGGCGCGCCTGAGCGCCGTCAGGCTCGCGGGTGCGCCAGGCGGTAGGTCGCGGTCAGTCGCTCCGCGGACACGTGCGTGTAGATCTGGGTGGTGCCGAGACTGGCGTGGCCGAGGATCTCCTGCACGGCGCGCAGGTCGGCGCCGCCGTCCAGCAGATGCGTGGCCGCCGTATGCCTCAGCGCGTGCGGGCCGATGGTCTCGGCGCCGACGATCGGGGCCAGCACGCGCGCGACGAGGGTGTAGACCGTGCGCGGCCCGATGCGTGCACCTCGGGTGCCGAGCATCACCGCCGGGGTGGCGGCGGCGGCACGGGCGATCAGTGCGGGTCTCCCCCGGGTGAGGTAGGCGCGCAGCGCATCTCGCGCCGGTGCCCCGTAGGGCACGACGCGCTCCTTGGAGCCCTTGCCGAGAACCCGTGCCGTCCCCCGGTCGAGATCGAGGTCGTCGATGTCCAGACCGCAGAGCTCCGAGACGCGGATGCCGGATCCGTAGAGCAGCTCGAGGATCGCATGGTCGCGCAGGGCGACCGGTTCCCCGGCGCCCGCGGCAGCGCGGTGGGCGTCGAGAAGCCCTGACATCGCGTCGCGCGAGGCGACGGTCGGCAGCGTGCGCCCCTTCTTCGGGGCGATGAGTCTCAGACTCGGGTCGTGCGCGATGAGTCCCTGCTCCTGCGCCCAGCTGAAGAACGACCGGGCGGCAGCCGCACGGCGCGCCAGCGTCGATCTCGCGTCTCCGCGCTGCGTGGCGCGCCAGAGCCAGTCCCGCAGCACCTCGAGGTCAGCCTCTTCGAGGGCGATGGGACCCGCTGACGCTCCGAGGTCGCGCAGGTCCGAGCGATAGGCCCTGACGGTCGCCGGCGACAGCCGACGCACCCGCTCGAGGTGATCGGCGAACGCCTCGGCGGCGATCGCGAGTTCCATGAGCCCAGTCTGCCCGCGGTCGCGTGGGACTCACCGAAGCCCCGCCGGGGAGGCGACGACGCGGATCTCATGCGCCTCGTGCTGCCGGTATGCGGCGCCAGCCTCCGTCATCGCGCTGGACCTCCCCCTCGAGCTCGAGGAGACCGAGCAGCGCGCGGACACGGTCGGGTCCCAGCCCGGATCGTCGGGCGAGCTCGTCGACGGACGTCCGCGCCCTCGTGCTCATCGCATCGAGCAGGCGGATCCGATCGGGATCGACGGGTCGCGCGGACGACGATGAACCGGCGCCCATCCCCCAGAGTTCCCGTACTTCCTGAGCAGATGTCACGCACTGCGCATCGTATTCGCGCAGCAGTCGATGACAGCCCGCGGATGCCGCCGAGGTCACCGGACCCGGCACCGCACCGAGCGGGCGCCCCAGCGCGGCAGCGTGACCCGCCGTGTTGAGCGAGCCGCTGCGCCATCCGGCCTCGATCACGACCGTCGCGTGGCCGAGGGCGGCGATGAGACGGTTGCGCGCGAGGAACCGCCACTTGGTGGGTGCCGCGCCGCACGGCGGCTCACTGACGACAGCGCCCTCTGCAGCGATCTGCCGGATCAGCGACTGGTGCCCCGCGGGATAGGCCCGATCGACACCCCCGGCGAGGAACGCGACCGTCGCACCGCTCACGCCCAGTGCCGCACGATGGGCTGCACCGTCGATGCCATAGGCCCCGCCCGACACGATGACGGTGCCGGTGGCGGCGAGGTCTCCGGCCAACTCCGCCGCCACATGCTCGCCGTATCCGCTGGACGCACGCGCTCCGACGAGCGACGCCCGCGGCTCGGCGACGAGCAGTTCTGCTCGGCCGCGTACCCAGAGCACCGTCGGTGCGTTGACCCCCAGGTCGTCGAGCGCGTGAGGCCAGTGCGGGTCGCCGGGGATGAGCAGCGCCGCGCCGACGTCGTGCGCGCTGCGCAGTGCGTCCCGTACGGCGCGAGGATCGGCGCGCGGGCGCCACCGCTTGCGCGCCTCGCTCAGAGCGCGCGACCCTGAGCCGGCGGCATCCAGAAGTGCGAACGTCCCCTGGCGGGATCCTCCGAACGCGATACCCAGCGCATCGGCTGCGCCGAGCTCTCCGATCAGCGTCCCGGCCACGGCATCGCCGGGCTCGGCGACGACGCTCCACGCGACGCGGGCCAGAGCATCGGCGACATCCTCGTCCGGCCGCAGTCGGCGCGCGGCGGCGACGACTTCGGCGTCGCCCAGCAGCATCTCCATCACGGGGTCAGTCCTCTCTTCAGATGCAGCGCTCTGCCGATCTCGTCGATCCCCGGGTTCTCGAGCTCCGCGAGGTCGGCCATCGTCCAGGCGAGCCGGAGAACGCGGTCGTATCCGCGGAGCGTGAGCGCACCGCGTTCGAGCGTGCGGTCCAGCGATGCGCGGGTCGACGGAGGCAGTCGCAGCGAACCCTGACGCAACCAGGTCCCCGGGATGTCGGCGTTGCGTCGCCATGGTGTCCCCCGCCAACGATCGGCAGCTCGCGCTCGCGCCGCCTCCACGCGTGCGCGAGCCCGCGCCGTGGTCACCTCGGAGCGACCGCCCGCGGTCGCCCGGGATGCCGCGACCCGCGTGACCGACAGATCGATGTCGACGCGGTCCCGCAGCGGGCCGGACAGGCGCGTGGCGTAGCGCCTGATCGCCATGGGCGGACACACGCACTCCGCTCCTCGCACGCCGTGGTTTCCGCACGGACACGGGTTCATCGCCAGGAGCAACTGGAACCTCGCAGGGAACCTCGCTGTAAAGCCGGCCCTGTGGACGTCGATCACACCGGCTTCGAGGGGTTGCCGGAGCGCGTCGAGTGCGACGCGGGAGAACTCCGCAGCCTCGTCGAGGAACAGCACACCGCGATGCGCTCGGGCGATCGCACCCGGGCGGGCCACGCGCGAACCGCCGCCCACCAGAGCGGCGACCGATGCGCTGTGATGCGGAGCCTCCAGCGGCGGGAGCGATTCGAGAGCCGTGATCGGTTCGCCGCTCAGCGAACGGATGGATGCGACCTCGAGAGCCTCCTGCTCCCGGAGTGGAGGAAGGATTCCCGGAAGGCGCCGGGCGAGCATGGTCTTCCCCGCTCCCGGCGGTCCGCTCAGCAGGAGATGATGGCCGCCCGCCGCCGCCACGATCAGTGCTTCGACGGCCTCGTCCTGCCCGACGACATCCGCAAGATCGAGGGCGTGGTCCGGTGTCGGCCCCGTACGGCCCACCGCGACGGCATCGACGTCGGGCACCTCGACGTCGGCGCCGTGCCACACCGCCACCTCGGCGAGCGACCCGGCGGCCCGCACCTCGACGCCAGGCACCAGCCTCGCCTCCGCCTCGTTCCCTCTCGGCACGATGATGCGCTCGAAGCCCGCCCTGGCCGCCGCGAACACCGCGGGCAGGACGCCGGGGACCGGCCGGATGCGTCCGTCGAGCCCCAACTCGCCGATGTGGACGGTGTCGGCGATCGAACGGCGTTCGAGCGCGCCGCCGGCGGCCAGCGTCGAGACCGCGATGCTGAGATCGAACCCCGCGCCGTGCTTCGGAAGGCTCGCCGGCGAGAGGTTCACCGTGAGCCGGCGCCGCGGGAGGTCGAGACCCGCGTTCTTGCAGGCGTTGTGCACGCGCTGGACCGCTTCGCCGAGCGACTTGTCGGGAAGACCGATGATCTTGAACTCCGGAGTCTGATTCGAGAGATCGGCCTCGACCTCGACCATGTGGCCGTCGACGCCGGTGAGCGCGACCGCCCAGGTCCGCGCGGTGCTCATGCGATGTCCACGAGATGCTCGAGCGCACCGATGGACGGGTCGGCCCCGATGATGCCGATCGCCTCGATGCGCAGATCGAGTCCGCGCGCGAGCTCGGGGTGCTGGGCTCGCCAGGCGAAGGCGAGACCCCAGAGACGCCGCCTCTTCCGATCGTCGATCGCCTCGAAAGGGTGCCCGTAGGCCGCAGAGCGCCGCGTCTTCACCTCGACCACGGCCAGATGCGCGCCGTGGGACGCGACGATGTCGATCTCGCCCTGCGTGCACCGCCAGTTCCGGTCCAGCACGGTGTAGCCGTGCCGGATCAGGTGCTGCGCCGCGCGCTCTTCACCGGCTCTTCCGAGTTCGTCCTTCGCTGCCATGCCGACAGCTTCGCGCCTGGTCTCGGCACGAGGCGGCGAGGATCAGAGAAGGTCCCGGCGCCTCGGGAGAAGCTCCCCGATCGGAGACCTGTGGAGAGAGGGTGTCACTCGCCGTCGAGCGAGAGCTCCTGCGGCAGCTCGAACTCCCGCCGCTGGAGCTCCTCGACATTGACGTCCTTGAAGGTGAGCACCCGCACGGCCTTGACGAAGCGGTCGGCGCGGTAGATGTCCCACACCCACACGTCGGTCATCGAGATCTCGAAGTAGAAGTCGTGCTCGGTGTCGCGGCGTACGACGTTGACCTCATTGGCCAGATAGAACCGACGCTCGGTCTCGACGACGTACTGGAACTGGGACACGACGTCCCGGTACTCACGGAACAGAGCAAGCTCGAGCTCGCGGTCGTAGTCGTCGAAGGCTTCCTCATCCATGATGTGTCCATCCTAGAGTCGCTCGACCCCCGGTGCGGCATCCGTGCAAGCGAAGACGACCACCTCCGGTCAGAACAGCGTCGGAGCGTCCGTGATCGCCCAGGAAGCACGATGGAAAGGCGAGAGCCCGACCGCACGGATCGCCTCACGGTGCTCGAGACTCGCGTAGCCCTTGTTCCGGTCCCATTGGTACTCGCTGTGGCTGCCGTGCAGCTCGGTCATCAGGCCGTCGCGCGCCACCTTCGCGATCACGGATGCCGCCGACACCGACGCGCAGTCGCGGTCGGCCTTGATGACGGGCCTCACCCGCAGGGGCACCGGGTGCACCTTCGACACGTAGTCGTGGTTTCCGTCGAGCAGGACGAGCGCGTTCTCAACCCCGACTCCCTGGTCGACCACCGCCTGCACGGCGCGCGACGCCGCCAGACCGAGCGCCCGCATGATGCCGACCTCGTCGATCTCCGCCGCACTCGCCCATCCGACCGCGGAAGCCTGCACCCACGCGGCCGCCCGAGCCGCGACCTCGGGCCGGCGTTTCTCGGTGACGAGCTTCGAGTCGCGGAGCCCCTCGGGCACGCGTCTGCGAGCACCGACCGCATCCATGACCGCCGCGCCGACGGCGACGGGTCCGGCCAGCGCTCCCCGCCCCACCTCGTCGAGTGAGATGATCAGGTCGCACTCCCCCAGGAGCTTGCGCTCCAGGGTCAGTCTCGGCGTGGCGACGGTCATTCCGGGGCAGGGACGCCGTTGAAGATCTGGTGGTGACCGTCGATGGCACCCATCCGATCGAACGGCCAGGTGGTGAGGAAGGCCTTGCCGACGATATTCGCCAGCGGCACGAATCCGCCGCTGGGCAGCTCCTGGTGCGCTCGCGAGTCGCGGGAACGGTCACGGTTGTCGCCGAGCAGCCAGACGGAATCCTCCGGCACGACGACATCGAACGGCTCATTGGAGGCGGCGGTGTCGCCCTCTGGCAGGTTCAGGTAGCTGAGTTCGTCGATCGGCGCACCGTTGATCGTGATCTGGCCGAGCGCGTTGCAGCACACGACGCGGTCGCCGGCCACCCCGATCACCCGCTTGACGAGATGGTCCTGCGAATCCGTCGCCGAGATGCCGACGAAGTTCAGGACCCAGTCGACGGCCTCCACGAGAGGAGGCTGAGCCGGTGTCTGAGGCTGCGCGTCGAGCCATCCGCCCGGATCCTTGAAGACCACGACGTCGCCGCGCTCGTAGCCGGTCCATCGCGGCGTGAGCTCGTCGACGAGAATGCGATCGTTGATGAGCAGCGTGCGCTCCATCGATGCGGAGGGGATGTAGAACGACCGCACGACGAAGGACTTGACCACGAACGAGACCAGCGCGGCGATCAGGATGATGACGAGAACGTCGCGGAGGAAGACGAGGAACCCCCGACGGCGTCTGGACCCGGACGCGGTCGCGGTCGGAGAGTCGGTCATGAGGTTCCTTCGCAGTCTGACACCGCCGAGATCGCGGCCGTATCAAGGTTCGCACACCCGGGACACAACAAAGCACCCCGGGACATCGTGTCCCGGGGTGCTGTGGAGTTGCTGCGACTCAGCGGTCGCGCTTCTCCTTGATCTTCGCCTTCTTGCCACGGAGCTGGCGGAGGTAGTAGAGCTTCGCGCGACGCACGTCACCGCGGGTGACGACCTCGATGTGGTCGATCACCGGGGAGTGCACCGGGAAGGTGCGCTCGACGCCGACCTGGAAGCTGATCTTGCGGACGCAGAAGGTCTCGCGCACGCCGTCGCCCTGGCGGCCGATGACGACGCCCTGGAAGACCTGGATACGGGAGCGGTTGCCCTCGGTGATGTTCACGTGGACCTTCACGTTGTCACCGGGGTTGAAGTCGGGGATGTCGGAGCGGAGTGATGCCGCGTCGACAGCGTCGAGGATCTGCATGATCGTCTCTCTCTGCACTCGCCACAGGTCGGATGCATGTTTTCGGAAGGAACAAGAAAAGGGATGTGCCGTACGGCGCTGACGCGTCCGCGGGCTCCCCTGTGGCAGAGCCGGTCACGGCACAAACATTCATTCTGCCACGGATGCAGTCCGCGGCCAAAACGACGCGTCAGTCGCGGTTCTCTGTCTCCTTGACCACGATGACCTCGTGCGCCCGCGTCGGCGGAGCCTGCTCTTCCGGCGTCGGGATGGTCGACCAGGAGATCGTCTCCCGCAACCGCGCGCCGCTCCCCTTCGCTTCGTTCCAGAGCTGCCAGAGCTGCAGCCAGACGAGACCGATCCCGACGATGATCGCGGCCGCGAGCAGCCACCCGAAGGCGCCGTCGATGAAGAACCCCACGGCGATCGTCAGACCGTGCCAGAGCGTGAATCCGGCGACGTCCCACCAGGAGACAGCCCGCTCGACGCGCACGGACGGCCGGGAGCGGGTCAGGAGCGTGAGCACCAGCTGGCCGACGAAGACCGACGGCATGGCGATCAGCAGCACCCAGAGGATCGACCAGCCGCCCTGGAAGACTCCCCATCCGATCAGCAGCCACAGGGGCAGCACGAACGCTGCCGGCAGGAGCCAGCGGAAGAACGCCTGACGCAACCACATGCTCAGATCGTACGACGCCGACCATGCGCCTGCCCCGGTGTTCGCTGTGAGCGCGCGGGGATCCGGTGCTGTCGCATCAGGGAGAATGGGACGGACGAGAGGACACCCCGATGATCGAACTGCGCACCCCTGCCGAGATCGATGAGATGCGCGCCGCCGGACGCTTCGTGGCCGAGACCCTGGCGACCCTGCGTGACGAGACGAAGGTGGGGACCAACCTGCTCTCGATCGACCGCCGCGCGCACGACATGATCCGCATGGCCGGGGCGGAGTCCTGCTACATCGACTATCACCCGTCCTTCGGGGCGAGCCCCTTCGGCAAGGTCATCTGCACATCGGTCAACGACGCCGTCCTGCATGGTCTCCCCCACGACTACACCCTGCGCGACGGCGATCTCGTGACCCTCGACTTCGCCGTCTCCGTCGACGGCTGGGTCGCGGACTCGGCCGTCTCGTTCATCGTCGGAACGCCGCGCGAAGAGGACCTCCGTCTCATCGACACGACCGAGCGGGCACTCGATGCCGCGATCGCCACCTCGGTCGTGGGCAACCGCATCGGAGACATCTCGGCCGCCGTCGCCGAGGTCGCTCACGGCGAGGGCTACTCGATCAACACGGACTTCGGCGGCCACGGCGTCGGCCGCACGATGCACGGGGATCCGCACGTCGCGAACGACGGTCGCGCCGGCCGCGGCTTCCCTCTCCGCTCGGGCCTCGTCCTGGCTCTCGAGCCCTGGTTCCTCGCGACGACCGATGAGCTGGTGACGGATCCGGACGGCTGGACGCTGCGCAGCGTCGACGGCTCACGCGGCGCGCACTCCGAGCACACCATCGCGATCACCGAGAACGGTCCGATCATCCTGACCGATCGTTCCTTCCTCGGCGTCGACTGACGGTTCTCAGACCGGAGCAGCGAGGCGGTAGACGAACGCGTCGGTCACCTGGGGAACATCGAACGCCGTTCGACCGCGCGTGGCAGGCGCGTCGTCCAGGACCTGTTCGACCGCGGCGATCATGCGTGCTCGCTCGACGTCATCGGCGACGAGGAAGCTGCTCACGGTCCCCCAGCGCCGCAGGTAGTGCTCGCGGGAAACCGTCTCCGTCCAGCGCACCTCCTCACGCCGCACGAACTCGAACCCCGGAAGCTCCTCGTCCGCGGTGTCCGTCGTCGCATCGGATTCGCCGACCGCGGGGTGCGCGATGCGGTGGCACGCGCGATCCCACTCGCACCCGGGGTCGGAATGGTTCCAGAGGAGCCCGAGCGTCCCTCCCGGCACGAGCACACGCGCGATCTCGGCGCAGGCGCCTTCCCGGTCGAACCAGTGGAAGGCCTGGGCGACCGTCACCACGTCGATCGTGGCGTCGGCAGCGGGAATCTCCTCCGCTGTGCCGATGTGCGCCTCGACCCGAGGCAGCTTGCTCCGGAGCACCGCGAGCATCCGGTCCGACGGCTCGACGGCGACGACCCGCGTCGCGCGAACCGGAAGGAGCTCGGTGAACTTGCCGGTTCCTGCGCCCAGATCGAGCACGACCTCGACTCGCTCTGGGATGATGATGGCCGCCGCACGATCGGGGAACCCCGGTCGGTAGCGGTCGTAGTCGTCTCCGATGCTTTCGAAGGAGCGGGCGAGTGCGTCGACGGCCATGATCCGACGCTATCAGCGGCGCCGGAGTCGTCCGCACGCCGACCGCGGCCGGGGTGTGCCATTCTGAGTCCATGATTCCGCAGGACCGCCACGTGCCGGAGCGTGTCTTCCTGGCGCGGCACGGCCAGACCACCTGGAATCTCGAACATCGCCTGCAGGGACAGCTCGACTCCCCTCTCACCGATGACGGCGTCGCTCAGGCCGAATCCATGGCGCGACGTCTGGTCGGTTCGGGCATCGGCACCGTGTGCTCGAGCCCGCTCGGACGAGCGCTGCGCACCGCCCGGATCATCGCCGAGAGCCTCGGCGCCGCGGTCGTCGAAGTACCGGAACTGGCGGAGCTCGATCACGGGGAGCTCGCCGGCATGACCTGGGAGGAGGTCGACGAGCAGTATCCGACCGCGCGCGAGGAGCGCGCTGACAACCGCTGGGGGTGGGCGTTCCCCGGAGGCGAGAGCTATGCCCAGGCGCGCGCCAGGGCACGGAAGGCGCTCAGCACCTGCGGATGGGCGTCGGACGGCATCCCGCTGCTGGTGAGTCACGAGATGATCGGGCGGATGCTGCGCGCCGAGCTGCGAGGCCTCGATCCGAGCGGCGCGCTGGCGCTGCGGCATCCGCCCGGAGTGATCTTCGAGATCGAGCGCGGCGCGGAACGAGTGCTCTGACCCGCGAGGACGGCTCAGGACTCGGAGCGATCCTCCTCAGGCAGCAGATCCGGTCGCCGGCGGCGCGTGCGCTCGAGCTGCTGATCGCGACGCCAGGAGGCGATGACCGCATGGTTGCCGCTGAGGAGCACGTCGGGCACGGCGCGGTCCCGCCAGCTCGAGGGCTTCGTGTACGAGGGGTACTCGAGAAGACCGTCCTCGTGGCTCTCCTCGACGAGGCTCTCGGGGTTGCCGACGACCCCGGGGATGAGGCGTCCGATGGCCTCGATCATCGCCATCGTGGCGACCTCGCCACCGTTGAGCACGTAGTCTCCGAGGCTGATCAGTCGCACCTCACCGAGGTCGGCGGCGTACTCGAAGACGCGCTCGTCGATGCCCTCGTAACGACCGCAGCCGAAGATCAGGTGCTGACGCGAGGACAGCTCGCGTGCGGTCGCCTGGGTGAAGACCTCGCCCGCGGGCGAGGGGAAGATGATGGTCGGGCGCGAGGCATCGGCGGACGCGGAAGGCGCCGCCGCCAGCTCGTCGAGCGCGAGACCCCAGGGCTCCGGCTTCATGACCATGCCGGCACCACCGCCGTAAGGCGTGTCGTCGACCGTGCGGTGACGGTCGGAGGTCCAGTCGCGCAGATCCCGGACGTGCAGGTCGAGGATGCCGGCGTCCCTGGCCTTGCCGAGGAGCGAGAGCGTCAGCCCGTCGAAGTACGACGGGAAGATCGAGAGGACGTCGATGCGCACGGGGGAACCGTATCAGCGGTCACTCGGACGCGTCGGCGTCCGAGGCGTCTTCCGGCTCGGCATCCGGCAGCTCCTCGAAGAGCCCGGGAGGCGGCGTGACGATGACGCGGCCGTTGGCGACGTCGACGGTCGGCACGATCGCCGCGACGAACGGGACCATGACCTCCTTGTCGCCGGACTTCACGATGAGGAGATCCTGGGCCGGGAAGTGCTCGACGCGCGAGACACGCCCCACGACGACGTCCTCGCGGACCACGTCGAGCCCGACGAGCTGGTGATCGAACCAGGCGTCGTCCTCGACCTCGTCGTCATCCTGATCGATCCAGAGGATCGCCTTGACCAGGCTCTCGGCACCTTCGCGGTCGTCGACGTCGTCGAAGAAGACGACGGGGTTGCCGTTCATCACGCGATATTCGCGGACGGTGATGTCCTTGCCGTGCCACGGAGATGCCTCAGGCACCTGCACCGTGAACGCGGCTCCGGGGACGAAACGTCGCTCCGGATTGTCCGTGTACAGCTCCAGCTTCAGGGCGCCCTTGAGGCCATGGGCCTTGACGAGACGCCCGACGCGCAGCTGGTTCTTGCCCTGGTTGCGGTCCTTCGACACCACGTCAGTCGTCCGCGACGTCGACGCGGACCCGGCGCCCGTCGGCCAGAGCGCTGACGAGGGTGCGAAGGGCCTTGGCCGTGCGGCCGCCGCGCCCGATCACGCGTCCACGGTCATCGGGGTGCACGCGCACCTCGAGGAGGTCGCCTCGCGGCGACGTGGATTCGTTGATGCGGACATCCTCCGGGTGATCGACGATCCCCTTGACGATGTGTTCGAGCGCGGCGGCGAGCACGACGGATTACTCTGCGTCGGCGGCGGGAGCCTCAGCGGCCTCCGCGTCGGCGGCGGGAGCGGCGGGAGCCTCCTCAGCGGGAGCCTCTGCCTTCTTCTCGACCTTGGGCTTGACGACCGACTTCTTGGAGCCGTCGATCTCGAAGGGAGCCTTGGGCTCCTTGACCTTGACGGTCGACTTCGCGTCCTTGTCACCCTTGAACTTGCCCCAGTCGCCCGTGAGCTTGAGGATGGCGGCGACCTGCTCGGTCGGCTGCGCGCCGACGGAGAGCCAGTACTGCGCGCGGTCGGAGTCGACTTCGATGAAGGAGGGCTCCTCGGTGGGGTGGTACTTGCCGATCTCCTCGATCACGCGACCGTCGCGCTTGGTCTTCGAGTCGGCGACGACGATGCGGTAGTACGGAGCGCGGATCTTGCCCAGGCGCTTGAGACGAATCTTTACAGCCACGATTCTCCTGAATTGTGTGGAAGGAAGGAACTGATCGCCTGGAGCGTGGGGTGCACACCCGGCGGAAGCTCAATGGGTGGACGACAGCTGGATAGAGGGTCGAGCAGGTCGTCCGACCTTCTATTCTGCCAGATCCCCGTCCCAGTCGCGAAACGCAGGGAAACGGCGCTGACCGTGTCGCCGCGCCTGCGTGTCAGACTGTGCTCGTGAAGCTCGAGTTCGCCCCCTCCGCCCGATCCACCGTCGGCATCGAATGGGAGATCATGCTCGCGGATCCCGTGAGCGGTGACCTCGTCGGACGCGCTCCCGAACTGCTGGATGCCCTGGAGGCGGAGAGCGCCGACGAGCGGCACACGGTCACCGGCGAGCTGCTCACGAACACCATCGAGGTCACCAGCGGCATCGGCGACTCCGTCGCGCACGCGGTGGACGACATCGCCAACGCGATCGCCGCGGTCCGCTCGGCCACCGACCCCGCGGGGATCGAGCTCCTGTCGGCCGGAAGCCACCCCTTCGCGCAGTGGTACGACCAAGAGGTGACCGATAAGACGCGGTACCACACCCTGATCGAGCGCACCCAGTGGTGGGGGCGCAACATGATGATCTGGGGCATCCACGTGCACATCGGGGTCGAGGACCACCGCAAGGTCTTCCCCATCATCAATGCGCTCTCGGGCTATCTCCCTCATCTGCAGGCCCTGGCGGCCTCGAGCCCGTTCTGGGCGGGCGAGCGCACCGGCTACGCGTCCAACCGTGCACTCGTGTTCCAGCAGCTGCCGACAGCCGGACTCCCCTGGCCGCTGCACGACTGGTCGCAGTACGAGTCGTATCTCGACGACATGGTCCGCACCGGCGTCATGGCCGATGCCACGGAGGTGCGCTGGGACATCCGGCCCGCCCCGCGCTGGGGAACCATCGAGGTGCGCGCCTGCGACGGCATGTCCACGCTGCCCGAGCTCGCCTCGGTCGCCGCCCTCGTGCAGGTGCTGGTCGAGGACTTCTCCCGGCAGCTCGACGAGGGGCGCACGCTTCCGGAGATGCCGGCCTGGTTCCATCGGGAGAACAAGTGGCGAGCCGCCCGGTACGGCATGGATGCTCGCGTGATCGTCGACGCGGCGGGAAGACAGCGTCCGGTCCGCGAGCACCTCTCGGAGATTCTCGAGGAGCTCGCGCCGGTGGCGGTGGAGCTCGGGTGCGTGCGCGAGTTCGGCAGCATCGCGACCACTCTGGAAGACGGCGCGAGTTACGAGCGCCAGCTCACGATCGCGAATGCGACGGCCGGAGACCTCGGCGCCGTGGTGCAGCACCTGATCCGAGAGTTCCGATCGGGACCCGAGTCGTCGATCGAGGAGCGATAGCGCTCAGTCCTCGAGGAGCCGGCGCGCCAGCCCCTCGTCCAGGACGACGTCGGTGATGAGCTCGGCCGCGATCGCGGCGTGCAGGCTGACGAGCTTCGGGATGCCGGAGACCACGCAGACCCGCCGCGGTACGCGACGGAGGCGGTCGAGCCCGGGTCCCGTCGCCCGCGCGTTGACACGGATGTCCCGCCATGTGCCGTCGGCGCGGAAGAAGACCGTCGCGACGTCGCCGATCGCGTGATCCTCGCGGAGGCTCCGGTAGTCCTCGCGGCCGAGATAGCCGCCGACGTACACGCGGCTCGGGACCTCGGCCGCCGGCGAGCCGAGGCTGAACACGGCGATGTCCATCTTCGCCTGGAGGTCGAGGACGCGCCGCGTGCTGCGCTCCCGCCACATCGCCTCACGAGTCGCCGGATCGTCGAAGAAGGCCGGCACCGGGAACTGCTGCACCTGGGCGCCGAAGGCGCTGCCGAAGCGCTGCAGGATGTCGCTGGAGTACTCCACGCCACTGGTCTGCGTGTTGCCCGCCCCGTTGAGCTGCACGAACGTCGTGTTGTGCGTCTCCTTCTGCGTGAGCCCGCGGCTGACCGCGCTGATCGTGGAACCCCAGGCGACGCCGATGATCATGTTGGAGTCGACGAACTGCGACAGAAGGCGTCCTGCGGTCAGCGCGACTCGCTCCAGGCGCTCGACCTCGCTGACGATCTCCGGCATCGGGACCACGTGAGCGGCGACGCGGTAGCGGTCGCGGATGCGCTGCTCCAGCATGCCGAGCCGTTCCAGCGGTGAGTTGATGCGGATGTCGACCAGCCCGCTCTCCCTGGCGAAGCTCAGCAGACGCGAGACCGAGGAGCGCGATGTGTGCAGCTCCTGCGCGATGACCTCCATCGTCTTGTCCTGCATGTAGTAGAGCTGCGCAGCGGTGAGCGCCGCGATCAGCTTCGCGTCGCGTGATTGCGCTCCGGGACCTGACATGACAACCTCCTCGACCTCGATCCTTGCACATATGTGCAGTGGGGTTGCGCACCGCGGTCGTGGAGGTCGATGCTGGGGGCAAGCAAGGAAGAGAGTTCGAGAATGAACGATTCGACACACTCATCGGCGGAGCGGGCCGAGGTCCGCGACATCCGCGAATCCGGCAGGACGAGCGTCCTCGTCATCGGCGGCGGGATCAATGGCATCTCGACGTTCCGGGACCTGGCCCTTCAGGGTGTGGATGTGCTCCTCGTCGAACGCGGCGACTTCGCGTCGGGTGCTTCGGCGGCGTCGAGCCACATGATCCACGGCGGCATCCGCTATCTGGAGAACGGCGAGTTCCGCCTCGTCCGTGAGTCGGTCCAGGAGCGCAACGGCCTCCTGAAGATCGCCCCGCACTACGTCAAGCCCCTGCAGACGACGATCCCGATCTACTCCACGTTCTCCGGCATCCTCTCCGCTCCCCTGCGCTTCCTCACGCACAAGAGCGGCAAGCCGCAGGAGCGCGGCGCGTTCCTGATCAAGGTCGGCCTGACGATCTACGACACGTTCTCTCGCGACGGCGGCATGGTGCCGCGCCACCGCTTCCTCGGACGCAAGAAGTCCCTCGCCGAGCTCCCCTCGCTCGACCCGAACATCAAGTACACCGCCACGTACTACGACGCGTCGATGCACGACCCGGAGCGTCTCGCGCTCGACGTCCTGCAGGACGGCCTCGCCGCGCACCCGGGAGCGCACGCGCTCAACTACGTCGAGGCCATCGCGCGCGACGGCGACACCGTTGTGCTCCGCGATCGTGAGAGCGGCACGGAATTCTCCGTGAAGGCCGACGTGGTCGTGAACGCATCCGGCCCCTGGACCGACCTGACCAACGACGCGCTGGGCGTCGACAGCCGGTTCATGGGCGGCACGAAGGGCTCGCACATCGTGCTCGAACACCCGGAACTGCTCGAGGCGACGCAGGGCCGTGAGATCTTCTTCGAGCACTCCGATGGACGCATCGTCCTCATCTACCCGCTCAAGGGACGGGTCCTCGTCGGCACGACCGACATCGACGCCGACCCGCGCGAAGTGGCTGTCTGCACCGACGAAGAGGTCGACTACTTCTTCGAGCTTGTCCACCACGTCTTCCCGAGCATCCCGGTCTCGCGCGATCAGATCGTGTACAAGTTCTCGGGCATCCGGCCCCTGCCGCGGCACGAGGACACCGCTCCCGGTTTCGTGTCGCGCGACTATCGCGTCGAGGTCGACGACAAGGGTTCCGTGCCGCTCGTCAGCCTCGTCGGCGGCAAGTGGACGACGTTCCGCGCCCTGGGCGAATCGCTCTCCGACATCGTCCTCGGCCTCATCGACCGCACCCGCACCGTCTCGACGGCCGGACGCGCCATCGGCGGCGGACGCGACTTCCCGCGCACCGAGAAGGCCAAGCGCATCTGGATCCAGGAGAACCTCCCGGGTGCAGGTCCGCGCGCCGAGCGTCTCCTCGCCCGATACGGCACGCGCGCCGCACAGGTCTGGGCGTACGTCGAGCAGGGTGCGGATGCACCGCTGGCCGGCGGCGACCTCTCCACCCGCGAGCTGGAGTGGATGGTCGAGCACGAGATGGTGACGCGCCTGGAGGACGTGATCCTCCGCCGCACGAGCATCGCCTTCATCGGAAACGCGGATGCCGACGTGCTCGACGAGATCGCCGATGCGCTGGTGCCTCTCCTCGGGTGGGACCGTGCGCGGCACGACGCCGAGCTCGAGCAGACCCGCGTGCT
The DNA here is from genome assembly GCF_039533965.1 of Microbacterium luteolum. NCBI lineage: Bacteria > Bacillati > Actinomycetota > Actinomycetes > Micrococcales > Microbacteriaceae > Microbacterium > Microbacterium luteolum. Next base: position 666,249 of record NZ_BAAAUN010000001.1, read on the forward strand.
GCTGAACGAACGACATGGTCTTCACATCTCGTCCCGCGCCCGCGGCTGACGAGAGATCCGACCGTCGCCCTCCTTGCGACGCAACTCCCTCACCGTGTCGGGGCAGAGGGGCCCCGACACTCAAGAAAGGTCAATGAAGACATGGCTGATGTGAATCTCGGTCTCTACTTCCTGTCGGAGCTCGTCGGCACAGCGATGCTGATCCTCCTGGGTTGTGGTGTCGTCGCCAACGTCGCTCTCGCGAAGAACAAGGGCTTCGCCGGCGGCTTCCTGATGGTCAACTGGGGATGGGGCCTCGCCGTCTTCGCCGGTGTGCTCGTCTCCGCGTACTCCGGTGCGATCCTCAACCCCGCCGTCGGCATCGGCCTCCTGGTCGCCGGCAAGATCTCCTTCGTGATGTTCCTCACCGCCACCGGTGCGGAACTGCTCGGAGCGATCATCGGTGCGATCCTCGTGTGGCTCGCCTACAAGCAGCACTTCGACGAGGAGCCGGAGGCCGCCAACAAGCTCGGCGTCTTCTCGACCGGCCCCGCGATCCGCTCCTACGGCTGGAACCTCATCACGGAGATCATCGGCACGTTCGTGCTGGTGTTCGTCATCTTCGCGTTCGCCGACTACGGCGACATCGAGGTCGGCACGCCCGGAGGCCTCGGACCGCTCACGGCCCTTCCTGTCGCGCTGCTCGTGGTCGCGATCGGCGCCTCGCTCGGTGGACCGACCGGTTACGCGATCAACCCGGCCCGTGACCTCGGCCCGCGTATCGCGCACGCCATCCTGCCCATCAAGGGCAAGGGCTCCAGCGACTGGTCCTACTCGTGGGTCCCCGTCGTCGGCCCGCTCATCGGTGGTGTCATCGCCGCCCTCGCCGCACCCGCGCTGCTCGGCCTCGCCGGCTGACACCTGACGCATCACGCATCCGCACGCTATTCAAAGGAGAAGCACAGTGGCTGACTACATCATCGCCATCGACCAGGGAACGACCTCGAGCCGTGCCATCATCTTCGACAAGAAGGGCAGCATCATCGAGTCGGGCCAGAAGGAGCACGAGCAGATCCTTCCGAAGGCCGGCTGGGTCGAGCACGATGCCGCCGAGATCTGGCGCAACGTCCAGGAGGTCATCGGGCTCGCGCTGAGCCGCGCGGACCTCACCCGTCACGACATCGCCGCGATCGGCATCACCAACCAGCGCGAGACCGCGGTGGTGTGGGACCGGAAGACCGGCAAGCCGATCTACAACGCGATCGTCTGGCAGGACACGCGCACGCAGGAGATCGTCGACCGCCTCGCGGCCGACGGCGGCGGCGACCGCTTCAAGAACATCGTCGGCCTGCCGCTGGCGACGTACTTCTCCGGCACCAAGATCGCCTGGATCCTGGAGAACGTCGACGGCGCCCGTGAGAAGGCAGAGGCCGGCGACCTGGCCTTCGGCACCACGGACAGCTGGGTGCTGTGGAACCTCACCGGCGGCGTCGACGGCGGCGTGCACGCGACAGACGTCACGAACGCCTCCCGCACGATGTTCATGGACCTCGAGACGCTCGAGTGGCGCGACGACATCCTCGAGGCGTTCGGTGTGCCGCGCTCGATGATGCCGGAGATCCGCTCCTCGTCCGAGGTGTACGGGAATGCGGAGGACTCGTCGCTGCTGCGCGAGACGCCGATCGCCGGCATCCTCGGCGACCAGCAGGCTGCGACGTTCGGTCAGGCCGCGTTCAACACGGGTGAGAGCAAGAACACCTACGGCACCGGCTGCTTCCTGATCTTCAACACGGGCGAGGAGATCGTCCACTCGAAGAACGGGCTGCTCACCACGGTCGGGTACAAGCTCGGCGACGGACCGACGCACTACGCGCTCGAGGGATCGATCGCCGTCACGGGCTCGCTGATCCAGTGGCTGCGCGACCAGCTCGGCATCATCTCCTCGGCCCCCGAGGTCGAGAAGCTGGCCGAGCAGGTCGAGGACAACGGGGGCGTCTACATCGTGCCCGCGTTCTCCGGACTGTTCGCTCCCTACTGGCGCCCGGATGCTCGCGGTGCCATCGTCGGGCTCACCCGGTACGCGAACAAGAACCACATCGCGCGCGCGGCCCTCGAGGCCGTGGCGTTCCAGACCCGCGACGTGCTCGACGCTGTCAACGCCGATGCCGGTGTCGACCTCACCGAGCTCAAGGTCGACGGCGGCATGGTCGCGAACGACGCGCTCATGCAGTTCCAGGCCGATGTGCTCGGCGTGCCGGTCGTCCGTCCGGTCGTCGCCGAGACCACCGCGCTGGGTGCCGCCTACGCCGCGGGCCTCGCGGTGGGGTTCTGGAACGGCCTGGACGACCTCTCCGCCAACTGGCAGGAGGACAAGCGCTGGGAGCCGTCGATGGAAGACGGCGAACGCGACCGTCAGCTGCGCCTGTGGCGCAAGGCCGTCACGAAGTCGATAGACTGGGTCGACGAGGACGTGAAGTAGTCGCAACACCAGGAAGCGGGCTCGGAGTCTTCTCCGGGCCCGCTTCTTCGTGTGCGGATGGGGACTCCTCGAGCACCGCCAGGAAGGCGCGGGCGACGCTGCGAGGCGCGGCGGCATCCCAGGCCACGTACTCCACCCGCACCGGACCACGGCGCACTTCGACCGTGACGACGTCGGCCGTGGCGCGGGCCACCACGCCGGGGGCGAGCAGCGTGACGGCGAGCCCCGCCGCGACGAGCCCGAGGATGAGCTCGGCCGAGTCGGCTTCGAAGGCGACATCGCGGGCCGCACCTTCAGCCGCGAACGCCGCGTCGCTCTGTGCGCGCCCGGACGTCCCCGCGGGGAAGTCGGCGAAGGTCATGCCGGCGAGGTCGCGGATACTGACGGATGCCGACTTCGCCAGGACATGTGCGGACGGGACGACGGCCACCAGGCTCTCGGTGACGAGCAGCCTCGAGGCGACGCCGCTCGGTTGAACATCTTCGCGGAGCCCGAGCAGGGCGACATCGAGCTCGCCGGCGCGGATCGCCGCCATCAACGCGTCGCTGTTCCCGACCTGCAGCTCCACGCGGACCGCGGGGTGCGCTGCCCGATACGCGACGAGCAGAGCGGGGACATCCACAGCCGTCACCGTCGGAATGACGCCGAGTCGAAGCGTGCCGACGATCTGACCGGCGGCCGCGGCTGCGTCCTCCTTGGCCTGCTCCGTCGCGAGCAGAGCAGCCCTGGCGTGCGGGACGAAGGCCTCGCCCGCCTCGGTCAGGCGGACGCTGCGACTCGAACGCACGAACAGCCGCTGGCCGAGCTCGCGTTCGAGCGCGGCGATCTGGTGGCTGAGCGCCGACTGCGTGACGAAGCACCGTTCCGCCGCGCGGGTGAAACTCGATGTCGCTGCCACCTCGACGACGTAACGCAGCTGCTGCAGGTCCATCTGTTCATGATCCCTCTTCATGATTGCGGTGACAAGCATGCGTTGGACTCATCGTCGTGCGGGGAGGAGGCTGAGAGCATGAACCGACTGACGATCGTCCTGCTGACGGCCCTCGCCCCGATCGCCTGGGGAACGACGTATCTCGTCACCACCGAACTCCTGCCCGCCGGGCATCCGCTGTTCGCCGGGCTCCTCCGGTCGCTCCCTGCCGGACTCCTCGCCGTGGCGATCAGTCGACAGCTCCCCCATGGCGCGTGGTGGTGGAAGTCCGTGGTGCTCGGAGCCCTGAACATCGGCGCGTTCTTTCCGCTGCTGTTCCTCGCGGCGGAACGGCTCCCCGGTGGCGTCGCCGCCGCAGTCGCCGGTGCGCAGCCACTGATCGTGCTCGCGCTCGGCGCCCTCGTCCTGCAGGAGCGGATCCGTCCGACCACGGCGGCTGCCGCTGTCGCCGGTGCCGGCGGCGTGGCGCTCGTCGTCCTCGGGCCGGCCGCCGAACTGGACCTCTGGGGCATCCTGGCGGCTCTGGGCGGCGTCTCGGCCACAGGAATCGGCATGATCCTCACCAAGCGTTGGGGTCGCCCGAGCGGCGTCGGTCCGGTCGGGTATGCGGGCTGGCAGCTCACCGCCGGAGGACTCCTGCTGCTGCCCGTCACGCTGCTCGTCGAGGGCGTCCCGGCGACCATCGACGGAGGCGCCGCCCTCGGCTACCTGTGGCTGGGGACAGCGGGAGGGATCGTCGCTTACACGCTCTGGTTCCGCGGCATCCAGCAGCTGCCGGTGATCGCCCCCGGCCTGCTCGCGCTGCTCTCCCCCATCGTCGCGACGGTCCTCGGCACCCTGGTCGCCGGAGAGGCCTTCACGCCCATCCAGGCCGTCGGCTTCACCATCACGCTCGCGGCGCTCGTACTGGGGCAGGTCTTCGCGCGTCAGGCGCGCACGACCGTGCCGCCGGTCGAGCCAACGGCCGCCTTGGCGCCGCAGCGCTGAGAGCGGCTCAGCCCTTGCCGAACAGCTTCTGGATCTCGGCGAGGTCGGCCTCGCTCGGTGCCTGAGCGCCGCCACCGCCGAGACCGAACCCGGAGCCGGTGGGCGCCGTGGTCGAGGTGATACCCGCGTTCTCGGCCGCACGCTTGGCCGGGTTCCCGGAGCGCGAGCCCCCGGAGGACTTGCCCTTCTTCCCCCGCTTCGACGACGCGCCGGGACGGCCCATCCCGGGCACCGCGCCCATACCTGGGATGTTCGGGGTGCCGCCGCGGGCGACCGTCTTCATCATCTTCGCGGCCTGCTCGAAGCGCTGGACGAGCTGGTTCACATCGGTGACGGTCATGCCGGAGCCGCGGGCGATGCGCAGGCGGCGTGAGCCGTTGAGGACCTTCGGGTTGCGGCGCTCGACCGGCGTCATCGAGCGGATGATCGCCTCGGTGCGGTCGATCTCCCGCTCGTCGAAGTCCTCGAGCTGCTGCTTCATCTGGCCCATGCCCGGGAGCATCCCGAGCATCTTCTTCATCGACCCCATCTTCTTCATCTGCTGAAGCTGGTCGAGGAAGTCCTCGAGGGTGAAGGCCTCGTTCGCGAGCTTCTCGGCCATCTTCGTGGCCTCTTCCTCATCGAAGGCGTTCTGCGCCTGCTCGATGAGGGTGAGGATGTCGCCGAGGTCGAGGATGCGGCTCGCCATGCGATCCGGGTAGAAGGGCTCGAGGTCCTCGAGACGCTCACCCGTCGAGGCGAAGATGATCGGACGGCCGGTGATGGATGCCACCGAGAGCGCGGCGCCACCGCGCGCGTCGCCGTCGAGCTTCGACAGCACGACGCCGGTGAAGTCGACGCCCTCCTGGAACGCCTTCGCGGTGTTGACCGCGTCCTGTCCGATCATCGCGTCGATGACGAACAGGACCTCGTCGGGGTCCACCGCCTTGCGGATGTCGGAGGCCTGCTTCATGAGCTCGGCGTCGACGCCGAGACGGCCGGCGGTGTCGATGATGACCACGTCGTGCTGCTGGCGACGGGCGTGCTCGACGCCATCGCGCGAGACCTTGACCGGGTCACCGACGCCGTTGCCGGGCTCCGGCGCGTAGACCGCTGCTCCGGCCTGCTGCGCGACGACCTGCAGCTGGTTGACGGCGTTCGGTCGCTGCAGGTCGGCGGCGACGAGAAGCGGGGTGTGCCCCTCGCCCTCGAGCTGCTTCGCCAGCTTTCCGGCGAACGTCGTCTTTCCCGAACCCTGGAGGCCGGCGAGCATGATCACGGTCGGCGCGGTCTTCGCGAACTGCAGGCGCCGCCGCTCGCCGCCGAGGATCTGCACGAGCTCCTCGTTGACGATCTGCACGACCTGCTGTGCGGGGTTGAGGGCCTTGTTCACCTCGTCGCCGAGCGCGCGTTCGCGCACCTTGGCGGTGAAGTCCTTCACCACGACGAGCGCGACGTCGGCGTCGAGCAGCGCGCGACGGATCTCGCGCACGGTGCCGTCGACGTCGGCCGCGGTGAGCTTCCCCTTCGTGCGAAGGTTGCGGAAGGTCTCGGTGAGCCGATCGGAGAGCGTGCCAAAGGTAGCCATGGTGCTGTCGATTCTACGCGAGCGGGAGCCGCGCGCCGATCCGAGTCGGTGAGGGTCAATCCGCCCAGGGCAGATCGTGGATCGTGCCGAGCGCCCGCAGCAGGACGGCCTCGGGCGTGCCCTGGCCGGCGCCGTGCTCCGCCCAGACGCGCAGCGAGGACAGCACGGCGGCCGCGTGGGCCGCTCCGAGGATGTCGGCGCGGACGACGTCGACGCCCGATGCGCTGGCGGCCCGGGCGACCGCTGTGGAGAGCCGAGCGAGTCGCAGGCCGGTGTCACGCACGAGCTCCTCTTCCAGACCCATCGCCGCCGCGTTCCGGAGGGCGAGGGCGAGGGGGTCCGGTTCGAAATCCCGCACGACGAGGAGCAGGATGCCGCGCACGGCGTCTCCTGTCGCCAGCCTGCCGAGGCTCTCGAGCGACGTGATCGCGTGCCCGATCCGCTCGTCCACGCCCGACCACAGCACGTCGCTCTTGGAGGTGAAGTAGTTGAAGAAGCTCGAGCGGCTCACCCCGGCGCGCTGGGTGATGTCAGCCACCGATGTCGCGTCGTAGCCGCGCTCCAGGAAGAGCTCGCACGCCGCTTCGGCGAGCGTCTCCCGCGACGACGCCTTGGGGCGACCCGCGCGACCGGTGGAGTTCATGCTTTCACGGTACCGCCCGTCGCGGGGCCCTGAGCCGTCCGCACGGATGAGGGGTATTGTTAGACGCAATCCAACTACCCCATGAAGGTGGCAATGATGCTCGACATCCTCACTCCGGGTTTCGCACCGAACCCCGTGCCGTACACCGACGGATGGGAGCTGCAGCGCCGCGTCCACGCCGACGTCGTGCAGGGCACCCGACCCGACACTCTCATCCTGCTCGAGCACGAGGCCGTCTACACGGCCGGCAAGCGCACCGAGCCCCAGGAGCGCCCTCAGGACGGCACGCCCGTGGTCGATGTCGACCGCGGCGGCAAGATCACCTGGCACGGGCCGGGGCAGCTCGTCGGCTACCCCATCGTCCGGCTGCCCGAGCCCATGGACGTGGTGGCACACGTCCGCCGCCTGGAGCGCCTGCTGATCGATGTCCTGCGCCCGTTCGGCGTCGAGGGCTACCAGGTGGACGGCCGCAGCGGTGTCTGGGTGCGCCGTCCGCTCTCCGAGGACAAGGTCGCCGCCATCGGCGTGCGCGTGCAGCAGGGTGTCACGATGCACGGCTTCGCGATCAACTGCGACAACTCGCTCGCCGGGTTCCGTGACATCATCCCATGCGGGATCACCGACGCCGGCGTCACCACGGTGAGCGAGGTCGTGGGCCGGACGGTCACCCCGGCCGATCTCGTCGACGCCGTCATCGCCGCCTTCACCACCGACTACGCCGACGCCGACCTCGCAGGAGCATCCGCATGACCGCCGCACCCGAAGGGCGCAAACTCCTCCGCCTCGAGATCCGCAACGCCGAGACGCCCATCGAGCGCAAGCCCGAGTGGATCAAGACCAAGGCGAAGATGGGCCCCGAGTACACGGCCCTGCACTCCCTCGTGAAGAGCGAGGATCTGCACACGGTGTGTCAGGAAGCCGGATGCCCGAACATCTTCGAGTGCTGGGAGGACCGGGAGGCGACGTTCCTCATCGGCGGCTCCCAGTGCACGCGGCGCTGCGACTTCTGCCAGATCGACACCGGCAAGCCGGACGCCTACGACACCGACGAACCGCGCCGCGTGGCCGAGAGCGTCCAGCGGATGAACCTCCGGTACGCCACCGTGACGAGCGTCGCCCGAGACGACCTGCCCGATACGGGCGCGTGGCTCAACGCCGAGACGGTCCGGAAGATCCACGAGCTCAACCCGAACACGGGTGTCGAGCTGCTCGCGAACGAGCACAACGCCGACCCGGCCTTCCTCGGTCAGATCTTCGATGCGCGCCCCGAGGTCTTCGCGCACAACGTCGAGACGGTGCCCCGCATCTTCAAGCGCATCCGGCCGGCATTCCGTTACGAGCGGTCGCTGGACGTGCTCACGCAGGGCCGCAACGCCGGGCTCATCACCAAGTCGAACCTGATCCTCGGTATGGGCGAAGAGCCTGAAGAGGTCGTCCAGGCTCTGCAGGATCTGCACGACGCCGGCTGCGACATCATCACGATCACGCAGTACCTGCGCCCCACGCCGCGCCACCTTCCGGTCGCCCGCTGGGTCAAGCCCGCCGAGTTCGTCGAGTTCAAGGAGGAAGCCGAGCGCATCGGCTTCCTCGGTGTCCTCGCGGGACCGCTCGTCCGCTCGTCGTACCGCGCCGGCCGGCTGTGGGCGCAGTCGATGGTGTCGAAGGGACGCGAGATCCCCGCCCACCTGGCGCACATCGCCGAGAGCGCGGACCTGGGCTTCGCGCAGGCGGTCTAGTCGGCGCTCATGACCGACTGAACACTGCCGTCGGAACCGAGGTTCACGAGCAGGACGTCGTCGGTCGAGCTGTCGTCCAGTGCGTACTCGAGAACGGCGAACGGCTCCGAGCCGCCGTGCTCGTCAGCGAGGATCGTCATGCTCATCAACCGCAGCGAGCGGATGATGTCGACCGCGGCATCGCCCGAGACGTCGACGAGCACTTCGGGGAGATCCTCACCGTAGGTCTCCTGCTGCTGGAGGATGTACTCGGTCACCTCGCTCGTGCGATCGTCCACCTCGGAGAGCATTCCCCGACGCGCGGTGTCGTCGACGCTCTCCAGGCCCGCGATGAGGCTCGCGGCGATGTCGAGCGCGTCAGCGGACACGTCGTCCTGGTCAGGAGCCGTCAGATCGACGGTGACGCTCTGATCGCCGAGCTCGACGGTCTCCGACCAGAAGATCGAGCCGTCGGGTCCCGATGAGAGGAGTCCGAAGTAGTCGTGTTCGATCGCCATAACGCTATGAAACCAGCCTCGTGCTCACTGCGGTAGCCCTGTCCTCAACCGACCAGCGACTGGACGAACACATGGGGGGTGAATCCGGTCAGATCGTCGATGCCCTCGCCCTGACCGAGGAGCTTCACGGGGATGCCGGTGCGCTCCTGGACGGCGAGCACGAAACCGCCCTTGGCCGACCCGTCGAGCTTCGTGAGGACGAGTCCCGTGACCCCGGCGTGCTCCAGGAACGACTCGGCCTGCATGACGCCGTTCTGCCCCGTCGTGGCGTCGAGGACGAGCAGCACCTCGCTGATCGGAGCCTGCTTCTCGATGACGCGGCGGATCTTGCCGAGCTCGTCCATGAGCCCGCCCTTGGTGTGCAGACGCCCCGCCGTGTCGATGATCGCGATCTCGATGCCTTCGCGCTTGGCGTAGTCGATGGTCTGGAAGGCCACGGATGCCGGATCCTGACCCTCCTGCTGCGGGCGCACGATCGCCGCTCCCCCGCGCTGCGCCCAGGTGGCCAGCTGATCGACCGCTGCGGCACGGAAGGTGTCCGCCGCGCCGACCACGACGCTGCGCTGGTATCCGCGGAGGAACTTCGTGAACTTGCCGATCGTGGTCGTCTTCCCGACGCCGTTGACGCCGACCACGAGCACCACTGCGGGACGCTCGGTGAGCTTGAGCGTGGTGTCGAATTTCGCGAAGTGCTCTTCGAGCGTCTCGCGCAGCATCCGCTGGAGATCCTGCGGGTCTGTGGTGCGGAAGCGTTCCACCTTCTCGCGGAGCTCCTCGACGACGCGCTCGCTGATGTCGGGACCGAAATCCGCCGTGATGAGCGCGGTCTCGAGGTCCTCCCAGGTCGTCTCGTCGATGGTGGGCTTGACGAACATGCCGCGCAGTGCGCGACCGAGAGACCAGGACTTCTCCGCCATGAGTCCAGCCTACGGGTAGCATCCGGGGATGGTTCGCGAACGCGTCTACGTGCACGGCGGGGGAAGACGCGGTGTCGATGCCTGGCCGCATGTCGACGAGGGCGACGCGACGTTCGTCTCCTTCCCCGCGGGATCCTCGATCGACGATCAGGCTCACGCTCTCGCCGATGAACTCGGCGGCCGGCCGGTGATGATCTTCGCGCATTCGATCGGCGCGGTTCCCGTCGCCCTCGCAGCGCCGCGGCTCGATATCGCCGGTCTCGTGCTCATCGAACCGGCGCTCTACGACCTCGCGCGCGGCGATACGGCGATCGAACGCCACATCGGCATCGTCACCGAGGCGCGTTCACGGGCATCCGTCGGGGACCTCCGCGGATTCTGGGCGATCCTGCGGCCGCTGATGTTCGGAGGCCCCTTCGACGAGGAGCGCTGGAGCGAGGAGCAGGCTCTCGCCCAACGGTGGGCGACCACCAACCTGCCCTGGGGGCACGGCGTACGGGACCGGATGCTCGGCGGCGTGCCGACCTTGGTGGTGACCGGCGGCTGGAACGACGAGTACGAGGTGATCGCGCAGGTGCTCGCCGATCACGGGGCCACGCATCGCGTGCTGCCGGGTCACGAACATCGCCCGCACGACTCCGGCCGCTTCGTGCACGTCGTGGACGAGTTCGTGGCCGCACTCGCATCCTGAGCACGACTTCGGAGTTCACGCCCGAAACGCCGACGGCGCCCGGCATCCGCGGGGTGTCGCCGCGAGTTCTCCGAAGCTGTGCTCGGGGCTGAGCGCCTCAGCTCGCCGCGGCCGCCCGGTCGCCGACGCGCTGGCCGACCACGGCGGACACGCCGTCCTGCCGCATCGAGACGCCGTAGAGCGCGTCTGCGATCTCCATCGTGCGTTTCTGATGCGTGATGATCAGCAGCTGAGAACTCTCGCGCAGCTGCTCGAACACCGTCAGCAGGCGTCCGAGATTCGCATCGTCCAGTGCGGCCTCGACCTCGTCGAGGATGTAGAACGGGCTGGGCCGCGCCTTGAAGATCGCGACGAGGAGAGCGACGGCCGCGAGTGAGCGCTCGCCGCCCGAAAGCAACGACAGCCGCTCGATCTTCTTGCCGACGGGTCGGACCGACACCTCGATCCCCGTCGTCAGCATGTTGTCGGGGTCGGTGAGGGAGATGCTCCCCGAACCGCCGGGGAACAGCAGCGGGAACACCTGGCCGAAGGCTTCCTTCGTGTCTTCGAACGCGCTCGCGAAGATCGTCTGCATCCGATCGTCGAGGTCGCCGATGATCGTCAGCAGGTCCTGGCGCGTCTGCGTGAGGTCCGCCAGCTGCTCGGTGAGGAACGCGTGACGCTGCTCCAGCGCGGCGAACTCCTCGAGCGCGAGCGGATTGACGCGTCCGAGCTGCGCCAGCTTGCGCTCGGCCTCGGCGAGGCGGCGCTGCTGAATGCGCCGGTCGAAGGGGATGGCCGTGTCGTCGATGAGCTCATCCTCGGGCGGAGCCACACCCGGATCCCGAGGAACCAGCTGGTCAGGTCCATATTCCGCAATGAGAATATCTTCGTCGAGAGCGAGCTCGGACGACACTCTCTCCAACAGGCTGTTGAGGTGGAGCTTCTTCTCGTGGATCTGGAGTTCGAGCCCGTGCACGCTCTCGGTGAGACCGGACAGGCGCTCCCGCAAGGACGTCTCCTGCGCGCGCAGAGCCACGAGCTCCTCGTTCTGCGCGGAGCGCGCGGACTCCGCCTCGCCGAGCGCGATGCGCGCCTCGGTGACGGAACGATCGAGTGAGTCGAGGATGCGGGGCAGCTCTGCGGCGACGCCGGATGCCGCCGCGCGCTGCGCTCGGCGGATGACGGCCCTGCGCGCCGCCTCTGCTGCTGCGTCGCGCTCGTGCTCGCGCTGGCGCTCGAGGCTCGACACCCGCGCCTGCGCGGCGCGCACCCGCTCCCGGAGCGTCTCGATCTCGAGTCGGGCGCGCACCTCGTCCTCGCGCGCGGCCTCGAGCGCTTCGAGCAGACCGTCGCGCGCGGTGGCGTCGAGCACCGGACGAGGCGCCGCGATTGCCGCATCCACCTCGTCCTTCGCTGCCTGTGCCTTGGCCTCGGCGTCGGCGACGGCCGCCTGCGCCTGCGCGAGTCCGGTCTCGAGTCGCTCGCACTCCGCCACGGCCGATTCGTGGCGCACGGTGATCCGGTTCACCTGCTCCGCGTGGCTCGCGAGCGCCGCGTCGTGCTCTCGAAGAGCCCGCAGAGCATCCTTCGCCTGGCGACGGGTGGTCTCGACGGCCTCGTTCGCGTCCTCCCGCGCCTCGCGCAGCGAGTCGACGACGATCTGGATCTCGGTGAGACGCTCTCTCGCGGCGTCGCGCTCGGCCGCGAGCTCCAGGCGGGACCGCTCGCCTCCCGATCCGGTCCGCAGAGTCTGAGCCGTGACGACGTCGCCGCCGAGCGTGACGATGGTGGTCGTGGCGTCGCCGGCGGTGTCCAGGGCTGCGCGCGCTGCTCGCGCCGAATCGAGATCGGCGGCGATGAGCACGTGCGAGAGGATGCCCAGCACCCCGTCGGGCGCGGTGACGGTCTCGGTCGCCGGCGTGATCCCGTCGATAGCGGGCAGGTCGACGGTCGGACGCAGGGCATCGGCCACGACGAAGTCCACGACGCCACGACGCTGTTCGGCGGCCTCCGCGGCCGCCGCGAAGGCGTCGGCCGCGGAGTCGATCAGCACGCCTTCTGCGAGCGGTCCGAGGACGGCCGCGATGGCCGCTTCGAAGCCGGACCGCACCTGCACCGCGTCGCCGACGAGTCCGCGCACACCGGCTCCGCCGGCCTTGACGATCTCCGCCGCACCACCGGACAGCGCGAGCGCGCTGCTCAGCGCCGCCGCCTTCGCCGTCAGCGAGTCGACCTCGCGCTCGGCGGCGTGGAGCCGCTCCCGCAGCGCCTCTCGCTCGGCCTCGGCCGTCGAGGATGCCCGTTGCGCGCTGTCGTAGGCCGCCGCGTGCTCGACCGCCGTGCCCTCCGGGGCCTCGGCGTCGTCGATCGCCTCGAGCGCCTCTGTCGCCTCCCGGCGTCGCACGTTCGCGGCTTCCAGCGCGTTCTCCTGCCGGAGCACCGCGCCGCGCACGGCTGCCAGTGCCGACGCCGCGGCATCCGCGGTGCCACGGAGCGTCGAGAGCCGCATGTCGTACTCCGAGACGAGAGCGCTCTGCTCGGCGATGTCCACGTCGAGCGTGTCCAACTCGGCACGGGCGTGCACGACCTCCCGGCTCGCCGCAGCGGCCGCGTCCTGCGCGTCACCGAGGCCTGCGGAGATCAGGTCGATCTCTTCCTTCGCCTCATCGATCGTGCTCTGGGTCACCGTCACCGCGGTGACGGCGGCGTCATCCTCCTCGGAGCCCAGCAGGGCGAGCCGCTGATTCGCCAGCGTGTACAGGCCACGCATCCGCTCCTGGACCTGCTCGAGTCCGAATGCCACGCCCCTGGCCTGATCGACGGCGACGGAGTTCTGGTCCTGCTCGAGTCGGGCGATGCTCGCGCGCACGGTCTCGGCCTGGTCGGAGAGCACGAGCCGCTCGGTGTGGCGCTCGTGCTCGGTGCGCGTGTGATCGGCCAGCGCCGTGCGCAGCGCGACGACGTCATCCGCGAAGATGCGTGCTTTCGCGTCGCGGACCACCGCGGCGATGGTCTGCGCCTCGCGAGCGATCTCCGCCTGCCGACCGAGCGGCTTGAGCTGACGCCGGATCTCGCCGGCGAGATCGCTGAGGCGCGTGAGGTTCGCCTCCATGGCATCGAGCTTGCGGAGGGTCTTCTCCTTGCGGCGGCGATGCTTCAGGATGCCGGCGGCTTCCTCGATGAATCCGCGACGATCCTCGGGTGACGCTTGCAGCACGGTGTCGAGGCGACCCTGGCCGACGATGACATGCATCTCGCGTCCGAGACCCGAGTCGCTCAGCAGCTCCTGCACATCGAGCAGCCGGCAGCTCTCGCCGTTGATCGCGTACTCGCTCGATCCGCTGCGGAAGAGCGTTCGACTGATCGTGACCTCGGCGTACTCGATCGGGAGCGCGCCGTCGGCGTTGTCGATCGTGAGCTGCACCTCCGCCCGCCCGAGCGGCCCGCGGGTCGAGGTGCCGGCGAAGATGACGTCCTCCATCTTCCCGCCACGGAGCGTCTTGGCGCCCTGCTCCCCCATGACCCACGCGAGCGCATCGACGACGTTGGACTTGCCCGATCCGTTCGGGCCGACGATGCAGGTGACGCCGGGCTCGAACACGAAACTGGTCGGCTGGGCGAACGACTTGAACCCTTTGAGCGTCAGGCTCTTCAGATGCATGCGAGCACCGCTCGTCCGGGGAGATTCACGCCGCCACGCTACCGGAATCGCGCCGATCCGCTGTCATCCCGCGCGGGCGGGCGATGAACCCGCGCCGGCGGCGACACGCCGGAAGAACACGGATGTGCTTGACGACCTCGGCGATCCTTCGCTACCGTGTCCTCCGGATCGCCACACGAAAGGAGGTTACCGATGATGTTCATTCAGCTCAACGCACAGGCCACAGGCCTCACCGCGCCAGCGCACTCTGCGCCGCGCTCTGCGTACTCGGTAACCGCCGGCGTCCGCTCCAGCGCGCTCGCATAGAACCGCAGCCCGAGAATTCCGGCCCGTATCGGGCTCGCCTCTCGCCGGTGCACCCGCGCCCCACCCTCTGATCTGCGTGCAGATCATGGACTCCCCGCCACCCTCGGCATCCGCTTCTCGCGGCGCCTGAGGCGTCGCATCCTTCCGCGCCGTCCCCGACTGCCATGGCCGTCTCGTGACGACGCTTCCACACCCATCTCCCGTCATTCATCTCGAAGGAACAATCGTGAACACGACGCTGCATCGCGGCATCACCCACCCGCCCGATACCGAGGACCAGCAGGTCCTCCAGATCCCCCGTCCCGACGAACTGCGCAGCCTCGCGCTCGCTGATCGTCTCTCCCTCCGGATCGGCCTCTGGCTGCTTCAGAGGGCGCAGCGTCCCCGGCGCGAACGCCGGAAGCTGCACTTCCCACCCACTGATTCCCTGATCCTCGGTGAGCGCGACCGCTCCGCCGCGGAGACCTACGCGCTGCTCACCTACGACCTGCAGCGCAGCATGCGCTGATCGGAGATCACCTCATGGACATCCCGCTCACCGCAGGCGCGACCCTGCGTCCGCTCGTGCTCCCGGCACGAGCGGACGCAGCGGACGCGGGCGAGTTCCGCGAACTCGCCCGCGTCCGCAACCTCGTCTACCGCGAGATCACCGGCCGTGACGAAGACGATCTGACGCCGGAAGCGCTGCTGCCGATCCTGCGGTCCCGGAAGGAGCGCACCACCGTCGTCTGGGCGGTGCGCATCGGCGAGGAGATCGTCGGACGGGCCATCGTGAACATCCCGCATGAGGAGGGATCACGCGTCGCGATCGTGAGCATCGAGCTGCGGCCGCACGTGTGGGGTCGCGGGATCGGCAGCGCGGTGCTCCCGCACCTGGAGGACGTCGCCCGCCAGCACGGGCGTTCCGTACTGCAGGAATGGCTCGAGCAGCAGCCGAGCGACGGTCCGCGGATCGAAGCCCAGACCGGCTTCGGGAGCGTTCCGGACGACCATGTCTCCCGGTTCCTCCTGCGGCACGGCTACCAGCTCGAGCAGGTCTATCGCGTGAGCCATCTGACGCTCTCCCCGGAGACGATCCAGCACGCACGAGAGCTCCTCGCCGACGGGCGCGCCGCGTCCACCGACTACCGGGTGGTGCACTGGATGCTCCCGACGCCTGCCGACCGGGCCGAGGGGTATGCGTGGATGAAGTCGCGCATGTCCACCGATGCCCCCTCCGCCGGGATCGAGACCGACGAGGAGACGTGGGACGTCGCTCGTCTGCAGGAGGGCGAGCGACGTCTCGCCGAGATGGGCCGAACCGTGCTGGTCACCGCCGCGGAGCACATCGCCACGGGCGAGCTCAGCGCGTTCACCGAGCTCGCGATCGGTCCTGACCATGACGCGGTGACCCATCAGGAGGACACGCTCGTGCTCCACGAGCACCGCGGCCACCGTCTCGGACAGCTGGTGAAGTGCGCCGCAATGCTCGAATGGCTCGACGTCGCGCCACGATCGCCCCGCGTGATCACCTACAACGCCGAGGAGAACCGGCCGATGCTCTCCATCAACGAGGCCATGGGCTTCACTCCCACCGCCTACGAGGGCGCCTGGAAGAAGGAACTGACATGAACACGATCGTGCTGACGATCACCCCGCTCATCGCGCCACGCTCGCTGGACGACGCCGATGCCGCGGACTTCCTCGCGTACGGCGAGCTCAACCGGCTCATCTGCGACGAAGCCGTCGGCCTGCCCGACCTCGCACCGGATGCCGCGCAGATGCTGCCCGCTTGGCACGACAGCACCGACACGCTGCAGACGGGATTCGTCGCGCGTTCGGACGACAGGATCCTCGGCATGGTGACGGTGGCGTTCGCCCAGGAGGCCGAGGCGCACGCCGCGGAGATCGACCTGCTCGTCCCGGCCGAGCACTGGGGCCACGGTGTCGAGGATGCTCTGCTCGCTCGCGCGGAGGATGAGGCGCGCGCACAGGGGCGCAGCGTGCTGCAGATCTGGTCGCTGCACCGGCCGGAAGAGACCGAGCGCATGCTGGTGCCTCGAACCGGCTGGGGCCGGGTTCCCGCGATCCCGCTCAGCGATCTGCTGGAAGCGCGCGGATTCGAGCTCGAGCAGGTCGAACGCAACAGCGAGTTCGACCTGCGCGCCGACTCCGAGCCGTTGCGCCGGGCCCTCGCAGAGGCGCGATCCGTCGCCGGCGCCGACTACCGGCTCGTCGAATGGATGCTGCCCACTCCGCCGGACCTCCGAGACGGCTTCGCCGCCGTGCTCGCCCGGCTGTCGACAGACGCCCCGAGCGGCGAGATGGACTTCGTCGCCGAGGAATGGGATGCCGATCGGCTGATCCGTCGCGAGGAGCAGCTCACCAGCGCGGGCCAGGCGATGTCCGTCGCCGCCGTCCAGCATGTGCCGACCGGAGAGCTAGTCGCGTACAACGAGCTGCTGATCGGCGCCGACCGCGGAGGCGTCACGCACCAGTTCGGGACGCTCGTCTCGAGGGAGCATCGCGGCCACCGGCTCGGAATGATCGTCAAGTGCGCCAACCTACTCCGCTGGCGGGAGCGGATGCCGTCCTCGCCGATCGTCTCCACCTTCAACGCGGAGGAGAACCGTCCGATGCTGAGCATCAACGAGGCGATCGGCTTCCTGCCCGTCTCCTATGCGGGAGCGTGGCAGAAGAAGATCTGACCTCGGATGCGGACCCGATCTCATTCTCCGGGATGACGTCGGGTCCGCATCCTCATCCGCCTGACGGACGACGGCGGCGAGGCGGGTGACGAGGCTGGAAGCATGAACATCCCCGTGATCGAAGCCCACGCCCTCAGCAAGAACTTCGGTTCGACCCGTGCCCTCGCCGGTGTCGACCTCGCGATCCATCGCGGCGAGTCCGTCGCGATCATGGGCGCCTCCGGCTCGGGCAAGACGACGCTGCTGCACGTGCTGGCCGGCATCATCTCCCCGGATGCCGGTGCCGTGACGTTCCGCCCTGCCGAAGGGGCACCGGTGGAGGTGACCGCGCTGGGTGAGTCGGCCCGTTCCCGGCTCCGTCGCGAGCGCTTCGGCTTCGTCTTCCAGCAGGGTCTCCTGATCCCCGAGCTCACCGCCGTCGAGAACGTCGCGCTGGCCTCGATGATCAACGGGATCCGGCGGCAGGATGCCGTGCAGCACGCAGCCGCGTGGCTCGCGGCACTCGGTCTCGCCGGCATGGAGGAGCGCCGCATCGGCGAGCTGTCCGGAGGCCAGGCGCAGCGCGTGGCGATCGCTCGCGCTCAGGCGACCGGAGCGGAGCTGGTCTTCGCCGACGAGCCGACCGGAGCGCTGGACTCCCAGACATCCGCCGAGGTCATGGACGCGCTGCTCTGGTCGACGACCGGACAGGGACGCACACTCGTCGTCGTGACACACGATCCCGAGGTCGCCGCGCGGTGCACGCGCACGATCGCCGTGCGCGACGGACGCATCGTCTCGTCGGCGGTCGCCGCATGAACGCCAACGTGCTCGCCCTGCTGCTCCGCCCGGCACCCGGGCAGAACAGCGTCCTGGCCCTCCCCGTCGTGGCGTTCGGCGTCGTCACCACACTCGTGCTCACCGTGATCGGCGGCGCACAGTCGTTCTGGGGATGGACGGACGAGTTCGCGCCGGTCTACCAGGCCCTCGCCGCTATCGCCCTGGTGCTGCTCGTGGTGCCGCTCGTGTCGCTCGGCGGCGCAGCCGCGAGACTCTCCGCCCGTCGCCGCGATGAGCGCCTCTCCACCCTCCGACTTCTGGGCGTCTCCCCCGCCGGAGTCACCGTCGCGACGGTCGCCGAATCGGTCCTGGTCGCGGGTGCCGGAGCGGTGGTCGGCGTGCTCGGGCACCTGGCGATCAGTCCGCTGGTGGGCATGATCCCGTTCCGCGGAGAGCCGCTCGGCTTCGGCGCGGTCTTCCTGTCACCCCTGCACATCGTCGCCGTGTTCGGCGGAGTTCTCGTCCTCGCGGCGGGCAGCGCGATCATCGGGCTCCGCCGGGTCGTCATCTCCCCGCTGGGTGTCCGCACGCGCTCATCGGTGTCGAGCGTGCACTGGATCCGCGCGGTCATCGCCGCCGGCGCCGTCGCGATCGCGTTCGTCCTGATCAAGGTCTTCCCCTCGGTCGGCAGCCTCGTCGCGACGATCGCTGTGCTCGCCGGGGTGTTCGGCGCCGTGCTCGCGGTGCTGAACATCGTCGGTCCCTGGGTGCTCAAGGTCTCGGCATCCCGACAGCTCCGGCGCGCCGAGCAGCCGGAGCGCCTGCTCGCCGCCCGCATCGTCCTCGACTCCCCCAAGACGGCATGGCGTCAGGTGGGCGGCATCGCCATGGCCAGCTTCATGGCCGTGTTCGCCGGCACCGGCGTCGCGCTCCTGGACGTCATGGGCGGCGAGGGCGCGACAGCGTCGGACATCGCCCTCGCGGACGACATCCGCACCGGGCTCGTGATCACGCTCATCGGCTCGTTCCTCATGGTGGCGGCATCCGTCGGCGTCAACCAGGCGTCGGACGTGCTCGACCAGCGAGAGCTCCACCGCAGCCTGCATCATCTGGGAATGCCCCTCGAGACCGTGGATCGAGCGCGACGTCGGGCGATCATGTCGCCGCTGCTGGTGACGGCGATCGGATCGGCGCTGTGCGCGGCCGTCGTCGTGTTCCCGCTCGTGGGAATCGCCCTGATCACCGCCCCGCTGTCGCTCCTCACCATCGCTGCCGTGGTGGCCGTGGGAATCGGCGTCGTGTGGGCGAGCACCTGGGCCACCCGGCCACTGCTGACCGGGGCGTTCCAGGCGGCGTGACGGCGTCGCGATCAGCGGCGGCGCTGGCAGCGAGGGCAGTAGTGCGACGAACGGTTCATGAACGCCTCGCGGCGGATGGGCGTGCCGCAGCGCGGGCAGGGCTGTCGCCCGCGGCCGTAGGCGTTGAGGGAGTGCGCGAAGTACCCGGCCTGCCCGTTCACGTTGACGTACTGCGCGTCGAAACTCGTCCCGCCCTCGGCGAGTGCCTTGGCGAGGACAGCACGGACCTCGCCGAGGAGCCGCTGCACCGCCGGCGTGGACAGGCGGCTGGCCGGAGTCTCCGGGTGCACGCGCGCCGCCCAGAGCGCCTCGTCGGCATAGATGTTGCCGATCCCGCTGACCACGCTCTGGTCGAGGAGCACGCGTTTGATCGCGCTGTTCTTGCGTGCAAGGGCGTGCCGGAAGCGGTCGTCGTCGAACGCGTCGTCGATCGGGTCCCTGGCGATGTGACCGACCTGAGTCGGGATCAGAGAGGAGCCGTCATGGATCAGCGTGTCGACCGCGAGGGATCCGAACGTCCGCTGGTCCGAGAAGACGATCGCCAGCTCGCCGTGCTGCGGATGCTCGAGATCGATCCGGACGCGCTCATGGCGCTCGGCAGCGGCATCCGGCGCGCGCAGCAGCATCTGACCGCTCATGCCGAGATGGGCGATCAGCGCGGACTCCGCGTCGTCCAGCGGGAGCCAGAGGAACTTCCCGCGGCGCGATGCCGCCGAGAACCGACGGCCCTCCAGGCGTGCGACGAAATCGGCGGCCCCGGCCGGATGCCGGGTCAACGCCCGCTCGTCGAAGACGCTGACCCCGGTGATCAGGGATCCGATCGCCGCAGGTGCGAGACCTGCGCGGACGACCTCGACCTCGGGAAGCTCAGGCACGCTCGTTCAGCGTGCGCCAGGCGCTCAGCGCAGCCGCCATCTCGGCGGTCTTCTTGCTGCTCCCGGTGCCGGTCATGCGGACGTCCCCGACCTCCACCGTCGCCGTGAAGCGTCGGTCATGATCGGGACCGCTGGCCTCGACCGAGTACTGCGGCGGCGTGGCCCCGGACCGTGCGGCGAGCTCCTGAAGACTGGTCTTCGGATCCATCGCCGCGCCGTAGCGCTCCGGGTCTGCCAGCAGCGGCTCGGTGAGACGCAGCACGAGCTCCGTCGCGGCCTCGGGCCCAGCCGACAGGTAGGTCGCGCCGATGACGGCTTCCATGGTGTCGGCGAGGATCGAGTCCTTGTCCCGACCACCGGTCTGCTCCTCGCCACGACCGAGCAGGAGGTGACTGCCCAGATCGATGCCGCGGGCGACCTCCGCCAGGGCGACGGTCGACACGACGCTCGCGCGCCGCTTGGCCAGCTCGCCCTCATCCAGGTCGGGATGCGTGGTGAACAGCATGACCGTGACGGCCTGCCCGAGCACCGAGTCGCCGAGGAACTCCAGACGCTCGTTGTGAGGGATGCCGCCGTGCTCGTACGCGTACGAGCGATGGGTGAGCGCCAACTCCAGAAGCTCCGCGTCGATGTCGACGCGGAGCTTGACTGGGAGAGGTCTCGTCCCCCCGGGGACCTCCGTCACGATGAGTTCGCGACTCAGACGTCGGCGACCTTGCGGCCCTTGTACTCGAGGAACAGCTCGGTGCCCTGCGAGTCCGTGACGACCTTCGCCTGGTGGGGACGGCTGTAGACGGTCTTGCCGTTCTCGATGGTCTTCACCAGGGCGATGGGAGCCGCCTTCCACTGCGCGCGGCGCGAGCGGGTGTTCGAACGGGAGACCTTACGCTTCGGGGGGTTACCAGCCATGACTAGCTCTCTTCTTTCTCGGCGGCGCGGCTCGATGCCTTGCCGTCTTGGTCTGTGATCTGCTGGAGCGCACTCCATCGAGGATCGATGGGAGCGGCCTGCTCCGTCCCGGTGCTCACGGTCAGCCTTTCGCCCGTCTGCGGGTCGAGACCCGGGCAATCCGGCTGACACACCGGCTGAAATGGAAGCGACAATACGGCCGCATCCCTGACGAGAGTTTCAAGATCCACGTGGTCGTCTTGAACCTCGAAGTCAGTTTCTTCCTCACCAGGATACGCGAAAAGCTCCTGGAACTCGACTTCGACAGGCTGAGTGATGTCGATGAGGCATCTTCCGCACACACCGGCGTACTCGGCCTCCGCTGTTCCGGAGACCAGAATGCCCTCGTGGACCGACTCGAGACGTACGTCGATGTCGAGGTCGGAACCCGCCTCGTACCTGACGATTCCCTCGCCCCAGGGTTCGGCGAGGCTCACCGTGAACTCGTGTTCACGCATCTCCCCCGGTCGTCGGACGATGTCGCGGACGGGAAGGACGAAAGGGCCGTTCAGTCGAGATCGCACCACGCCATGTTACCCGGCTCCGTCTGCGAGCGGGCCGGACAGGGCATCGGCAGCGGAGCTCAGATCCCGCGTGCGCCGGTGTCGAGGAACGCGGCGACGGCCGGGGGGACGAACGGCGTCACGTCTCCGCCGAGCGATGCCACCTGACGCACCAGCGAGCTCGACACCAGAGCATGCGACGGGTCGGGAAGCAGGAAGACCGTCTCGATGTCCGCCAGGTGCCGGTTGACGATCGCCATGGGCGATTCGTAGGCCACGTCGATCTGGGATCGGATGCCCTTCACCAGCACGCCGGCTCCGACATCGCGGGCGTAGTCGACCAGGAGACCCATGCTCCAGGAACCGATCACGATGGTTCCCGCCATGCCGTCCTCGGCGATCGACCGTTCGAGGAGCGACAGCCGCTGCGCGATGGGCAGCATCGCCTCTTTGCCGGGGTTGTGGACGACGAGCACATGCAGCTCGTCGTACAGCTTCGCGGCACGACGGATCACATCGAGGTGACCCAGGGTCGGCGGATCGAAGGAACCCGGGACGACGGCGATCCGGCTGCTCACTTCGACTCCATCCGTCGCTCAGTGCATCGCATACGTCCAGCCTAGGGCACGCGCATGTCGTCAGTTCTTCGCCAGCGCGGCACGGTCCTCGTCGCTCACTCGACGGCCGATGACCTCGCTCAGCCCCGGATGCCGGGCGAGTTCCGGGTCTTCCGCGAGGATCTGTTCCGCGACCTCGCGCGCTCGTGTGATGAGTCCCGCGTCCTTCACGACGCGCAGGAGCTTGAGCGACGAGCGGACCCCCGCCTGGGCGGCCCCGAGCACATCGCCCTCACCGCGCAGCTCGAGGTCGACCTCGGCCAGGGCGAATCCGTCGAGGGTCGCTGCGACCGCCTCGACGCGTTCACGGGCGACGGAACCCGATTCGGCCTCCGTGACCAGGAGACAGAGCCCTGGCACTCCGCCTCGGCCCACCCGACCGCGCAGCTGATGCAGCTGGGAGACGCCGAAGCGGTCGGCGTCGAGGACGATCATCGTCGAGGCGTTCGGAACGTCGACGCCGACCTCGATGACCGTGGTGGCCAGCAGCAGGTCGATCTCCCCCCGCGCGAAGGCCTGCATCACGGCATCCTTCTCATCAGAGGGCATCTTGCCGTGGAGCACAGCCCTGCGGAGTCCGCCCAGCTTCGGGTGCGTCGCGAGCGCCTCGTCGAGCTGCACCACCCCCCAGCGCGGTCCCGCAGCCCCCTCGGGTGCGAGCGCGGACTGCTCCCCCTGCTCGGCGGTCTTCTTGGCCGTGTCGATCGCGGCGCAGACGGCGAACACCTGCCGGCCCTGCGCGATCTCCTCCGCCGCCCGATCCCAGACCCGGTTGAACCACCCGGGATGCTCGGCGAGCGGGGCGACGAAAGACTCGATGCCGGCGCGTCCAGCTGGCATCGTGCGGATGACCGAGGTGTCGAGATCGCCGAAGACCGTCATCGCCACGGTCCTCGGGATCGGCGTCGCCGTCAGCACGAGGGCGTGCGGGCTCGAGCCCTTCGCCCGCAGAGCCTCCCGCTGCTCGACGCCGAAGCGGTGCTGTTCGTCGACGACCACGAGGCCGAGGTCGGCGAAGGTCGTCTTCTCCCCCAGCAGCGCGTGCGTTCCGACGACGATGAGCGACTGCCCGGACGCGACGCGCAGCGCGGCCTTCCGGCGTTCCGCCGCCGGGAGCTGCCCTGTGAGCAGCGTCGGCATCACGAGTGGCGCGAGCTGCGGGCCGAGCATCTTCGCGATGGACCGCAGGTGCTGACCGGCGAGGACCTCGGTCGGGGCGATCAGCGCCGCCTGCCCGCCGCTCTCGGCGACCTGCAGCATGGCGCGCAGAGCGACCAGCGTCTTGCCGGAGCCGACTTCGCCCTGCACGAGGCGGTTCATCGGCCAGGCGCCCACCAGATCGTGAGCGACCTGCTCTCCCACCGTCTGCTGATCAGGCGTCAGAACGTAGGGCAGCGAGGCATCGAAGCGCTCCAGCAGACCGCCCGGCTGCGCGGGTCTCGCGGTCGCCGAGAGTGCTCGCACCGCATCGCGCTGCTGGAGCAGGGCGGTCTGCAGTGTGAGCGCCTCGTGCATCCGCAGGGTGCGCACGGCGGGGTCGATGTCGTTCCGCGTGCGCGGTCGGTGGATGAGCTCGAGCGCCTCGCCGGCGGTGAGGAGCTCCTCCTCCGTGCGCACCGCTTCCGGAATCGGATCGGGGATGCCCGTCAGGTCGTCGAGCACGCGTGCGACGAACTTCGCGATCTGCCAGGTCTGCAGGGTCGACGTCGCCGGGTAAATCGGGATGAGGACAGACGCCCTCGCATCAGCCCGGCGCCGGGCTGCGTCCTCGTCGTCGAACAGCTCGTACTCGGGATGAGCGAACTGGGTGACCTCGTTGAACATGCCGACCTTGCCGGAGAACACGCCCCGCCGTCCGACCGCGAGGTCTTTCGAACGCCACTCGGCCGCGTTGATGTTCTTGGCGAAGAACGTCAACGACATGCGCCCGATGCCATCGCCGATCACGACGTCGACCATCGCGCCCGGGCGGTTGCGCATGCGGCGGAAGCTCGAGGAGAGAACCTCGGCCACGATCGTGACGGTCTCGCCGATGGGGAGGTCGCGGATGGGGGTGAGTTCTCCCGGATCCGCATAGCGCCGCGGGTAGTGCGAGACCAGGTCTGCCACCGTCTGCATGCTGAACGCCCGGTTGAGCGTCTTCGCGGGGGCGGCGCCGAGGGCCTCCTCCAGCGAGGAATCGAGCGTAAGCGGCATGATTCGAGTCTAGGGAACCCCGCGGACACCTCGGGCGCCGCGTCTGTCGTATCGTGAACGGGTGACGAGGATCATCGCCGGACGGGCACGCGGAGCACGACTCGAGGTGCCGGGCACCGGCACGCGTCCGACCAGCGACCGTGTCCGGGAGTCGCTGTTCGGCGCTCTGGAGTCAGCCGACGCCATCGACGGCGCGCGCGTGCTGGACCTCTATGCGGGTTCCGGCGCCCTCGGTCTGGAGGCGCTCAGCCGCGGCGCGGCGAGCACCGATCTCGTCGAACGCGGACGCCAGGCGGCCGCGCTGATCCGGCGCAACGCCGCGACCGTGGCGAAGGCGGGCGGCGCAGCGGCTGCGCGCGTCCACGAGGTGGCGGTGCACACCTATCTGCTGCGGGCTGCCGGCACGTTCGACCTCGTGTTCTCCGACCCTCCGTACGACCTCGACGACGAGGCGATGACGGCCGATCTCGTCGCACTCGCGCCTCTGCTCTCGCCGCAGGCGCTCGTCGTCGTCGAGCGCGGTCGACGTTCCACTCCGCCGGACTTCGCCGCCGCAGGGCTCGAGCTGTTCCGCGAGAAGGCCTATGGCGACACCGTCCTCTGGTGGGCGGAGCCGACGGCGGCGGACCCGCCGGTCACCCGGTCTCAGCCCGAGACGGAATCCCAGTCCCGATAGGGGTCCCAGCCGGAGATGTCCACCGGCCGCTCGTCGCACAGGAGATCCTCCTCACCGCGGTCGCGGACCTCGCCGATGATCCGGAACCCGGGCGGAAGGACCCCGTCGGGGAAGGTCGCGAGCAGGGCATGGTCCTCCCCGCCGGCGATCGCGCGCTCCGGATCGTCCCCGAGCAGCGCGCGATCGAGCGCGATGGTGACCTCGGATGCCGCGGCCATCCGCCGCGCATCGAGGGCGAGCCCGTCGGAGATGTCCATCATCGCCGTCGCACCAGCGGTCGCTGCCACAGGACCCAGCCCGATCGGCGGAGAAGGGCGGAGCTGCGCGGACACCGCACCGCTCTCCCCCGCGGCGAGCTTCGAGGGATCGATCGCGATCGGCACATCGCCGTCGCGGAAGCGTCCGAACAGCACGGCGAGGCCCCGCGCGGCGTGCCCCAGCTCACCCGCGACCGCGACCACGTCGCCGGGTCGCGCGCCGTCACGTGTGACGGCCGCACGGCCCTCGAGATCGCCGAGCGCGGTGACGGCGATAGTGAGCACGTCGGAGACCGTGAGGTCGCCGCCCACCACGGCGCAGCCGGGTGCCAGAGCGGCGCAGGCCTCGCGGAACCCGTCGGCGAGCCGCTCGACGAAGGACAGGCGCAGGTCACGCGGGACGGCCAGCGCCACGAGCAGAGCGGTAGGGCGGGCGCCCATCGCCGCGATGTCCGCGAGGTTCACCGCCGCCGCCTTCCAACCCAGGTCGTAGCCTTTGGACCAGGCGAGCCGGAAGTCCGGTCCGTGCACGAGGGTGTCGGTCGTCGCCACCACGCTGCCGGAGGGCGCGGCGACGACGGCGGCATCGTCTCCCGGCCCGAGGAGCGTGTAGGTCCCGGGTGCGGTGCGGGTCAGGATCGCTTTGAGGATCGCGCCCTCGGAGAGGTCGCCGAGGGCAGGGTCGTCGGCTGCGGGTCGGGAGGGCATGCTGTCAAAGGTAGCCTGGAAGCATGCTCCGTTCCCGTCGCCTCGCAGCCGTCGCAGGTGCGGTGATCCTGGCCGCGGCCCTCGCCGGCTGCTCCACGACCGTGCATCTCGAACCCGCCGCCGACGCGAACGATCCCGGCTGCGCTGCGGTCTCGGTACTGCTGCCCGAGACGGTCGCAGGGCTCGACCGCGTGTGGACGGATGCCCAGGCGACCGGCGCGTGGGGCGACCCGACGATCGTGCTCCGCTGCGGCGTGGAACCGCCCGCACCCTCCGAGCTCGTCTGCACCACGATCGGCGGCGTCGACTGGCTCGTGCTCGATCAGGAGGAGGAGCGGCAGCGACTCGTCACCTACGGTCGGGAGCCGGCCGTCGAGGTGAACATCCGCCGGGGCGAGCAGATCGACTTCCAGGCCGTCGTCGACACGCTCTCGTCCAGCATCCAGCCCGGACTCTCCGCGGCGACCGCGCAGTGCACCGAGCGGGTCGAGTTCCCCGCCGGCTGAGTCAGCGGCGGAGCCCGGCCTCGACCAGTTCGGTGATCAGGTCGCCGTAGCTCAACCCCGAGGCCACCCAGCACTTCGGGAACATCGAGATGGGCGTGAACCCGGGCATCGTGTTGAGCTCGTTGACGACCAGCTCGCCCGCCGACGTGAGGAACATGTCGACGCGGGCGAGACCCCGGCCGTCGACCGCCTCGAAAGCGCGGATGCCGGTGTCCTGGATCGCCGCGACCTCGGCGTCGGTCAGCTCCGCGGGGCAGACCACATCGACGCCGTCGCCGCCGAGGTACTTGCCCTCGAAGTCGTAGAACCCGCGAGAGGTCAGCACGATCTCACCGGGGAGCGACGCGCGCACACCGTCGGCGCTCTCGAGCACGGCGACCTCGATCTCGCGACCGCTCACCCCGGTCTCGATGAGGACCTTGTCGTCCTCCGCGAAAGCGATCGCCAGGGCGGCGTCCAACTCATCGGCCGTCTCGACCTTGGAGACGCCGACGCTGGAGCCCGCCCGCGCGGGCTTCACGAACAGCGGCAGACCGAGCTCGGCGGCGCGTGCCCGCAGCGGCGCGGCATCCTGCTCCCACTCCCGTCGACGAACCGTCACCCAGGGCGCGACCGAGATCCCGGACGCCTGGAGGGCGATCTTCATGAAGTGCTTGTCCATGCAGAGCGCGGAGTCGAGGACACCACCTCCGGCATAGGGGACCTCGAGGGTGTCGAAGAAGCCCTGGATCGTCCCGTCCTCACCATGCGTCCCGTGCAAGATGGGCAGGACAACGTCGATCTCGCCGAGCCCCTCGGTCGCGCCGCCGGGATGCACGACCCGCAGAGTGCGGTCGCCGCCGGGCTCCGGCCACAGGATGCGGGTGCCGTTGTCGACCACCTCCGGGAGGTGCGCCGCGTCGAGCGGGAACTTCGCGGGGTCGTCGTCTTCCAGGACGAATGCGCCCTCGCGGGTGATCCCCACCGGGATCACGGCGTAGCGGTCGCGATCAATCGCTCCCAGCACGCCCCCCGCCGTTGCGGAACTGATCGAATGCTCGCTGGAGCGCCCTCCGAAGAGCACCACCACCGTCTGCTTGTCCATGGTTGGTCCTCTCACCCTGGGGGGTGTCGTCGTCCGTCGTCAGGTGGGGCGCGATATCACGGGGATCCATCTTCCCGTCGAGCACCATCTTCACCTGTTCGACGATGGGCATGTCCACCTCGGACTCGCGGGCCAGCTGCAGCACGGGCGCGACGGAGGCGAGGCCTTCCGCGGTCTGCTGCATCTGCTTCACGACGTCCTGGAAGCTGTACCCCTGGCCGAGCAGGCGCCCGGCCGTGTTGTTGCGGCTCAGCGGAGACTGGCAGGTCGCGATGAGGTCGCCGAGCCCGGCGAGTCCCTGGAGCGTCTCCGGATGCGCGCCGTTCGCGACGGCGAAATCCGTCATCTCGACGAGGCCGCGGGTGATGATCGAGGCCTTCGTGTTCTCGCCGTAGCCGACGCCGTCCACGATGCCGATCGCGACCGCGATCAGGTTCTTGAGCACGCCGCCGAACTCCGTGCCGATCACGTCGGTGTTCACGAACGTCCGGAAGTAGCTGTTGCGCGCCGCCCTCGCGACGATCTCCGCCGTCTCCCGGCTGCGCGAGGAGATCACGGCCGCCGTCGGCTGCTCGCGGGCGATCTCCAGCGCCAGGTTGGGCCCGGATGCCACGGCGATGCGGTCGGGATCGCAGCGCAGCTCCTGCTGGATCACCTGGCTCATGCGCAGCCCGGTGCCGCGCTCCACGCCCTTCATCAGACTGACGATCTTCGCGTCACTGTCGGCCAGCAGCGGCCGCAGCGCCTTGAGGTTCTCGCGCAGCGACTGGCTCGGCACGGAGAGATAGACCTGCTCCGCGCCCTCGAGCGAGGTGGCAAGCTCATGCGTCGCCGCCATCGACCGCGGGAGGTTGATACCGGGCAGGTACCTCGAGTTGCGCTTCGCCTCGTCGATCTCGTGCGCGAGCTCGGCGCGACGCGCCCACATCGTCACCTGCGCTCCGCCGTCGGCGAGGATC
This sequence comes from Microbacterium luteolum, assembly GCF_039533965.1. Classification (NCBI taxonomy): domain Bacteria; kingdom Bacillati; phylum Actinomycetota; class Actinomycetes; order Micrococcales; family Microbacteriaceae; genus Microbacterium; species Microbacterium luteolum. Next base: position 694,758 of record NZ_BAAAUN010000001.1, read on the forward strand.
TTGCCGAACGTGGTGCCCCAGCTGCCGGCGCCGATGACCGTGGCCCGCGGGCCGACCGGGACGGCGGTTCTCTTAGGAGTCAAGGCGCCCCGTCTCCTTCTGGCCGTGGCTCGCGGGATTCCAGCGCTCCGCGGGGGCCTTCTCGTCGCGCAGCTGCTCGAGCAGGGCGGTGATCGCGTTCATGAGCCGTGTCGTCGCCTCGTTGAGCGCCGCCGGCTCACCCGCGCGAGCGCGCAGGTCGGAGACGTCGACCGGGTCGCCGATGAGCACCTGCACGGGCTTGCGCAGCGGCCAGAGGCTGAGGCCCTTCTGGTAGCGCCCCATGATGGCCTGCGTGCCCCATTGCGCCATCGGGATCAGCGGGATGCCGTCGGCGAGTGCCAGGCGCACCGCACCGGACTTGCCGCGCATGGGCCACAGGTCGGGGTCGCGCGTGAGCGTGCCCTCGGGGTACACGATGACTCCGCGTCCGTGCTCGACGAGCTCGGCCGACTGCTTCATAGTCTGCTTCGCCGACGTCGCCGACGAGGTGCGGGCCACGGGGATCATCCCCGTGCGCTTGAGGAACCACCCCAGCACCGGCACCCGGAACAGGCTCTCCTTGGCCATGAACCGCGGGGCGCGGCCGGTGCGCCACACGGCGACCGACACGATCAGCGGATCGAACTCCGAGTAGTGATTCGGCGCGAGGACGAAGGACCCCTGCTGCGGCAGCTTCTCCGCACCCGAGACACGGATCTTCGCGATCAAGGCGACCGGCGGGATCACCAGCGCGGCGAGCGGCCAGAACACACTCGGCCGCGTCGTCTCCGTTGATCGGGAAGTCACCCGGGTCACCGGATGACGTCGAAGTCGGCGCCGAGGGCGTCGAGCTTGGCCAGGAACTTCTCGTAGCCGCGGCTGAGGATGTCGACGCCGGAGACCTTCGACTCGCCGGTCGCGGTGAGCGCGGCGATGACGTGGCTGTATCCGCCGCGGAGGTCGGGAACGACGATGTCGGCGCCGTGCAGCGGCGTGGGGCCGGTGATGACGGCGGCCTGCTCGAGCTCGCGACGCGGGACACGGCGAGGACCTGCCTGGAGTCCGTGCGGATGCACGACGATGTCAGCGCCCATCTTGACCAGCGCGTCGGTGAAGCCCATCCGGTTCTCGTACACGGTCTCGTGCACCACCGAGCGGCCGTGCGCCTGCGTGAGTGCCACGACGAGCGGCTGCTGCCAGTCGGTCATGAAGCCGGGGTGCACGTCGGTCTCCACGACCACGGGCTGGATGTCGCCGTCGCGACGGAAGAGGATGCCGTCCTCCTGGACGTCGAACCAACCGCCCGCCTTGCGGAAGACGTTGAGGAAGGTGAGCATCTCCTGCTGCTTCGCGCCGCCGACGAAGATCTCGCCGTCGGTCGCCAGCGCGGCGGAGGCCCAGGAGGCCGCCTCGTTGCGGTCGAAGATGGAGCGGTGGTCGTAGCCGCGGAGCTTCTCCACACCCTCGATCACGATGACGCGGTTGGGCTCGTACGAGATGATCGCGCCCATCTTCTGCAGGACGGCGATGAGATCCATGATCTCGGGCTCGATGGCCGCGTTCCGCAGCTCCGTCGTCCCCTCGGCACGCACGGCCGTCAGCAGCACCTGCTCGGTGGCCCCGACGCTCGGGTACGGGAGGTGGATGTTCGCGCCGTGCAGACGCCCGTGCGGGGTCGAGAGGCGGATGCCGCTGGGCAGCTTCTCCACGACGGCGCCGAACTTCCGGAGCGCGTCCAGGTGGAAGTCGATCGGGCGGTCGCCGATGCGGCATCCGCCGAGGTCGGGGATGAACGCCTGACCGAGACGGTGCAGCAGCGGTCCGCAGAAGAGGATCGGGATCCGGGAGGCGCCCGCGTGCGCGTCGATCTCCTCGAAGTGCGCGGACTCGACGTCGCTCGGGTCGAACACCAGCGCACCGGGCTCGTCACCGTCGGAGACGTTGACGCCGTGCACCTCGAGCAGCGAGCGGACGACGGCCACGTCGCTGATCGCGGGGACGTCGCGGAGCACGCTGACGGTCTCGCCGAGAAGCGAGGCCACCATCGCCTTCGTCGCGAGGTTCTTCGCACCCTTGACGTCGACACGACCGGTGAGCGGGCGACCCCCTCGAATGGCGAGGACGTCGCCGGTGAGAGCGGGGACTCCGTCCGGGAGAGCGTCGCGCACAGGTGTCGTCATTCGGAGCCTCACTTCGTTCCACGGATTTCGGGGGCGGGTTGCCCCTGGCTCCCCCGCCCCCGCCGTGTCACTGCACGGGGAGGGTTCGGGGCCGCCACGACTCGCGACGGGCCTCGAACTGCGCGATCTTGTCTTCGTTGCGCAGCGTGAGCCCGATGTCATCGAGCCCTTCAAGGAGCCGCCATCTAGTGTAATCGTCGATCCCGATGTCGGCCTGGACGTCGCCGATCGAGGCGGTGCGCGCCTCGAGATCCACGGTGATCTGAACCCCGGGATCCCTGTCGATGACGGCCCAGATGCGCTCGAGGTCCTCTTCGGAAATGGTTGCGGCGAGGAGTCCCTGCTTGCCCGAGTTGCCACGGAAGATGTCGGCGAATCGAGGGCTGAGCACGACCTGGAAGCCGAAGTCGCGCAGCGCCCAGACGGCGTGCTCGCGGCTGGATCCGGTGCCGAAGTCGGCGCCGGCGACGAGCACGGAGGCCCCCTGGAACGGCGCCTGGTTCAGGACGAACTCCGGATCCTGACGCCAGGCGTGGAACAGCGCGTCCTCGAAGCCCGTCTTGGTGACCCGCTTCAGGAAGACGGCCGGGATGATCTGATCGGTGTCGACGTTGGACCGCTTCAGCGGAGCCGCGATACCGGTGTGCGTGATGAACTTCTCCATGATCAGGCCTCTTCTCCGATGGTGACCAGCAGATCGGCAGGGCTCGACAGCGTGCCGCGGATCGCCGTCGCCGCCGCGACGAGCGGCGAGACCAGGTGCGTGCGCCCGCCCTTGCCCTGGCGGCCTTCGAAGTTGCGGTTGGAGGTCGACGCGCAGCGCTCCCCCGGGGCGAGCTGGTCCGGATTCATGCCGAGGCACATCGAGCAGCCGGCGAAGCGCCATTCGGCGCCGAAGTCAGTGATGATCTTGTCCAGGCCCTCGGCCTCGGCCTCGAGCCGCACGCGGGCGGACCCCGGAACGACCATGACGCGCACACCGTCGGCCTTCTTCTTGCCCTCGATGATCGAGGCGAAGGCGCGCAGGTCCTCGATGCGGCTGTTGGTGCACGAGCCCATGAAGACCGCGTCGACCGGCACCTCCTTGAGCGGCGTGCCGGGCGTGAGCGCCATGTACTCGAGGGCGCGCTCGGCCGCAGCACGCTCGTTCGGGTCGGCGATCTCCGCCGGATTCGGAACGGATGCCGACAGCGAGCTGCCCTGCCCGGGGTTGGTGCCCCAGGTGACGAACGGCTCGAGCTCGTCGGCGTCGATGAAGACCTCGGCGTCGAACTCCGCACCCTCATCGGTGGGAAGCGTGCGCCAGTAGGCGACGGCATCCTCCCAGTCCTGGCCCTTCGGCGCGTGCTGGCGCCCCTCGAGGTAGGCGAAGGTCGTCTCGTCCGGCGCCACCATCCCGGCACGGGCTCCGGCCTCGATCGACATGTTGCAGATCGTCATCCGGCCCTCCATGGAGAGCGCGCGGATGGCGCTGCCGCGGAACTCCAGGACATAGCCCTGTCCGCCGCCGGTGCCGATCTTCGCGATCACCGCCAGGATGATGTCCTTCGCGGTGACACCGGGACGCAGCGCGCCCTCGACGGTGATCGCCATGGTCTTGAACGGCTTGAGCGGCAGCGTCTGCGTCGCCATGACGTGCTCGACCTCGCTCGTGCCGATGCCGAACGCCATGGCGCCGAACGCGCCGTGCGTCGAGGTGTGCGAGTCGCCGCACACCACCGTGATCCCCGGCATGGTGAGTCCGAGCTGCGGGCCGACGACGTGCACGATCCCCTGCTCGGCATCGCCGAGCGAGTGCAGGCGAACGCCGAACTCCGCGGCGTTGCGCCGCAGCGTCTCGATCTGCGTGCGACTGGTCAGATCGGCGATCGGCTTGTCGATCTCCCACGTCGGAGTGTTGTGGTCCTCGGTCGCGATCGTGAGGTCGAGCCGGCGCAGCGGCCGCCCCTCGCTCCGCAGCCCGTCGAAGGCCTGCGGACTGGTGACCTCGTGCACGAGGTGCAGGTCGATGTAGATGAGGTCGGGTTCACCGTTCTCGCCCTTGACGACGAGGTGATCGTCCCAGACCTTCTCGGCGAGAGTCCTGCGACGTGACGAATCTGCACCGGATACGGGGGTGTTCATGGCGTTTCTCCTGAAGCTGGCGGTTCGGCCCACGATGGACTCCGCGACGAGGAGGGGCTCAGAACGAGGTCTCGTCGCGGCCGCTAAGAAGAAGGAGCACGGTCCGCATGACGTCAGATTACCACCGCCGGAGCGTGCTCCGACCCGCCGTGACACTCTGTTCATCACCCCGAACGACCGAGAGGCTCCGCATGACCGTCGACACCGCCCGCTTCGCCACCCGTGCGGTGCACGCCGCGAGGAGCCGCGAGACGGCGGCACCGCGTGCCACACCGATCTACCTCACGGCCGGGTTCGAGTTCGACGACTTCGACCATGCGGCGGACCACTTCGGCACCGGCACCGGATTCGGGTACACCCGCACCGGGAACCCGACCGTGCACGCGGCGGAGCGTCAGCTGGCCGCGCTCGAGTCCGGTGCGGATGCGGTGCTCGTCGCGAGCGGGCAGGCCGCGGTCGTGACGGCGCTGCTCACCGTCGCCGGCGCGGGCGACCACATCGTGACCTCGACGCACATCTACGAGGGGACCCGGGGTCTGTTCCTCGACAACCTCGCCCGGCTCGGCATCGAGACCACCTTCATCGACGACATCGCCGACCCGGAGGCCTGGCGTGCGGCGATCCGGCCCACCACCCGCGCGCTGTTCGCGGAATCGCTGGCCAACGCCCGCAACGACGTGCTCGACATCGCCGCCATCAGCGCCGTCGCCGACGAGGCGGCCATCCCCCTGATCGTCGACAACACGCTGGCCACTCCTTTCCTGCTGCGCCCGATCGAGCATGGCGCGGCGATCGTCGTGCACTCCGCGTCGAAGTTCCTCGCCGGCCACGGATCCGTCCTCGGCGGTGTGATCGTGGACGACGGCCGCTTCGACCCCGAGCGTGCGGGGCACAACGCCCCGCATCTCGTGCTCCCCGGTCGCGGCGGACTGCCGAGCGTCGCGGCCCGGCATGGTGGCCGCGCCCGGATCGCGTATGCGCGCGAGTCTGTGGCTCCGCGGTTCGGCGCCTCCCCCTCCCCGCTGAACGCCTTCCTGATCGGGCAGGGCGCGGAGACCCTCGGACTCCGCGTCGAGCGGCAGTCGCGCAACGCCCTGGCGATCGCGCAGTGGCTGGAGGCGCAGGAGGCGGTCGAGAGCGTCGATTACGTGGGTCTGCCCTCCCACCCGGATCACGAGACGGCCGTGCGCTACCTCGAGGGCGGCTTCGGCTCCATCTTCACGTTCACGCTCCGCGGCGGTCTGGAGGCCGCCCGCCGGTTCGTGGAGCAGGTGCGCGTCTTCACACACATGACCCACATCGGCGACGTGCGCTCCCTGGTGCTGCATCCCGGTACGACGAGTCACGCGCAGCGCACGGAGGAGGAGCGAGAGCTGCTCGGCGTGCGCCCCGGCACCCTGCGGTTGTCGATCGGCATCGAGGACATCGAGGATCTGATCTCCGACCTGACGCGCGTGCTCGACGCCACGCGCGAGGCGGTGGCATGACCCGGCCGCAGCACTTCGGGTGGTTCCTCGCCCGCGGCTTCGGACCGCAGGGCTGGGGTTATCCGGCCCTCGACTGGGACTACGACTGGACGCGCCCCGAGATCTATCAGGAGGCGGCGCGCACCCTCGAGCAGGCGGGTTTCGATCTCGTCATCATCGAGGATGCTCCGTCGATGGGCTCTCCGGAGACCATCGACATCCGCGTCCGGCACGCCTTCGGAGGCCCGAAGCACGACCCGCTGCTCCTCGCGCCGTACCTGTTCCAGGCGACGAAGCACCTGGGCGTCGTGCCGACCGTGAATCCGGCGGCGTCCCTTCCCTACACGTCCGCCCGGCAGTTCGCGACGCTCCAGCACCTGAGCGCGAACCGCCTCGGACTCAACGTCGTCACCGACACCGGCAGCGCGCGCCATTTCTCGGATGCCGCGCAGCTGGGTCACGATGAGGCCTACGATCGCGCCGAGGAATGGCTCGACAGCATCCGCTCCCTCTGGCGCAGCTGGGACGACGGCGCGCTGGTGCGGGACCGCGCCACAGATGTATTCGCGGACGGCACGAACATGCGGCGCGTGCAGCATCGCGGCACGCACTTCGCCTTCGACGGACCCCTCAACGCGTTGCCCTTCGCCGACGGCGAGCCGGCGATCGTGTCGCCCGGAGGTTCCGGGCGCGGTCTGGGCTTCGCGGGAGCCAACTCGGATGTCCAGCTCGCGCTCGCCCCGCTGCACGAGGCGTCCGTCCGTGCGTATCGGTCGAAGATCCACGACGCCGCGGTCGCGGCGGGCCGCCGCCCCGAGGACATCAAGATCCTGTTCGCCATCCAGCCCGTGATCACCTCGTCGGCCGAAGAGGCCGATCGGATCGTCGCCGCGTCCGCGCACCCGGACGATGCCGCGCTCGTGCAGATCGCGCGGAAGCAGTCCAGCGATCTCGAGACCGATCTCACCTCGCTCGATCTCGACAAGCCGCTCGACCTCGCGATCTTCGGCCCGCACGTCTCGCGCGGGAGCATCCAGCGACTGGTCGGCGACCGCGGCGAGGATGCGCCACTGCGTGCGCATCTGACGGCCCTGGTGCGGGCAGGCCGCTTCTCCGACCGCACCGGCTTCGTCGGGACCGCGGAGGAGTTCGCCGACGTGATCGAAGAACTCGGCGAATGGGGCAACGACGGCGTGCTGCTGTGGGGCGACTTCCACCCGGTCAGCCTGCACCGCACGCTCGACGAGCTGGTCCCCGTGCTCCGCCGACGCGGCATCCTTCGCCGCGAGTACGCCGACGGCGGCCTGCAGGCGAATCTGCAGGCTTTCTGAGGCGCAGCGGACTCGCTACCAGCCCAGCGAGCCCGGGATGCCCTTGAACGGTCCGACGACCCAGGACGTGACCCACCCGCCGTAGAACCCACCCGGCTGCGGAACGACGACCTCGTCCCCGACGGTGCACTCGTCCATCGGCCCCGCATACACCGCGACCCGATCGACCAGCGTCTCGAACCCGGGCGCCGGATCGGGGTAGTTCCACGCCGCCCCCGCTGCCACGGTGCCTCCGCCATGCACGTCGAAGTAGCGCGCGGCACCCTTGAACTCGCAGAACGAGGCGCCGGGCGAGTCCGTGAGCGCTCCCTGGACGAAATCCGCGATCGGAACGTAGTAGACGGGAGGGTGACTCGTCTCGAGCACCCGCACCGCGCTGCGGGTATCGGCGATCAGCTCTCCACCGAAGCGGATGGTCACACGCTCTGCGACCGGCTCGACCCGAGGCGGCCTCGGATAGTCCCAGACGGATTCCTGACCGGGGCCGGGAGCGGCAGGTGTGGGTCGGCGCATCTGTTCACTGTACGTCGCTCGGTGTTGACTGGCCCCATGACCGCGATACCGATGTTCCCTCTCGGCTCGGTGCACTTTCCGTACACCCCGCTGGCGCTTCGCGTGTTCGAACCGCGATATCTCACGATGATCGGGCGGCTCCTCGACGAGGATGACCCGCAGTTCGGTGTCGTGCTGATCGAACGCGGCCACGAGGTCGGCGGCGGCGACCGGCGGAGCACCGTCGGCACGATGGCACGGCTCGTCAGCGTCACCGCAGGGGCCGAGGTGCTGCAGACCGTGTCGGTCGGCGCCGGACGCTTCACGGTCGAGCAGTGGGAGGATGACGAGCCCTACCCGCGCGCCGAGGTGACGCCGCTTCCCGGGCTCGTCTGGAACGACGCGCTCACCCCGCTGCGCACGGAAGCCGAGGCGATCGTGCGGCGCACGATCCCGCGCGCTCCGGAGGCGCGGTGGGATGCCGACACCGAGCTCTCCGACGACCCGCTCGCCGCGGCGTGGCAGCTCGCCGCGATGGCCCCGCTCGGCGAATACGACCGCTACGCCCTGCTGCGTTCGACGAGCGTCGCGGCGCTGCTCCGTGATGTCATCGACCTCACGCTGGAGGCTGAGATCCTGTGGTCCGCTGAGTGAGATGCGTCGCCGCGGTCACTCGACGAGAGGCGCCTTCTTCTCGGCACGCTTCTCGCGCCCGGAGGCGATGAGGCTGGCGACCGTGGCGATCGTCATCGAGGCGATGATCACGCCGAGCGAGACCATGTTGTCGATGTCGGGGACCCACTCGACGTGCTCGCCGCCGTTGATGAACGGCAGCTCGTTCACGTGGAGTGCGTGCAGGATCAGCTTGATGCCGATGAATCCGAGGATCACGGCGATGCCGTAGTGCAGGTAGCGCAGGCGGTCGAGCAGGTCGCCGAGCAGGAAGTACAGCTGGCGCAGCCCCATCAGCGCGAAGATGTTCGCCGCGAACACGAGGAACCCGTTGGTCGTGATCTCGAAGATCGCGGGGATCGAGTCGATCGCGAAGATCAGGTCGGTCACGCCGATGGTGATGAGCACGATGACCATCGGAGTGAACATGCGCTTGCCGTCGACCGTGGTGCGCAGCTTCGAGCCGTCGTAGTGGTCGCTGATGTCGATGCGCCGACGCAGCAGTCGCACGACGAAGTTCTCGCGCTGGACCTCGCCCTCGTGATCGCCGTCCGGCATCGCCTGACGGATCGCCGTCCAGATCAGGAAGGCGCCGAAGACGTAGAAGATCGGCGAGAAGTTCTCGACGATCGCGACGCCGACGAGGATGAACGCGCCGCGCAGGACCAGGGCGATGATGATGCCGATCATGAGCACCTGCTGCTGCAGCCGCCTCGGAACGGCGAACTGCGCCATGATCAGCACGAAGACGAAGAGGTTGTCGATCGAGAGGCTGTACTCCAGCGCCCAGCCGGTGATGAAGTCACCGGCGTTCTTCCAGCCGCCCACATTGCCGAGCAGCACCGCGAACAGCAGCGCGAGACCGACATAGAACACCACCCAGAGGGTGGACTCCTTCGTGGAGGGGATGTGTGGGCGCAGCTTGATGAGCAGAAGGTCGCCGATGAGGATGATCGTGAGCACGACCATCGAGGTGATCTCGAACCAGAGAGGGATTTCCAAGGGCGCACTGCACCTTTCGGGAGGGTCGGGAAGAAGCCGAAAGTCTCTCCCCCGCACAGAAGTGCGTCGCGCGCCCGGAGCATCGATGCCGATGCTCGTGATGACGTTACGCGCGGATCCGGGATACTCCCTCTCGCGGGAGCAATGCTACCGGAGCAATACTGCCGCGGAGAACGATATTGCGTGGTGGAATAGTCGTCGTGACCTCGACTTCGCACCCAGACCACATCGAACACGGCACCGCTCCCCTGGAGACCCGCCCTCAGAACTCCTGGGCTCGGGCGATCGGGTCGCTCATCTTCGTCAGCCGCTGGCTGCAGGCCCCGCTCTACCTCGGGCTCATCGTCGCGCAGCTCGTCTACGTCGTCGTGTTCATGGTGGAGCTGTGGCACCTGATCGCCGAGGACGTATTCGGGGACATCACGCACATCGAAGAGGCCACCATCATGCTGACGGTGCTCGGCCTGATCGACGTGGTGATGATCGCGAACCTCCTGATCATGGTCATCATCGGCGGATACGAGACCTTCGTGTCGCGGATCAACACGGACGGCCACCCGGATCAGCCGGAGTGGCTCTCGCACGTCAACGCCAACGTCCTCAAGGTGAAGCTCGCGATGGCGATCATCGGCATCTCGTCGATCCACCTCCTCAAGACCTTCATCGAGGTCGGTGGCATGAGCGAATCGGGGATCAACGAGGACGGCGCGAGGTACACGCCGACCGGCGTCCTCTGGCAGGTCGTCATCCACTGCGTCTTCATCCTCTCCGCCCTCGCACTGGCCTGGATCGACAAGATGTCGCAGAGCACGGCGAAGGCCGCGCACGCCGCTGCGCAGACCGCCGCGCATTGATCTGAGACGATGGGGCATCCGTCGACACTTTCCCAGTGAGAGACACCGAACGGAAACAGGATGCCCGTGCAGACGAGTGATCAGAGATGGGCCGCGCAGGCCGCAGCAGGTGACGAGAGTGCCTTCCGCGAGCTGTACCGTGCCCACGTACGACCGGTCTACTGGATCGCCAACGGCATCCTCGCGTCGCCCGCCGACGCCGAGGATGTGACGCAGGAGACCTTCGTGGTCGCCTGGCGAAAGCTCCCGGGGCTCGAGCTCCAGGGCGAGTCGATCCTGCCGTGGCTGGCGACGATCTGTCGCTTCCAGGCGGCGAACCGGCTCCGCCAGCGCCGCCGTGACCAGGCCCACACCGCCGAGGCCCTCGACGAGGACCTCCCGGCCACGGTCAGCGTCGAGGAGCAGGTCATCACCGCGGATCTCGCGGCGCGGATCGCCGCCGAGGTCGGCACGCTGAGCGAGCTCGATCGCGAGATCTTCCGCCTGTGCGCATCCGAGGGCTATGCCTATCAGGCGGCCGCCGAGGAGCTCGGCGTGAGCCACGCCGTCGTCCGGAACCGTCTCTCCCGAGTGCGCACCCAGTTGCGCGGCGCCGTGAAGGAAGCGAGAGACGCATGAACGACCAGACCCCCAGAGATGAGCTCCCCGAGCTCTCCGACGAGACCATCGCCCGCATCGAGACCTCCGTGTTCTCCGCGATCGCGGCGGAGCGCCCCCCGGCGGCAGCGCCGTCCGCAGCCCGTGCGCGGACCAGACGGCGTCGCTGGCTGACCGGCGCCGGGATCGCGGCCGCCTTCGTCGTGGGTGTCCTGGTGACGCCCCCGATCCTCGGCGCCGTCGGCGGCGGATCGATGATGACGGCGGACGGCGCCGGCGGGAGCGTCGCCGAATCCGGCGTGTCCTCCCCCGACCGGAGCCTCGAGGTCGCTCCCGGCGCTGTGGATGAGGCGGCGACCGACCCCTCCGCACTGGCCGGCAAGGATCTCGCGGTGAGCGACCGGGAGATCATCGCCACCGCCCGCGCCACGGTGCGGGTCAAGAGCATCACCGATGCCGCGACGGCCATCACCGCCCTGGCCGAGGAGCGCGGCGGCTACGTCGAGAGCACCGAGATCGGCAAGGCTGTGGCCGTCGACGGCACGACGGAACCGGCCCCCGCCGACTCCGGCTACGGATGGATCAGCATCCGCGTCCCCTCGGCCGAGCTGTCCGACGTGATCGCCGAGCTGGAGGAGTCCGGAGAGGTTCTTTCCTCTTCGACCTCGAAGCAGGATGTGACCTCGGTCGCGATCGACCTCCGGGCGCGCGTCGACGCCACGAAGGCATCGGTCACGCGGCTCACCGAGCTGATGGCGCAGTCCGGCAGCGTGTCGGAACTGATCGAGGCGGAGGTCGCGCTGACCGACCGTCAGGCGCAGCTCGAGTCGTACGAGCAGCAGCTCGCGTCGATCGAGGATCAGGTCGCGATGTCGACGCTCCAGGTGGAGCTGACGCGCACCGCCGCGCCCACGACGGCGGACCCCGCCGGGTTCGGCGACGGACTGCTGGCCGGTTGGAACGGCCTGGTCGTGTCGCTGAACGCGCTGGTGATCGCCGTCGGCTTCCTCCTCCCCTGGCTCGCCGTGGCCGGATTCGTCGTGCTGATCGTGTGGTTGGTCCGCCGGGCCCGCCGCAACCGCCGTGCGGCGGCGAAGACAGCGACGTCCGACGCGGACTGATCAGCTGATCTCGAGCGGCTCCCGGCACGCGCCGGGAGCCGCTCTTCGTTGATTTTCCGGGGTATACAAGAACTCTTGTGAAACCTGCGAAGCAGACTTAGCGTTCCTCTCATGGAAGACATCTCCGTGATCACCGCCGTGCACCACCCGCTGCGGCGGCGCCTGTTCGACTACCTGCTGCTGTACGGCACCTCGCAGGTCACGGTGCTCGCCCGGGCTCTCGACAGCCAGGTGGGCAGCATCAGCCACCATCTGCGGATGCTGGAGCGCGCCGGTGTCGTGGAGCGCGTGGAGGACCCGAACGGGGACAAGCGCACCAGCTGGTGGAGAGTCGCGCGGCGAGGGCTGAGCTGGTCGACCGACGACTTCGCCGACTCCCCTGCCGACGCGCTCCTCGCCCGCGAGGCGCAGCGCCAGGGCATCCGCCTGCAGTTCGAGCGGTTGCAGCGCTGGCACCGCCACCGCAGCGACGCGGCGTACGCGGACTACGACGGCTACAGCACCGACACCACCGCCTGGGCATCGCCGGGCGAGCTGGAGGACCTCTCGATCCGGCTCCTCGCCACCATTCGTCAGTGGCAGGACTCGATCGATCTCGAGGACGGCCAGGACCGGACGCCGGTCTTCCTCTTCGCCCACGCGTTCCCGACGGAGCCCTGATGACCGCAGTCGTCGAACCGGTCCAGCTGCGCGAGGCTCCGCCGTTCCGCCGCGATCGCCTCACGCATGCGTGGATCGGGGTGAAGGCCCTCTCCGATGCAGGAGATGCGCTCTGGACGATCGCCCTGGCCTGGACCGCCGTGCAGATCGCCTCGCCAGCCGTCGCCGGCCTGATCGTCGCAGCCGGCACGGTGCCGCGAGCGGTGGTGCTGCTGTTCGGAGGTGTGATCGCCGACCGGGCCGATGCGCGCCTGGTCATGCTGCTGTTCAACACGATCCGCGTCGGCGTGCTCGTCGCCGTGACGCTCTGGGTTCTCGCGACCCCGCCGACGGTCGCCGTGCTGCTGTTCGCGGCAATCGCGTTCGGCGTGTGCGACGCCTTCTACGAGCCGTCGGCGGGCACCATCGCGCGCCGACTCGTCCGAGCATCCGACCTCCCCGCCTACGGGGCCGCGGCGCAGACGGCATCGCGACTGGGCACCATGGGCGGCGCGGCCGTCGGAGGCGTGATCGTCGCGCACGCCGGGCTCGCCGGGAGTTCAGCGGCGAACGCCGTCACCTTCACCCTGGTCGTCGCGTTCCTCGCGATCTGGCTGCGCCCCCGCTTCCTGCTCGCCCGCGCCGAGAAGGAATCCGCGCTGCGCGGCATCGCCCGCGGCTTCCGGCATCTCGCCGCCACCCCCACGACGCGCACGCTGGTGCTCGCCCTCTCCGGACTCAACCTGGCTGTCGGGCCGGCGGTGGGCATCGGGCTCGCACTGCGGGCGCACGACCAGGGGTGGGGCGCGCAGGCCGTCGGACTGTTCGAGGCGCTTCTGGGGCTCGGCGCGGCGATCGGCGCCGTCTCCGTGGCGAAGTGGCGTCCGCGCCGCGAGGCGGTGGCGGGGTTCTGGGCGCTCGTCGTGCAGGGCGCGGGAATCGTCGCCCTCGGATTCGGATCGATCTGGACCGTGGCGGTATCCGCCTTCGTCGTCGGGGCGACCGCCGGATACGCCTCGGTGCTGCTGAGTGCGACCTTCTCGGCGACCGTCGACACGGCTTATCTCGGACGCATGGGTTCGATCACGCGGCTGGGAGACGACTGCCTCATGCCCCTCGCCATGGCGGGGTTCGGTGCGCTGGCTTCGGCGACCTCCGTCTGGGTGCCCTTCGTGCTCTTCGGGGTCACGATGATGGGGCTGATGATCCTGCCCCTCCGCACCGGCACCTTCCGCGAGATGTCCCTGCGCTCCGGCTAGAGTCGTCGGTCGGAGAAACGAAGAAAGTCACCGGCCAACCGGGGGCCGTGTGACCCGCCCACGCAATGGCTAGTGTCAGATCATGAATTCCACCGCCATTCAACCTGGGCCTGCGCTCTCCGCACAGCGCGTCCAGTACCGCGTCGGACACGGCGGCTTCCATGCGACGATCGTTGAGGATGCCTCCACCAAACAGCACTTGGTCTACGTCTATGACGTGGGGGCCTGCCCAGACGTAGCGCTTCTGGAAGACGCGATCGACCGGTTCGTGAAGCGTCTCGTTGCGCGAGGGATCAAGCGCCTGCAGTACGTGATCCTGTCTCACATCGACGAGGATCACGTCAGCCGTCTGGATCATCTTCTGGGGAAGCTCGGCGACAAGAAGATCGCCGTTGAAACACTGGCTCTGCCGTGGTTGCGAGACACCTCTCGACTCCTTGCACTCAACCGTTCCCCGCGACGCGGTCCATCAACGGTCGTGTATCAACTACTGCAAGACGACGACAGCGTCGTTCAGTTCGCAACCAACCTCGGAGTCGAGAACGTCCTATTCGTCGAGGGTGAATCTAGCGACGATGGTGGCGGCACAGACGGGTCCGACGCCGCTCCCTCGACGCCTCGCTCTCACGCATCGAACGCGACATACATCCCCTCAGGCACTCCACTCAAGGTGCCGACCGGTATCCCTTGGCGGATGCTCATCTCGCACTTGGAGCCGCCGACGCAAACGCTGATGGCGTTTGACAAGCGCGTCATTCAGGTGACCGGGCTAGATCCTGCAGATCAGAAGAATCACGCCAAACTCATCAAAGATCATCGCTCAGAGATCCGCGCAGCCATGAGATTCGCAGCGAGGAAGACGAAGCTTGATCTGCGCGCGTCGACAGTAAGCAATTGGTCATCGCAAAGCCTCTACAGCGCATCGCTCTCGCCATTCGCGCGTCACGTCGTTCCCCACGCACCGGACGATTTCGAGATGGAGTGCGAGCACGGGTGGCTGCACACTGGCGATCTCCCGCTGGATGTCCCTGACGTCTGGGATGCCTTCGAGACCGCTTGGAATCGCCACCTGCCCGGCGTGGAAGTTTGCGTCGCTCTCGCGCCGCACCACGGATCGGTTCATGGTCACAACGACGGTCTCTACGTGCGGTTCAACCCCAGCGTGGTGATCTTTCCACTTGGGCTGTGGAGAGGAAGCCGGCGCGGAAAACCGATGTTCGCAAAGTGGATCAAGCCCATGAACGCTCTCATTGACGTGCGGAAGCATCGAACGATCAAAGTGCGGATACTCAACAACCGGGTCTGATCACCGCAGACAATGATGTCGGGCGGGCAGGGCATTCGATCCTCACGCTACGGTGTCGACCGCGTAGCGCCTCGCGGGAGTCGGCGATGAACCAGTCTCGCTACCGTGCGGGAATGTGCTCCCAGGAGACGTTGTACACCCGACGTGACTTCTGCATGTCCTGGTAGTAATCCCAGGCCTGGTCACGACTCGTGAAGATGCGCTCGTCCGTCTGTCCGCCGGAGTCCATAATCGTCCAGGCGACCCGATAGTTGAGAGTCGCATCTTCGTAACCGCTGGTCGGCTCGTGTCGCATACAGCGACGGTAGCGTCGAGACAACAGTCGGAGATACGAAGAAAGCCCCCGGCGAACCGGGGGCTTTCTGGTGTCGTGTGACCCCAGCGGGATTCGAACCCGCGTTACCGCCGTGAGAGGGCAGCGTACTAGGCCGCTATACGATGGGGCCGTCTGGCCGGACGTTTCCGTCCCGCGACAACCGTTCAAGTATGCCACGACGATTCTCGCTCCGCAAAATCGAGCCGCCCGTCTCGGACTCTCGGGCGTGGCGGGCGGGAATGTGTTTGCCGCCGAGCGTCCGAAGGGGTTGACTCGTCTCATGCGCGTCACGAAGTTCGAACATGCAACCCTCCGCATCGATGTGAACCAGGACACCCTCCTGGTCGATCCGGGCTCCTTCACCTCGCCGCTCGTCGATCTCGGCGGCCTCGTCGGCGTGGTGATCACCCACGAGCACCCGGATCACTGGACTCCCGACCACCTCGATCGCCTTCTGCGCGATGCCCCGGGAACCCCGATATACGCGCCCTCCGGCGTCGCGCGCGCTGCCGAGGGGTATGAGATCACCGTGGTGGCTCCCGGCGACACGGTCGAGGTCGGCGCGTTCACCCTGCGGTTCTTCGGCGGCACGCACGAGGTCATCCACTCCTCGCTCCCGGTCGTCGAGAACGTCGGAGTGCTCGTCAACGATGAGCTCTACTACCCGGGCGACTCGTATGCCGTTCCCGAGGGCGTCGAGGTCGACACGCTCGCCGCTCCGCTGGGCGCGCCCTGGCTCAAGATCGGCGAGGCCATGGACTACGTGCTCGCCGTCAAGCCGAAGCGCTCGTTCGGCACCCACGACATGACGCTGTCCGTCATCGGCAAGAACATGCACCGCCAGCGGCTGCAGTGGGCGACCGAGCAGGGCGGCGGCGAGTTCACGGTGCTCGAGCCCGGCGACGCCCTCGACCTGTGACCGGATCCGTGCGTCGGCTTCTCCCGCCGCCGACCCCGCGCCTGCGGTTCCGTGAGATGACCGCTGACGACCTCGATGCGATGGCCGATCTGCTCGGCGACCCCGAGGTCATGGCGTACTACCCGGCTCCGAAGACGCGGCCGGAGAGTGCCGAGTGGATCGCCCGCATGCGAGATCGGTATGAAACGCACGGTCATGCCCTCTGGATCATCGAGACGCACGAGGGCGTGTTCGTCGGCGATTGCGGCATCACATGGCAATCGGTCAACGATGCTCCCGTCCTGGAGGTGGGCTACCACGTGCGCCGCTCGATGCAACGACGGGGACTGGCGACGGAAGCGGCACGGGCCTGCGTGCACCTCGTCGCGCAGGAGTTCGCACCGACGCTGCTGACCGCGATCATCCATCCGGACAACGCCGCATCCCGCGGCGTCGCCGAGAACCTCGGCATGACCCACATCGACGACGATCACGCGCATCCATGGATCGTCCGCACGGTGATGGGAATGCAGGTCTCCCCCGTCAGCTCCGCGTGATCGCCCGCACCCGGAGCGAACGCTCCAGGTGGTCGCGCTGCTCGATGACGAGACGCCGGAGCGCGGCCGGAGCCTGCTCGTTCTCGGCGAGCCAGGTGTCCGCGAGCACCAGGGACTCGCCCGCGGGGAAGAGGCCGACGACGAGGCGCCGCGCGATCTCGATGCTGCGCGTGCCCCACGCCTCCCCGACCCGGGAGTAGTAGTCCGCGTCGAACTGCGCGATGAGGTCGCGGCGTCCGCCGGCCCGGAAGCCGGAGATCTCGGCATCCAGGTGATCGTTGCTCAACGAGCGATCACCCCACGCCGCGTCCCAGGCCGCCCGACGCACGTCCGCATCCGGGCGAGACGACAGGGCGCGCCGCGCTGCCGTGCGACCGCTGCCCGTGTCGTCGCGCGTGAGTTCGGCGTCGATGTCGTCCGCATCCGCATGGCCGGTCGTGACGAGGGCCGTCAGAAGCTGCCACCGCAGATCGGGATCGACAGTGAGCCCGTCGGGAACCCGGCCGTCGAGCAGCGCCCGCACCTCCTCATGCCGCACGTCGTCGAAGGCGGATGCCGAGGCGAGCGCCCGCGCCCACGACAGCTGCGAGTCGCTGCCGGCCTCTGCGGCCTGCAGGGCGCTCCACGTCGCCTCGGTCCATGCACGCTGCTCCTGGACGCGGTGCGCGTCGGGAACGAACTGACGCACCGCCGAGGCGGCGTTGGCGAGCACGCCGGAGAGCAGGCCGATGTTCGGCTCCCCCGGCGCGTGCGCCCGCACGATCGAGAGATAGCGGCGCGCATCGAGCGCGCCGTCGCGCGTCGCGTTCCAGATGGACGACCACACGAGGGCCCGCGCGAGCGGATCGTCGATCGCGGACAGCGACTCCTCCACGGTGCGCAGCGAGCGCTCGTCGAGTCGTGCCTTCGCGTAGGTGAGATCGTCGTCGTTGACGAGCACGAGGTCGGCCTCGCCGAGGTCCAGCTCGGTGATCTCGCCGACGATGTCGAGCTCGACCTGCTCACGCCGCGCCACGCGACCGTCGACGCGATCGTAGAGTCCGATGCGCAGACGGTGCGGGCGCGGATCCGTCTGCCTCAGCGTGCGACGTCCATCGGCGTCCGTCTCGATCCACAGGGCCGACACTCCGGATGTCTGCAGCCACGCTCGCGACCAATCGCTCATGTCGCGACCGGAGACGGCACTCAGCTCGACGAGGAAGTCGTCCAGAGTCGTGTTGCCGAACGCGTTCGCGGCGAAGTACCGGCGCGCGCCCTCGAAGAAGGCGTCGTCGCCGACGAAGGCGACGAGCTGCTTGAGCACAGCCGCGCCCTTGGCATACGTGATGCCGTCGAAGTTCAGTTTCGCGGCCTCCAGGTCGGTGATGTCGGCGACGATCGGATGCGTGGTCGGCAGCTGGTCCTGCTGATACGCCCAGGCCTTGCGGTTCGCGGCGAACTTCACCCAGGCGTCATGGAACCGCGTCGCCACCGCGGAGGCGTGCGAGCCCATGTAGTCCGCGAACGACTCCTTCAGCCAGAGGTCGTCCCACCACGTCATCGTGACGAGATCGCCGAACCACATGTGCGCCATCTCGTGGAGGATCGTGTTCGCGCGCGCTGCGCGTTGGGCATCCGTGGCCGCTCCGCGGGAGATGTAGGCCTCGGTGAAGGTCACGAGGCCCGGGTTCTCCATGGCGCCGAGGTTGTACTCCGGGACGAAGATCTGGTCGTACTTGCCCCACGGGTACGGGTAGGCGAAGGCATCCGTGAAGAAGTCGAGGCCCTGACGGGTGACCTCGAGGATCTCGTCCGCCTCGAGATGCTGCGCGAGGGAACGGCGGACGAAGACCCCGAGCGGGGTGCGCTGGTCGTCGCGCTCCCAGGCGCCGTCGACGCGGGCATAGGGGCCGGCGGCGACGACCGTGATGTAGCTCGAGATCGGCAGGGTCGGAGCGAACTCCACGTGCTGGACGCCCAGTCCGGGTTCGATGCGCTCCGGCGCCTGGTTCGACAGGACCTCCCAGCCCGACGGAGCATCCACGACGAACGTGTACGCGGCCTTCATGTCGGGCTGCTCGAAGCAGGCCATCACACGGCGCGAGTCGGCAGGCTCGTACTGCGTGTACAGATAGGTCGCATCATCGACAGGATCGTGGAAGCGGTGCAGCCCCTCGCCGGATCGGCTGTACGCGCCGACCGCCTCGACCCGGACCACGTTGGATGCGGCCAGCCCCGAGAGCGCGATCCGAGATCCGTCGTAGACGACCTCCTGCTCCGCGCCGTTGACGACGACGCGCCGCACTTCTTCGCCGATGAAGTCGACCCATGTCGTGTCCGTCGTCGCGTCGAAGTCGAGCGTCGTCGTGGTCGGGAATCCGGTGCGCGCGCGCTCCGGCGCTCCGGTCAGGTCGAGCTCGACACGGATGGTGCGCACGGTGACCGCTGCGGATCGCGCCGCGGTCTCCTGTCGGCTGAGGTTGGCGGTGTCCATGCCTCCATCCTTTCACCCACGTCGCCGGGGGCCGGACAGCAGCCTCGCCGTTCAGCGCCGCCGTCGGCTCTTGTCGCGACGCCCGCTCTTCTCCCGCCGGTTGGCCTTGCGCGACTTCTCGGGTCCGCCCAGAAGCCGACGGATGGCCGTCTCGGGACTCACGCTCAGGTCGAGCGTCTGACCGCGGGCGTAGAGCGTGAAGACCCGGGGATCGATGTAGCTCCCTCGAGCGACGGCCGTCGTGTTCCCCAGCGCTGTCGCGGTCGCCTGGACCGCAAGTCGCTCGGCCTTGGCCCGATCCCCGCGACCATCGAGTTCACCGATACGCGCCAGCGCATCGGCCGCGGTGATCGTGCCATGGAGCGTGCGGAAGTCCTTCGCCGAGAATGTCGCACCGGTGATCTCGCGCACGTAGGCGTTGACCTCCGCCGGAGTGATGCGCACACGGCGACGCCCCTTGCGGTACGCCAGCAGGAACTCTCGCGGCCCGCCGGCGGCGAACTCCGTGAGCGCTTCCGCAAGCGAATCGTCGGTGATCTCGATCGAGGCCGTCCGACCGCTCTTCGCCGGGAAGGACAGGGCGACATCGCTGCCGTCCAGCTTCACGTCGCGTCGACGCAGAGTCGTCAGACCGCGGCTGCCGTGCCGCACCAGGTAGCGCTCGGACCCGATGCGGAGTGCGGCATCGTCGAGCAGCCGGAAGGAGATCGCGAGAGCCTTGTCCTTCGTCTGCCCGTCGTCGCCGAGCGCGCGGGTCACCTGTGCCCGTGCACTGGGGAGTGCGGCGGCGAGATCCAACGCGCGGACGAACTTGCGCCGGTCCCGGGAGACCCGCCACAGCGGGTGGTAGAGGTACTGCTTACGACCAGCCTCGTCGACGCCCACAGCCTGGATATGGGCCAGCGGATCGGCGGCGATCCAGACGTCGGTCCAGGCGGGCGGGATCACCAGATCATGGATCCGTTCCCGATCAGCCTCCGGCGCGATCGCCCCTTCCGGGTCTGCGTAGCGGAACCCGGAACCCGATCGCACCCGCCGGAATCCCGGATCATCCCCGGGAACGACGCGATTCAGTCTCGCCATCCGTGCTGCCTCCCTCGACTCGTTCTCGGATCGAGGATGTCGCGCTTCTCCCGACGGTGAAAGGGAGTGGCGTCGCCTGCTCCTCCGTGCTATCGATCGTCGGCGCGAGGTACGGCGAAGGTGCTGCGCATATGGTCGCTCGTGAGGAAATCCGCGATGCCGATCATGATCAGGCTGAAGACGATCTGCTCGGACACCATCCACAGCGGATACAGGCCGGGGATCGCCGCCATCACGAGCGTGATGACGGGGAAGATCTGCGCGAACAGCCGCAGCCGCCGATACGCCCAACGCCACCCGCGCTGTGCCCGCCAGGCGAAGTAGAACAACGTGGCGGTCATCGCGAGCACGACGAGTGTCCGCATCCAGACGGCGAAGGAGACCGACTCCCCGTCGACGGCCAGCAGCAGCGCGACGGCAACGGCTCCGACACCGATCACGAGCTCTACGACGAGGAGCCAGAGGATCCAGGTGAAGGCTCGCACGGTCTTGGGGTGCGTGCGGTCGGCCTCGCTGATCGCGACGCCGGCCTGCCGTCCGCCGGCGATCCGGTCGAGACGGAGAAAGAGGGATTCCAGAGCCATGGCTGGAGCCTATGGGCTTCGACGCTCGGCGGCCTCGTCCGTTCGATGGATGCCGGACGCGCCCGCCGTCCCGATATCCGGTGTGCCTTCGGTTCCGACGGACGAGAGCCCGTTGGCCTCGGGCATGATGACCCGTTCCAGCACCAGTGCCAGCAGACCGACGGCGAGACCACCCGCCACCATCAGACCGATGAACCAGACGTCCAGGCCTTCGCCCAGCATCACCCCGGCGACGAGCGGCCCCAGGATCGCGCCTCCTTGGAACGCAGCCGAGTTGATCGCGTTGTATCGGCCGCGCGTGCGGTCGGAGGCGAGGTCGTTGTAGATCGCCGGGACCGTCGGCTGCAGCATCGTCTCACCGAAGGCGAAGACCCCCATGAAGGCGATGACGCCGATCGCGGCGGTGATGGTCCCTGGGAGGAATCCGGTAGCCCCCAGCAGCACCCAGGAGAGCGCCCAGATGAGCGCCATGACCTGCATGACCCGCGTGCGCCTCTTTCCGGAGATGAGTCGGAGGACCGTGAACTGCAAGAGCACGATCACCGCGGTGTTCACCGCGAAGGCGAGGCCGACGACCTGCGTCGACACCTCGGCGACCTGGCGCGCGAACGCGGGGAACCCGGCCTCCATCTGCCCGTAGCCGATGAAGACCGACAGGAAGGTCAGCAGAGTCAGCCACAGGACGGCGGGACGTCGCAGGATCTCGCGGTAGCCGCCGACCGCCGGGGCGTCGTCATCGGCATCGGACTGCGTGCGCACCCGGCGGAGAGGCCCGAGCAGCAGCGCGAGCGGGATCAGGCTCGTCGCGGCATCGATCAGGAAGATCGTCGTGAACGTGGTGGGATCGTGCACGTCGACGAAGAACCCGCCGATCACACCGCCGACGCCGATGCCGAGATTCACGAGAGCGAAGTTGACGCCGAAGTACTGCTGGCGCACCTCGCCGTCGACCACGGTCGCGATGAGCGCGTTGAACCCCGGCCAGGAGACGCCGAAGTTCACGCCGATCAGCACGACGGCGACCGCCACGACCGCGGGGTGCGTCGCGAACGCGAGCAGCGCGCAGCCCGCGATCATGCTGAGGAGTCCCGCGATCAGCACCCGCCTGGCACCGTAGCGGTCGATCAGCGTGCCGCCGGGGCCCGTGACGATCAACCCCGTGATGGCGATGAGGCTCATCAGCGCTCCGGAGATCCCGAGATCGAAGCCGCGGACCTCGTGGAGGTAGATGATCGTGAACGGGAGCGTCATCCCTCGACCGAGTGTCTGGATCGCCACGGTCGACAGGAGCCAGCGCCCCTCGGTGGGCAGCGCGTTCCAGAAGGTCCTCATGCCGGTCACCCATGCATTCTTCCGGATACCTCGGACATTCATCCGTCGGAGAGCAGAACCGGTATGTCGGAGTATCAGGATTCGACCCGTTCTGAGATGATCCTGAACATGGCACTGTCTTTCGAGGATTTCCGCGCGTCCCTGTTGAGTGCGGATGGACGGCGGTTCCTCGGCATCCAACTGACGGATGCCGAGGCGCAGCAGGTGCACGACGACGCCTCATCCGCGCAGAGCTGGTACTCCTACTGGCTCACCACTCCGGCGGCCGCAGCGGCGGCACCCGCCCTGCCGGCGTACCCGCCCGTGCAGCAGGCTCCTCTCGGTGACCACGATCTGACGCGCATCCTCCCCGCCGCCCCGGGCGCATACGCGGGTGGATCTCCGTACCCCTCGGCTCTCCCGCCGACGGACACGGCTCCGCGGAAGAAGAACGTCGGACTCTGGGTCACGCTCTCGATCCTCGGCGCCCTGCTGCTGATCGCTGCAATCGTCGTCGTCTTCGCCTTCACGACCGCGCGCCACTGGACCAAGGTCGATGTGCCCGAGAAGCCCGAGACGTTCCACAGCGAGGAATTCGAGACCGGACGGTTCGACGTGGCCATGGACGCGGTCAACCCGTGCTTCGTGAACCAGGACTGGACCGACTGCATCAATGCGATGCAGGCGCAGTACGACGCGACGTGCGCCGGTGTCGAGCTGACCGAGTCGGCGACCGCCCTATGCGCGGACTACCTCTCGGCCGTCGGCGAGATGAGGGCCCTCGACGAGCCGGGGTCGTATGTGGCCACGCTCGGCGACTACGGCAGCCTCTCGCGCACCGCCGAGATCGACACCCGCCAGGTGTCCAACAACGATCAGGCGCCGGCCGTCACCCACGAGGCCGTGTGCTACCTGGGCTTCATCGGAGAGTGCGAGTAACTCCGATCAGCTCCGCGGCAGAGCGAGGATGCGCTCGAACGCCGCGTCGGCCTCTGCATCGACGATCTGCCGCGCCGGGTCGGCGTCGTACCAGGCCAGGATCTCGTCTGCGCCCTGGTCAAACGTCACGGTGGTCCGGAACTCGGGCACGAGGGCTCTGACCTTGCTGTTGTCGAAGATCATCGAGTGCGCCTTGTCGCCGAGCAGTCCGTCGCCCCACCTAGGGTGCACGGCGGCGATCGTCTCGGAGGCGACGTGCACGAGCTCGGGGTCGACGCCAGCGGCCGCGCCGATCCAGCGGTAGATCTGATCCCACGTGGGCGCGTGGTCCCCGGTCAGATGGAACACGTCGCCGACGGCGGCAGGATGACCGAGGAGCCCCACGAAGCCGACCGCGAAGTCTCGCGTGTGCGTGATCGTCCACAGGCTGGAGCCGTCGCCGTGGACCACCACCGGCTTGCCCGCGCGCATCCGGGCGATGTCGGTCCATCCCCCGAGCGTCGGCACCGAGGTCGCATCGTAGGTGTGCGAAGGGCGCACGATCGTGGCGGGGAAACCTCGTTCCCGGTAGGCCGAGACGAGCAGCTCCTCGCAGGCGATCTTGTCTCGCGAATACTGCCAGTAGGGATTGCGCAGCGGCGTGGACTCGGTGACCGGGAGGCGTGACGGCGGCGTCTGATACGCCGACGCCGAGCTGATGAACACGTGCTGCCCGGTGCGCCCCTCGAAGAGATCGACGCCCGACTGCACCTGCCCCGGCGTGAAGGACAGGAAGTCCGCCACGACGTCGAAGTCCTCTCCGGCAGCGTTCAGCGCTGCTCGGGTCGCCTCCGGATCCCTGATGTCGGCGACGATCGACCGGGCGCCGGTCGGCAGGGGGCGGATGCCGGTCGTCCCGCGATTCAGCACGGTGACGTCGTGGCCCACCTCGAGGGCGTGGGACACGCTCGCGGAGCTGATGATCCCCGTGCCGCCGATGAACAGGATCCGTTGTGGGCTCATGACGTCAGTCTGTCAGGAACACCCTGAGGAGACCACTCGCATCAACGACAAAACCCCCGCTCACGCGAGGGTTTTCATCTTGCTGGGGTACCTGGACTCGAACCAAGAATAACGGAACCAGAAACCGTCGTGTTGCCAATTACACCATACCCCAAGGGCGAAACCGGAGCCTCGCACCGAGAATCAAGCCTACCGGAGCAGGGGCAGAACGCCAAAACGCCCCACGGTCACGCACACTCGGGCGCGTCGCGCTCGAGACGTCACGCCGACGCTTCCGTGCCCGCCCGGTGGCGCGCTCGGAAGTTCGCCGCCTTCACCCGGTTTCCGCAGGTCTTCATGGCGCACCACTCACGACGATGGCCGCGAGATCGATCGAGATACACCTGGGTGCACTCGGGGCGAGCGCACTCGCGCAGCAGCGCAGCAACCTCCCCTCCGACGATCTCGACCGCCTGCCGAGCCAGGGACGACAGCCCCTGGCCGACGGTTCCCGATCGCTGCACCGCGCCGTCGAGCCGCACGCCGATCGGCATCCCCTCGGCGAAGCGGTTCACGATCTCTCTCGCAGAGCTGGGGATCGCCTCGCCTCGCCGTCGTGCGCTCACGAGGTCGTAGACGGCCTCGCGCAGGGCGATGGCCGCCTCGAGGTCGCCGGTCGCAGAGTCCGGAGCGTCGTGGACCAGCCCGGATTCCTCGAACCACGCCGTGAGCGCAGCGTCGGAGTCGAGCTTCTCCGTCGGCGACGCGTTGCGGCGCGCGCGCAGCGTTCCGACGAAGTCGAGCGCGGGGGTCCCGCAGGGGAAGGCATGCATCACGTAACCATTCTGAAGGGTGACCGCGGATTGAGCAATCCGGAATAACCAGCTTGACAAGTTACGTTGAAAGCAACAACAGCCGTAACCGCTTCAACTAGTTACGCACACCACCCACACGAACAGGCTCATCATGGAACTCACACTCGAGATCGTCGTCCTCCCCGTCTCCGACGTCGATCGCAGCAAGGCCTTCTACACCCGTCTGGGCTTCCGCCTCGACGCCGACTTCACCACCGAGCGCGGTCTGCGAGTCGTCCAGGTGACGCCTCCGGGGAAGGGCACAGCCTCGATCATCTTCGGCGAGAACCTGACGGATGCCGCTCCGGGCTCGGTGCGCGGACTGCACCTCGTCACACCCGATCTCGAAGCGGCGCGCGCCGAGCTCGTCACCGGCGGCGCGGAAGTCTCGGAGGTATGGCACGACGCCGACGGCATCTTCCACTGGGCAGGCTCCCGCAACCGTCTTCCGGGCGCGAACGCCCAGCACGACAGCTATTCGTCGTACGTCTCGTTCGACGACCCCGACGGGAACGAGTGGATCATCCAGCAGATCGTCGACCGCCTCCCCGGGCGTTGATCCCGGAAGCCGGGAACGCCATGGACGAGACGACGCGCATCCTCCAGGACCTGCTCACGCGTGCGGCCGCCGCGCACGGCGTGCACGAACAGGAGAACCTCGGTGGGGTCTATGACGAGCAGTGGCCGCAGTGGTACGCGGCCCACATGAGTGCGACCCTCGAAGACCTCGGGCTTCGCGTCCTCTCCGCCGACTCCGATGCAGCCTTGGCGGCCGAGGACTCAGCTCGCGAGGAACTCGGCGAGACCCCGCAGACGACGCAGTGACTCGTCCTTCCCGAGCAGCTCCATCGACTCGAACAGCGGCGGCGAGACCCGACGACCCGTGATCGCGACGCGCGGCGGACCGTAGGCGACGCGCGGCTTGAGTTCCAGGGTCTCGACGAGGGCGTGGGCGAGGGCATCCTGGATCTTCTCCGGGGTGAACTCGCTCACGGGCTCGAGCGCCGCGACGCACGCCTCGAGCACCTCAGGCGCATTCGCAGGCAGGCCCTTGAGCGCGTCGGCATCGTACGAGACCTCTTCGGTGAACAGGAAGCCGACCATGCCGGGCACCTCGCCGAGCAGCTGCACGCGCTCCTGCACGAGGGGCGCGACGCGGAAGGCGGTGACGAGCTGCTCGCGGGTCGGCTCGTCGAAGAGGCCGGCGGCCGCCAGGTACGGAACCGTGCGCTCGGCGAAGTCCTTCTCGTCCAGCATCCGGATGTGGTCGCCGTTGATCGACTCGGCCTTCTTCTGGTCGAAGCGGGCCGGGTTCGGGTTGACGTTCTCGACGTCGAAGGCGGCGGTGAACTCGTCCAGCGAGAAGACGTCGCGATCGTGTCCGATCGACCACCCCAGCAGGGCCAGGTAGTTGAGCAGGCCCTCGGGGATGAAGCCGCGATCACGGTGCAGGAACAGGTCGGCCTGCGGGTCGCGCTTCGAGAGCTTCTTGTTGCCGGTCTCCCCCAGCACGAGCGGCATGTGCGCGAAGCGTGGGACGAAGGTCGTGACGCCCGCGTCGATCAGCGCGGCGTAGAGCGCTAGCTGACGTGCGGTCGACGGCATCAGGTCTTCGCCGCGCAGCACATGGGTGATCCCCATCAGCGCGTCGTCGACCGGGTTCACGAACGTGTACAGCGGGATGCCGTTCGGCCGCACGACCACGAAGTCGGGGAACGACCCCGCGGGGAACGTGACCTCGCCGCGGATGAGGTCGACGTAGGTGAGATCCTCGTCGGGGACGCGCAGGCGCAGAGCCGGCTGCCGTCCCTCGGCGCGGAACGCCTCCTTCTGCGCTTCGGTGAGGTCCCGATCGAAGTTGTCGTAGCCGAGCTGCTTGGCACGACCGTTCGCCTCGTTGCGGGCGTCGATCTCCTCCGCGTTTGAGAAGCTCTCGTAGAGGGCGCCCGACGCGAGGAGCGTGTCGATGACCCCGCGGTAGATGTCGTGACGCTCGGACTGCCGGTAGGGCGCGTGCGGTCCGCCGACCTCGACGCCCTCGTCCCAGTCGATCTTGAGCCACGTCAGCGCGTCCAGCAGCTGGCGGTAGCTCTCCTCGCTGTCGCGCGCGGCATCGGTGTCTTCGATGCGGAAGACCAGCTTGCCGCCGTTGTGGCGGGCGTATGCCCAGTTGAACAGGGCGGTGCGCACCAGGCCGACATGCGGCAGGCCGGTCGGCGAGGGGCAGAAGCGGACGCGGACGTCGGCACCACGTGCAGTCGTGGTGAGGGGGTGAAGGGTAGCCATAGCCCTTCGATTCTAGTTGGCGAACCTCCGCCGTCTGTCGGCGACCCCGGAGCCCTCGGGCGACGCATCCGGTCACCCCGGGTAACAGTCGCTCACCCCGGGTAACCCACCGGCGCCGTCGTCCGGAACACTCCTATCGTTGCGGCACACGACCACCACCGGAAGGCAGAATCATGAGCATCACATCCCCCGTGACCACTGGACTCGGCAATCGCTGGCAGGACGCCGCCGCACCGCGAGACAGCGAGGAATGGCTCGACAGAGCGCAGGAGGTCGCCGACATCCTCGCGGTCGACGCCGTCGAGCGCGATCGCGCCAATGCGACGCCGCACGCCGAGGTGCAGCTGCTCAAGGACTCGGGGCTCATCACGCTGCTCGGTCCTGTCGCTCACGGCGGCGCCGGCGAGAGCTGGGACACGGCGTACAAGGTCATCCGAACCGTCGCCCGGGGCGACGGATCGATCGGACAGGTGCTCGGCTACCACTACCTCTGGGCGTGGGCGGCGCGACTGGTCGCGACCGAGGAGCAGATCACCGCGGTGGAAGAGCTCTACACGGCGAACCGCTTCGTCTTCGGCGGCGCGGTGAACCCCCGGGATTCCGACCTCGTCATCCGCGAAGACGGCGACGAACTCGTCTTCTCCGGCCGGAAGTCGTTCTCCACCGGTGGCCAGATCTCCGACCTCACGGTCCTCGAAGGCGTCGTCGAAGGGACGGAGACGCACATCTTCGCGATCGTCCCGACCGACCAGGACGGCATCGTGTTCGCCGACGACTGGGACAACCTCGGTCAGCGACTCACCGAGTCCGGATCCGTCGAGATCCGCGACGTGCGCGTGCCCTGGGGATCCGCCGCCGGGTTCGTGGACAAGGTCTTCCAGCCGCTCACGTACAACACCCTGAATGTCCCCGCGATCCAGCTCGTGTTCGCGAACTTCTACCTCGGCATCGCCCAAGGCGCTCTCGAGACGGCGTCGGCGTACACGCGCACCACCACGCGTGCGTGGCCGTACGGCGGCGGCGACAAGCAGCGCGCGACCGACGAGTGGTACCTGCGCGAGGGGTACGGGGACCTGGCCTCCAAGCTCTGGGCGGACGAGGCGCTGCTGGATGCCGTCGGCGCCGAGATCAGCGCCGTCCTCCATGCCCCGCGCGAAGAGCTCACCGCGCGCCGCCGCGGTGAGATCGCCGTGCGCATCGCGGCCGGCAAGCTGCGGATCGTCGACGACGGCCTGGAGGTCGCCACGAAGGTCTACGAGCTCACCGGCGCCCGTGCGTCGTCGAACGCCGTCGGGCTCGACATCTTCTGGCGAAACCTGCGCACGCACAGCCTGCACGACCCGATCGCGTACAAGAAGCGCGAGGTCGGCGGGTTCGTGCTGCTGGGCGAGGTGCCGGAACCGACCTGGTACACCTGAGCGCACAGGACCTCAGCGGGCCGGGGTCCGTCCGAGGGGCGAGAGCGCGACGATCGCCAGGACGAGGACGGATGCCGCGACCCCGAGCCCCGCGTACTGGAAGTTCGAGAGGACGACGCCGGCGAGCACAGAGCCGGCTGCGGCGGACAGACTCATGAGGGAGTCGCTGCGACCCTGCCGCCGCGTGCGGACCTCGGGCGCCGACGCCTCGGTGAGGAGCGCGGCACCGGCGACGGTCGCCGCGCTCCACCCGAGGCCGAGCAGGATCAGCGCCGCGATGACACCCCACTGCTCGGTCCCCGTGAAGATCGCGAAGGCCAGGGCGCCGCCGAGCAGCACCTGCCCCAGCAGCACGACACGAAGCCTTCCCCAGCGGTCGGCCAGCACACCGAAGAGCGGCGACAGCGCGTACATGCCGCCGACATGCAGCGCGATCGTGATGCCCACGAGAGCGGACACATCCGCCGGAGTGGGCGCCATCCCGTGCGCGCCGTGCGCCATGTGCGAGAGGTGCACGGGCGTCATCGCCATGACCGAAGCCATCACGACGTGCGATCCTGCGACGGCGAAGATCGCGTAGCGCGCCACGCGGGGGCGATCGGCGAACGGTGTCCCGGTCGCCGCGGCCGCCGCCTTCGCGAGTCGCTGCGCCGCCAGCAGCGGGTCGGGTCGCAGTGCGACGACGTACAGGATCAGCGCCGCGCACTGCGCGACGAAGGAGAACACGTAGGATCCGGTCTGCGGCGGCATCCCGATCGCCTGCCCGACGATCTCGCCCGGCCCCAGCAGCAGAGGCCCCGCCACTCCCCCGATGGTGGTCGACCACACCACGATCGAGAGGTCCCGACCGCGATGCTGCGGTGCCGCGAGGTCGGTCGCCGCGAACCGCGACTGCAGGTTCCCGGCGTTGCCTGCACCGATCATGAGGATCCCCGCCAGCAGCAGCGGGAACACCCGCAGCGACGCGGCCAGGATCACCACGGCGATGCCGACGAGAGCGAACAGGTTCCCGAGGGTGAGAGCGCGCCGTCGGCCGACCCGCGCGGCCAGTCGCGCCAGAGGGATGGCGCAGACCGCCGCGCCGAGGGTCACCGAGGCGGTCGCGAGACCGGAGAGGGCATCGCTGCCCGAGATGTCCGCCGCGAGCAACGCGCCCAGCGAGACGGTCGCACCGAAGGCGATGCCGCCGAGAACCTGCCCGAACGACAGGACGAGCACGGTGCGCCGCTGCACGGCGTTCTGCTCGGCCGCCGTCAGGGCGACACCGCTCATGAGGACGCTGCGGCGTTGCGTGCGCTGTTGCGCAGGATCCCCAGACCCGTGATCTCGACCTCGACGACGTCGCCGGCGCCGAACTCGCCCACGCCTGCCGGAGTGCCGGTCATGATGACGTCACCGGGAAGAAGCGTGAAGACAGCGGAGGCGTACTCGATGATCGCCGGGACCGAGTGGATCATGTCGGTGAGCGGAGCCTGCTGGCGCACCTCGCCGTTGACGCGGGTCTCGATGCTCGCGGAGGCCGGATCGAAGTCCGTCTCGATGACCGGACCGAGCGGGCAGAACGTGTCGAACCCCTTGGCACGCGACCACTGGCCGTCCTTGCGCTGCAGATCCCGCGCGGTCACGTCGTTGCCGATCGTGTAACCGAGCACATAGTCGAGCGCGTTCTCGGCCTTCACGTTCTTCGCGATCTTGCCGATCACGACCACCAGCTCGCCCTCGTACTCGGTGCGCTCGGACAGCGTCGGACGCACGATCGCGTCACCGGGGCCGATCACCGCGGTGTTCGGCTTGAGGAAGAGGAGCGGCTCCTCTGGTGCCACTCCCCCCATCTCAGCGGCGTGATCGTGATAGTTCTTGCCGACGCAGACGACCTTGGACCGCGGGATCACCGGGGCGAGGAGCGCGGCATCCGCCAGCGGCACGCGCGCACCCGTCGTCTCGTATCCCGAGAACATCGGGTCTCCGGCGAGCACGACGAGGTCGGTCCCGTCGATGATCCCGTACATGATGGCGTCGTCGTGGCTGAACCGGGCGATCTTCATGGTTCCAGCCTAGCGAGCGCGCCCGCCCTCAGGCGTCGAGGCGGAGCAGCCAGCCGTGCCGATCCTCGCGGCGACCGTACTGGATGTCGGTGAGCTCTTCGCGCAGCGACAGCGCCAGCTCGCCCAGCGGCTGCGGCTCGTCGAAGCCGTCGCCGACCAGCGCGCCGATGGGAGTCACGACCGCGGCCGTGCCGCACGCGAACACCTCGACGATGTCGCCCGATGCCACGCCCTCGCGCCACTCGTCGATCGAGATCGGACGCTTCTCCACCGTGTACCCGCGGTCCTCAGCGAGCTGCAGCAGCGAGTCGCGTGTGATGCCCTCGAGGATGCTGTCGGACTCGGGCGTGACCACGCGGCCGTCCTTGAAGACGAACACGACGTTCATGCCGCCGAGCTCCTCGACGTTGCGGTGCTCGTTCAGGAACACGACCTGATCGCAGCCCTTCGCACTGGCCTCGCTCTGCGCCAGCAGGCTCGACGCGTAGTTGCCACCCGTCTTCGCCTTGCCGGTGCCGCCCTTGCCCGCGCGGGCGTAGTCCTCGGACAGCCAAATACGCACGGGCTTCACGCCGCCGGAGAAGTAGGCGCCGGCGGGGCTCGCGATCACGTAGTACGCGACCTTCTGCGCAGCCCGGACGCCGAGGAAGGCCTCCTTGGCGAACATGAACGGCCGCAGGTACAGGCTCTGGTCGGCGCCCGACGGCACCCAGTGCCCGTCGACCGCGACGAGCTCGCGCAGCGACTGGATGAAGTACTCGGTCGGCAGCTCCGGCAGCGCCAGGCGCCGGGCGCTGGCCTGCATCCGTGCCGCGTTGCGGTCGGGGCGGAACGTGTGGATCGATCGGTCCTCATGGCGGTAGGCCTTGATGCCCTCGAAGATCTCCTGGGCGTAGTGCAGGACGGATGCCGCGGGGTCGAGCGGAATGGGTCCATACGGCTGCACGCGCGGCCGGTGCCAGCCGCCCTTGGCCGACCAGCAGATGTCGACCATGTGATCGGTGAAGACGACGCCGAACCCCGGGTTCTCGTGCACCTCGGCCACTCGTCCGGGCGAGGCTGCGGTCAGGTTCTTCGTCACCGCGAACTCCAGTGGAGCCACGGTCGACTCAGCATCGATGGTCGTCATGTCGTCATCCATTCCTCGTGGGTGGGCGCATCGTCGCGCCCTCTCAGCCTACGCCTGAAGGTCAGAGGCGCGCGGCGATCGCGGAGCCGATCTCCGCCGTCGTGCGAGCCGCGCTGCGAGCGGCGATATCGGTCTCGACCGCTGCGCTGACGCGTGCGGATTCTTCGGCGAGACCGAGGTGATCGAGCAGCAGGGCGACAGAGAGGATCGCGGCCGTCGGGTCGGCCTTCTGCTGTCCTGCGATGTCCGGTGCCGAACCGTGCACGGGCTCGAACATCGAGGGGAAGGCACCGTCGGGGTTGATGTTCCCGGATGCCGCGAGGCCGATGCCGCCCGTGACGGCGCCGGCGAGATCGGTGAGGATGTCGCCGAACAGATTGTCGGTGACGATGACGTCGAACCGCGAAGGGTCTGTCACCAGGAAGATCGTCGCAGCGTCGACGTGCAGGTAGTCGACGGACACGTCGGGGTGGGCCGCAGCGACCTCGTCGACGACGCGCTGCCAGATCGCGCCCGCGTGCACGAGCACATTCGTCTTGTGCACCAGGGTGACCTTCTTGCGGCGCCGCTCGGCCAGATCGAAGGCGTAGCGCACGACACGCTCGACACCGAAAGCCGTGTTCACCGAGGTCTCATTGGCGACCTCCTGCGGCGTGCCCTTGCGGATCGCGCCGCCGTTGCCGACGTACGGGCCCTCGGTGCCTTCGCGGACGACGACGAAGTCGATCTCGCCCGGGTTCGACAGCGGGCCGGGTGCGCCCGTGAAGAGCTTCGACGGCCGCAGGTTCACGTAGTGGTCGAGCGTGAAGCGGAGCTTGAGGAGCAGCCCTCGCTCGATGTTCGCGTCCTTGAGCCGCGGGTCTCCCGGCGTGCCGCCGACGGCGCCGAGGAGGATGGCGTCGTGCGCGGCGATGGCCGCGAGGTCGTCGTCGGTGAGCGTGTCGCCGGTCTCGAGGAAGCGAGCGGCCCCGAGCGAGAAGCGGGTCTTGTCGAAGACCACGTCGCTCTGCGCGGTGACCGCCTCGAGGACCTTCTCGGCCTCGGCGACGACCTCGGGACCGATACCGTCGCCGGGGATGACGGCCAGCTTCACGACACGCGACATGACACTCCTTGCACCGGGATGAACCGGTCGCGCTCCTTCGCTCGTCGAGCGGACCGGTCATCCCAGCGTAGTGCTCAGTGCGAGGGGGCCTTGCGCAGTGTGACGGCCGCGATCGCGCCCGCCACGACGACGAGACCCGCGCCGATCAGGGACGTCACCATCACGCCGGAACCGAACGCCGACGCGGCGGCGTTCCAGAGGGCATCTCCGAGCGTCGTCGGCAGTTCCCGCGCGGCGGTGTAGGCACCGGCGAGGGTCTCGCGCGCGGCGTGCGCCACCTCTGCGGGCAGCCCGTCCGGCAGCACGAGCGCTCCGCGATAGAAGGCCGTGATGATGCCGCCGAGGATCGCCGTGCCGAGCACGGCCCCGAGTTCGTAGGCCGTCTCGGACACCGCGCTCGCGGCTCCGGCCTTCTCGGCCGGGGCGCTCGACAGGATCAGCTCGTTCGAGATCGTCTCCGCGGCGCCGATGCCGATGCCGAGCACGACGAAGGCGATGATCAGCGGCGCGACGCCGTGCGCGTGCGTCGTGAACGCGACGATCAGGTAGCCGGCCACCGAGAACAGCAGGGCGCTCGGCACCAGCACATGCGGCGGGACGCGACGCGAGATCGGCACGACCGTGAGGCCGGCCACGATCATCGCCGCCATGCCGGGCACCAGCGCGACGCCGGCCAGCATCGGCGACAGGCCGAGCACCAGCTGCAGATGCTGGGAGACGAAGTAGAGGAAGCCGACCAGGGCGACGACGCTGAGCAGGTTCACGAGGATGGCCCCAGAGAACGTGCCGCGCCGGAACAGCGCCATGTCGAGCATGGGCATCGTCGCACGGTTCTGTCGACGGACGAACAGCACACCCATCGCGATGCCGAGAAGCGCCCATCCTCCGGCGACGAGCGACGGCCCGTCGACCGCAAGCGACTTGATCGCGTAGACGACGGGGATCATCGCGGCCATCGACAGCACGATGCTGACGGGGTCGATCCGCCCCGGGTTCGGGTCGCGGCTCTCCGGGACCAGGAGAGGCCCGAGGATCAGCAGCGGGATGAGGACGGGCACGGCGATGAGGAAGACCGAGCCCCACGCGAAGTGCTCGAGCAGGAACCCGCCGACGATCGGCCCGAGCGCCGCACCGGCGGAGAACGCCGAGGCCCAGACCGCGATGGCCATGCGGCGCTGGTCGCGGTTCTGGAAGATCGAGCGCAGCAGCGAGAGGGTCGACGGCATGAGCATCGCGCCGAAGAAGCCGAGCAGCGCTCGCGCGGCGATCAGAAGTCCCGCGGTGGGGGCGAAGGCGGCCAACGCCGAGACGGCGGCGAAGCCGACGGCACCGATCAGAAGCATGCGACGGCGGCCGAAGCGGTCGCCGAGGGTGCCCATCGTGACGAGGAGACCGGCGAGCACCAGAGGATAGACGTCGATGATCCACAGCTGCTCGGCACCGGAGGGCGCGAGCGCGATGGAGATCTCGGGGAGCGCGAAGCTCAGCACCGTGTTGTCCACCGAGACGAGCAGCACCGGCAGCATGAGGACGACGAGCGCCGCCCAGCCCCGGGCCCCGACGCGGGGAGCATCCGTCTCTGTCGTCGGGATCGACGCAGTACGGGTCATGGAACACCTCTCAGGATCTTGGCGGCCTCGTTAGTGAACCGTCCAGCTGGTATAGTAACAGATATGCCCCGACCTCCCCTCGCCCGCGAGAAGGTGCTCGACGCCTTCGAGTCCATCGTCATCGCCGACGGCGAGCGTGCGGCGACGCTCGACGCCACGGCCAGAGCCGCCGGCGTCTCCAAGGGCGGGCTGCTCTACCACTTCGGATCGAAGGAAGAGCTCGCAGCCGGCCTCCTGGAGCGGCTCGACTCGCTGACCACCGCAGACCTCGAGGTCATGGCGACAGCCGCGGAGGGGCCGGTCGCCTACTACATCCGCACATCGGTGATGGAGGATGACGCGCTCGATCGCGCCCTGATCGCCGCGTCCCGTCTCGCTCAGGGCGGCTCGGTCGCCGCAGCGGAGGGCCTCCGCGACAACCGCCGCCGCTGGGAGGACGCGATCCGTCCGCATGTCCGCGACCGGACCAGCCTCGATCTCGTGATGCTGCTCAGCGACGGCCTCTACTTCAACAACTCGCTCGACGTGCACGGGCCCGAGCGCCTCGTCCCCCATGACGAGGAGCTCGCGGCACTGATCGCCCTCGTCCTGAAGACCACCTCGTAGGCACCGCGCCGCCGAACGTGAGAAGGGCGGAGAGGCTCTCGCCTCTCCGCCCTTCTCCTACCCCGTGTTCAGACCTCGGTGATCTCGATCTGGCGGAACAGGTCGGCGTCGATGGCGGCGCTCACGTCTTCCAGCAGCTCCTCCGAGACCGGCGAGTCGAGCGTCAGGACGCTGAGTGCCTGCGCGCCGGCCGCCTGACGAGCGATCTGCATGCCGGCGATGTTGATGCCCGCCTCGCCGAACTTCTGGCCGTACACCGCGACGATGCCGGGACGGTCGGTGTAGAGCATGACGACGTGGTGCTTCTCGATCGGCAGCTCGAGCGTGTGGTCGTTGATCCCGACCAGCTTCTCGGCCTGCTTCGGGCCGGTGAGCGTTCCGGAGACCGAGAGCTGCGAGCCGTCGGAGAGCGCCCCCGTGAGGGTGATCACGTTGCGGTACTCGTCGCTCACGTCGTCCTTGAGCAGACGCACCGCGATGCCGCGCTGCTCCGCGAGCAGCGGGGCGTTCACATAGGAGACGGTCTCGCTCACGATGTTGGTGAAGACGCCCTTGAGCGCGGCGAGCTTGAGCACGCTCACGTCGTAGTCGTTGAGCTCGCCGTGCACCTCGACGTCGAGGCTGGTGAGCGGCGAGGTCGCGAGCGAGGCGAAGATCTGGCCGAGCTTCTCGACGAGCGAGATACCGGGGCGGACGTAGGGGTCGATGACGCCGCCGGCGACGTTGACGGCATCCGGCACGAGGTCTCCGCCGAGCGCGAGGCGCACGGACTTCGCGACCGAGACGCCGGCCTTCTCCTGCGCTTCTTCCGTGCTCGCACCCAGGTGCGGGGTGACGACGACGTTCGGCAGGTCGAGCAGCGGTCGCGCCGAGCCCCCCTCGGCGGGCGGCTCGGACGTGAAGACGTCGAGTCCGGCACCGGCGATCTCGCCGGCGACGAGCGCCTCGTGCAGCGCCTCCTCGTCGATCAGGCCGCCACGCGCGACGTTCACGACGAACGCGGTCGGCTTCATCGCGGCGAACTGCTCCGCGCCGATCATGCCGGTGGTCTCCGGCGTCTTCGGCATGTGGATCGTGAGGAAGTCGGCCTCGGCGACGAGCTCGTCGAGCGAGAGCAGCTGCACGCCGAGCTGCTGCGCACGGGCGGAGGTGACGTAGGGGTCGTAGGCGACGACGCGCATGTCGAAGGCGGCGAGGCGCGCGGCGACGAGCGCCCCGATGCGGCCGAGGCCGACGATGCCCACAGTCTTCTCGAACAGCTCGGCCCCGGTGAAGGAGCTGCGCTTCCACTGTCCGGCGGCGAGCGACGCGT
Organism: Microbacterium luteolum; assembly: GCF_039533965.1. Classification (NCBI taxonomy): domain Bacteria; kingdom Bacillati; phylum Actinomycetota; class Actinomycetes; order Micrococcales; family Microbacteriaceae; genus Microbacterium; species Microbacterium luteolum. The sequence continues at coordinate 731,329 of NZ_BAAAUN010000001.1, forward strand.
GCGCGGCCGGAATGCGGCGGGCGAGGCTGAGGATGTGCCCGACCGTGAGCTCGGCGGCCGAGACGATGTTCGAGGTGGGCGCGTTCACGACCATGACACCGGCTGCCGTCGCGGCCTTGATGTCGACGTTGTCGAGTCCGACGCCGGCACGGGCGACGACCTTCAGCTTCGGCGCGTGCGCCAGAGCCTCTTCGTCGATGCGGGTGGCCGAGCGGATGAGGACCGCGTCCGCCTCGGCCAGCGAGGCGAAGAGCGCCTCGCGGTCGGTGCCATCGACGTCACGGACGTCGAAGTCGGGGCCCAGAGCCTCGATCGTGGCGGGAGAGAGCACTTCGGCGATGAGCACAACGGGCTTCGGCACAGAGAATCCTTCGGGGCAGCGCGACAGGCGGGAGGGGCCGATGCGCCGCACACCATGGGGGCGCGATCACCTCAACTGTACCCGAGCGGTCGCGGCGCTCGGTGCGTGTGACGGCCCGCGTCGGACCGCGCTCCGGCTTCGAACGCGGGAACAGACGCTCAGGCGCTGGGAAGGGTCAGGCTCAATGCGATCAGGCTCATCCAGAAGACGGCGACGATCCCGAGACCGGCCAGCAGCGCGAGAGCCAGCTCGCCCACGCGACGCCGCCGGCCGATGAGGAACGCGAACACGAAGACGATGACGGGGAACACCACCCCGAACAGCAGCGTGATCCAGCCCGTTCCGGTCAGACCGGTGCGCGCCATGTTGATCAGATGCGCGACCGCGTTCCAGACCGCGTAGGCGTAGAGGAGGCCGGCGAAGCCGAGGACGACTCCGACGAGCCAGCGCGGGGATCCGGCCGAGACGGGTGTGCTCTGCGCGTCGGTCATGATCCGATCACCCCACCGTGACGAAGGGCCAGGGAACGAGGAGCACGACGCCGGCCAGCAGGAAGGCGATCCGGACCCAGGCCGCTCTCCCCCGTGTCAGCACCCAGGTCGCGAGGAACCAGAGCGCCGGGGCGGCGATGGCGAGCACGAACCACGGCAGGAACATCGCATCGTCGACCAGGAAGGAGGCGAGCGGCTTGAGCCGCAGTCCGCCGACGACCCACCCGATCGTGTAGAGCAGGTAGACGCCGCCGACGACACCCAGGACGAGGAGCATCGCGGTACTCAGCCCCGCGCGCTCCGTCTCCCCCGCCGGCGTGACGGATCCGTCCTCCTCGATCCTGCCTACGTCGGCGCTGCCCTTCCCGACGGCATTCCACCCCTGCGGCAGCGCCGGGTCTTTCGGGGTCCGCGCGTCGTCGCCCTCCCAGCTGAGGGCGTCGTCGGAATCGGAGGTCATGTCCCCAGAGTAGGACACGCGGTCCACTATGCTCGGGGGCATCGGGCCGCGGAGGCCTTCGGCAGGGGGAAAGGACCGCTGTGGCTGAGAAGAAGAAGGTCGATCGCGCGGAGCAGGCGCCGACGAATGCCAGCGCTGCGGAGCCGCCCGCGGGCTGGGTGCCGACGGCTGCCGCCAAGCAGAAGGCGACGACATTCCGCTGGATCGCCGCGGTCCTCTGGGCAGTCGCGATCGCCGGCGAGGCGGTCGGCATCTTCTGGCTCCTCCGTCAGCGCGTCTTCGTCGGCGAGGACGGCACGCTCGTGCGCGACCCCGACACCGGCCTCCTCCAGGAGCAGGGCGTCACGGCGCAGTTCCCGCAGTGGGCTTTCATCGCGCTCCTCGTGCTCCTCGTCGTCATCGCCGCACTGTCGATCACCGGGTCGGTGCTCTGGAAGAAGGCGAATCGCCTGGACCCTGCGCGCAAGTCCGAGACGGTCAGATTCTTCGTCCAGAACCAGCTCGGAGCGATCATCGCCATCGTGGCGTTCCTCCCGCTCATCATCCTGATCTTCCTGAACAAGGACATGGACAAGGGGCAGAAGACGACCGCGGGCATCGTCGGCATCGCTCTCGCGGCGCTCGCGGTCGTCCTGGGCATCGACTTCAACCCGCCGTCGGTCGAGCAGTACACCGCCGATCAGTCCGCGGTGATCCAGCTTCTCGGCCAGGACGAGGTCGTCTGGGTCGACGGCGGTGCCGTGTACCACGTCTGCGATCAGGTCTCCGCGATCCAGACGGGCAGCGAGATCCGCACCGGCACGACGGCCGAGGCCGTCGAGGCCGGCAAGATCCGCCTCACGCTCCAGTTCGCCTCCGAGCTGCGCGCCTGCGACCTGGCCGTGCCCGAGAACGCCGACGAGATCACCGAGGCGCTCCGCGCCATCCAGGCGGGCCAGGTCGACACGCTTCTGCCCGCGCCGGTCTGGGCGGATCCGGCCGATGCCCCGATCCAGGTCGAGGAGGCGCCGGCCGAGTGACGGCCGGCTGAGCGGCGTCAGTCGGCGTCGATCGCCTCGACCAGTCTCTCCTCGGCCGAGGAGAGATGCGCGGCGAGGAGATCGGCCGCACGATCGCCCTCGCCCGCGGCGACGGCTTCCAGCATCTCGGCGTGCTGCGCGGCGATCACCGCGGCGTCCAGCAGGCGCCGGCCCTGCACCTGGGCCATGCAGAGTCGTGCCTCGTCGAGGACGCTGCGATACATCCGCGCCGTCCGGTCGCTTCCGAGCGCGTCGATCAGCGCGGTGTGGAACCGCAGGTCGGGGTCGACGGTCGCGGCGTCGGGTCCGGGTGGCATCGCCAGAATCTCGGCGTTCGCCTCGAGAGCGGATGCCGGCACGGTGCGGGTGATCGCCAGCTCGCGGAGCGCGGCGCTCTCCAGTCGCGACCGCGTGCGGTAGACGTCGCGCACGGTCTCCGGATCGATCCCCACGACACGTGCCGAGCGGTGCGCCGTGCGGACCAGCAGACCGCTGGCGACCAGCTGCTCGATCGCCGCCTTCGCGCTGGGGCGGGCCACACCGAACGCCTCCGACACCGCGGCCTCGGTGAGCGGCGCACCGGAGCGGATCTCGCCGCTCAGGATGCGTCCACGGAGTCGGAGGGTGACGGCGTCGACCACGCCGACGATCCCCAGGGCAGCATCCGTCGTCATCCGAGCAGTCTATCCAGATCACCCGAAGTCAGTACACTTGTCAGACAATCCTTCGAGCGGAGCAGAGGAGCACCGTGCCGACCACACTCGCAGAACCGCTGGACCCTGCCCTGCTCGGGTCGTCGACCGAGGTCCACTCCCGATCGATCGACCGCTTCGCCCGGGCGCACGATGCCTCTCACTACCTCCTGATCCCCGACGCCGTCCTCTCCCCCGCGGATGCCGAAGGCGTCGCGCGCGCGTTCGGCGCCGTGCGCGCCGCGGGACGGTCGATGACCTTCCGTTCCGGCGGCACCAGCCTCTCCGGACAGGGCGTGAGCGGCGACATCCTCGTGGACACCCGCAGCCACTTCCGCGAAATCCTCGTCGAGAACGACGGCGCGACCGTCCGGGTCGGCCCCGGTGCCACCGTCCGGCAGGTCAACACGCGCCTCGCGCGGTATCGCCGCAAGCTCGGCCCCGACCCCGCCAGCGAGATCGCGTGCACCATCGGCGGCGTCGTCGCCAACAACTCCAGCGGCATGGCGTGCGGCATCACCGAGAACTCGTACCAGACCATCGAGTCGATGCGGATCGTCCTCCCCAGCGGCACGATCCTCGACACCGGAGATCCGGAGGCCGAGGCCCTGCTCCGCGCCGCCGAGCCTGCGCTCGTCGACGGACTGCTGGCGCTGCGCGACCGGCTCCTCGCCTCTCCCGAGCACGTCGCGTTCCTCCGGCAGCAGTTCTCCATGAAGAACACCATGGGATACGGACTCAACGCCCTCCTCGACTTCGATGACCCGGTGCGGATCCTCGAGCACCTCATCATCGGCTCGGAGGGCACCCTCGCCTTCGTCGCCGAGGCCAGTTTCCGGACGATCGAGGTGCGACCCGCCGTCGCCACCGGACTGCTCGTGTTCGAGACGCTCTCGGCCGCGATGACGGCGCTGCCCGACCTCGCGGATCTCGGGCTCGCCACCATCGAGCTGCTGGATGCGGCATCGCTCCGCGTCGCGCAGGACCTGAGCGACGTGCCGGCGACGATCGCGGAGATCGAGGTGCAGGGTCACGCCGCACTGCTCGTCGAGGTCCACTCCGACAGCGTGGACACACTCGTGCAGGCGAGCGCCACGGCTCAGGCGCACTTCGAATCGCTCCCGTTGGCCATCGCACCGCGCCTGACCACGGATGCCGCGGAGCGAGCGGCGCTCTGGCACGTCAGGAAGGGGCTCTACACCGCCGTCGCCGGCGCGCGCCCCTCCGGCACGACCGCGCTCCTGGAAGACATCGTCGTACCCGTCCCGCGCCTCCTCGCCACCTGCGAGCGGCTCATCGAGCTCTTCGCGGAGCACGGCTACGAAGGGTCCGTGATCTTCGGGCACGCGAAGGACGGGAACGTGCACTTCCTTCTCAACGAGCGCTTCGACGATCCCGAGAGCGTCGCCCGCTATCGCCGCTTCACCGATGACCTCGTCACCCTGGTGCTCTCGCAGCAGGGTTCCCTCAAGGCCGAGCACGGGACCGGCCGCATCATGGCCCCGTTCGTGCGGCGCCAGTACGGCGACGAGCTGACCGACATGATGTGGGAGATCAAGCGGCTGTTCGACCCCGACCTGATCCTCAACCCCGGCGTGGTGCTCTCCGATGACCCGGACTCGTACCTGGACGATCTCAAGCGGGTGCCGACCGTCGAGAGCGAGGTCGACCGCTGCGTCGAGTGCGGCTACTGCGAGCCGACGTGCCCGAGCGTGAGCATCACGCTCACGCCGCGGCAGCGCATCGTGATCCGCCGCGACATGGCCTGGGCCGAGGAGCAGGGCGACACCGCGCTGCTGCGGGACCTGCAGGCCGACTACGACTACGACGGCGTGCAGACCTGCGCGGTCGACGGCATGTGCGGCGTCGCCTGCCCCGTCGACATCAACACGGGCGATCTGGTCCGTCGGCTCCGCGCCGAGGAGTCGTCGAAGATCGAGGACACGTTCTGGGACGCGGCCGCCAAGGGCTGGGGCGCCGTCACACGCGTCGGCGGCACCGCCCTGACATTCGCCTCCGCGATGCCCGCTCCCCTCGTGAAGGGCGTGACCCAGGTGGGGCGCGCCCTCCTCGGTGCCGACACCGTGCCCCTCTACGACGGCGGGCTGCCCCGTGGCGGCACGAAGGCCCCGGCAGCGCAGAACCCCGCCGACGCCCGAGCGGTCTTCTTCGGCGCGTGCATCGGCACGATGTTCGGGGCGGAGGGCCACGGCGAGGGCTCCCGCGATGCGGTCCGCGCTCTGCTCGACCGAGCCGGCATCGCCGTCGTCATCCCCGAGGACACCGGCGGCATGTGCTGCGGCACCCCCTGGAAGTCGAAGGGGCACCTCGCGGGCTACGACCGGATGACGGAGCGCGTGCTCTCGTCGCTGTGGGAGGCCAGCCGGCAGGGCGTGCTGCCGGTCGTGTGCGACGCGGCCTCCTGCACCGAGGGCCTGCACACGATGCTCGCGAAGTCCGTCGCTGAGTATCCGGAGTACGCAGAGCTCGTGATCGAGGATGCCACGACCTACATCGCCAGGGAGGTGCTCCCCAACCTCACCGTGGCCGCCAAGCTCGACAGCGTGGCAGTGCATCCGACCTGCTCGACGACCGCCCTGGGCGCGACCGGCGCACTCACCGAGATCGCCGCGGCCGTCGCCACCGAGGTGTTCGTTCCCGAGGGATGGGGATGCTGCGCCTTCGCCGGAGACCGCGGCATGCTGCATCCTGAGCTCACGGCCAGCGCCACAGCCGTCGAGTCGGCCGAGATCCGCGCGGCGGATGCCGACCGCGGCGGATTCGATGCCTTCGTCTCTGCGAACCGCACCTGCGAGATCGGCATGACCCGCGCGACCGGACAGCCGTACCGCCACGTCGTCGAGGTGCTCGAAGAGCTCACCCGCGGCTGAGACGAAAGAACGGGCACCCCCGCGAAGGGGTGCCCGTTCTCTCTTGGATCAGATCAGATCAGCGCGCAGCGCTGCCGTCGACGTAGTCCTCGTCGGTCTGCTTCCACGCGAAGAGCGACCGCAGCTCCTTGCCGGTCACCTCGATCGGGTGCTGCTCCTCCTTGGCGCGCAGCGCCAGGAACTCCTCGGCGCCGTTGTCCTGGTCGTCGATGAAGCGCTTCGCGAAAGCACCGGACTGGATGTCGGCGAGGACGCCCTGCATGCTCTCCTTGACGCGGGCGTCGATGACGCGCGGGCCGGAGACGTAATCGCCGAACTCGGCCGTGTCGGAGATCGACCAGCGCTGCTTGGCGATGCCGCCCTCCCACATGAGGTCGACGATGAGCTTCAGCTCGTGCAGCACCTCGAAGTAGGCGATCTGCGGCTGGTAGCCCGCCTCGGTGAGGGTCTCGAAGCCAGCCTGGACGAGGTGGCTGACGCCACCGCAGAGCACAGCCTGCTCGCCGAAGAGGTCGGTCTCGGTCTCCTCGGTGAAGGTCGTCTTGATGACGCCGGCGCGGGTGCCGCCGATGGCCTTCGCGTACGAGAGCGCCGTATCCCAGGCGTGTCCCGACGCGTCGCGCTCGACGGCGATGATGTCCGGGATGCCGCGGCCGGCGACGAACTCGCGACGGACCGTGTGCCCCGGCGCCTTCGGGGCGACGAGGATCACGTCGACGCCCTCGGGAGCGTCGATGTAGCCGAAGCGGATGTTGAAGCCGTGCGCGAACGCGAGGGTCTTGCCCGCGGTCAGGTTCGGCGCGATGGACTCGCTGTAGATGGTGCGCTGGTGCTGGTCCGGCGCGAGGATCATGATGAGGTCGGCCCACTCGGTCGCCTCGGCGACGGTCTTGACCGGGAAGCCGGCCTCCTCGGCCTTCGCGGCGGACTTGGAGCCCTCCTTGAGCGCGATGGCGACCTCGACACCCGAGTCGCGCAGGTTCTGCGCGTGGGCGTGACCCTGCGATCCGTAACCGACGATCGCGACCTTCTTGCCCTGGATCAGGGACAGGTCGGCGTCGGCGTCGTAGAAGATCTCGGTGCTCACGGTGTGTTTCTCCTTGTTCGTGGTTCTTGTAAGTGTGTGAAGTTCGTCAGCCGCGCAGGACGCGCTCGGTGATGCTCTTGCCACCGCGGCCGATCGCGAGGAGACCCGACTGGGCGATCTCCTTGATGCCGAAGGGCTCGAACGCCTTGAGCAACGCCTCGACCTTGCCCTTGTCACCCGTGACCTCGACGACCAGCGCATCCGGCGCGTAGTCGACGACCGATGCACGGAACAGGTTCACGACCTCGATCACGTTCGAGCGGGTGGTGTTGTCGGTACGCACCTTGACGAGCATGTGCTCACGCTGCACCGACGAGGAGGCATCGAGCTCGACGATCTTGATGACGTTGATCAGCTTGTTCAGCTGCTTCGTCACCTGCTCGAGGGGAAGCTGCTCCTCCACGTCGACGACGACAGTGATCCGGGAGATGCCCGGAACCTCGGTCACGCCGACGGCGAGGGACTCGATGTTGAAGCTGCGACGGGCGAACAGCCCGGCGACACGGGTGAGAAGACCGGGGCGGTCCTCCACCAGCAGGCTCAGCACATGGGTCGACATGGATCAGTCCTCCTCGTCGAACGTGGGCGCGTGGTCGCGCGCGTACTGGACATAGCTGTTGCTGACTCCCTGCGGAACCATCGGCCACACCATGGCGTCGGCGCTCACCACGAAGTCGATCACGACCGGTCGGTCGTTGGTCTCGAGGGCGAGCTTGATGGCGGCGTCGACGTCTTCCGCCTTCTCCACCCGGATCGCCAGGCATCCGTAGGCCTCGCCGAGCTTGACGAAGTCGGGGATGCGCACGGTGCCGTGCCCCGTGTTGAGGTCGGTGTTGGAGTGACGGCCGTCGTAGAACAGCGTCTGCCACTGGCGCACCATGCCCAGCGAGGAGTTGTTGATGATCGCGACCTTGATCGGGATGTTGTTGATCGTGCAGGTGGCGAGTTCCTGGTTGGTCATCTGGAAGCAGCCGTCGCCGTCGATCGCCCACACGTGGCGGTCAGGCTCGGCGACCTTCGCCCCCATCGCGGCGGGAACGGAGTAGCCCATCGTGCCGGCTCCGCCCGAGTTCAGCCACGCGTTGGGGCGCTCGTACTTGATGAACTGCGCCGCCCACATCTGGTGCTGACCGACGCCGGCGACGTAGACGCCCTCCGGTCCGGTGAGCTCGCCGATGCGCTGGATCACGTACTGCGGAGCGAGCAGACCGTCGTCCGGGGGCGTGTAGCCGAGGGGGAACTCCCCCCGCAGGCCGTCGAGGTACGACCACCACTCCGAGATGTCGGGCTGCGTGCTGCCGACGACACCGCGGAACGCGGCATCCAGGTCGATCAGCACGTCGCGCACGTCGCCCACGATCGGCACGTCGGCGTTGCGGATCTTGGAGATCTCCGCCGGATCGATGTCGACGTGCACGACCTTCGCATGAGGTGCGAAGTCCGCGGCCTTCCCGGTGACACGGTCATCGAATCGTGCGCCGAGGGCGACGATGAGATCGGACTCCTGGAGCGCGAGCACGGCCGGAACCGTACCGTGCATACCCGGCATGCCGAGATGCTGCTGGTGGGAGTCGGGGAACACCCCTCGTGCCATCAGCGTCGTCACCACCGGCGCGTTGGTCGACTCGGCGAGTGCCAGCAGCTCGGCTGCCGCGCGACCGCGCACCACACCGCCGCCGACGTACAGCACCGGCTTCTTGGCTTCGGCGAGCAGGGCGGCAGCGGCCTGGATCTGCTTGCCGTGGGCCTTGGTCACCGGACGGTAGCCCGGCAGATCGACCTTAGGCGGCCAGATGAACGGCGCCGACTTCTGCTGCGCGTCCTTCGTGATGTCGACGAGCACCGGCCCGGGACGTCCCGTGGAGGCGATCTCGAAGGCGGCAGCGAGGGCACCGGGGATCTCGGAAGGCTCCTTCACCAGGAACGAGTGCTTCGTGATCGGCATGGTGATGCCGACGATGTCGGCCTCCTGGAACGCGTCCGTGCCCATCAGGTGGCTGAACACCTGGCCGGTGATCGCGACGATCGGCACGGAGTCCATGTAGGCGTCCGCGATCGCGGTCACGAGGTTGGTCGCTCCGGGGCCCGAGGTCGCGATCGCGACACCGGTGCGTCCGCTCGCCGAGGCATAGCCCTCAGCGGCGTGACCCGCGCCCTGTTCGTGGCGCACGAGGATGTGCCGGACGGTGTCGTCGTCGAGCAGAGGGTCGTAGACGGGCATGATCGTGCCGCCGGGGATGCCGAAGACGTCGGTCACCCCGAGAAGCCCGAGAGAGCGGACGACGGCCTCAGCGCCCGTGAGCTCGGGAGAAGCGGCCTTCTGGGACGGTGGCCGTGGAACGGCCGGGGCGGAGTCAGCAGTCATGTCTTTCCTTGATGATCTGAGATTTCGTCAGCGAGGGGCCGACGTGGATCACCCGGTCGTCGCGCCTTCTGCAGCGGAACGCACGAGTCGTGAGTACTTGGCAAGAACACCACGGGTGTAACGCGGGGGAAGCGGCTCCCAGCCAGAGCGGCGGGAGGCGAGCTCAGCGTCGTCGACGAGTAGGTCGAGAGAGCGAGCTGCGATATCGACCCGTATCAGATCACCATCGCGCACGAAGGCGATAGGACCTGCGTCCACCGCTTCGGGTGCTATGTGGCCGATGCACAGGCCGGTTGTGCCGCCTGAGAATCGTCCGTCAGTTAAGAGTAGTACATCTTTTCCGAGCCCAGCGCCCTTGATGGCCGCGGTGATGGCCAGCATCTCGCGCATGCCCGGTCCGCCCTTGGGACCTTCGTAGCGGATCACGATCACGGTGCCCGGTTCGATCTCGCCCTCGGCGACGGCGTCCATCGCGGCGCGCTCGCGCTCGAACACTCGCGCCGGGCCCTCGAAGACGGCGGCGTCGAACCCGGCGGTCTTGACGACCGCGCCCTCCGGCGCCAGCGAGCCGTGCAGGATCGTGAGGCCGCCCGTGGCATGGATCGGGTTGTCGAAGGTGTGGATGACGGTGCCGTCGATCGGCTGCGGGTCGAGCTCGGCCAGGTTCTCGGCGAGCGTCTTGCCGGTGACCGTGAGCGCGTCGCCGTGCAGCAGCCCCTCGTCGAGCATGGCCTTCATGATCACCGGGATGCCGCCGTGGCGGTCGACGTCGTTCATGACGTACTTGCCGAAGGGCTTCATGTCCGCGACGTGCGGAACCTTGTCGCCGATGCGGTTGAAGTCGTGGAGGTTCAGGTCGACCTCCGCCTCGCGGGCGATCGCGAGGAGGTGCAGGACCACGTTGGTCGAGCCGCCGAGAGCCATCGCGAGCGCGATCGCGTTCTCGAACGCCTCCTTCGTCAGGATGTCGCGGGTGGTGATGCCCTGGCGGAGCAGGTTGACCACGGCCTCTCCGGAGCGGTGCGCGTAGTAGTCGCGACGACGGTCCGCCGCGGGCGGCGCAGCGGAGCCGGGGAGGCTGAGCCCGAGCGCCTCGGCGACGGATGCCATCGTGTTGGCCGTGTACATGCCGCCGCAGGCGCCTTCACCCGGTGCGATCGCGCACTCGATGCGCTTCAGGTCCTCTTCGCTCATGAGGCCGGCCCGGCACGCGCCGACCGCCTCGAACGAGTCGATGATCGTGACGTCCTTCTCGGTGCCGTCCGACAGCTTCACCCAGCCGGGAGCGATCGACCCCGCGTACAGGAAGACGCTGGACAGATCGAGGCGGGCGCTGGCCATGAGCATGCCGGGGATCGACTTGTCGCAGCCGGCGAGCAGGACGGAGCCGTCGAGGCGCTCGGCCATCATGACGGTCTCCACCGAGTCGGCGATGACCTCGCGCGACACGAGCGAGAAGTGCATGCCCTCATGCCCCATCGAGATTCCGTCCGAGACGGAGATCGTGCCGAACTGCAGCGGATAGCCCCCGCCGGAGTGCACGCCCTCCTTCGCGCCCTGCGCGAGCCGGTCGAGGCTCAGGTTGCAGGGCGTGATCTCGTTCCAGCTGGAGGCGATGCCGATCTGCGGCTTCTCCCAGTCCGCGTCGCCCATGCCGACCGCGCGGAGCATGCCGCGGGAGGTCGTCGCCTCGATGCCGTCGGTGACGACGCGGCTGCGGGGCTTGATGTCGATGGACGCGCTGGGAGAAGGATCGTGCGTGGACATGACCGAAGTCTATTCCCGGAGCGAGGAGCGCTCGTCCGCGAGTGCCTCCAGAAGCTCGCCGATCTGTTGTGGGTTCTCCACACGCAGGATCGCGGCGCTGTCCCCCGGCCCCACGCGCACGCCGAGATCGCCCGGCTGCAGCACCCGCATGGCGTCCTCGTCGGTCACGTCGTCGCCGGCGAACAGGATGCCGGTGGCGTCGAAGCGCTCTCGCAGGGCCGCGACCGCGGCATCCTTCCCCTCGGTGCGCGAAGAGAACTCCAGCACGCGGTGCCCCGCACGACGGCGCCAGTGCGGGAACCGCTCGGCGACGAGCGCATCGATCTCCGCGAACACGCGCTCCTCGGTGTCGCGGTCGGCGCGTCGGGTGTGCACGCCCATCCCGAAGGTCTTGGGCTCGAACTCGGCTCCCTCGTAGCGCTCGATGATGGGGCGGGCCGCGGCCCACAGCTCTTCGCGCGCACCGTCCTCGGTCGCCTCCCCCGTCGCCGCGGCTTCACCCTCGCCCGGGAACCAGTACTGGGCGCCGTGCGATCCGGCGAGCGCGATGACCGAGTCGTCGTCGTGCTCGGTGATCACCCGGAGGTCGTGCATGCTGCGTCCGGAGACGTAGGCGACCACGGTGTCGGGCAGCGCGGCGAGTCTGGCCACCTGCGTCGCGACGTCCGGGAGCGCCCGTGCCGCCATGGGGTCGGGCACGAGGGGGGACGCGGTGCCGTCGAAGTCGAGGGCGACGACCAGGCGGGGCGTCGCGGCGAGGGCCGACAGGTCGGCGTCGGGGGCTCCGGGGGTCCAGGCGCGGGTCACGTGTTCTCCAGTCGTGGTCGTGGTCGTGGTCGTGGTCGTGGTCGTGGTCGTGGTCGTGGTCGTGGTCGTGGTGTCAGCGTGCATCGCGCGCCGCGCTGAGGGCCGACAGGAAGGAGTCGGACCAGGCGTTCACGTCGTGTTCGAGCACTCGGCGGCGCATCGACCGCATCCGCTTCCCCTGCTCTCTCGGCGGCATCTCGACAGCACGCATGATCGCCTCCTTGAGGCCTTCGATGTCGTGCGGGTTCACCTGGATCGCACTGCCGAGCTCGTCGGCGGCGCCGGCGAACTCGCTCAGCACCAGTACGCCCCGATTGTCGATCCGGGTGGCGACGTACTCCTTGGCCACGAGGTTCATGCCGTCGCGCAGTGCCGTCACGAGCATCACGTCGGCCGCGAGGTACAGGGCGACCATCTCCTCACGGGGGAATCCCTGGTGCAGATAGCGGATGGCCGTGTGACCCATGGTGTCGGTGTCGCCGTTGATGCGGCTGACGGCGAGTTCGATCTCGTCGCGGAGGTTCGCGTACGCGTCGACGCGCTCGCGACTGGGGCTCGCCACCTGCACGAGGGTCACGTCCTCGACCGAGAGGGCCCTGGATGCCAGCAGCTCTCCGTAGGCCTTGACCCGGTGCCCGATGCCCTTGGTGTAGTCGAGACGGTCCACTCCGAGGAGGATGCGCTTGGGGTTGCCGAGGCTCTCCCGGATCTCGACGGCACGTGCCTGGATGTCGGGTCGCGCGGCGAGCTCGAGGTACGGCACCGTGTCGATCGAGATCGGGAAGGCCTTCACCAGCGCTCGGTGGGACTCTCCCCTGTCATCGATCTCTCCGTTGCCCGACGGCACCGTGACGGTCGAGGCCTTGATGTCGTACTTCAACCGACGCCGGATGGCGTTGAGGAAGTTGGTGGCGTCGGTCGCACGCTGGAAGCCGATCACATCGGCTCCGAGGAGACCGCGCAGCACCTGTCCGCGCCACGGCAGCTGGGCGTACAGGCCGTGCGTCGGGAACGGGATGTGGTGGAAGTAGCCGATCGTCACGTCGGGGCGCAGTGCGCGCACCATCTGCGGCACGAGCTGCAGCTGGTAGTCGTGCACCCAGACGGTGCCGCCCTGCGCCACAGCCGCCGCGGCGGCATCCGCGAACCGGCGGTTGACCGACACGTACGCGTCCCACCACTCGCGGTGGTACTGGGGAGGCGCGATGACGTCGTGATACAGCGGCCAGATGGTGTCGTTGGAGAAGCCTTCGTAGTACTCCGCGATCTCCTGCTCGCTCAACGGGATCGGGATCAGTCGCAGACCCCCGGAGGTGAAGGGCTTGAGCTCGAGATCAGGCTGTCCGGCCCATCCGACCCAGGCGCCGTTCACTCCCTGCATCACGGGCTCGAGCGCGGCGACCAGTCCACCGGGCGACGTGCGCCACACCTCTTCGCCGTCGGGACCCGGAACACGGTCGACGGGCAGCCGATTGGCGACCACGACGAAATCTGCGGCGGCCATGATGACTCCTCACGCCAGGGGTTGGGTTCTCCCCAGGCTACCGAGGTTGCCGCGCGCGTTTCGCCAGGTCGTCAGGCGGCGACGCGCGCAGCGCGCGGTGTCGTGCGGCTGAGGAACCAGTTGACGAGTCCCGCGGCGAACACGACGCCGGCCGCGATCACCGGGATCAGCAGGGCCGGAGCCGTGCCGATGCTCTCGGCGATCTCTCCGGTGGTCGCAGCCCCCAGCGACTGTCCGACGACGACACCCGAGCCGAGCATCGTCATGACCGTCGCGGAGCGCCCGAGCGGGCTGCGGGCGGCGCCGAAGCTGTACTGGGTGACCAGCGTCGGTCCGATGCCGATGCCCATGATGCCGAGCGCGACCATCATCGTCACGGGAGAGTCCACGAAGAGGAGCAGCAGGCTCCCGACGAGCAGGATGCCGGAGAACACCAGCCACCGTGCGCGCAGGGTGAAGGCCGGCGGAAGCCAGGCCACCCCCAGCGCGAGGATCGCCGAGCCGACGCCCATCACGCCGTAGAGGAGTCCGGCCTGCTCGGGAGCACCCCGGTCGGCCATGAACGAGGTGAGAGCGGTGAGCATCGCGCCGAAGAAGATCCCCACTCCGAGGATCCCGAGCACCACGATGAGCAGCTGCGGGCGGAACAGCTCGGAGACGGCGGACGGCGCCTTGCCGTCGGCACCGCGCTCCTGCGAGACATGACGGCCGCTCGGATGCAGCGCGAACGCGCCGACGAACAGGACGGTCAGTGCCGCGGCTCCCACCAGCGGTGCCCACGGCGCGAGAGCCGAGGCGAGGACGCCGACGAGGAAGGGTCCGAACACGAAGACGGTCTCATCCGCCGCCGACTCGTAGGCCATCGTTCCGGAGAGGGTGCGCGACTGCCGAGCATCGGGCATCCGCTCACGGATGATCGTGACGAGCCGCGAGCGCGAGAGCGGCGCGACCTGCGGTGCGGTCGCACCGATGCCTGCCGCAGCCAGCAGCACGAAGCCGTCTGCCGCTGCGCCGTAGACCACCACGGTGAAGACCACGAGCATCGCGCCGTTCGCCAGCGCGAGGGCGAGGAGCACGCCGCGCTGGCCCCACCGGTCGGCCGCCGCACCCAGGAGCGGACCGAAGCAGGCGGTCCCGATGCCGACGGCGGCCGAGGTGAGTCCGCCGAGCGAGAGCGAACCTCGCGCCGAGACGACGACCGTCAGGACGCCGACGACCATCATCGCGAACGGCAGTCGGGCGATGAAGGCGATGAGGAAGTACGGGAGGCCGGCCAGGCGGAAGAGGCTGGGTCCGTCGGAACGAATCGTCTGGGTGTGCGGTGATGCGTGTGTCATGGCTCTCGCGCGTCGATGACGCGATGTCGGGTGCCGCCGCTGTCCGCGGGAATGCCCGCGGCCGGTAGTTACACGGTCTGTGCGGCCGCGGACGAGCCGCGACACCCCCATGGTATCGGGTCGGACTGGGCGGGGGCAGGGAGCTCGCGCCCTGCGCCGCGGCGCTAGTGTGGTCGTCACTCCCACACCCGTGCCTCTCGTTTCAGGAGGAACCGTTGTCCTCTGCCCCGCAGACCTCCACTCCCACCCGGGCGCTCCCCGACCGCTCGCAGCGCGCGGGATCGGCGAAGACCTCGCCCGTCCGCGACCTGCTCGCGTTGACCGAGCGACCCGAGGTCATCTCGTTCGCCGGCGGGCTGCCCGCTCCGGAGCTGTTCGATCTCGACGGCATCCGCGCCTCCTTCGATGCGGTGCTCGGGTCTCCCGGTGTCCTGCAGTACTCGACGTCCGAGGGCAGTCCCGCGCTCCGCGAGGAGGTCGCCCGGCGCTACACCGCGGACGGCCTGGAGACCGCGGCATCCGAGCTGATCATCACGACCGGGTCGCAGCAGGGTCTCGGACTGCTGGCGACCGCGCTGATCGATCCCGGCGACACGATCCTCGTCGAGGAGCCGTGCTACCTCGCCGCACTGCAGACGTTCGCGCTGGCCGGCGCCCGCGTGGTCGGAATCCCCTACGACGACGACGGTCTCGACCTCGACGCGCTGGACCGGATGGCAGCGGAGCACGCGCCGAAGTTCTTCTACACGGTCCCGACGTTCCAGAACCCCACGGGCCGCACGCACGGTCTGGGGTCTCGGCGACGCATCGCCGAGATCGCACGGCAGCGCGGATTCCGCATCATCGAGGACGAGCCGTACCGCCAGCTGCGCTACTCGGGTGACCCGCTCCCGTCCCTGGCCGCTTTCGCGCCCGATCACGTCCTGAGTCTCGGCAGCTTCTCCAAGGTGATCGCCCCGGGACTGCGCATCGGCTGGATCCGCACGACGCCGGACGTGCGCCCCACGGTCACGATCGCGAAGCAGGCGGCGGACCTGCACACGTCCACGATCGACCAGGCGGCTGCCGCGCACTATCTCGTCTCCGGACGCGGAGAGCCGGCGCTCGACCGCATCCGCTCGGCCTACGCGGAGCGGCGCGACACCATGCTCGACGTGCTGCCGAGCGTGCTCCCCGCGGGAAGCACCTGGAACCGTCCGGACGGCGGCATGTTCGTGTGGGTGCGGCTGCCGGAGGGAATGGATGCCGCGGCGTCGCTCGGCGCAGCGTTGGCGCAGGACGTCGCCTATGTTCCCGGCGCGTCGTTCTTCTCCGGGCCTCCCGACGAGCGCACGCTCCGTCTGTCCTTCACCACCTACCCTCCTGCCAGCATCAGGGAGGGGTTGTCAAGGCTCGGGACGGCCTGGGGCGCAGGCGGGTAGCGTAGGGGCATGCGCTACCTCTTCAGCACCGGACTCGTCGCCGCGATCTCCGCGGGAATCTCGCTGCTGCGCGGCACCCGCCAAGAGCCCATCACCTGGCGTGCCGCCCTGTCGTGGCTGAGCTGGGGCATCACCATGGCCCTCGCCGTCGGTGCGGTCGTGGACATGAATCGCGAGCGCCGCGGCGTGCTCGTCGACGCCGATTCGCCGCAGTCCGTGAAGAAGTCGAAGAAGGCGCAGCGCCTGCAGTTCCGCTCGCAGAAGGCTCTCGCGGATGCCCAGGGCCACGCCAAGGACCGTCGCGACTGAGACGGCCCTCGGCGGGCTCCTGTCAGCGGGTGAGGATGAGTGCTTCGCCCTGACCGCCGCCGCCGCACAGCCCCACGGCTGCCGTGCCACCGCCGCGCCGCGCGAGCTCATGGGCGACGTGCACCACGAGCCTGTTGCCTGACGCACCGATCGGGTGTCCGATCGCGATCCCGCCGCCGTGGATGTTCACGATCTCGCTGTCCAGCCCGAGTTCCACCTGCGAGCGGGCGACCACAGCACCGAAGGCCTCGTTGATCTCGACCAGGTCGAGGTCGGCGGGCGTGATGCCCTGCTTCGCACAGGCCTTCTCGATCGCACGCGCCGGCTGGGCCTGGAGGGAGTTGTCCGGTCCCGCCGTCTGACCGCTCGCGCCGACGGTCACGAGGACCGGCCAGCCCTTGGCCTCGGCGACCCCGCGAGATGTCACGATGACCGCGGATGCGCCGTCGGAGATCTGCGACGAGTTCCCGGCGGTGATGGAGCCGCCTTCGGCGAAGGCCGCGCGCAGCCCCCCGAGCGTCTCCACCGTGGTCTCCGGGCGCACGCCTTCGTCCTTCGTCACCAGAACCGGCTCACCTCGACGCTGCGGCACCGAGACGGTCACCAGCTCGGCGTCGAAAGCACCGGCCTCCTGCGCCGCCGCCGCACGCTGATGCGACAGGGCCGCGACAGCATCCTGCGCCTCGCGCGTGAGCTCGTACCGTGCGTTGTGCCGCTCCGTCGATGCGCCCATGCTCTCCCGGTCGTACGCATCGGTCAGCCCGTCGTACGCCATGTGGTCGAGCACCTCGACGCTCCCGTAGGTCCAGCCGTCGCGGGATCCCATCAGCAGGTGCGGCGCGCGCGTCATCGACTCCATCCCCGCCGCCACGACGACCTCGGCGTCTCCGGTGCGGATCATCCGGGCCGCGTCGATAATCGAGGTCAGGCCGGAGAGGCAGACCTTGTTCACCGAGTGCGCCGGCACATCCCAGCCGATCCCGGCACCGATCGCGGCCTGGCGGGCGGCGTTCTGGCCCGAACCCGCCGCGAGCACCTGGCCGACGATGACCGCGTCGATGTCGCCCGGGTCGACGGCGCCCTGCTCCAGCGCGCCTCGGATGGCGAGGGCGCCGAGCTCAGGCGCCGAGAAGGCGGCCAGCTGTCCCTTGAGGCGTCCCTGCGGTGTGCGGGCGGCGGCGACGATGACGATGTCGTTCGCGGCAGTGCTCTTCTCAACCATTTTCCGTGGTCCTTCCGTCGGTGAGGGCGTCCGAGAGGACGAGGGGTGGTTCGGTGGCCGCGACGACCTCGTCGACCGTGACTCCTGGCGCGAGTTCGACGAGCACGAGGCCCTCGTCGGTGACGTCGATGACCGCCAGATCGGTGATGATGCGATCGACGACCCCACGACCGGTGAGGGGGAGGGAGCAGTCGTTCACGATCTTCGCGGATCCGTCCCGAGCGACGTGCTCCATCAGCACGATGACCCGACCGGCACCGTGCACGAGGTCCATGGCGCCTCCCGGTCCCTTCACCATCTTGCCCGGGATCATCCAGTTGGCGAGGTCGCCGGATGCCGAGACCTGCATGGCGCCGAGGATCGCGGCGTCGATCTTGCCACCGCGGATCATGCCGAAGCTCGCCGCCGAATCGAAGAACGCGGATCCCGGGAGGACCGTGACGGTCTCCTTGCCGGCGTTGATGAGATCCGGATCCACCGCCTCCTCGCGCGGATACGGACCTACGCCGAGGATGCCGTTCTCCGATTGCAGCACGACCGTGACGTCGGCCGGGACGTGATTCGGCACGAGGGTGGGCAGGCCGATGCCGAGGTTGACGTAGGCGCCGTCCTCGAGCTCGGCGGCGGCGCGTGCGGCCATCTGGTCTCGGGTGAGTGCCATGTCAGGCTCCTTCCGTGGCGACGGGCTCAGACACCGTGCGTCGCTCGATGCGCTTGGGGATGTCGGTGCCGACCTCGATGATCCGGTGGACGAAGACGCCGGGGAGGTGGATGCTGTCGGGGTCGAGCTCTCCCGGTTCCACGAGGCGCTCGACCTGCGCGATGCAGACGCGACCGGCCATGGCGGCGAGCGGGTTGAAGTTGCGCGCCGCCTTGTTGAAGACGAGGTTGCCGTGCCGGTCGCCTGCAGCGGCGTGCACGAGTGCGAAGTCGGTCGTGATCGCCTCTTCGAGGACGAACTCCTTCGGCACGCCGTCGACGTCGAACGTCCGGACGTCCTTCACCGGCGAGGCGACGGCGATCGATCCGTCCGGGTTGTAGCGCCGGGGCAGTCCCCCCTCGGCGACCTGCGTGCCGACCCCCGTCTGGGTGAAGAACGCGGCGATGCCGGAACCGCCGGCGCGGAGCTTCTCGGCGAGCGTTCCCTGCGGCGTGAGCTCGAGTTCGAGCTCGCCGGAGAGGAACTGCCGCTCGAACTCCTTGTTCTCGCCGACGTACGACGAGGTCATCTTGCGGATGCGCTGCGCGGCGAGGAGCACGCCGAGGCCCCAGTCGTCCACGCCGCAGTTGTTGCTCACGACGCTGAGGTCCTTCGTCCCCTGCGCGAGCAGCGCTTCGATCAGGGCGATCGGGTTGCCGGAGAGACCGAACCCTCCGACCGCGAGAGATGAACCGTCCGTGATGTCGGCGACGGCCGAAGCCGCCGATTCCCACTGCTTGTCGATCACGCCTGCTCCTTTGAAATACGTGCGTGCCTCCAGCATCCGCCTCTCTTCACGGCGAGCGGAACGAAGTTCTTGCGATGTGGGCGATCGTGCGCGTAGCGTCCACATTATGGAATCCCCGTCCCGCAGCGTTCCCGGAGCACAGGCCATCGCCCGCGCCGCCCGACTGCTGCGTCTCGTCACGGCGTCCGGCGCCGACGGTGCGGCACTGCACGACCTCGCTCGAGCCGCTGACCTCTCGCGTTCGACGACGCATCGACTGCTCAGCGCTCTGAAGGCCGAGGGGCTCGTCGATCGAGACGGCGAGAGCACACGATGGATGCCGGGGCCCGAGCTCTTCCTCATGGGCTCGGTGGCGGCAGCGAGGTACGACGTCACCGGACTGGCCCGTGACATCGTGCGCTCTCTCGCGGTCAAGACCGAGGACAGTGCCTTCTTCTCCGTGCGACGCGCCGACGAGACCGTCTGCCTCCTGCGCGAAGAGGGTTCGTTCCCCATCCGGTCATTCGTGCTGAGTGAGGGCGTGCGTTTCCCCCTGGGTGTCGCCAGCGCCGGCCTCGCCATCCTCGCCTTCCTGCCTGACCACGATGTGGATGCCTATCTCGAGCGCCACCCGGAGCTCGAGAGCAGCTGGGGCCGCGCCCACGGCGACGCCCCGCTGCGCACCCGGCTCGCCGAGACGAAGGAACGCGGCTACGCCGTGAACCCCGGACTGATCGTGGAGGGCAGCTGGGGCATGGGCGCCGCCGTGTTCGATCGCGCAGGCCGCCCGGAATGGGCGCTGAGCCTGACCGGCGTGGAGTTCCGCTTCGGACACGATCGGATCGCCGAACTCGGCCGCACGCTGCTCTCCCACGCGCACCAGCTCTCGGCGCGCATCGCGAGCGCTCGACGCTGAAAGCTCTATTCATACCAACGGGTATATACTCGATGGTATGAATCGTTCCGAAGTGATCCCTTCGCTCGTGCTCTCCGGCTACGCGCTCGGACGCATCGCCGCGCAGGATGCCGGCAACGACGCACCTGCCGCCCAGTGGCGGGTGCTCAGCCTCCTCGAGCAGGCCGGCGCGCAGCGCGTGGGCGCCCTGGCGACTTCCGCACGGACCACTCAGCCCGGCATGACCCGCCTGCTGGGCGGACTGGAGCGCGACCGACTCGTGCTCCGCTCCCCCGACCCCGACGACTCCCGGGCCATCGTCGTCGACATCACCGCGCAGGGCTCCGAGACCCTCGCTGCGTGGCGCACCGAGTTCCGCGAGACACTCGCGCCGCGCTTCGCCGCACTGAGCGATGACGACTGGTCCACCCTCACCCGCGCCGCCGAGATCCTCGCCGCGCACACCGCCCCCGATTCGACAGGAGAAGCACGTTGAACACCCCCGCCACCACCTCGGTGTGGAAGCAGCCCGCGCAGGTCTGGGCGGTCGCCTTCGCCTGCGTCGTCGCCTTCATGGGCATCGGGCTGGTCGATCCGATCCTCCCGGCGATCGCCGAGTCCCTCGAGGCCTCACCGGTCGAGACCGAACTGCTGTTCACGAGCTACCTCCTGGTGACGGGTCTCGCGATGCTCGTGACGAGCTGGATCTCCAGCCGGATCGGCGCCAAGGCCACCCTGCTGATCGGGCTGGCCCTGATCGTCGCCTTCGCGCTGCTGTGCGCCCTGAGCGGCAGCGTGGACGCCGTGATCGGCTTCCGCGCGGGTTGGGGCCTCGGGAACGCGCTCTTCATCTCCACGGCCCTCGCCACGATCGTGGGTGCAGCCTCCGGTGGTAGCAGTGCGGCGATCATCCTCTACGAGGCGGCCCTCGGTCTCGGCATCGCGATCGGTCCGCTCCTCGGCGGCATCCTCGGCGAGCAGAGCTGGCGCGGACCGTTCTTCGGCGTGGTCGTGCTCATGGCCATCGCGTTCCTCGCCGTGCTGGTGCTGCTCCGCGGCCCGGGTGAGAAGCGCCAGCCGGTGCCGTTCTCGGCACCGTTCACCGCGCTGCGTCGTCCCGCGCTCGCGATCCTCGCTGTCGCTGCCCTGTTCTACAACATCGGTTTCTTCGTGCTCCTGGCCTTCTCCCCGTTCCCCTTGGGCTTCGGAGCCCTCGGCATCGGGTTTACGTTCTTCGGCTGGGGGGTCGCGCTCGCTGTCACCAGCGTCTGGGTCGCCCCCGTCCTGATGCGCCGCATGCCGCGGACCCGCATCATCCTCATCGTCCTGCCACTGCTCGCACTCGACCTCGTCGTCGCGGGGCTCGTCGTCGGGAGCGCCGGAGCCCTGGTCGCCTGCATCGTCATCGGCGGTCTGCTCCTGGGAGTGATGAACACCGTCCTCACCGAGGCAGTGATGGAGGCCACCGACCTGCCGCGTTCCGTGGCATCGTCGGCGTACTCCGCGGTCCGGTTCCTGGGCGGAGCGATGGCACCGCCCATCGCCGCTCTGCTGTGGCACGCATTCAACGCGACGGTGCCGTACGTCTTCGCCGCCGCGTCCGTGCTGCTCGCCGCCCTCACGGTGTTCCTCGGTCGCCGCGTGCTCGCGCACATCGATGACGAGCCGTCGGATGCCGCGGCGGAAGACGCCGAGGCGATCCTGATCGGCGACGCCGCCTGAGGCGCGCGGCGGGCTTCGCTACGGTGGAGCGATGAGCGATGTCTCCTCTCTCCCCGAACGCAGCCTCATCGTGCACCGTCACCTGACGGATGCCGGCGTGGACACCGAGATCCGCGTCCTCCCGGACTCTGCCCGCACCGCGTCTGAAGCCGCGTCCGCGATCGGCTGCGAGGTAGCCGCCATCGCCAACAGCCTCGTCTTCCTCGCCGACGGCGAGCCGGTGCTGGTGATGACCAGCGGAGGCCACCGCGCCGATCTCGACGTGCTCGCCGGGAGCATCGGCGCGGCGGAGGTCGTGATGGCACCGGCCCCTGTCGTCCGCTCGGCGACAGGGCAGGCGATCGGCGGCGTGGCGCCGGTGGGCCACCCCGCGCCTCTGCGCACTTTCGTCGACGAGGCTCTGCAGCAGTTCGACCTGATCTGGGCGGCAGCGGGCCACCCCCACACCGTGATGCCGCTGACCTTCGACGAACTCCGTCGGATCACCGACGGTCAGGTCATCGCTGTGGCGTGAGTCACTTCACCGTGACTTCGATCTTCGCCGACTTCTGATCCTCCGGGTCCTCCGGGATCTCTCCGCGGAAGCGGTACTCGAACTCGATCACTGTCGTACCCTCCCCCGCCGGCGCGAACCGGTACGTCACTTCGCTCGGCGCACCGGTCATGCCCTCCTCCCCGCGATAGACAGAGCGCTCCTCTCCGGGGCCCAGCACCGCGGCATCGGGCTCCTGCGTGATCTCCCAGTCCTCGCCGACAGAGGAGTTCACCTCGCCGAAGTCGATGACCAGCGCCTCACCCGGGGCGAGAGTGACAGAGTCCGCCGTGTGGTCGATGACCTTCTCGGCCGCGCCGGCGCAGGACACGAGTCCCGCTGCCACGGCGATCGAACCGACCATGATCACTGCAGAACGAATGACTCCGCGCATCGCACTCCCCCTCCGAGATGAGGATCACGGTATCGCATGTCACGTCAGAGGAGCGGAGCGAACGCTGCGGGGACCGTCACGTTCGGCGGAACTCCGACGAAGAGGGGCGCG
This sequence comes from Microbacterium luteolum, assembly GCF_039533965.1. Taxonomy (NCBI): domain Bacteria; kingdom Bacillati; phylum Actinomycetota; class Actinomycetes; order Micrococcales; family Microbacteriaceae; genus Microbacterium; species Microbacterium luteolum. The sequence goes on from NZ_BAAAUN010000001.1 coordinate 754,143, forward strand.
ACCTGTTCCGGCGTGTAGCCGGCGATGCCGCAGCCGACCGGTGTCAGCAGGAATCGGAGTTCCGGGTGCGCCAGCGCATAGGCGATGAAGTCGCGCGCTTCCCGCGCGAGCACGTCCAGCCCGCTCATCGTGTCGATCGCGTAGGTCTGACCGTGGTGGCCGTGCCCCTCGCCCCACACCGCTCCGAACCGGTCGTGGGCGATGCGCGCCGCGCCACCGCCGTGCTGTCCTCCTGCGTTCGATCCGAAGACGAAGACCTCGTCCGACCGCAGGTCGGAGATGCGCTCGGGGGTGGTCTCCATAGCCGAACCCTACGCCGCAGCCGGGAAAGCAGAAAAGCCCCGAAGACTGGCGAGAGTCTTCGAGGCTGATCCGTGCACCCCCTCGGACTTGAACCGAGAACCCACTGATTAAGAGTCAGTTGCTCTGCCGATTGAGCTAGAGGTGCGTGGTCTGGGATGACCCCGACCGAGGAATTACATTACCAGCCGATCGGCCCCATGCGAAATCGAGGCCGGCCCGGGCGTGGCCGACCTCGGGCGGGCCCCGAAACCTGGCGGAACGTCTCTCTGGCCGCCTCACACGAACGACTATTCTGGGACCGTGACCGCCTCCCCCAGCGCTGACTCCCTCACTCGAGATCTCGAACTCGCCCTCCGCCTCGCGGACGCCGCCGACGCCCAGTCGCTCCCGCGTTTCGACTCCGCCGACCTCGAGATCTCGACGAAGGCCGACAACTCGCACGTGACCGACGCCGACCTCGCGACCGAGCGCGCGATCCGCAGCATCCTCGAAGCCGAGCGCCCCGACGACGGCATCTTCGGCGAGGAGTACGGCGCGCAGGGCAGCATACAGCGCCAGTGGATCATCGACCCGATCGACGGGACGGCGAACTTCCTCCGTGGAGTCCCGCTGTGGGGCACGATGATCGCGCTCGCGGTCGACGGAGTCCCCCAGGTCGGGGTCGTCAGCATGCCGGCGTTCGGGCGACGCTGGTGGGCGTCCGCGGGCGGCGGCGCATGGACGTCGACCACCGATGGTCCCCGACGGCTCCAGGCATCCTCGGTGGCATCGCTCGATGACGCCAGCGTCAGCTTCCAGAGCATCGCGCAGTGGTCGGACGCAGGTCAACTCGATGCGCTGCTCACCCTGGCGGATCGCGTCTGGCGCGACCGTGCGTACGGAGACGTCTACGCCTACATGCTTCTGGCCGAGGGACGCATCGACATGGTCGCGGAGTTCGACGTCAAGGAGTACGACATCGCGGCCGCGGTCCCGATCGTCCGCGAAGCGGGTGGCCGCATGACATCGTTCGACGGCGAGGAGACGCTCTCCGCCCGCTCGGTGCTCGCCACCAACGGCATCCTTCACGAGGCCTTCCTGACGCTCCTGCACGACTGATCGGACTGCGAGGCCCGCCATGTACCGCCGCATCATCTCCGCCGCTGCCGGTGGGCTTCTGGCCCTCGGTGCGCTGGCGGCGTGCGCGGCACCGTCCGAGTCGCCTGCGGCCCCTTCGTCGACCTCCGCGGCTCCCGATGCGAGCGGCGATTCAGCGGACATCCCCGATCCGACGGATCCCGCCGCGGAGCTCTCCTGCGAGACGATGATCTCGGCCGGCACCGTGGAGGCCCTCACAGCGGCCGGTTGGACAGCGCAGCCGAAGGAGTTCGTGATCGGCGACCTCGCACTCACCTCCGGGATGGTGTGCTTCTGGGCCGACTACTCGGTCGGCTCCGATCACGGACAGCTCTACGGCTGGTCGCCGATCACCGCAGACCAGGCGGCTCAGGCTCAGGAATCACTGATCTCCGATGGCTGGAGACGCGAGGACGGCCCGCAGGGCGTGTACTTCACCGAGAACCCGGAGTACTCGATGGGCACGGACGAAGACGGGTACGGCATGACCTACCTGTTCGGCGACGGCTGGGTCACGCTGTCCGACACCAAGCAGGGCCTCCTCCTCGTCACGTGGACGGACTGACGACATGGAACCCCTCACGCTGCGCCCCTGGCGGGACGACGACCTCCCGCTCCTGCATCGCGCCAACACCCCCGAGATGACCTCGCATCTCAACGGACCGGAGACGGACGACCAGGTGGCAGACCGCCACGCTCGCTACCTGCGATACGCGGAGACCGGCGAAGCCCACATGTTCGCGATCCTCGTCGGTGACACGGCGGTCGGTTCGATCGGCTACTGGAAGGTGCGCTGGTACGACGAGGATGCCTGGGAGACCGGCTGGTTCGTCGTTCCGGAGGCGCAGGGCCAGGGCGTCGCCGCACGCGCCCTCGCACTCCTGATCGATGACGCGCGTCGTCAGCCCGAAGCTCGTCGACACCTAGTCGCCTTCCCTTCGGTCGACAACCCGGCGTCGAATGCCGTCTGCCGTCGTGCGGGCTTCCGCCTGAGGGCCTCGACCACCGAGACGTTCCGCGACGCGACGCTCACGGTCAACGAATGGGCTCTCGACCTCTCCGAATGAGGGTGACGACCAATCAGGACGCGAAAAGGCCCGCCTCCTGTTTCCAGGGCGACGGGCCTTTTCTCCGCGACAACGGCTTGGTGGAGCTGGGGGGAATCGAACCCCCGTCCAACGCTGCTAATCCACGCCTTCTCCGGGCGCAGTCTGTGAAGACGTTCTGCTCGGCTCCGACCTTTGTCACAGACACCTAAGTCGACGAGCCCAGCCTGGGAAGAGTCCCGCGTGACGTCCAGACGCCGTCACACAGCAAGATTCCTAAATGACGCCAGGGTCCGTGTCGGAATCACACACGGTCTGACGGACTATCGGGCTCGCTTATGCAGCGAGGGCGAAGTCGTTGCGCTTGGTTTCGGCAACTATTTTTTTGCAGAGAGCGTTTACGAGATAACTCTGCATCCTCGGCCCGCTTCTCGTGGATACACAGGCGCTGTCGAAACCGATCAGCCCCGTGGTCCTTCTCTCGAAGGAGCCGCTGTCGCACTGTGGAATTGTCACCCCGGGTGAGGAACACCCGAGCATCTCAGAGTACAACGTCCGCGGGTGCTTCGCCATTCCGGAGACATTCGACCGGCTGGCGTAGAGTCGCCCCATGAGCGAAGTCACGGTCACCGTCCGCGGCGAGCACGAGGCGCGCGTCGCGCCGGAGCGCGCCACCATCCGCGTCAGCGTGCGAGCCGAAGGGCCCGAGCGCACCACCGTCGTCGAGCAGGTCGTGCGTCTCGCCGAGCCCGTGCGCGGGAGCATCACGGAACGAGCGGATGCCGGCAGCGTCGTCGACTGGACGAGCAAGCGGCTGTCCGTGCGCGCGGAGCGCCCGTGGAACAACGAGGGCAAGCGTCTCGCACCGGTGTACTACGCCAGCATCGACTTCACCGCGACCTTCGTCGAGGCGTCCGAGCTCTCCATCTGGGTGTCGGACATCTCGCCGTGGGACGGCGTCGAGGTCGGCTGGGTGAACTGGCACCTCACACCCGAGACCACCGCGCGGATCGAGCGCGAGGTCGCAGCGCAGGCCGTCGGCGTCGCGGTCACCCGCGCCGAGACCTACGCTCACGCGCTCGGACTCGAGGGCGTCACTCCCCTCGAGATCGCCGACGTCGGTCTGATCTCGAGCGGTCAGCCCGCTGCACTCGCGCCGATGATGAAGGTGCGCGGAGCGGCGTTCGCCGCGGACTCGGCTCCCGCGATGGAGTACGAGCCGGAGGACATCGTGATCTCCGCCACGGTCGAGGCGCGCTTCCTCGCCCGGTGACGGAGGTCAGCCTCGACGCGTGAAGGGCTCCAGCTCCGCAGCGAGACGCTCGGAGACGCGCGCGTGCACGGCTGTCCCGTCTTCCTGGTGATCGACCGACAGCAGCATCCCCGTCTCGTGGATCGCCGCGATCAGGTCTCCGCGGTCGTACGGGACGACCGCGTGAACCTCGACGGCCGGCTTCGGCAGCGCTTCCTCGATGGCGGCGCGGAGCTCGGCGATGCCCTCGCCGGAGCGTGACGAGACGAAGTGCGCGTGCGGCTGCAGGCCGCGGAGCACCAGACGCTCGTCCTCGCCGATGAGGTCGGCCTTGTTGAAGACCACGATCTCCGGCAGATCACGCACGCCGACATCGCCCATCACGTCGCGCACGGTCTGCAGCTGGCCGGCGGGATCGGGGTGCGATCCGTCGACGACGTGCAGCACGACGTCGGCCTGACCGACTTCTTCCAGCGTCGATCGGAACGCTTCGACCAGCTGGTGCGGAAGGTTGCGGACGAAGCCCACGGTGTCGGTGATCGTGTAGACGCGCCCGTCCTCGGTCTCCGAGCGACGCACCGTGGCGTCGAGAGTCGCGAACAGCGCGTTCTCGACCAGGACCCCGGCGCTCGTGAGCGCGTTGAGGAGGCTGGACTTCCCGGCGTTGGTGTAACCGGCGATGGCCACGGAGGGGATCGTGTTGCGCTTGCGCTCGGCACGCTTGGCCTCGCGGGCCGGGCCGAAGTCGCGGATCTGCTTGCGCAGCAGCGCCATCTTGGTGCGGATGCGGCGACGGTCGAGCTCGATCTTCGTTTCACCGGGACCACGGGAACCCATACCGGCACCGCCGGCGCCGACCTGGCCGCCGGCCTGACGGCTCATCGAGTCACCCCAGCCACGCAGGCGCGGAAGCAGGTACTCGAGCTGCGCGAGCTCGACCTGCGCCTTGCCCTCCCGGCTCTTGGCATGCTGACTGAAGATGTCGAGGATCACGGTCGTACGGTCGATGACCTTCACCTTGACGACGTCTTCCAGCGCACGGCGCTGGCTGGGTGCAAGTTCGGTGTCGGCGATCACCGTGTCTGCGCCGACCGCCGCGACGATGTCCTTGAGCTCCTGCGCCTTGCCTCGTCCGAGGTACGTGGCGGCATCCGGATGCGGCCGACGCTGGAGCACACCGTCCAGCACGACGGCGCCGGCGGTCTCGGCGAGAGCAGCGAGCTCCCGCAGCGAGTTCTCGGCATCTTCCTGCGCACCCTGCGGATAGACGCCCACGAGCACGACGTTCTCCAGGCGCAGCTGCCGGTACTCGACCTCGGTGACGTCCTCGAGCTCGGTCGAGAGCCCGCCGACGCGGCGCAGCGCGTGGCGATCCTCGAGATCCCACTGATTGCCGTCGGTCGTGGAGTGGGCAGCGGTGGAATCGTCCTGCAGCGCTTGCGCGGCGCCGAAGATGCGCACCTCGGAGCGCTTCTCTGCGTTCGCGAGCACGCGGTCGAGCGCCTCGTCATCGGTGGAGTGGGTCGTGGTCTCCGTCATCCGTTCCTGATCTCTGCTTTCGTCGCGAGCCTTAACCTTAGCCCGGGTGGTCCGGTACGCTCACCGTATGGGGTCTGATCACTACTTCACTGCGGCCCCGGCAAGCCCCGAGAACCTGCGCGCGATCCGTGTGTCGCTCGCAGGCCGTGAGCTGGATGTCACCACCGCAGGTGGCGTCTTCAGCCCGGATCGGCTGGATGCCGGAACCGCCGTGCTCCTCGCCAACATGCCCCCGGTACCTCCGGGCGGCAATCTTCTGGACCTCGGAAGCGGGTGGGGACCGATCAGTCTCTCGATGGCCCTCGCCGCTCCGCACGCGACCGTGTGGGCCGTGGACGTGAATGAGCGAGCCCTCGATCTCGTCCGCCGCAATGCTGCGGCTCTCGGGCTCACCAATGTCAACGCCTCGCTGCCTGACGATGTTCCCGATGACGTCACGTTCCGCACGATCCGCTCGAATCCCCCGATCCGCGTCGGCAAGAACGAGCTGCATGGACTGCTGGAACGCTGGATCCCGCGCCTCGACGACCGCAGCGACGCGTGGCTCGTGGTGCAGCGCAACCTCGGTGCGGACTCCCTGCAGCGCTGGATCGGCGCGACCTTCCATCCCGGCTACAGCGTGTTCCGCACCGCCACGGGCAAGGGCTACCGCATCCTCAAGGTGCGCAAGCACGGCAGCCCGCCGACCGAGCCCATCACCGTCGCCTGAGCGGCCGTCGCCTGACGCCGATCAGACGAGGTCTACCTCGCCCTGGAACACCAGCTGGGCGGGTCCGGCCAGTCCGACGTGCTCGCCGTCCTCCGCCGGGAACATGCGCACGCTCAGCGTGCCGCCCGGCACCTCGACCTGCCAGTTGTTCGGTGCCTGCTCGCCGGCCCAGTACCGCACCGCGAGTGCCGTCGCGGCGATCCCGGTGCCGCAGCTGAGGGTCTCGCCGACGCCGCGTTCGAAGACGCGCATGCGCACGTGACCGATGCCGTCGCGGACCAGAGGCTCGCCCGGCACCACGAACTCGATGTTCGCACCGGCCGGCAGTGCAGGCTCGAGGTCCGGCGCGCGGTGCAGTTCCGCCGCGGCGAGTTCGGCCTCCGAGGCCAGGGCGACGACGACGTGAGGGTTGCCGACGTCGATGCCGAGACCGGGACGCGTGACCGGCAGCCCGTCCACACGCACCAGGGGGTCATCCCCGGAGAGCTTCCACAGGCCGAGATCCACCTGATACCCCGTCGCGCTCCGCGTCACATCGCGCACGCCGGCCCGTGTTCCGATGGGCAGGGTCGAGCCCTGTTCGATGGTGGCGAGTCCCGCACGCACGAGGAAATGCGCGAACACGCGGATGCCGTTGCCGCACATCTCGGCGATCGAGCCGTCGGCATTGCGGTAGTCCATGAACCACTCGGCGTCGGGTTCTTCCGCGAGTGCGGCGGCGCCCTCGGCGATCGCAGAGGACCGCACCACGCGCAGGATTCCGTCCGCGCCGATTCCGAAGTGCCGATCGCAGAGCACGGCGACCTGCTCGACCGTCAGATCGAGCTCTCCGTCGGGGTCGGCGATGATGATGAAGTCATTGCCCGTGCCGTGTCCTTTGGTGAATGCGACCATGAGCCCAGTCTAGGGATTGCGGGAGGGCGGCCCGGTCCACGCCGCTCAGGCGCGCAGCACCCGATACCGACCGCAGAGAAAGCTGCGATTGCGGGCGACGTCGAGGAGTTCGAGGTCGAGTTCACGCGGCAGCAGCGGAGCTCCGGAACCGAGCGTGACCGGCGCATACTGCACCCACACCTCGTCGAGCAGTCCGGCATCAGCGAACTGCCCCGCGAGGTCTCCTCCCCCGATGACCCAGAGGTCCTTGTCGCCCGCGGCCTCGACCATCTCGGCATGCACCTCGGCGATGTCGGCCCGGGTCAGACGGATGTCGGCCCCATCGGGAACCTCGAGGTCCCGATGCGTGAACACCCACGCCGGCTGGGTGTACCCCCAGCGGCCCTCCTCGTGCCGCATGACCCATTCATAGGTCGAGGCGCCCATCGCCAGCGCACCGATCGTCTTCTCGAACCCCTGATAGGCCATCGGCCCCTCCGGGTCGATGTCCTGCTTCAGCAGCCAGTCGAGCGAATGCTCGGATGTGGCGATGAACCCGTCGAGGCTGGACGCCGTGAAGAAGTGTGTCGTCATTCCGACAGAGTGGCATCGACGTCCGACATCCGATCCTTCAGACGTCGAGGAGCCTGTCGACGTCCGCGGGTGCATCGTGCCATTCGGCCTCGCGGTACCGCTTGAACCAGGAGACCTGGCGTCGGGCGTAGCGTCTCGTCAGTGCCTGGGTCTCGGCGATCGCCTCCGCTTCGGACAGTCGACCGTCGAGCTGTCCGAGCGCCTGCGCGTAGCCGATCGCGCGACTCGCGGTCACGCCGCCCTCGAGACCGTGACGGCGAAGGCCGGCGACCTCGTCGACGAGCCCCGTCGCCCACATCCTCTCGACACGGGCATCGAGGCGTTCGACCAGTGCCGCGCGATCGACCTGCAGGCCGATGATGCGGGTGTGCCGCTGCCAGAGCGTCGGGTGCTCGGGGAGCGCAGCGCCGTGCGTGGCCCCGCCCTGCTCGAGGACCTCCAGCGCGCGGACGACACGTCGACCGTTGCGGGGGTCGATGCGCGCCGCGGTCACCGGATCCCGTGCCCGCAGGCGCTCCATGAGGACGTCCGGCCCATCCGCTTCCAGCTCCCGCTCCAGCCGCTCGCGGATCGCCGGGTCGCGCGGGGGGAAGTGGAACTCGTAGACGACGCTCGAGACGTAGAGACCGGAGCCGCCGACGAGGATCGCGTCTCCCCCGCGCTCGTGGATCGACGTGATCGCCGTCCGCGCCTGCGGCTGGTACCAGGCGACCGCGGCCTCCTGATCGACCTCGCGGACGTCGAAGAGATGATGCGGGATACCTCGTCGCTCGGCGACCGGAAGCTTGGCGGTGCCGATGTCCATGCCCCGATAAAGCTGCATGGCATCCGCGTTCACGATCTCCGCGGGGTTGCCCTGCGAACGCAGAGCCTCAGCGAGGTCGAGAGCGAGGTCGCTCTTGCCGGTGCCGGTCGCGCCGACGACGGCCCAGAGTCGCGGGCCGTCGGTCACACGCCGACGCGCAGAGTGGGAAGACCGAGGGAAACGGCTCGGGGGCGGCCGTCCGAGGTCGGAGCCGGCACGGCGCAGGACTCGGACTGCGCGCGGTCCCAAGCGTCTCCGCCGCGGGTACGCCGGATTCGCAAGGGTGCACCCGTGGGGTCGTCGGCGAGCAGGTGGAAGGGGGCCGCGTGCGTGACGGTCACGGTGACGACGTCGCCGGGTCGCGGCAGGTCGGAGCCGGGGGTCACCTCGAAGTGCACGAGGCGGTTGTCCTCCCCGCGACCGGTGAGGCGGTGCGTCTCGGCATCCTTCTTGCCCTCGCCCGTCGAGACGAGCACGTGGATCTCGCGGCCGATCTGCTTCTGGTTCTCCTCCAGGGAGATGCGCTCCTGGAGGGCGATCAGACGGTTGTACCGGGCCTGGACGATCTCCTTCGGCACCTGGTCTTCCATCGTCGCGGCGGGCGTGCCCTCTCGGATCGAGTACTGGAAGGTGAAAGCCCCCGAGAAACGCGCCTGCTCGACGACGCGCATGGTGTCCTCGAAGTCCTCCTCGGTCTCGCCCGGGAAGCCGACGATGATGTCGGTCGTGATCGCGGCGTGCGGGATGCGCTCGCGGACGCGGTCGAGGATGCCGAGGAACCGTTCACTGCGGTACGACCGCCGCATCGCCTTGAGGATGCGGTCGCTTCCGGACTGGAGCGGCATGTGGAGTTGCGGCATCACGCTCGGCGTCTCGGCCATGGCGTCGATGACATCGTCGGTGAAGGCGGCGGGGTGCGGACTTGTGAAGCGGATGCGCTCGAGGCCCTCGATCTCGCCGGCTGCGCGCAGCAGCTTGCCGAACGCCTGACGGTCGCCGAACTCGACGCCGTAGGAGTTCACGTTCTGTCCGAGCAGCGTGACCTCGATCGCGCCGTCGTCGACGAGCAGTCGGAGCTCGTTCAGGATGTCGCCGGGACGACGATCCTTCTCCTTGCCGCGCAGGCTCGGCACGATACAGAACGTGCAGGTGTTGTTGCAGCCGACAGAGATCGAGACCCAGCCGCTGTGAGCCGAATCCCTCTTGGTCGGCAGTGTCGACGGGAAGACTTCGAGAGACTCGAGGATCTCGAGCTCGGCGTCGCCGTTGTGGCGTGCACGCTCGAGAAGACCGGGCAGCGAGCCCATGTTGTGCGTGCCGAAGACGACGTCGACCCAGGGCGCCTTGTCGAGCACGGCCTGCTTGTCCATCTGTGCGAGGCAGCCGCCCACGGCGATCTGCATGCCGTCCTTGCGGCGCTTCACGGAGGCGAGATGCCCGAGCGTGCCGTACAGCTTGCCGGCCGCGTTGTCGCGCACCGCGCACGTGTTGATGATCACCACGTCGGCCTCGGTGCCCTCGGACGCGCGGACGTATCCGGCGCTCTCCAGGGAACCGGACAGACGTTCCGAGTCGTGGACGTTCATCTGGCACCCGAAGGTGCGCACTTCGTAGGAACGCTGTCGGCCGTCGACATCGATGGCCGCCGACGACGCGCTGATGATCGTCGGTTCGCTGCGCGGGATAGTCATGATCCTCCCATTGTACGAGCGGATCACAGCCCGAGGAGCGACGCGGCTCAGTCCGAATCCACGAAGCGGACACCCGACGATGAGCCACCGGACGAGACCTCGCGCAGCGCTGTCTTCGCTGCGTTCATCGCCACCGCGCCGTTGTATCCGCGGCGCGAAAGCTGGCCGACGAGGCGACGCACGGCCGTGTCGTTGTCGAGTCTGGCCATCGACCGGGCCTTGGTGCGGGCGTACTCGAGAGCGCGCTCGGAATCATCGTCGGGCAGTTCGTCGAGGGCCGCGTCGATCACGTCACGCGGAAGACCGCGCTGCGACAGGGCTCGAGACAGCGCGACTCTCCCCTGCCCCTTCCGCTCGACTCCGGACGTGACGAGCAGACCGGCGAGGACGGCATCGTCAAGATATCGTCGCCGGGTGAAGTCGTCGATCACATCGTCGATCTGACCTGCTTCGAGGCCGTGTCCGCGGAGAACCAGCCGGGCCTCAGAGATGGAGAGTGACTTGGCTCGAAGTTTGCGGAGCAGCGATTCCTCGGCGGTGGCGCGGATTTCGTCAGGTGACTGCACTGGCTCCGAGCCGTCGTCGTCCAGTGCGGCCTGAAGATCGCGCAGGGCGCGAAGCTTCGGTGCGGATTTCTCCGCCAGCGACTTCTCCGCCGGCGACCTCTCCGGTCCTGCAGCCTTCGCCGCCGCTGCCCCTCGCGCCGGGTGGCGGTCACTCGGCGTGCCGATCTCTCGCGCGTCGCCTATGTGCGTCGGCTCAGACGGACCGTCCCACGTCGAACGCCACAGTCCGGAATCGCCGGTACGGCGTGGCACGACCGCTTCACCTGTGCCTGCATCAGCCGCAGACGACGACTTCGACGCAGGCGCGTTCTCGGAGCCGGCGGTCTTCTTGCCGAAGAGAGGAATGATGGGGGCGATCCGCTCGGAATCGCCCCCACGTGTGTCACTCATCAGGCCGGACGACGCTCGGCGAGCTCGTCAGCAGCCACGGGGGCCTCGGGTGCGACGTGCCCGCCGATGCCGAGCTTCTGCTTGATCTGCGTCTCGATCGCCAGAGCGACGTCGGGGTTGTTGAGCAGGAAGGTGCGGGCGTTCTCCTTGCCCTGGCCCAGCTGGTCACCGTCGTAGGTGTACCAGGAGCCCGACTTCTTCACGATGCCGTGCTCGACGCCGAAGTCGATCAGGCTGCCTTCGCGCGAGATGCCGACACCGTAGAGGATGTCGAACTCGGCCTGCTTGAAGGGCGGCGCCATCTTGTTCTTGACGACCTTGACCCTGGTGCGGTTTCCGACCGCATCCGTGCCGTCCTTCAGCGTCTCGATTCGACGGATGTCGAGTCGCACCGATGCGTAGAACTTCAGAGCCTTACCACCGGCCGTGGTCTCGGGAGAGCCGAAGAAGACACCGATCTTCTCGCGCAGCTGGTTGATGAAGATCATCGTGGTGTTCGTCTGGTTGAGACCACCGGTGAGCTTTCGCAGAGCCTGCGACATCAGTCGCGCCTGCAGACCCACGTGCGAGTCGCCCATCTCGCCCTCGATCTCGGCACGGGGCACGAGAGCCGCCACCGAGTCGATGACGATGAGGTCGATCGCACCGGAGCGCACGAGCATGTCGGCGATCTCGAGTGCCTGCTCACCCGTGTCGGGCTGCGAGACGAGGAGCGCGTCGATGTCGACGCCGAGCTTGGCCGCGTAGTCGGGGTCGAGCGCGTGCTCGGCATCGATGAATGCGGCGATGCCGCCGGCACGCTGCGCGTTCGCGATCGCGTGGAGGGTCAGCGTCGTCTTACCGGAGGACTCCGGTCCGTAGATCTCTACGATGCGACCACGCGGAAGACCTCCGACGCCGAGAGCGACGTCGAGGGCGATGGAGCCGGTCGGGATGACGGCCACAGGGGCGCGATCATCGCTTCCCAGGCGCATGACCGAGCCCTTGCCGAACTGGCGGTCGATCTGGGCGAGTGCTGTCTCGAGGGACTTCTCGCGGTCGGCGGGTGATGGCATGGTCTGCTCCTTCTGTTCGCGTGGTGCCGCCTGTAGGCTGCCGCGGCACTCCCGACTGGGAGTAGCTCTCCGACAAGGCGTATGGCTCTGGGCCTGTTCCTCACCGTAGAAGGAGCCTCCGACATTGCATCGGAGTATCCGGGAACCGTGTGGAACGAAACTCAGAGACCACTTGTGCAGAAGACTACGCCCGCTTCGAACAGATCTTCGACGACACGCCGCGATCGGCGTGTCGGATACCGCACGACTCGAACGGGACGCGAGACGTCAGCGACGCCGAGGTTCCTGACGGCCGACGCCGTGTCGCCGGTTGTCCGGCACGTCCATCTCCGCGCAGAGCGCGAGCCAGATGTCGCGGGGCGGTGCACCGTCGGCGAGAGCCTCGACGGCGGTCCGGTTGCCGAGCGCACCGAGAACGAGATCGTTCACCAACGACGAGGCACGGGCCTGGAACTCCGTCTCGACGGCACGAAGGAACTCGCTACGACGCATCCTGTCTCCGGGCCGGCAGACGGTCAGTGCAGGGAGAGCTCGGGCTCGATCGACGCCACGAGGTCATCGGGGACGACATCCGGGAACACCTGGATGCCCTCGAGCACGGAGATGCGATCGCCGACCTCGCGCATGATCGTCGAGATGGGTACGTCGAGCGCATCGGCGACGGAGGCGAGGATCTCGCTCGACGCCTCTTTCTGACCCCGCTCGACCTCACTGAGGTATCCGAGCGCGACAGAAGCCTTGCTTGCGACCTGCCGGAGGGTGCGCCCCTTCTGCAGGCGGAAGTCCCTCAGCACATCGCCGATTTCCTGTCGTACAAGAATCATCGGAACCTCCTCCCCGTTATATTCACCGAGTTCCCCCTCGATGAGACAGCCAGTCTAGTCCCCTTGGCTTGCACAGAATCTACCCCTGCACTCTGTGGTTTCAATGTGAGCACATCGGAGATAACCGCAGAATGCGCGCCACTATTCCTGCAGCATCTCGAGCAGGAATCCGAGCGCGTCGGAGACGGAATGCGCACGGATCGCGGCGCGGTCGCCATCGAGGTGCAGCTCCCGCGTCTGCGTGGCGAAGGGCGTGACGACTCCGATGTGCACGGTCCCGACCGGTTGGCCGTCCGGTGAATCCGGGCCGGCGATCCCTGTCGTCGATATCCCGACGTCGGCCGCACGCCCACCGACGCCGACGACACGTCGCACCCCTTCCGCCATCTGCCGTGCGACCTCCGGATGCACCGGCCCATGCTCGGCCAGTGTTCCCGAGTCCACGCCGAGGACGGTGTGCTTGACCGGGGTCGCATAGGCGACCACTCCCCCGAGCAGGACCGCGGATGCGCCGGGTATCGACACCAGTTCCGCACAGAGCGCTCCGCCGGTGAGGGACTCCGCCACACCCAGCGTCCATCCGCGACGCTCCAGTGCGGACAGCACCTCGGCCGCCGGGGAAGCACTCACGACTTCTGCCGCGACCCTCTGACCTGAGCGACGATGTAGTCGATGCCGCTCGCCACGGTGAGCACCAGCACGATGATCATGAGCAGGAAGGTGATGAGAGTCCAGGGGCCGAGGCCGATGACGACATGGAGGGGCAGCAGCGCCCAGCCCAGAGCCACGCCCTGGAAGGCGGTCTTGATCTTGCCCATCCAGGCGGCGGCGACCACATGCTCGCTGGCCACCATGAGCCGATGGACGGTGATCCCCCACTCGCGGATCAGGATGATGACGACGATCCACCAGTCGACCTCGCCGAGGATCGCGAGCCCGATGAATCCGGCACCCGTCAGCATCTTGTCGGCGATCGGATCCCACAGCTTGCCGAAATCGCTGACGATGTCGTACTTGCGGGCGAGATAGCCGTCGACCCAGTCCGTGGAGATGCCCACGATGAACAGGATCGCGGCGATCCAGCGCAGCGTCGGCTCCGGAATCCCGTAGGTGCCGCCGAGCAGGAGCAGGATGAAGAAGACGACGGCGAGCGGGATACGCGCGATCGTGATCGCGTTGGGCAACTGCCGTGGAATGGCCATCAGTCGCGACCCGTCAGGCCCCAGGCGTCTTCATCGCCCTCGGCCTCCACGACCGGCAACCCGCTGAACTGCGCCTCGACCGGATCGTGCGAGGGAGCAGCAGAGGCCGCCGACGTCACGGAAGGCGCAGAGGGTGCAGACGGCGCGGCAGGAGCATCCTCGCCGCGGAGCTTGGCCATCACCTGGGGAAGCTGTTCGGCCGTCGCGAGCACGTCGCGCGCCTTCGATCCCTCCGACGGGCCGACGATCTCGCGCGACTCCAGCAGGTCCATCAGACGACCGGCCTTCGCGAATCCGACACGCAGCTTGCGCTGCAGCATCGACGTCGAGCCGAACTGGGACGACACGATGAGCTCGGCGGCCGCGAGCAGCAGTTCGAGGTCGTCGCCGATGTCCTCGTCGACCTCTTTCTTCTTGGTCGGCTCGAGCGCCTCCTGCACGTCGGGACGGTAGTCCGGGCGCGCCTGGCGGGTGACGTGCTTGACGACCGCGTCGATCTCCTTCTCATCGACCCAGGCGCCCTGCAGACGGAACGGTTTCGAGGAGCCCATCGGCGAGAACAGGGCGTCGCCCTGACCGATGAGCTTGTCGGCTCCCGGGCTGTCGAGGATCACGCGGCTGTCGGTCACGCTGGTGACGGCGAAGGCGAGGCGCGACGGGACGTTCGCCTTGATCAGGCCGGTCACGACGTCGACGCTGGGTCGCTGCGTGGCGAGGACCAGGTGGATGCCGGAGGCGCGGGCGAGCTGGGTGATGCGCACGATCGAGTCCTCGACGTCGCGCGGGGCGACCATCATGAGGTCGGCCAGCTCGTCGACGACGACCAGGAGGTACGGGTACGGCTTGAGCACGCGCTCGCTCCCGACCGGCAGCTCGACCTCCCCGGCGCGCACGGCGCGGTTGAAGTCGTCGATGTGGCGGTAGCCGAACGACGCGAGGTCGTCGTACCGCATGTCCATCTCCTTCACGACCCACTGCAGCGCCTCGGCCGCCTTCTTCGGGTTCGTGATGATGGGGGTGATCAGGTGCGGGACGCCCGCGTAGCTGGTGAGCTCCACGCGCTTCGGGTCGATCAGGACCATCCGCACGTCGGCGGGCCGCGCCCGCATCAGCAGGCTCGTGATCATCGAGTTCACGAAGCTGGACTTACCGGAACCGGTCGAACCGGCGACGAGAAGGTGCGGCATCTTCGCGAGGTTGGCGATCACGATGTTGCCGCCGACGTCCTTGCCGACGCCGATGGTCATCGGGTGCGTGCTCTTCTGGGCGGCGGGAGAGCGCAGGACGTCTCCGAGCGCCACCATCTCCTTGTCGGCGTTGGGGATCTCGATGCCGATGGCGCTCTTTCCCGGAATGGGCGAGAGGATGCGGACATCGTTCGATGCGACGGCATAGGCGAAGTTGTTGCTGAGCTGCAGGATCTTCTCGACCTTGACGCCGTGGCCGACCTCGACCTCGTACTGCGTGACCGTCGGGCCCCGCGAGAAGCCCGTCACCTTCGCATCGACCTTGAACTGCGTCAGCACGCTGGTGATCTGCTCGATGACCTTGTCGGTCGCCTCGGAGCGCATGACGGGCGCAGGCCCCTCTACGAGCAGGCCGGGCGACGGCAGGATGTACGGGGCCACGGGGGCCTGAGGCCCTCGGTCCCCCGGACCTTCGGTGCCGAAACCGTCGAGGCCCGGAAGCTCGGGCATCTCGCCCGTGTCGGACTCGTCGTCGAGAAGCGCGGTCGCCTGCTGCTCCGCGAGCGAGTCGGTGACCGAGCGGACATCGGTCAGCACTTCGGTGGCGGCGTCGTAGGGATTCTCGACCACCACGGCCTGATCGTAGGCGGGGGTCGGCTCCGCCGTGTTCAGCAGGGCCGTGATGTCATCGGAGCCGAGAGTCCCCTCGTCGGGGTCCTCCTCACGGCCGGTCTTGTTGCGTCGCCACCACGGCAGCACGTCCGGATCGTCGACCTTGTCGGCCTCGTCGATCGCGGCCGCATCCTTCGCGGGCTTCTCGGTGCGCTCCGCGTCGAACATCCAGGCGTAGAGGTCGCCGAGGCGCGCGCCGATGCGGTTCGGCGGGGTCTTGGTGAGGATCAGGACGCTCAGTGCAGCGAGAAGCGCCAGCACGATGTAAGCGGGGATGTCGGTCAGATAGGTCAGCGGCTGGCCGAGCATCCATCCGAAGAGGCCGCCCGATTCGCTGAGCGCGAGCATGCCCTCCTTGGGCTGCGGGCGGGATCCGGCGACGTGGCATATGCCAGCGAGAGTCAGCACGAACAGCCCGAAGCCGATCCCGATGCGCCCGTTGTCGTGCACGGAGGACGGATGCCGGAACAGCCAGCCCGCGAGCAGGAGCAGCAGCACCGGCATGACGAAGGCGACGCGTCCGATCAGTCCTCCGACGGAGAACGCGCTGATGTTCGCGGCGACGTCGTTGCCGATGAAGAACCACTCGTTCACCGCACCGGCGACCGCGAGCAGCACGAGCAGGAACGGGAATCCGTCGCGACGGTCGTCCTTCTCGAGGCTCTCCGGACCGAAGGCGCGGAACAGCCCTCCGACGCCGTGCGCCAGTCCCGTCCAGGCGCGGACCGCGACCGGCGGCCTGTCCTGCTCGTCGATGTACTTCTTGGGCGTGGGCTGGGCCTTGGGAGCCGTCTGCCGCTTGGGGCGCGACGATGCGCTCGTGGACGCACGCTCAGTCTTCGTGGAACTCCTGGCCATGCTCTCACGTTACGACGGACCGCCGACATATCCCCGTAATGACGCGGCTTTCCGCCGATCCGGCATCCGAGGCTCAGCCCGTTCGACGCACCATCGTGTCACGCATCAGACCCTCTGCCGTGACGTTGAACCCCTCGGACCGGTACAGGTTGCGCGCGAAGTTGTCGCGCTCCACGCTGAGGCTGATGCGCGCGTACCCCTGCGCGCTCGCCAGCTCCACGATGCCCCGCAGCAGCGTACGACCGACGCCGCGAGCCCGCCAGAGAGGGTGGACGCCGATGATGAGCTCCGGCACACCGGCGCCGACGTACCCGAATCCCGGCTCGTTCTGCGGCAGCATCCGGTACCAGGCGGCACCGACCGGAACGCCGTCGTCGCCGACGGCGATCAGTCCCTCGTCCGCGGCGCGCTTCCACCCGGCGAGGTATCGGCGGTGATCTGCGGACGTCAGCACCTCGTGCCGCGGCCGCACTCCCCCGGCGCGCCAGTTCGCGGCCTCGACGAGCATGTCGCCGAGGAAGACCGCGTCGGGTTGCGTGGCCCGCCGGGTGGAGAAGCCCGAGAACATGTCGTGAGCCTAGGGCGCGGCTGTTACGACGGTGTGTCGGTCAGCCGTGAGTGCGTGCGCCCGTCCGCGCGGGATGTCATGCCTCGATGACGAGCGGGACGATCATCGGACGCCGACGGAGCTTCTGGTTCACCCAGCGGCCGATCGTGCGGCGCACCACCTGCGACAGCGCGTGCGTGTCGCGGACACCGTTCCCTGCGGCCTCCTTGAGTGCTGCGACGATCTTCGGGGCGACGTCGTCGAAGACGGAGTCGTCCTCGGCGACACCGCGGGCGTGGATCTCCGGTCCCGAGATGATGCGCCCGGTGCCGGCATCCACCACGACGATGACCGAGATGAACCCCTCTTCGCCGAGGATGCGGCGATCCTTGAGATCGGCGTCCGTGATCTCGCCGACCGTGGAGCCGTCGACGTAGACGAAGCCGAGATCCAGCTGCCCGGTGACGCGGGCGACGCCGTCCTTCAGGTCGATCACGGTGCCGTTCGCCGCGATGATCGTGTTCTCCTCCGGGATCCCGGTGTCCTGGGCGAGCTTGGCGTTCGCGATCAGGTGGCGGTACTCGCCGTGCACGGGGAGCACGTTCTTCGGCCGCAGGATGTTGTAGCAGTAGAGCAGCTCGCCCGCGGCAGCGTGACCCGAGACGTGGACCTTCGCGTTCGCCTTGTGCACCACGTTCGCGCCGAGCTTGGTGAGGCCGTCGATCACGCGGTAGACGGCGTTCTCGTTGCCGGGGATGAGGCTGGAGGCGAGGATCACGGTGTCGCCCTCGCTGACCTCGATCGCGTGGTCGAGGTTCGCCATGCGGCTCAGGACCGCCATCGGCTCGCCCTGCGATCCGGTCGACATGTAGACGATCTGGTCGTCGGGGAGGTCGCGGGCCTTCTTGTAGTCGATCAGCACGCCCGCAGGGACCTTGAGGTAGCCCAGCTGCTCGGCGATCGTCATGTTGCGGACCATGCTGCGACCGAGGAACGCGACGCGGCGTCCGTTCGCGTAGGCGGCGTCGATCACCTGCTGCACACGGTGCACGTGGCTCGAGAAGCTCGCCACGATCACGCGGCGGGGAGCCTTGGCGATCACCTGGTCGAGAACCGGGCCGATCGAGCGCTCGGTGGGAGTGAATCCGGGCACGTCGGCGTTGGTCGAATCGACCAGGAACAGGTCGACACCCTCCTCGCCGAGACGGGAGAACGCCCGCAGGTCGGTGATGCGGCCGTCCAGCGGCAGCTGATCCATCTTGAAGTCGCCGGTCGCGAGGACCATGCCCGCAGGGGTGCGGATGGCCACGGCGAGAGCATCCGGGATCGAGTGGTTGACCGCCACGAACTCGAGGTCGAACGGGCCGACGCGCTCCTCCTGGCCCTCGGTGACCGTGAGCGTGAACGCCTTGATGCGGTGCTCCTTGAGCTTCGCCTCGACGAGCGCGAGCGTCAGGCCCGACCCGATCAGCGGGATGTCGCTCTTCAGGCGGAGCAGATACGGGACGGCGCCGATGTGGTCCTCGTGACCGTGCGTGAGGACGACGCCGACGATGTCATCCAGGCGGTCGCGGATCGGCTCGAAGTCGGGAAGGATCAGGTCGACACCCGGCTGGTGCTCCTCGGGGAAGAGCACGCCGCAGTCGACGATCAGGATCTTGCCGTCGTACTCGAACATGGTCATGTTCCGGCCGATCTCGCCGAGGCCGCCGATCGGGATGACCCGGAGCGTTCCTTCGTCGAGGGCGGACGGTTCTGACAGGGGGATGGACATGCTGTCTCCTCAGTCGGACACTGTGCGCGTCCGTTCGTTCGTGGCGACGCGGCTCAGCGCGTCGTGCCGTGCACCTTCGGCAGGGCACCACCCGCAGCCGCATTGCGGTCGGGTCGGAAGTTCGAGAAATCGGCGCCGGGGACATCCTTGACGAGGTCGAGCTCGTCCTCGATGAGAGCGGCCTCCCACTCCTCCGGACCGACCAGGGGAAGGCGCACGCGCGGGCTCGAGATGCGACCGAGGCCGTGCAGGATGTACTTGGCCGCGACGGTGCCGGGCACATGCGTCATCACCGCGCGCACGAGCGGCTCGAGACGCTTGTGCTCTGCGGTCGCCGTGGCCAGGTCGCCGTTGTTCACCGCGTCGATGATGGTGCGGTACGGAGCTGCCGCGACGTTCGCTGTGACGCCGATGAGGCCCGTCGCGCCGATCGCGAGGTGCGGGAGGACGTTCGCGTCATCGCCGGAGAAGTACATCAGATCGGTCTGGTTGAGCACGCGGCTCACCTCGGAGAAGTCGCCCTTGGCGTCCTTCACCGCGAGGATGTTGGGGTGCTTCGCCAGGCGGAGGATCGTCTCGTACTTGATCGGCACGCCGGTGCGGCCGGGGATGTCGTAGAGGATCACCGGCAGATCGGTCGCATCGGCCACCAGCCGGAAGTGCGTGAGGATGCCCGCCTGCGTCGGCTTGTTGTAGTACGGCGTGACGATCATGATGCCGTCGGCGCCGGCCTTCTCGCTGGCCTTGTACAGCTCGATGGCGTGCGCGGTCTCGTTCGAGCCGCCGCCCGTGATGATCTTGGCGCGGCCCGCCGATACGGACCTCCCGACCTCGACGAGCTTGAGCTTCTCCGGGTCCGTCAGGGTCGAGGTCTCGCCTGTCGTTCCCGTCACGACGATGCCGTCCGCGCCTGCGGTGATCACGTCATCGATGTGCTTCTCGACGGCGGGCCAGTCGACTTCGCCGTCGGCCGTCATCGGAGTGACGAGCGCGACGAGAACCTGTCCGAAGGGGTTGCCCGAGTGCGTCATGCCACCAGCGTATCGGTTCGGATGCCCCTCACCCAGACGAGGCGACCCGGATGACGTCCCCACGGGCCACGTCGGTCCTGCCGCGCAGCAGCACCCCGATCATGGTGCCGGCGGATGCCGCGTCCGCATGCTTGCGGAACATCTCGATGCCGGTGATCTCCGTGTCGGCGACCGGGGCCCCGTCCCGGAGAACGACCACG
Organism: Microbacterium luteolum; assembly: GCF_039533965.1. Classification (NCBI taxonomy): domain Bacteria; kingdom Bacillati; phylum Actinomycetota; class Actinomycetes; order Micrococcales; family Microbacteriaceae; genus Microbacterium; species Microbacterium luteolum. Next base: position 774,377 of record NZ_BAAAUN010000001.1, read on the forward strand.
GCGTCGCCGACCCGGATCGTCCCGGTCGTCACGGTGCCGGTCGCGACCTGGCCGCGGCCCGTGATGGTGAAGACGTCCTCGACGGCGAGCTGGGCCGCATCGCCGGCTGCGCTGACGAATGCGGTTTCCTCCCGCGTCGTCGTCACGCCGTTCGCCAAGGCGGCGAGGCGCACCGCCTCCGCCTCGTTGTACTGCCGCAGGATCTCGTTCGCGTCCTGCGGATCGCGTCTCCTGCGGAACCATCCCATGCGCCGGGCCCGATCAGACGCGACCACGGCGCGCGACGCCGGACGTGAGCGCGCTCGGAAGGATGCCCGTCAGTGCCACGATCGCCTTGTAGCGCAGCGAAGGGATCGACACGGAGCGCCCGAGAGCCGCATCCCGGAGACCCACCCGCACCACATCGCGGGCGTTCAACCACATTAGGTCGGGAACGCCCTCCTGGCCCACCGCGAGACCCATGCGCTCATGGAACGTGGTGTGCGTGAATCCGGGGCACAGCGCGGTCACCGAGACACCGTCACGGGAGTACTCGGCGTTCGCCCAGCGACTGAATCCGATCAGCCAGGACTTGCAGGCGGAGTATGTGGAGCGGGAGATGAATCCGGCGACGGACGCGACGTTGATGATGCGTCCGCCGCGACCGCGCATGGTCTGCAACGCCGCGTGCATGAGCCGCATCGACGCCTCCACGTGGACGCGCAGGTGCCGGACCTCGTCATCGATGTCGTTGTCCGCGAACTGCAGGGGAAGTCCGAAGCCGGCGTTGTTGACGAGCAGATCGATCGGGTCTCCGGCATCCCGCAGCCGATCGGCGACCTTCGTGACGCCCTCGTCGTCGGCGAGATCGGCGACGAGCACCTCCACCGCCACACCGAACTCGCTCCGCAGATCGGCGGCCAGGGAGTTCAGCGCATCCTCCGAACGGGCCACGAGGATCAGGTCTGCACGGCGACGAGCGAGCTGCCGGGCGAACTCGGCGCCGAGGCCGGCGCTGGCTCCCGTGATCAGTGCGGTGGGCATCAGCGCTCGTACCCGAGGAACCGGTAGCGGGTGCCGGTGCGAGAGGTCTGCCACTCCCCTTCGTCGACGAGCCGCCACCCGGCCTTGGACGGCGCGTACGCGTCACCCGTGACGTCGAGCTCGATCTCGGTGACCTCGAGCCGATCCGCGTCGCCGATCACGAGGCGGAAGATCTCGGCGCCGCCGATGATCCAGACCCTGTCCTTGCCGCGGACGGCCTCGGCGACGTTCGCCGAACGATGCGCGCCCTCGGCAGCCCAGTCCTGCTGGCGGGTGATGACGATGTTCTCGCGTCCTTCGAGGGGACGGAACCTCTCCGGCAGGGAATCCCAGGTCTTGCGGCCCATCACGACCGGCGCGCCGAGCGTGACCTCCTTGAAGTGCGCGAGGTCCTCCGGCACGTGCCACGGCATCCCGCCCTCGGCGCCGATCACTCCGCCCTGTGCCTCCGCCCAGATCAGGCCCACCCAGGTCATACCGCCACCGCCGCGCGGATCGGGGCGTGGTGCTGGTAGTCCTCCACGACGAGGTCCTCGTAGCGGTAGTCGAGGATCGACTCCGGGGTGCGGGCGAAGCGCAGCGTCGGATAGGCGAAAGGCTCGCGCGTCAGCTGTTCGCGGACCTGCTCGAGGTGGTTGTCGTAGATGTGGCAGTCGCCGCCCGTCCAGACGAAATCACCGGGCTCGAGACCGACCTGCTGGGCGATCATCATGGTGAGCAGGGCGTACGACGCGATGTTGAACGGCACGCCGAGGAACATGTCGGCACTGCGCTGGTACAACTGGCACGACAGCCGGCCGTCGGCGACGTAGAACTGGAACAGGGCATGGCACGGGGCGAGCGCCATGTCGGGGATGTCGGCCGGGTTCCAGGCCGACACGATGAGGCGGCGCGAGTCCGGGGACTGACGGATCTGCTCGATCACCTGAGAGAGCTGGTCGATGCTCTCGCCGTCCGGCGTCGGCCACGAGCGCCACTGCACCCCGTACACCGGACCCAGATCGCCGGTCTCGTCGGCCCACTCGTCCCAGATGGTGACGCCGTTCTCCTGCAGCCACCGCACGTTGGAATCGCCGCGCAGGAACCAGAGGAGCTCGTACGCGATCGACTTGAAATGCACCCGCTTGGTGGTGATCAGCGGGAAGCCCTTCGACAGGTCGAAACGGATCTGCCGTCCGAAGACGCTGGTGGTGCCCGTGCCCGTGCGATCCGACTTGTGCGTGCCGGTCTCCAGCACGTCGCGGAGCAGGTCTTCGTAGGGTGTCGGGACGGCTGCGCTCATGACAGCCACGATACCTGTCGGCTGTGGGCTCCGGGCGGATGGCGTCCCACCGCGTGCCGATCGTCACGGTCGGAAACATCGGCCCTCGACCCCCTCCGGGCGACGTACTCTCGACGCATGTCGCCAGCGCTCGCGGGAGGGATCGCGGCAGCACTCCTGGTGCTCGCCACGATCATCGGAGTGACCCTGCGCCGCCGAGACGGGCGCAGGCTCGATGCCGGCGCGCTCCGCTTCGACCGGGCGGATGCCGCTGCGGCCGAGTTCGGCTCCCGCGCGACGCTCGTGCAGTTCAGCACGGAGATGTGCGCGCGCTGCCCTCAAGTACGGCGGATGCTGCACGCATACGCCGCAGACCACGACGGTCTGAGCCACATCGAGGTCGATCTGACCCATCGACCGGACCTGTCGGCCCGGTACAAGGTGCTGCAGACCCCCACGACCTTCGTGATCGACGGCTCCGGCGCCGTCCGGGCGCGTTTCCACGGCGTCCCGCATCGTCACGCCCTCACCGAAGCCGTCGCCTCCGTCTGAGGCGCGAAGACTGGAGCACCCATGACCACTCCCGCAGGCATCGATCCGCGCGGCCCGCGCTTCGCCGCCACGATCACGGCCGTCCTCCTGCTGGTGGCGACGTTCCTGGCGCTGATCGGGATCTCGACGGCGCAGGCGACCGGCTGGTTCGCCTACCAGCCGTTGGCGGACGCGACCTTCGTCCCCGGCACGTGGGCGATCACCTCGGCGTCGCTCGCCCAGCGCGCCCTCGACCCGGGCTTCCTCGTCACCGTCGTCATCGCCCTCCTGTTCCTGTGGAGCGTCGTGTCGCCGGGAACCGCCCCCTGGGGCGTGCTGTTCCGCCGCCTCGTGCGCCCTCGCCTCGCGCCGCCGGCCGAACTCGAAGATCCCCGACCGCCGCGGTTCTCGCAGGGCGTCGGACTCTTCGTCGTCGGCATCGGCCTGGTCCTGCATCTGATCGGCGTTCCGTGGGCGCTCCCGATCGCCACGGCCGCCGCCTTCATCGCCGCGTTCCTGAACGCCGCCTTCGCCTTCTGCCTCGGATGCCAGCTCTACCTGCTGCTGCAGCGCGCCGGCATCATCGGCCGGGCGGCTTCCACGGCCTGATCGCTGTTCCGTCGGCCCGGCGCGGTCGATAGGCTGGCCGCGACGCACCCCGCACACCGAGCGGGACGCGAGAACCGGAGGAATCATGCCCGTCACCAGCGAAGCCGCCAGCACGTGGACCGGATCGCTCATGGAGGGGTCGGGCACCGTCGCGTTCTCTTCGTCGAACCTCGGCACCTTCCCGATCAACTGGAAGGCGCGCAGCGAGGGCAGCGACACGACGACGACGCCCGAGGAGCTCATCGCCGCGGCGCACTCCTCCTGCTTCAGCATGGCGCTCTCTCACGCCCTCGCCGAGAACGGCACCCCGCCGGAGAAGGTGAACACCAGCGCGTCGGTGACGTTCAAGCCCGGCGTCGGCATCACCGGCAGCCACCTCAACGTGAACGCGGTCGTCCCCGGCCTGTCGCCGGAGAAGTTCCAGGAGATCGCGGCAGAGGCCAAGACCGGCTGCCCGGTGTCTCAGGCGCTGGCCGGCATCGAGATCACCCTCGAGGCCACGCTGGCCTGAGGCTGATACCGCTCGTCGCCGGGGTCAGCGTCGCGCGAGGCGGATCGCCTCGCGGATGCTGGCCCTGGCGTCTTTCCGTCGACCGGCCGCGTCCTGGACGACGCCCAGCCGATACCGGGCACGCCAATCGCCCGATGCGGCCTCGGATTCGGCCGCATACCGCGCGATCAGCGGATCGGCGTCTGCGCGGGCGATCCGTCCGCTCGGGGTCAGCTCGGTCTCGACGGGAGGCATCCCTCCCTCAGCGTCGAGCGTGCGTCCGAGGCGGTCGGCGGCGAAACCGAACTGCATCTCCCGGACGAGCGCCCACGCGCCGATCGGGGCGAGCACGACGAGCGTGATCCCCATGCCGATCGAGATGGGGGTGCCGACCGAGATGAACATCACGGCGAGCCAGATGGCGACGGCGAGGTACACGAGCAGCGCCGCGGCCATCAGGCCGACGCCGATCCGCGACATCACGAGCGGATGCCGATGTCGATCATGTGCTCCAGCCCCACGATCACGCCCTTCGCGTCGCGCGCGAACGGCACGGCGAGGCGGATGCCCGGCGCATAGGCGAGGGCGGGATCGACCGTGTCGTGCGTGAAGGTGAGCGACTCGCCGGGGCCGGAGAGGATGACCTCCTGCTTGGCGACGACGCCGGGTCGACGCAGCGAGTGGATCGGCACGCTGCCGACCTGCTGACCGCGGGCGCGCTGATCCGCGTGCGGCGCGCTCACCGGTCCCTGCTCGGCCCGCGCCGCCGCGATGAGCTCGGCCGTGCGCACCGCTGTGCCGCTCGGCGAGTCGATCTTGGTCTCCTGGTGCGCCTCGATGATCTCGGCCGAGCCGAAGAACGGTGCTGCCGCCGCCGCGAGGGCCGAGCCGAGGACCGACCCGAGCGAGAAGTTCGGGATGAAGACCACGCCGGTACCCGCGGCCTCGACCAGCGGTCGTACGAGCGCGATCCGCTCCGCCGACCACCCCGAGGTCGCCACCAGGACGTTGATGCCGCGCTCGACGGCGGAACGGACGACGTCGATGCTGATCTGCGGCGTTGACGCGTCGACGACGAGGTCGGCACCGTGCAGCTCGGAGAGATCGCTCGACGAGGTCAGCACGCGGCTCACCTCGAAGCCCTCGAGATCATCGATCACCGCGTGGATGATCTTCCCGAGCTTCCCGGTTCCGCCGACGAGTGCTACCTGCGAAGTCATGCGTCCAGTCTATGGAGCGGACGACCGCTTGCGGCCGGGGCGCGCGGGGCGTCAGACGGGCATCGGGTCAGGGATGCCGGTGCGCAGCTCGAACGGCAGATGCCCGGTGTCGTTGTGATTGAGCAGCGTCCACGGCCGACCCTGCTTCTGCGCGATGATCGTCAATCCGCAGTGGGCCTGGTTGAGGGTCATCCAGCGCCACTCGGGCGCTCCGAGCACCTCGCGGACGAACCAGGAGATGACGAAGTTGTGCGTGATGAGGACCTCGTGCACCTCGCCGTTCTTGCGCATGAGGAATTCGTTGACCGCGTCGGCCATCTGTGCGCGACCCGCGTCGATCTCGGCGTCGGAGATCGACCCGAAGAAGGGCTCGAACGCCGCAGGAGTCTCTTCCGTCATCCCGGTGGGGACGCAGTCGAACAGCAGAGCAGTCGGTTCGGGATCGACGGACGGGAGCCGACCGGCGATCGCACGGGCCGTCTCGTTCGCGCGCAGGAGCGGCGAGTGCCAGACCGCGTCGAGCGGGAGACCGGAGAGCCGATCGGCGATCAGCTCGGCCTGCCGCTGCCCGCGCGGCGAGAGGGGACCGTCGGCGAGGCCGTGCTCGGCATCCTGATGTTCACCATGTCTGACCAGATATATGTAATGCGTCACAAACTCGCTCGCTTCATCGCCAGCATCCGCCGGACCTCCCTTCCACCCTATGTCACGGGTGGGACGATGCTCAGTTGCCGGCTCGTGTGAGCTCGGCGACCTGGGTGCGCGAGAGCGTGACCCCCGCGCCCTGCATGAGCTCGTCGACGTGCTCGGTCGCGAAGGTGTTCACGATCGGGGCTGCGACGGTGCGCTGCGCCAGGAGCCAGGCGATCGAGACCGCCGCCACCGGAACCGCGAGTTCCGCGGCGACCTGATCCAGCGCGCGGAGGATCTTGATGCCCCGGCGGTTGAGATGACCACGCAGCTGCTCGCCGCGAACGCCCTGCGATGCGAGCGCCTTGTTGCGGTGGCGGCCCGAGAGGAAACCGTGTTCGAGTGCGTGCGAGGGCGTGACCGCGAGGTTCTGCGCCCCTGCGACGAGGCGCAGGTCGCCCTCGAACGGCTGCCGACGGAGCAGGTTGTACGGCGCGTCGATCACCTCGATGCGCGGGTAGCCCGCCGACGCCAGGATCCGCGCCTCGACGAGCTTCTCGGGTGCGAAGCCGAACGCGCCCACCACGCCGATCTTGCCGGCGTCCTTCAGCCATTCGACCGTGGCGAGCGTGTCTTCGACGTTCGTCGTCCTGTCGAGGGTGGCGTCGAGGTAGAGCACATCGATGCGCTCGACTCCGAGACGCGTCAGCGAGCCCTCGACGGCACGGACGAGGTTCACCGAGCCGAGCCCGGGGTTGTCGGCGTGAGCGCCGATGCGAACGCTCAGGATCGCCCGGTCGCGCTGCCCGCGTGAGCGCAGCCACTGCCCGAGGATGTGCTCGCTGCGACCTCCGGAGAAGCCGTCGGCCGTGTGGATCGCGTTGCCGCCGAACTCGATGTAGCGGTCCAGGATGCCGTGGCTCGTCTCCAGGTCGACGTTCCAGCCGAACTCCGCCGCGCCCAGCATCAGGGGGAACGTCTCGAATCCCGTCTCGCCGAGGGGCGTGCGGACTGTCTCGCCGACGCCGGGTCCGACGATGGGGATGGGCGCGGAGGGATGCTCGATGGAGGCGGGCTCAGCGGCCCCGTGGGCTCGCTCGTCCGACGCTCCCGCGCCTACGCTGAACAACCGCATACTCTCACCCCCGCGTCGATCGGTTGCGTTCCGACCTACGTCACTGCTTGTGGTGCACCCCCCGGTGCGTACTTCGAGGGTAAGCGACTTCGGCGAACGTCCCGACCAATCCAGGGAACGGCGCGAAAACTTCCGATAACGGTTTGGTCACGCCGTGAACGACGGAACCCGGGCCCATCCTGTGCGGACGGACCCGGGTTCCGGTTCGAGCGTGGAGCTTACTCGGCGGCTGCGTCCTCGGCGGGAGCGGCCTCGGCGGCGGGCGCATCGTCGAGCACGGGCTCGAGCGACAGCTTGCCGCGGTCATCGATCTTCGTGATCTTCACGAGGATCTTCTGACCGACCGAGAGGACGTCGTCGACGTTCTCGACGCGCTTGCCACCGGCGAGCTTGCGCACCTCGGTGACGTGGAGCAGACCGTCCTTGCCCGGCAGCAGCGAGACGAAGGCGCCGAACGTGGCGATCTTCACGACGGTTCCGAGGAACTGCTCGCCGATCTCGGGGTTGGTCGGGTTGGCGATCGCGTTGACCTGCGCACGTGCGGCCTCGGCCGAGGGGCCGTCCGTCGCGCCGATGTAGACGGTGCCGTCCTCCTCGATGGAGATCTGCGCGCCGGTCTCATCCTGGATCGCGTTGATCGTCTTGCCCTTCGGGCCGATCAGCTCGCCGATCTTGTCGACCGGGATCTGCACGCTGATGACGCGCGGCGCGGTCGGCGCCATCTCGTCAGGAGCGTCGATCGCGGCGTTCAGGACGTTGAGGATCGTCAGACGAGCCTCGCGGGCCTGGGTCAGCGCGCCGGCCAGAACCTGCGTCGGGATGCCGTCGAGCTTCGTGTCGAGCTGGATGGCCGTGACGAACTCGCTGGTACCCGCGACCTTGAAGTCCATGTCGCCGAGTGCGTCTTCCGCACCGAGGATGTCGGTCAGCGCCGCGTAGCGGGTCTCACCGTTGACCTCGTCGGAGACGAGTCCCATCGCGATACCGGCGACGGGAGCGCGCAGCGGCACACCCGCGTTCAGCAGCGACAGGGTCGACGCGCAGACGGAGCCCATCGAGGTCGAGCCGTTGGAGCTGAGCGCCTCGGACACCTGACGGATCGCGTACGGGAACTCCTCGCGGCTCGGCAGCACCGGCACGAGGGCGCGCTCGGCGAGGAAGCCGTGCCCGATCTCGCGACGCTTCGGCGAACCGACGCGACCGGTCTCACCGGTCGAGTACGGCGGGAAGTTGTAGTGGTGCATGTAGCGCTTGCTCGTGACGGGAGACAGCGAGTCGATCTGCTGCTCCATCTTGAGCATGTTCAGCGTGGTGACACCCAGGATCTGGGTCTCGCCGCGCTGGAAGATCGCGGAGCCGTGGACGCGCGGGATGACCTGCACCTCGGCGTCGAGCGGACGGATGTCCGCCAGACCACGGCCGTCGATGCGGGCGCCCTCGGTGAGGATACGACCGCGGACGATCTTCTTGGTGACCGACTTGTAGGCGGCGGAGAACTCGAGCGGGGCCGCGGCCGGGAGCGAACCCGACTCGGTGGCCTCGATGAGCTCGGCCTTGACGCGGTCCTTGATCGCGTCGTCGGCCGTCTGACGCTCGGTCTTGTCGGCGATCTGGTACACGCCGACGAGCTCGTCGTAGGAGCGGCCGGCCACGAAGTCGTAGACCTCCTGGCTGTACGCCGGGAAGACCGGGTAAACGCCCGGCTCCTTCGACGCGGTCGCGGCGAGCTCGGCCTGAGCCTTGACGAGCTGAGCGATGAACGGCTTCGAGGCCTCGAGGCCCTGGGCCACGATCTCCTCGTTCGGCTTGGTGGCGCCGGCCTTGATCAGGTTCCAGCTGCCCTCGGTCGCCTCAGCCTCGACCATCATGATGGCGACGTCTTCCGTGCCATCGGCCTTGGTGACGACGCGACCGGCGACGATCAGGTCGAAGACGGCCTCCGACACCTGCTCGGCGGTCGGGAAGGCGACCCACTGGTCGCCGTGGTCGCCGTGACCGGGGACGAATGCGAGACGCACACCCGCGACCGGACCCGAGAACGGCAGACCGGAGATCTGCGTCGACGCGGATGCGGCGTTGATGGCGAGAGCGTCGTAGAACTCGCCGGGAGCGATCGACATCACCGTGATGACGACCTGGACCTCGTTGCGGAGGCCGTCGACGAACGACGGACGCAACGGGCGGTCGATCAGACGGCAGACGAGGATCGCCTCGGTGGAGGGGCGGCCCTCACGACGGAAGAACGAGCCGGGGATCTTGCCGGCGGCGTAGGAGCGCTCCTCGACGTCGACCGTCAGCGGGAAGAAGTCGAACCCTTCGCGCGGGTGCTTGCCTGCGCTGGTGGCCGAGAGGAGCATGGTCTCGCCGTCGAGGTAGGCGGCGACTGCGCCCTGAGCCTGCTGCGCGAGGCGGCCGGTCTCGAAGCGGATGGTGCGGGTGCCGAAGCGGCCGTTGTCGAGAACGGCCTCGGTGGCGGTGATTTCAGGACCTTCCAAGAGGTCTCTCCTTCTTTGTTTAGACTCGCGAATCCATGTGACGCGCGAGCGCATTCAAGAGGAGCGGATACAGCAGGGTTCGGGCGCGCGGGCACTCCCGCGAACATCGCCTGCGCTGGCCACCAGTAGAAAGCCACCCGACATCTCCGTGCCGAGGAACCCACCACAGGGGACCAGCTTCTCCGCCGCTCGCTCCATGAGTCGATATGAAATTGTGCGATCGACACAGGTCGACCTCCTCCACCCTATCAGCGAGGCCCGCGGAATCCCGCGCCACGACCCGCTCAGCGGATCGGTCACGTCCCGGCCATGAGGCGTTCACCGCCCGGATGCCGTGACGTGAGCGGCATCCGCTGTGCTGGGGCGATGCGCATGTCAGTGATCGGCTGCGGCTACCTCGGTGCCGTGCATGCCGCCGCCATGGCCTCGATCGGACACGACGTCGTCGGCATCGACGTGGACGAGGGGAAGGTCGCCGCATTGGCCGCGGGGACCGCGCCGTTCTTCGAGCCTCGACTCACCGAGCTGCTCACAGACGGCCTGGCTTCGGGTCGGCTGCGGTTCAGCAGCCGGATGGCGGATGCCGCGGGTGCGGACGTGCACTTCCTCGCGGTCGGCACGCCTCAGACGGCCGGAGGACATGCGGCGGATCTGCGGTACGTCGACGCCGCCGTGGAGGACCTCCTCCCCCACCTCCGCCCCGGCGACGTCGTGGCGGGCAAGTCGACCGTCCCGGTGGGCACCGCCGCGCGACTGGCCGAGCGCCTGGTGGGCACGGGAGCGGCACTGGTCTGGAATCCGGAGTTCCTCCGCGAGGGATGGGCCGTGCACGACACGCTCACGCCGGACCGGCTCGTGGTCGGCGCTGCACCGGACGCGGACGGCGACCGGGCGGTCGACGTGCTCCGTGAGGCCTACGCTGCCGCGATCGAGACGGGCACGCCGTTCCTGGTGACGGACCTGGCCACGGCCGAACTCGTCAAGGGAGCGGCCAACGCCTTCCTCGCCACCAAGATCTCGTTCATCAACGCGATGGCGGAGATCGCCGAGGCGGCCGGAGCCGACGTCACGCTCCTCGCCGATGCGCTCGGACACGACGGCCGCATCGGGCGGCGCTACCTCGGCTCGGGAATCGGCTTCGGCGGCGGCTGCCTCCCCAAGGACATCCGCGCCTTCGCCGCCAGGGCGGAGGAGCTCGGGCGCGGTGAGGCCGTGGGGTTCCTCCGCGAGGTCGACGCCATCAACCTGCGGCGACGCGACCGGGCGGTGCAGCTCGTCGTCGATGCACTGGGCGGACTGGTCTTCGGGCGCCGGATCGCGGTGCTGGGTGCGGCCTTCAAGCCCTTCAGCGACGACATCCGCGACTCACCGGCCCTCGACGTCGCCGTCCGCCTCCGGGGACTCGGCGCCGATGTCGTGGTGACCGACCCAGCGGCGATCGACAACGCCCGGACCGCGCATCCGCAGCTCGGCTATGCACAGGAGCGCGACGACGCGCTGCGCGAGGCCGACGCCGTCGTGATCGTCACCGAGTGGGATGAGTACCGACGCGACCTCTCCCCCGCGCACGCCGGCGGCCTCGTGCGCGGACGGATCATCATCGACGGGCGCAACTGCCTCGATGCCGCCGCATGGCGCGCGGCCGGCTGGCAGTATCACGGAATGGGACGGCGCTGAGGCAGTCCCGTCAGCTGACGGACACCCCGCGGGCCGCGGAGGAGCGGCCGAGGTAGACGTAGTCGTCGTGCTTCGCCGAGCGGCCGTCGCCCGCGGCTCGACCGTGCAGACGGCGCCAGACCCACGGCAGGGCATGCCGCCGCCACCACACGCCGGCGCCGATCGTCTCGTTCTCGTGCAGGGCGGCATCGAGCACACCGAGGGCATCGGCGTCCGGAACGCCGAGGACCTCGGCCGCGCGGTACGCGAGGAAGCGGTGTCCTCGACTGCTCAGGTGCACGAGGTCCTCGCCCCAGTTCGGGCGATCCGGCAGCGAGGGATGCAGATCCGTGTCGATCAGGATCGCACCGGTGCGCGCGGCGATCCCCGCCAGTGCGGTCGCGAACGCGGAGAACCTCCGCGTGTAGATGGAGGCGGCCCGCCGACCGGGCAGGAACGGCGTGACCAGCACCACGTCGGCCCCGATCCCGCGGAGCCGCACCACCGCGTCCTCGAGGCGCAGAGCCAGCGCGGCGACGTTCACGCGGTGCTTCACCAGGTCGTTCGCGCCGATGAGGATCGACACCAGGTCCGGTCGCAGTTCGAGCGCCCGCTCCAACTGCGTCCCGCAGACGTCGCCGACGCGCTTGGAGCGGATCGCGAGGTTCGCGTAGTGCAGGCCGCCGCGAGCGGCGAGCAGCAGCGCGAGGCGGTCGGCCCATCCCCGCAGCGCGCCGTCCGGTGCAGGATCGCAGAGACCCTCGGTGAGCGAATCGCCGAGGGCGACGTAACGGTGCCACCGCCGCGGCGGGACGGGTACCGAGGCCTCCGGACGCACCACGCGGCGAGCGCGGGCGCCGGCATCCACCCGATGCAGCATCCGCGCGTCCTCGAAGTGCCCGACGAGCTGGTCGCACACGCTCGACCAGCTGCGGCCCTGCACGGCTTCGCGTCCTGCCTCGCCGAAGGCCCGCCTCTTGCGCGCATCTCCGGCGAGGTCCGCGACGCGCATCCGCAGGTCGCCGAGATCGCCCGGCCGGTACAGCCAGCCGTCGATGCCCATCCGCACGAGGTCGAGCGGACCTCCACGGCCGGTCGCGATGACGGGGACGCCGCTCGCGTGGGCCTCCTGCAGGGTCTGACCGAAGGTCTCGCTCTCCCCCGGGTGCACGAACAGGTCGAACGACGCCATCGCCGCGGCGAGCGCCTCTCCGCCGAGGTGTCCGAGGAAGAGGGCATCCGGCAGCAGGCTCTCCAGCCGCGCACGGCTCGGTCCGTCGCCCACGATCACGAGTCGCGTGCCGGGCACACCGTTCAGCGCGGCGAGGTCCTCGACCTGCTTCTCCGGTGCGAGCCTGCCCACGTAGCCGATCACGACTTCGGCTCCCCAGGCGGCGCGCAGCGCACTGTCGCGGCGGGAGGGCTGGAAGCGCTCGGCATCCACTCCGCGACCCCAGCGGCGCACACGGTCGATGCCGAGCGAGGCCAGCTGCTGCGCCGACTCGGCCGAGGGCGCGAGCGTCAGCGTCGCACGCCGGTGGAGCCGGGCGATGTGCGTCTGAGCGATCCCCGTGGTCGCCGCGATGCCATAGCGCTCGGTGTAGGCCGCGACGTCGGTCTGATAGGCCGCGACGGATGCCACGTCGAGACGTTCCGCCGCGAGCACGCCGCGCCACCCGAGGGCGAAAGGCGAGGCGAGATGGACGACGTCCGGCTGGAAGCGACGCAGGGCGGCCGCGACGCGGTGGGCCGTCGAGGTGCCGACCCGGACGTTCCGGTAGCCCGGCAGCGCGAGGCTCGGGATCGCCTCGATGCGCGCACCGTCCACGGTCTCGGGGATGCCGACGGCCGCGGGGGCGATCACGTGCGCATCGTGCCCCCGGCTCTCGAGGTGCCGCAGGATCTGCAGCACCGATCCGGTCACGCCGTTCATGTGCGGAAGGAAGGACTCCGTGACGATCGCTACTCTCACACCCTCAGGATGACGGCGACGGCGTGCGGGATTCTCCGGAATCGGCCTTCGCCACCAGATGTTCACCGGATGCTGGAGCGCAGGTCACCGGCTATCCGGTCTTTGGTTCCCGTTCACCCTCGGCGTGCACAGTGAGCCCGTGCCGACCGACGTGCTCACCGAATCGCTCACCGGACCGTGGAGCCTGGTGCTGATGAGCCTCCTGGTCCTCGGGGACGCCTTCTTCGTGGTCGTCCCCGGCGAGGTCGCGGTGACCGCGCTCGGGGCGCTCGCGGTCACGAACGGTGCGCCGGCCCTCTGGGCGGTGATCGTGTGCGCCGCGGTCGCCGCCGCGCTCGGAGACGCGTGCTGCTATCTGATCGGACGCCTGGTCGGCATCGAACGCTGGCGCTGGATGCGCGCGCCCCGCGTGCGGCAGGCGCTCGAGTGGGCCGGACGACGCCTCGAGAGCGGCACGGCCACAGTACTCTTCACAGCGCGCTTCGTGCCGTTCGCCCGGCTCGCGATCAACCTGGTGGCCGGGGCATCGCGGATCCATCCCCCGCGCTATCTCGCCCTCGTCGGGATAGCCGCGACCGCCTGGGCGGTCTACCAGGCGGCGGTGGGCGCCGCCGTCGCCGCGATCGTCCCCGGAGGACCTCTCGTCGCCGTGCCGGTGTCGATCGTCGTCGCGATCGGCGCCGGAGCCCTGATCGACCTCGCGCTGCGCCGCAGCCGCCGCTGACCTCCCCCTCGCGGCGGGCGTGCTCTAGGCTCAGAGCATGAGCACCGAAGAAGGCGCCACCTCCTCCGAGGAGATGAAGCGCAAGTTCAAGGAAGCGCTCGAGAAGAAGAACGCGCAGCACCGGCAGGGCGAGTCGCACCTCGACGGCGACTCCGCCGTGCACGGCGCGGCCGCCCCGCAGACGCGGCGCGAGTTCCGACGCAAGAGCGGTTGACCACATGGATGCGGGGCCGGAATCATCCGGCCCCGCATCCCTCTCTCTCCGCTCAGCCTCTCTCTCCGCTCAGCGCTGTGCGGCGCGGTCCCTGGCCCGCTGCTCCTTCGCCGCCATCTCCGACACCGCCGACTCGCTGAGCTCCTGCACACCGACGGCGTGCGGAGCGTCCGACATCCCGTGCCCGTCGACGCCGTCCATCATCGACTCGTCGAAAGGCAGCTCCCCGTTGAGCACGCGGCGCGTGCGGTCACGGTCGATCTGCTTGGTCCAGGTGCCGATGAGGAGCGTCGCGACAGCGTTGCCCGTGAAGTTCGTCAGTGCGCGACCCTCCGACATGAAGCGGTCGATACCGACGATGACCCCGACGCCGTCGACCAGGTCCGGCCGGTACGCCTGCAGTCCGCCCGCCAGCGTGGCGAGTCCTGCACCCGTGACGCCGGCGGCGCCCTTGCTCGCGATGATCATGAAGACGAGCAGACCGATCTGCTCGCCGATGGACATCGGCTGGCCCATGCCCGTCGCGATGAACAGAGAGGCCATCGTCAGGTAGATCGCCGTGCCGTCGAGGTTGAACGAGTAGCCGGTCGGCACCGTGATGCCCACCACGGGCTTGGAGACGCCGACGTGCTCCATCTTCGCGATCAGCCGCGGCAGCGCGGACTCCGAGGAGGACGTGCCGACGATCAGCAGGTACTCGCGCCCCAGGTACTTCATGAGCGAGAAGATGTTGACCCGCGTGACGGTCCAGAGCAACGTGCCCAGCACCACGACGATGAACAGGATGCAGGTGATGTAGAACGCGCCCATCAGGATGCCGAGGCTCCAGATCGCCGAGATGCCGGTCTTGCCCACGACGGCCGCGATCGCACCGAAGGCACCGATCGGCGCCAGCCAGAGGATCATGCCGAGGATGCGGAACACCAGCTTCTGCAGCTGCTTGACCGCCTCCATGATCGGAGCACCGCGCTCGCCGAGACCCTGCAGGGCGAAACCGACGAGGAGGGCGATGAACAGCACCTGCAGCACGCTCTCGCCGGTGAAGGCGCCGAAGAACGTCGCGGGGATGATCCCGAGGATGAACTCCTGGGTGGTCTTCGCCTCGGTCGCACCCTCGGGATCGTACGTGGAGGCAGCCATGTCGAGCCCGGATCCCGGGTGGATGATGTTGCCGACGACCAGGCCGATCGCGAGGGCGAAGGTCGACATGATCATGAAGTACAACAGGGCGAGCCCGCCGATCTTCCCGACCGTCGCCGCCTTCGCGATGGATCCGACTCCGACGACGATGGTGCAGAAGATGATCGGCGCGATCATCATCTTGATCAGCGCCACGAATCCCTTGCCGAGAGCCTCGAACCCCTGTCCGACCTCGGGCCAGATGAGTCCGACGAGGGCGCCGAGCACGACCGCGATGATCACCGACACGTACAGCCAGGTGTGCCGGTCCCAGGACTGCTTGCCACGCCGCGAGTTGAACCCCGGCAGACGGAACCCCGTTGTGATGGCCATGTTTCCTCCTTGATCATGAACGTCTTCGTGTCATGTGTGCGGCGGCATCCTCGTCGCCGATGAGATTCACCGTCGCGGACTTCACACCGCGACGCGATTTGTGGTCGTATTGGTCACTACCGAGAGCGCCGACGACCGGAGGATGCGATGGCACACGCCTCTGACGGCCGCAGCACCGCATCGCGCGTGTTCGTCGTGCTCCTCGGGGTCGCGGTCGTCATCGGCGCCCTCGTCGCCGTCTACCTCGTCGTGGAGGCGCAGCGCGCCATCCGCGCCGAGGCCGAGCGGGTCACGGCGGCAGCCGCCATCTCGCTCGCCGCATCACCGGATGTCGTCTCCTCGCTGAGCGAAGGAGACGAGGGCGCAGCGACACGTCTGCTCGAGCCCTACGCGATGACGGTCGTGGAGGACGCCGGACTCGACTTCATCACGGTCATGACCGTGGAGGGCGTACGGGTCACCCACCCCGACCTCGCGCAGATCGGCGGACGCTATCTCGGCACGATCCCCACGACCCCCCAGATGCTCACCGAGGAGTTCACCGGCACCCTCGGGCCCTCGGTCCGCACGATCGTGCCGGTCGTGGACGCCGACGACACCCTGATCGGCTGGGTGGCGGCGGGCGTGACGACCGAGTCGATCACCGACACGCTGATCCGCCGTCTCCCCCTCACGCTCGGGATCACCGTGGGACTCGTCGCGCTCGGGGCAGGCGGAGCCCTGATCGCGCGCCGGGTCACCCGGCGCATCGCCGGCGACCTTCCACCCGGCCAGGTGCGTGATGCCGTGTCGTCGTACGAATCCATCCGGACCCTGGGCGAGGCACTGCGCGCCCAGACCCACGAGCACGGGAACCGGATGCACACCGCCGTCGCCCTGCTCGAGCTCGGGCGGAGCGACGAGGCGATCGAGATCCTCACCGAGACCTCGCGGCAGAGCCAATCCCTCGTCGACCAGGTCACAGCACGGCGCCAGGGCGACCCCGCGGTCGGTGCCCTCCTGCTGGGGAAGGCGTCTCAGGCGAAGGAGCGCGGCATCGACTGGCGTGTGCGCATCGATCCGGAGACCCCGCGCTCGCCGCTGTCGACGGTCGACAGCGTGTCGGTGCTCGGCAACCTCGTCGACAACGCGATGGATGCCGCGGCGGAGTCCGACGACCGCTGGGTGGCCGTCTCGCTCACGCCCGGCGCGGACGGCGGGATCGTGCTCGAGGTCTCGGACAGCGGACCGGGCGTCCCGATCGACCGCCGCGAGCAGATCTTCCAGCAGGGCTTCTCGACGAAGCCCGCGGATGCGCAGGGCCGAGGCATCGGCCTCGCACTCGTGAGGTCGGTCGTCACGGGCGTCGGCGGTTCGGTGACGCTGGAGGGCGATCCCACGACCTTCCGCGTCATCCTGCCCGCAGCGGGAGCGCGGAGGCGCCGTTCATGATCCGGACGCTCATCGTCGACGACGACGCTCTGACCCTCGAACTCCATCGCGACTACCTCGCACGTCTCGAGGGCTTCGAGGCCTCCGGAGAGTGCAGCGGAGCACGCGCCGCGGTGAGCGCGGTGCTGGATCGCCGGGGCGCGGACGCCTTCGACCTGGTCCTGCTCGACATCACGATGCCTGACGGTTCCGGCATCGATGTCCTGCGGGCTCTCCGTGCCAGGGCGGCCTCGGTCGACGTCATCGCGATCACCGGGGTGCGCGATGCCGAGACCGTGCGGCAGATGGCGGCTCTGGGCGTCTTCCAGTACCTCGTGAAACCGTTCCCCTTCGCCGTGTTCAAGGAGCGGATGGAGCAGTACCGCTCCTACCGGGATCAAGCCCGCACCACAGACGGCGAGGCGACGCAGGCCGAGATCGATGCGCTGCTCGGCCGCACGACCGGCACGATCCTGCTGCCCAAGGGCCTGTCGGCCGCGTCCTTGGATCGCGTGACCTCCGCGCTGCGCGCGATGGGTCCGCTGTCGGCGAGCGAGGCGGCGGAGCGTCTGGGCATGTCCCGCGTCGCCGTGCGGCGCTACCTCGAGCATCTTGCCGCTGAGGGCGTGCTCCTCCGGACGGCGCGGTACGGCGCGCGCGGACGCCCCGAGACCGAGTACCACTGGAACCGGGGCACCGGCGACGACGCCTGACGACTCAGCGCGGAAGGCGTCCCGCGTGCAGTACCCCTTCGGGATCGACGGCGGCGCGGACAGCGCGCAGCCGATCGAGGTCGGCCGAGGTACCGCAGCGGTCGAGCGTCTGTCCCGGCCCCAGGAAGGTCGGCACCGTACGCGAGGCCTCTGCGTGCGCCAGTAGATCGACGAACCCCGCGAGACTCGCGTCTCCCGGTTCGCGGGGCGCGCCGGGGAACAGCGGCGCGAGCGCGTGCAGCAGCCAACCCGCCGAAGCCAGGCTCGCGAAGCCGCTGCGCCGTGGCGCGTCGAGCGCGCCGCCCAGCATCCGGATGTCGATCCCGATGATCGGAGCCTGCTCCGGCAGCTCGCGGAACTCCACGAGCGCATCGATCGTGGCGTCGTCCAACGTCGTGAGCGCCATGGACGCGCCACGGCCAGGGGTCGGCTCTGTCGGTTCGTTCGATGCCGCCACGAGGGCCGCCGGCGAAGTGGCTCCCGTCGTCTCGTGCTGCACCGCGCCGGCACGGCGGACCCGATCGATGAGCTCGTCCGCGGAGCCGTCGACCGACAACGCCTGCACCTCGAGGAAGCTGCGCCCGCGGATCGCCTCCGGCAGCTGTGGCGCGTCGGGCATGCGCATCGAGTTCATGAACACGTTGAGCGACGCCGGTGCGTCGGCCGCGAGGTCGCGCACGGCGCGGATCACCGCGGCGGCATCCGCCACGTCGAAAGTGAGGCTCGCACCCCACAGTGCCGGCGTGCGCACGAGATCGATCTCGAGGGCCGTGACGATGCCGACGACGCCGCCCGCGCCGCGCAGGGCCCACATGAGATCCGGATCGCTGTCGTCGTCGACACGCTCATGGGAGCCGTCGGCACGCAGCACCCACGCTGCCCGCAGGTTGTCGGAGCCGAGCCCCGCCGTGCGGCTGAACCACGAGTGCCCGCCACCCAGTGTGTAACCGGCCACGCTGACGACCGGACTCGTGCCGGCCGGAGCCGCCCAGCCGGTGCCCTCGAGGGCGTCGACGACCGCGCCCCAGCGGACACCGGTGCCCACCCGGAGGATCCCGGCATCCACGTCGACATCGAGCTCATCGAATGCCGACATCCGCACGATCACCGCACCGTCGAGATCACTCGACGCTCCGTGCCCGCTCGGCTGGACGGCGAGGCGGAAGCCCGACGAGCGAGCGGCGCCGAGCAGTGCGTGCAGATCGGCGACATCCGCCGGAGCGGCGACAGCGAGGGGTCGCTGATCGATCGCGAGGTTCCATGGCTGCCGCGCCTCATCGAACCCGGCATCGCCGGGACGGAAAAGGGAGCCGCTCAGTCGGTCGCGAAGGGCATCGAACGAGGAGATCGAGGTCATGACGCCACGGTAGGACATCCCTCGGACATTCGACCATACCCAGTGATAGCCTCGTGCCGAATGTCCTCAGGGCGGGGTGCGATTCCCCACCGGCGGTATCACGGCAGGGCCGTGGAGCCCGCGAGCGGACCCCACGGTGGGGTCTGCAGACCCGGTGCGATTCCGGGGCCGACGGTCACAGTCCGGATGGAAGAGGACGAGAGGGAGCAGTCATCATGCCCAGAATCGCCATCGTCGCCGCGCAGTGGCACGCCGAGATCGTCGACCAGGCCGTCGAATCCTTCGAGGGAAGGCTCGCGTCACTCGGCTTCGACGACGTCAGCATCCTCCGGGTACCCGGGGCCTTCGAGATCCCGCTGCACGCGCAGCGGCTCGCCCGCAGCGGTCGAGTCGACGCCATCGCCACCTGCGCGCTCGTCGTCGACGGCGGCATCTACCGCCATGACTTCGTGGCGTCCACGGTCGTCGATGCGCTGATGCGCGTGCAGCTGGAGACGGACGTGCCCGTGTTCTCGGCGGTCCTCACGCCGCACAATTTCCACGAGCACGACGAGCACCGCGAGTACTTCCGCCGTCACTTCTCCGTCAAGGGCGCCGAGCTCGCCGACGCGGTCGTGAAGACGCTCGCCGGACTCGACGCCCTCGCCTGATCGGCAGCGGAGGCGAACAGTCGCCTCACTCCCCCGCGAGACCGCCCAGCAGGTGGCCGAACGACCGGCCCTCACCGAGGTACGTCGCCGGGTCGAACGGGTCGGAGGCCGAGGCGGCGTCGCGTCGGGCCACCGCATCCGCGAGCTCCCGCGCGCCCTTCTCGACGCGCTTCGCGAGCGGAGCGACGTGGTCGCCGGACCCTCCCCAGTCGCTGGAGGCCGCGAACACGCCGGTCGAGACGGCGTCGGCGTGCAGGTAGGCGAACAGCGGACGGATCGCGTAGTCAATCGCCAGCGAGTGCCGGGCGGTACCGGCATTCGCGCCGATGAGGACCGGCTTCCCGGTGAGCGCGTCGGGATCGAGCACGTCGATGAACGACTTGAACAATCCCGAGTAGCTGGTCGAGAAGATGGGCGTCACCACGATGAGCGCATCGGCCGACACCACCGTGTTGATCGCCGTCTCCAGCGCCGGCGGCGCGAATCCGGTGAGCAGGTTGTTGGTGATGTCATGCGCGTAGTCGCGCAGCTCGATCACGTCGACGCTCGTCTCGATGTCGTGCTCGCGGAGCGCCTTCACCGTCTCGGCGGCCAGCCGATCGGCGAGCATCCGCGTGGACGAGGGATTCGAGAGACCGGCCGACACGACGGCGATGCGACGCACGGTCATCTCAGGCCTCCTTCCGGCTGAGCCCGAACGCGGCACCGGCCGGAGCCGGGGTGTCCTGGTAGGGCGAGTCGCCGGTCAGGTTGTCGCCGCGGTTGGCACCGGGGCGCGCCTGACGGGTGGGCCCGTCGCCGAACTCCGCCTTCACGCGTGCGGCGTGGGTGGGAGCATCCGGCACGGTCTCCGGGCGACCCTGCGCGAGCTCCTTCCGCAGCACGGGCACGACCTCGGAGCCGAGGATGTCGAGCTGCTCGAGCACGATCTTGAGCGGAAGCCCGGCGTGGTCGATCAGGAAGAGCTGACGCTGGTAGTCGCCGTAGTGCTCGCGCATGGCGGCGTAGCGATCGATGATCTGCTGCGGCGACCCCACGGTGAGGGGCGTCATCTCGGTGAAGTCCTCCATGCTCGGACCGTGGCCGTAGACGGGCGCGTTGTCGAAGTACGGACGGAACTGGTTCGCCGCGTCCTGCGAGTTCGCGGCCATGAACACCTGACCGCCGAGACCGACGATGGCCTGCTCCGGGGTGCCGTGCCCGTAGTGCGCGTAGCGCTGACGGTACAGCTCGATGAGGCGCTGGTAGTGCTCCTTCGGCCAGAAGATGTTGTTCGCGAAGAAGCCGTCGCCGTAGTAGGCCGCCTGCTCGGCGATCTCCGGGGTGCGGATGGATCCGTGCCAGACGAAGGGCGCGATGCCGTCGAGGGGCCGCGGCGTGGAGGTGAACCCCTGCAGCGGGGTGCGGAACTTGCCCTCCCAGTCGACGACGTCCTCACGCCACAGCTTGTGCAGCAGGGCGTAGTTCTCGATCGCGAGAGGGAGTCCCTGACGGATGTCCTGGCCGAACCACGGGTACACGGGTCCGGTGTTCCCGCGACCGAGCATGAGGTCCATGCGGCCGTCGGACACGTGCTGCAGCATCGCGTACTCCTCGGCGATGCGCACCGGGTCGTTCGTCGTGATGAGCGTGGTCGAGGTCGAGACGATCAGACGCTCGGTCTGCGCGGCGAGGGCGGCGAGGAAGGTCGTGGGGCTCGAGGACCAGAACGGCGGGTTGTGGTGCTCGCCGATCGCGAAGACGTCGAGTCCGACCTCTTCGGCGTGCGTGGCGATGGTCAGCGTCGCCTTGATCCGCTCCTGCTCGCTGGGGGTGATGCCCGTGGTGGGATCGCGGGTGATGTCGCTGACCGACATGATGCCGAACTGCATCGCCTGCGCGCCTGACTGCTCGCTCATGATTGCTCCATTTTCCTCGAAGCGGATGACGGTGCATCCGTTTCTATTCATTTGAATGTATATGAGTCAACGCGATGCGGCCAACTTTATTCCCGACGGTAGCCTCGAAGGATGAGCAACGCAGCCGCGGCCCCTTCCGGTCCCCCGACCGGGTCGACGGCACGCCCTCGGCGCCGCGTCCCGTTCTGGGACAACGCCCGCTACGCGTGCATCGTGCTGGTGGTGCTGGGCCACGCGATCCAGCGGCTCATCTACGACTCCGACATCGCCTTCGCGTTCTACCTGGCCCTCTACGCCTTCCACATGCCGGCGTTCGCGATCATCTCGGGATACTTCTCGAAGTCCGGGTCGCCGACCAGGACGCAGATGGCCAGAGTCATCACCGACATCCTGGTGCCGTATCTCATCTTCGAGGTGCTGTGGACGCTCACCAAGTGGCTCGTGGAGGGCCAGGCGAACCCGAACATCACCAAGCCGTCCTGGACGCTGTGGTTCCTGCTGGCGCTGGGGATCTTCCGGCTGGTCCTCCCCTACCTCGCTCTGCTCCGGTGGCCGCTGGCCTGGACGGTCGTGATCTCGATCGGCGTCGGGTACCTGCCGAACGTCGACAGCACCTTCTCGCTCTCGCGCACGCTGGGCCTCCTCCCGTTCTTCGCGTTCGGGTGGTGGCTCCGGGAGCGGGACATCGTCGACCGATTCCGCCTCCTCGACTTCCGCCCCTGGTGGGTGCGCGTCGTCGCCGTCGCCGTCCTCGCAGCCACGGGCTGGGCGGCCTGGAACTGGCTCCCGGTGTGGCAGGCGATCGACCTGCGTCACTGGCTCTTCTACGAGGACTCCTACGCCGACCTCGGCGGTGAGCAGTGGTGGGCCGGCGGTCTCCGGTTCGCGCTGATGCTCCTCGCCGTCGTGCTCTGCGCGGCGTTCTTCGCGCTCATCCCCCGCGGGACCTATTGGTGGACGCACTTCGGCCAGTACACGATGTACGTGTTCCTCCTGCATTCGTTCGTGTTGTACCCCTTCCGTGAATCGGGTGCCCTGCGCGACCTCGAACCGACGTGGATCTGGCTGCCTCTCGTCACGATCCTGTCCGTCGTCGTCGCACTGGCTCTGGCGACGAAACCCGTCCGCTGGCTCTTCCGTCCGCTCGTCGAACCGCGCCCGAAATGGCTTTTCGCCGACCCCGCTCTCGCCTCCCGCGAGGGGCGGAGGAACGACCCGACCGGATCGCGGCGGCCGCGATAGCCTGAACGGATGCTCCGCGCCTCGACCATCCGCGATCAGGTCGTCCAGCAGGCGGAGGAATCCGGCTTCGACGCGCACGGACTGCACGTCCTCCTCGGCACGGATTCCGCGGAGCACCGCTGGACCCCCGACGTCCGCGAGGACATCCATTCCGTCGCGAAGGCCGTCTGCGTCCTCGCCGCCGGCATCGCCTCGGATGAGGGGCTCATCGATCTCGACGCCCCGGTCGGCACATACGTCGACGACATCGATCTCGGAGCCGGCGTCGATCGCGTGACGCTCCGCCGTCTCCTGAGCATGTCGAGCGGCATCGATCTGCCCTGGTCGGAGACCATGATGACCGACTGGCCCGATCTCGCGATCGAGTTCCTCGGCCGGCCGTCACGAGGGTCCGTCTTCCAGTACTCCAACGCCAGCACCTACACGGCGATGACCGTGCTCGCCCGCCGCGTCGGCGACGTCGCCGAGTATCTCGATCCGCGCCTGTTCCGTCCGCTCGGCATCCGCGACGTCGCATGGGAGCGCTGCCCGAACGGCCGGATCATCGCCGGCGGAGGGCTCGCGCTGCGCACCGAGGAGCTGGCGCGCATCGGGGCCCTGATCCGCGACCGCGGGATGTGGGAGGGGTCCAGGCTGGTCTCGGCGGAGTGGATCGACGCGATGCACTCCGACTGGGTGATGGCGGGATCGACTCCCGGCTACGACCGTTACGCGCTCGCGGGCTGGGGTGGACCGGGTGGCGCGTGGCGGCTGCACGGCGCGCACGGCCAGCTGATCATCTTCGTGGATGAGGCCGTGGTCACCATCACCGCGAACGATCACCTGGGCGCCGACGCCATGGCGGCCGCCGTCGTACTGATGCTCGCGAGCTGACGCCACCTAGGCGAAGAGCTCGGCGCCCACGTAGGAGCCGGGCTTCACTCCCGCGGGGACCGCCCAGATGCCGGAGCCGACATGACGGATGTACTCGTTGAGGAGATCGGTCGACAGGCGTCGCTGAAGGGTGATGAACTGCCCGGGGTCGCGCTGATAGGACAGGAAGAAGAGCCCGGCGTCGAGCCTGCCCAGCTCGTTGTTCCCGTCGACGTAGTTGTAGCCGCGGCGGAGGATGCGGATGCCCTCGTTCTGCTCGGGGTGGGCGAGGCGCACGTGGCTGTTCGCGTCGATCGACGCGCCGCCGAAGTCGGGCGCCGTGAACTCGTCGCCTCCCGAGAGCGGCGCGCCCTCCCCCTTGTCCCGGCCGATGATCGTGTCCTGCTCGGCGAGACGCACGCGATCCCAGGTCTCGATGAGCATGGCGATCTTGCGCGCCACCAGATACGAACCACCGGCGAGCCAGGCGGGCTCGTCGTCGGATGCGACCCACACGTGATCATCGAGGGCCGCCGCGTCGTCGGCCAGGATGTTCGCCGTGCCGTCCTTGAACCCGAAGAGGTTCCGTGGTGTCGCCTGCGAAGAGGTGGTGCGCGACGTCTTTCCGAACCCCAGCTGCGACCAGCGCAGCCGCGCACGGCCGAACGCGATCCGGCTGAGGTTGCGGATCGCGTGCACCGCCACCTGCGGGTCGTCGGCGCACGCCTGGACGCAGAGGTCGCCGTGCGACGCCTGCGGGTTCAGGTCGTCTCCGAGGAAGGCCGGCAGGCGCTCCAGGCCGGTCGGACGGAGCGCGGCGATCCCATAGCGATCGCCGTCCTCGTTCTCGAACAGCCCCGGTCCGAAGCCGAAGGTGATCGTGAGGCCTGCGGCCGGAAGCCCCAACGCCTCGCCGGTGTCGTCCGGAGGCGCCTCCGCCGGACCGCCGACCGCGCCGCTGGCGCTCACCTCGAGACCCTGCGTCATGCGGGCCGCCGCGTACGACCAGTCCTGCAGCAGGGAGATCAGGTCGTCGCGGTCGGTGCGCGGCATCATGTCGAAGCTCGCGAAGTGCAGGTGGTCCTGCACGGAAGTCGTGATCCCCGCCTGATGCTCGCCGAAGAACTCGTGCACGGGCTGCGCATCGGCGTGCGCTCGCGCGCGCCCGATCGCCACACCGCCCGCGATGCCGGCACCGGCACCCACCGCCAGTCCTGCGACGCCGCCTCCGATGGCGAGGCCCAGCAGGCCGCGCCTGCTCAGACCCGACGGAGGGGATGCCGCAGCCGTCTCGGCGGTCGCCGTCTCGGCCGCGGCATCCTCTTCTGGTTCGTTCACGTCCGTGATCGTATCGGCTCGGGCGATCAGTCGAGGACCGTGCCGGTCAGCTGCGAGAGCGGCTCGGCCAGGGCGTTGATCAGATCGGTGAACTCGCGCTTGTCGGCTTCGGTGAGCTCCGAGTAGCCGACGAAACCGTCGGTCAGCGAACCGTGGGCGGCCAGCGACTCCTCGAGAGCTGCGTAACCGGCCTCGATCTCCGACACGAGCGCCTTGCCGTCATCGCCCTGTGCCGCGGCGAAGTCCTGTACGAGGGAGAACGCCATCTTCGAGCCCTCGACGTTCGCGGCGAAGTCGTACAGGTCGGTTCCCGACCACCAGTCCTCCTCGCCGGAGATCTTGCCCGTCGCGACCTCGTCCAGCAGAGCGATCGCACCGTTGGAGATGCCGCCGATGCCCTGGTCCTCGAGCGCCGTCGTGAAGTCGTCCGAGTGCACGTAGTCGTAGAGCTCCTGCGCATCGGCGAGCAGCAGGTCGCCGAAGTCGGCCCGCTCCGCCGGGGTCGAAGGCGCCCAGTCCTGCCAGGCGGGAGTCTCGCCGTCGGCGTTCAGCGCATCCTGCGCCGGCACCCAGAGGTCCTTCTCGATGCGGTGGAAACCGGTCCAGTCCAGGCCCTCGGCGACGGCGTCGACCTCGCGGTAGTCGATGCGCGGGTCGAGGTCCCCGAGCGCCTCGGCGACCGGCTCGATGCGCTCGTAGTACGCGCGCACCTGCGGGAACAGCGCGCGGGCCGTCTCGTCGTCGCCCGACTCGTACGCGGCGACGAAGTCCTCGACCGCGGGGACCAGCTGGCCGACCTGGTCCTTCACGAAGGCCGCGTACAGGTCGACGGCCGCCTTCTTCTGCTCGGCGTCGGGGCCGTCGACGGCCACACGGTCGCCCGTGACGGTGAATGCGGTCTTCCCGACGCCCTCGCCGATCATGCCCGGCTTGCAGAGCGTGAAGTAGTCGCCGGGCTGCGCCACGACCGTCAGCGTGCGGGACGCCGCGGGCGCGATGTTCTCGACCTCGCCGACGATGCGCAGTCCGTCTTCTGCGAGCAGGTAGAACTCGGAGACCTGATCGGTGTCGTTCTTCACGTCGAACGTGAGCGTCCCGCTCTTCGCCGTCGCGGCGGACACGGCGCAGCCGGCATCCGTGGAGGAGACGTCGAAGGCCGCTGCGGCGCCGACGTCGCTCTTCGCGACGCAGCCGCTCAGGACGAGCGCGGCGGCGCCCGTGGCGGCCACCGCCCCGAGAATCCGGTGGAAGGTGGTCATGCTGCTCCTTGTGGTGAGTGAGATGCCGTTGCGAGCTGCGGATCCGTCGACGCGCGGGGCTTCGACGGGCGCCGCGAGCGGAGACCGCGGATGTACAGGGATCCGACGATGAGGATGTAGAGCGTCCAGGCGAGCACCTGCAGCCAGGTCATCGCGGGCATGAACCCGACGGTGGCCTGCAGGATCGCGGCAAGCGGGCCGCCCGGTGCGATCGTCGCCGAGACGTCGAAGGCCCAGCCGAAGGGCAGACCGGCCCAGCCGACCGCCACACTGCCGGTGAGCGGGTCGATCGGAGCCGCGGCGGTGAACGGTCCGGGAAGAGCACCGGCTTCCTGCAGGTCCATGAGCGCATAGGCGAGCACGCCCGCTGCGACGATGACCAGGAAGCCACCGGTCCAGGCGAAGAAGCGGCGCAGGTCCAGCTTCACGGCGCCGCGCGAGATGAGCCAGCCCACGATGACCGCGGCCACGAGACCGAGCAGTGCTCCGAGCAGTGCGGAGGGCGCATCGCCGAACGACTGCACCATCGACCACAGCAACAGGGTCGTCTCGATGCCTTCGCGGGCGACCGAGACGAATCCGATCGCAATGAGGGCCCAGAGCCCGCCGGCGGTGAGCGCCCGGTCGATTCCGCCCTCGAGGGTCGCCTTCATCGTGCGCCCCGCGCGCTGCATCCAGAAGATCATCCAGGTGACCATGCCGACGGCCAGCAGCGACAGCGAGCCGCCGATCAGCTCCTGGGCGGTGAAGGTGAGCTCGTACGCGCCGAAGGTGAGCACCGCGCCGATCCCGAGAGCGAGGGCGATCGCGAGCCCGACCCCGGCCCAGAGCTTCGGCAGTGCATCCTGCCGCCCCAGTCGACGGAGGTAGGCGACGAGGATGCCGACGACGAGCGCGGCTTCGAGGCCCTCGCGAAGGCCGATGAGGAAGGTGGCGAGCACGGAATGTTCGACTCTCTTGTGATGACTGAGGTAAGGCATCCCTTACTCACGAGACTCTAGCACTGGGTAATGCGGCGCAACACACGCCCGCCACCCCGGAAGGGCGACGTAGCCTCGGTCCATGGCTGAACTCTCGCTCCCCATCCTCGACCTGTCCCAGCTCGACGAAAGCCCCGAAGCCGCCGCCCGCTTCCGGGACGACCTGCGTGCGGCGACGCACGACGTCGGGTTCTTCTACCTCACCGGCACAGGCATCTCCCCCGAGCTGGAAGCACGGCTGCACCGCGCGGCGCTGGACTTCTTCGCCCTCCCCGAGGCCGACAAGCTCGCGATCGAGAACGTGAACAGCCCGCACTTCCGGGGCTACACGCGTGTCGGCGGAGAGCGGACGCAGGGCAAGGTCGACTGGCGTGAGCAGATCGACATCGGGCCGGAGCGCGAGCCCGTCGAGGACGGACCCGCGTTCAACCGCCTCATCGGGCCGAACCTGTGGCCCGCGGCGCAGCCGGAGCTGCAGGAGATCGTCACCGAGTGGCATGACACCCTGACCGCGATAGCCCGCAAGCTTCTGCGTGCCTGGGCCCTGACCCTCGGAGCAGAGGAGTCGTACTTCGACGAGCCTTTCCGCGACCCCTCCACGCTGATCAAGATCGTGCGCTACCCGGGCTCGCATGAGCCGGAGCCGCAGCAGGGCGTGGGCGCACACAAGGACTCCGGCGTGCTCACGCTGCTGTGGGTCGAGCCGGGCAAGGGCGGTCTGCAGGTCGAACGCGACGGTGAATGGGTCTCGGCTCCTCCCGTCGACGGCGCCTTCGTCGTCAACATCGGCGAGCTGCTCGAGTACGCGACCGGCGGATACCTGAAGGCGACCAACCACCGGGTGATCTCACCCCGGGCACCGGAGGAGCGCATCTCGATCCCGTTCTTCTTCAACCCTGCGCTCGACCAGCAGCTCCCTTTGCTCGAACTGCCGACGGCGCTCGCCGCCGACGCGACGGGCGTCACCGAGGACCCGAGCAACCCGATCCATGCGACCTACGGCGAGAACGCCATGAAGTCGCGATTGCGGGCACACCCGGACGTCGCGGCGATCCACCACCCCGATCTCGTGGGCGCTCCCGCCTGAGAGCTCAGGGCATCCGCTGGCCGCCGAGCTCGACGATCTCGCGCAGTGCGCGCAGGTGCCCGTCGAAGGCGCTGAGCCCCGCCGCGGTCGAGCGCACCCAGGTGCGCGGGCGGGTGCCCACGTATCCCTTGCGCCCGGTGACGTAGCCGGCCTGCTGCAGATGACTGATCGCCTTGCTGAGCGCGGAGTCGTTCGCCTGCAGTATCTCCGCGAGGGTGGCGAAGTCGAGCTCGATCCCCTCGCCGAGCGACGCCATCAGCGAGAAGCGGATGGGCGTGGAGAAGTTGTCGTCGAGGCGAGTCCTCGGATGCGCGGGACCTCGAGCCTCCACGGGATCAGCCATCATGGCCGCTGGCCGTCGCGCACGCGCCGCTCGGGGAGGACAGCGGATCCGATCAGCAGGGCCGCGACCAGGGCGCCGAAGAGGAGGTACGTCGACGTCGCCATCGGCCCCGAGTAGACCGTCTGCAGGTTCGCCCACACCATCACCACGACCGTCAGTGCGTACGCCAGGAAATGCGGCCATCGCCAGTATCTGCCGAGGGCAGCCGGTCCGGCATCCGTCCTCCACGCGAAGAACCAGCCGACGACGATCATCATCAGCACCAGCGTCGCGATGGACGTGGTCAGATCATCGCCGATGCCGATCGACAGTGTGGCCAGCCCCAGCAGCAGCCCGACGGATGCCGTGGCGATGCGCGTCGCAAGCGGTATCGGATCGCGCGCGGGACGAGCGGCGGGAGCGCTTCCGCGCGCCTTCCAGAGCTGAACGACTCCGATCCCGCCGAATCCGACGAGCATGATGGCGCCGGGGATGAAGTACGCCCACATCGGTCGCGCCTCGGGTGAGATCAGCAGGGCGAAGAACGTGCCGACGACCGCGAGGGCGAAGAGCACGATGAAGACGGTGTACCACCACTTGGAGCGCGGAGTGCGCCACTGCAGGCCGTTCCGCTCTCCCACGCCCGCGATGATCTGCGATGTGACGAGGAGAAGGAACAGGAGTGGCTGTGCGGCAGAAGACTCCGCCCGCACGACCAGGAGATACGCGGTGAAGATGGCCGCGGTCACCGCGGCGGTGGCGATCGACTGCCAGGCGACGGCGCGCCGATCGATCCGCTCCTCACGGCGCTGCTCGATCACCTCGATCTCATCGAGGAAGAGTCGTGCGACCTCAGGAGACGGAGGCTCGAGGGGCTCGGATCCCTGCATCGACCGCTGCTCCACGGTGGACCCCCACTCTCTCTTTCCAGATGGAAAGCATTACTACTTTCCTAATGGAAACCTCTTGCGACGTCAACCCTTCCCGCGCACGACGAAGGCCGCCCCACACCGTGGGACGGCCTTCTCAAGAATGTTTTGCGCGATAGTACGCTGGGCGCTCTGCCTTAGCGGCGGAGTCCGAGACGCTCGATCAGCGAACGGTAACGCTCGATGTCGATGTCCTGGAGGTAGCCGAGCAGACGACGGCGCTGACCCACCATGAGGAACAGACCACGACGCGAGTGGTGGTCGTGCTTGTGCTCCTTGAGGTGTTCGGTGAGGTCCTTGATGCGCTGCGTCAGCATCGCGACCTGCACCTCGGGGGATCCGGTGTCACCGGGGTGCGTCGCGTACTCTTCCATGATCGCCTTCTTGGCGTCTGATTCGAGTGGCATAGATGGGATCCCCTTTCAGTTCGTTGCGCGGCGCCCGACGCCTGATGCGAGGGCTCTCTTTATCCGCGGCCGATCAAACGGCAACCTGAAGAGTCTACCAGCCGCGGACTCCCCCGAGTGACACGGCCCCGGCGTGCACCCGTCGACGCTCGGATAGTCTCGGATGGTGCAGATGAGAGCCTTCGAGTGAGCGCAGCGCGCGGACACCTGATCGACCTCACCCCGCTGAAGTCCAGCCCGGCGTTCGCCCGGATGTGGATCGGGTCGACCCTCGCCGGCATCGGCGGGCAGCTCACCATCGTCACCGTGATGCTGCACGTCTTCGCGCTCACCCAGAGCACGTTCGCCGTCTCCATGATCGCCGTCGCCGGGCTTCTCCCCATGATCTTCGCCGGCCTGTACGGCGGGATGCTCGCCGACGCCTTCGATCGGCGCCGCGTCGCTCTCATCGCGGCCACCGTGACCTTCGCCGCCACGGGGCTGCTCGCGACGCTCACCTGGACCGGGAACGAGACGATCTGGTGGCTGTACGTCCTGAGCATCGTCATCTCGGCGGCGAACTCGGTGGGCATGGCGACGCGCACGGCGATCGTGCCGCGCCTCATCCCGCGGAACATGCTGGCCGCGGCATCCGCCCTGAACGGCGTGGCCTTCGGTGTCACGGTGATGGCCGGCCCGGCGGTGGCCGGAGTCCTCGTGGCGCTCACCGGCTACGGCTGGACCTACACGATCGACGTGATCCTGATGCTGTCGATGTTCCTCGACCTGTGGACGCTGCCCGCGCTCCGCCCCGAGGGCGACATCGTTCGTCCGGGGCTGACATCCCTTGTCGACGGCTGGCGGTTCCTCCGCAGCGCGAGCAACATCCGGATGCAGTACGTCATCGACATCATCGCGATGACGTTCGGGCAGCCGCTGGTGCTGTTCCCCGCGCTCGGAACCGTGATCCTCGGGGGCGGAGCGGTCACGACCGGCATCCTGACCGCGGCGGTCGCCGTCGGCACGTTCGCGTCGAGTCTCCTGTCCGGCCGAGTGGTGCACTACCGCTGGCACGGTCGCGGCATCGAGCGCGCCGTCGAGGCGTACGGCGCCTCGATCCTCCTGTTCGGCGTCGTGCTCCTCGTCGGCGCCCTCTCCGGCTCCGCCACGGAGCACTCCCCCGACGTCGCCCTGATCGTCGCGGCGTGCGTCGCGCTCGCCCTGTCCGGCGCCTCGGACAACGTCAGCTCGATCTACCGCAACACCATGATGCAGGCGGCCGTGCCCGACACGATGCGCGGCCGGCTGCAGGGCGTCTTCATCGTCGTGGTCACCGGAGGGCCCAGAGTCGGAGCACTGTACGCCGGCACGCTCGCGACCGTGACGGCGCTCTGGTTCCCGCCGCTCCTCGGCGGAGTCCTCGTGATCGCCCTGGTCGCCCTGCTGGCGCGGCGGAGTCGTCGATTCCACGACTACGACGCAGAGAACCCCGAGCCCTGAGGGGCCCGGGGTTCCGAGTCGATCCGAGGTATCAGTCCTGCTGCAGAGCACCCTGCAGGTCGAGGTTGATCGTGACGTCCTTGCCGACGAGCACCCCGCCGGTCTCGAGCGCGGCGTTCCAGGTGAGGCCGAAGTCCTCGCGGTTGATCACGGTCTTGGCGGAAGCACCCGCCTTGTAGTTGCCGTACGGGTCCGTTCCGAAGCCACCGAAGTCGAGCTCGAAGCTGACCGGCTTGGTGACGCCGCGGATGGTGAGGTCGCCGTCGACGAACAGCTCGTCGCCCTTGACGTGCGCCCCCGTGGAGACGAACTCCATGGTCGGGAAGTTCTCGGTGTCGAAGAAGTCGCCGGAGCGGAGGTGCGCGTCGCGGCCCTCGTCGTTCGTGTCGATCGAGGTGACGTCGACGGAAGCCTCGACCTTGGCCTCGAGCGGGTTCTCCGGGGCGATCAGTGTGGCGTTCTTCACGCCGAACGTGCCGCGCACCTTCGAGATCATCATGTGGCGGACACTGAAGGTCACCTCGCTGTGTGCGGGGTCGAGGACCCAGGTGCCGGAACGGTAGCCGGGGATGTCGATGCTGGTCATGCTTTTCTCCTCTGGAGACGTCAGCCGCTGCGGCGGCAAGGGACAGGAGCCGCGTGCGCGGCATCATGTGTCTCAACTTACATTCACCTGCATGTATTCCCGCGCATGCAGATCTCTTTCCGAAACAACGAGGCGCCCCACTCCCGAGGGAGCGAGGCGCCTCATCCGGCGTCGTACGGACTCAGCCGACGGCGACGAGATCGATGATGAAGATCAGCGTCTTGCCGGAGAGGAAGTGGCCGCCTCCGACGGGACCGTAGGCGAGGTGCGGCGGGATGACCAGCTCGCGTCGCCCGCCGACCTTCATGCCGGGGATGCCGTCCTGCCATCCCTGGATCAGGCCGCGGAGGGGGAACTGGATGGTCTCGCCGCGTCCCCACGACGAGTCGAACTCCTCGCCGGAGTCGAACTCGACGCCGGCGTAGTGGACGGTCACGGTGTCGCCGGGCTTCGCCTCGGCTCCGTCACCCTCGATGAGGTCGCGGATGACGAGCTCCGTGGGGGCGGTGCCGGTGGGGGCGTCGAACTCGGGCTTTGTGCGATCAGTCATGCCTCCATCCAACCCGAGCCGCGCTGACGGGTCAACGCGGGGGCACCTGCTCACAGCGAACACTTCGACAAGCCGCTGATGACAAGGCAGAATCGCAGGATGGAATCGGTTTCGTCACCTCAGGGGGTCGCCGATTCCGTCGCGCCTCCACCCGGCGGCCCTCAGACGCGACAGCATCCGCATCGCCTGCAGGGCGTGCTGTTCCAGCCGATCGGCGACGAAGGGCGCGCCGAGCTCGTGGAGCGCCGCCTCGTCGACGCGATCACACGCGGCCATCTCCGCGCCGGCGAGCGACTCCCCTCCGAAGCCGAGCTGGCGAGGAGCCTCGGCGTCGCCCCGGTCACGGTTCGCGAGGCGCTGCTCGCGATCCGCGAGCGCGGGCTGGTGGTCACGCGCCGCGGACGCAACGGCGGCAGCTTCGTCGCGCAGCATGCCGACCCGCTCTCCTTCGCGCGGGAAGCCGTCCGGACATCGTCGCGCGTCGCGCTCCGCGACCTCGGCGCGCACTACGCCGCGATCACGGGTGCCGGCGTGCGTCTCGCGGCACGGCGGGCCGACGCATCAGAGGCCGAACAGGTCCGACGACGGATGGAGCGCCTCGACGAACTCGACGGCGAATCGCAGCGGCGTCTCCTCGACGACATCCAGATCGAGCTCGTCGCGCTCAGCCAGTCCGCGCGACTGACACGCGAGCAGATGAAGCTGCAGGCGGAGTTCTCGCCCTACCTGCGACTCGTCGCGCACACGTCGGAAGAGCACCGTCGGCAGGGCGCACATCTCGCTGCGGTCGTCGACGCGATCGGAGCCGCGGATGCCGACGCCGCAGGCACTCGCACCGACACGATGGTCGCGGAGATCATCGACGCCCTGATCCAGCTGCAGGCTCAGCCGAGGAACGGCTGATCATGCCGGAACCCGCCCCCGCACACCCGGAGGACACGATGACGACAGCAACCGACACGGCGACCCGCGGCGCTGCGACCATCGTCGAGGAGTACTTCTCCTCGACGATCCGGAGTCTCCTCGGCTGGGTCGGCCCGTTCGCCGCACAGGTGGCCGAGGCGAAGCGCTCCGGCCCTCTGACCAGCGCGCGGATCGACGCTCTCGTGGAGCCGTACGCGCTGCGCACGCTCGACCTGCAAGAGGCTCCCGTGTACGGCGCGGGCTTCATCGCGGCGATCGACCTGCCGTCCGATGCCCGCAGCCACCTCGCCTGGTGGCAGGGCGACGATCGGCGGCAGCTGGTGCTCGCCGCGCAGTCGCTCAACAAGGAGAACATCGACTACAGCGCGCTCGAGTGGTACCGCCTGCCGATGGCCACGGGCGAGCCGCACATCGCCGGACCGTACGTCGACTACCTCTGCAGCGATGAATACACCATCACGGTCGCCGCACCCGCAGAGGCGGACGGGATGCGCATCGGTGTCGCGGGACTCGACATGCTCGTGGCCGAGGTGGAACGGGACCTCCTTCCGCGCTTCGCGGCGCTCGGTCGCGAGGTCACCCTGGTCAACAGCATCGGTCGCGTCGTCGTCTCAACCGACCCGCGGTGCGCGACGGGCGACGCGGTGCGCAGCAGTCCGTGGGCGGAGCTCCCACGATTCACCTGCGCCGGCCTCGCGCTCGACGTCATCGTCGAGCCCGACGCAACTCGCCCTTGACACCCCGCACGGCCGGGTGCACCCTGTTTACAGACCAACTCAGCGCCCGGTAGACATGCAGGCATCGCCGCAGCACCGGGCGCTGAGTCTTGCTACCGCTGCGGCTCCGGACGCCCTTCCGCGCTGCGCATCAGCAGTTGGGCGATCTCACCCGGCCGACTCAGCATGGCGCAATGACCGCCGGGAACCTCCTCCGCGCGAATGCCGAGGCGTCGGCGCGCGAGGTCCCGCAGGAAGCTCGGCGGGAAGAAGCGATCGTCCGTGCACACGATGAATCGCGTCGGCACATCGGGCCACTCCGCGAGCGGCCAGGGTGCGGCCATGGCCGCCTGGGAAGGATGCGCACGCTCCCTGCTCAGCGCCTCGTCCGCCAGTTCGCGCGGGACATCGTGATAGAAGCTCACGTACGGGTCGTCGTTGCCGGTCAGGCCGCCGTCACGGGCGGACTGCTCCTCGACGGCGGCCCCGTACCCGGTCGCCTCCCACCAGTCCTCCGGAGGCTCCCCCGGAGCGGGGATCATCCCGGCCAGCAGCACCAGGGCGTCGGCGGAGAGCCGCTCGGCGACGAGCGGTGCCGTGAAGCCACCGAAGGAGTGCCCGACGACGACCACGTCGCGTCGGTCGCCGACAGCGTCCACGACCGCATCCGCGTAGTCGTCGAGGGTGAGCGAGTCGTCGTCGGCCGGGAGATCGGGCGCCAGCACGTCGTGCCCTCGCGCCGTCAATGCTGCGGCCACGAGATGCCACGACCAGCCGACGTCTCCGCCGCCATGGATCAGAACGAACGTGCTCATCGTGCACCGCCTCTCCTGCGAGAAGGGTACGCCTCCGGCGTCAGTAGGCGAGCAGAGCCGCCCTGGTCGCTCTGGTGCGGATGAGCAGAGCGCGCTCGTCCTCGGCCGCCAGCGGATCCCGCCCCGTGATCGCGCGCTGCCGGACCGCCGCCAGCGCCGTCGCGTCCTTGATGAACTCGCGCATGAGCGGTCGCCGGTCGCCGCGGAGCTGGGCGGCCCAGGTGAGACCGACCTTGCGCCCGGCCGGCGTCGCCAGCATCGTGACCTCCTCGGGCGTGAACCAGCCCGCGGCCGCGTACTCACCCAGACGCGACTTCGTCAGGCGCGCCTCTTCCCGCCGCAGGGCGATGATCCCGAAGATGAAGCCGAGGAAGAGCGGCACCTGGAGCGTGAAGTACAGGCCGAAGAAGTCGGCGAACGTGGCGGAGCCGTTCCACAGCGCGTGCAGGAGGATCGCGCCCAGCATCCCGAGGAGCCCCGCTCCCAGCGCGACGCCCGCCGACGAATGCCGACGCGCTGCGAGACCGATGGCGAAGCCCGTCAATGCGGTGAACATCGCGTGGGCGAAGGGCGAGAGCAGCGCACGCACCACGAACGTGACCGTGAGCTGAGACCCGCCGCCCTCGATCAGACTGATCGCGAAGTACTGGATGTTCTCGGTGAAGGCGAACCCCGCACCGACCAGTGCCCCGTACACGACCCCGTCCACGGGACCGTCGAACGCGCGCCGGGCGACAAGGAAGATCAGGAAGACCCCGAGGCCCTTCCAGAACTCCTCGACGATCGGCGCCTGCACGACCGCGGAGAACGTGTCGTCGCGGAGACCGACCAGGAGCGTCAGGCCGATGTCGACGAGCAGCGTCAGGCCGATCGCCGCGATGGCACCCCAGGCGATGGCGAAGATGACGAGGCGCTTCGGCTCGGGATCCCAGCGGTCGATGATCCGCACCCCGAGGAAGACGATCGTGAGCGGGATGAGGGCGAGAACCAGACCGATCACGGACGCCATCGGACCGAGGGCCCAGCCGAAGTAGCCGATCAGCGCCAGGAGCAGGAAGCCGAGGAATGCGAACAGCCACAGGGAGACGGTGCGCCCCTTCTTCGTCGGCACCGGGAGCGCCGGCAGCGACGGCGCAGGAGCGGGTGCCACGGGAGCCGGCGGCGTGTACGGCGTCGGCTGAGCCAGAGCGGACGCATACGCCGGCTGCGCGGAGAACTGCGGAGGGGTGTACGGCGACTGCGCGTACTGCGGCGCGGAGTACTGGGGCGCGGAGTACTGGGGCGGATTCGCGGGCTGCGCAGGCGGCGGTGTGTAGGGCGACGGCTGCTGCGGCTGCTGGGGAGGTCCTCCGAAACTCATAGCTGAAGCATATGGGGCACAAGCGATATCGCTTCGTTCTGGCGAAGACCTCCACGCGGCGATCCCGCGCCACCGGGTAGCGTAGAAGCATGCGGTTCGCTCATCTGCGCCGTCCTGACTCCCCTCTCCCGGTTCTCGCCGTGGTCCAGGATTCGGACGCCATCCTCGTCTCTGACCTCCTCAACGATGCTCCTGCGACCCTGCAGAAGCTCATCGAGAGAGGAGACCTGGTGCTCGACGAGCTGCGAGCCGCGCTCGCCAGTGACACCGCGCCGCGGCATCCGCTGGGTGACTGGGAGTTCTCCTCGGCCGTGCTCGCTCCCCCGGCCGTCCTGGCCGTCGGCCTCAACTACGCCGCGCACTCCAGCGAGCTCGGACTCAAGACCGATGCTGCCCCGACCGTCTTCACGCTGTGGCCGAACTCCCTCACCGGCCATGAGCAGACCACCTCCTGGCCGCGCTCCCTCAGTGAGGCCGTCGACTACGAAGCCGAGCTCGGGGTCCTGATCGGGACGCCTGCCAAGGACGTCAGCGAGGGCGACGCTCTCTCGCACGTCTGGGGCTACACGGTCGTCAACGACATCACCGCCAGGAACATCCAGTTCTCCGAAGCGCAGTGGTCCCGCTGCAAGTCGTTCGACGGCTTCACCCCGACCGGCCCTTTCGCCGTCACCGCCGACGAGGTCGCGGACCCGCAGGACCTGCACATCTGGGCGGTCGTCGACGGGCACACCGTGCAGGACGCCAGCACCGGGCAGATGGTGCGATCGGTCGCGAAGCTGATCGCGCACCTCTCCCAGTCGCTCACTCTGCTGCCGGGGACGCTGATCTCCACCGGCAGCCCCGGCGGCGCGGGCTACTCCCGTGACCCGCAGATCTTCCTGCGCGACCACTCGACTGTCACCGTCGGGATCGACGGGATCGGCGAGCTCACCACCCACTGCCGCATCACCGGCTGAGCGCACCCGCAGAACGCAGAAGGGGACGGATGCCGCTCGGCATCCGTCCCCTTCTGCGTGCGTCGGCTCAGATCTCGACCAGGTCCTCCGGCGTGATGACAGGGATCGCCGCCGTGATCGCCTCGAGTCCGGAGAGGCGAGCGGGCGACAGCTGCTTGACGACCTCTTCCCGCGACATCAGGCCCGCTTCGACGACCAGGTCGGCCACGTTGCGGTTCGTCAGCAGGGCGGTCTTCGCGAGCGCAGCCGCGGCCGCGTAGCCGATGAACGGCGTCAGCGCCGTGATGACGCCGACCGAGGCGCCGACCATGGCACCGAGACGGTCCCGGTTCGCGGTGATGCCGTCGACGCAGTTGACGCGGAGGGTCCACATCGCCTGCCGCATCCAGGTGATGGACTGGAAGATCGAGTGCGCGATCACGGGCT
Organism: Microbacterium luteolum; assembly: GCF_039533965.1. Taxonomy (NCBI): domain Bacteria; kingdom Bacillati; phylum Actinomycetota; class Actinomycetes; order Micrococcales; family Microbacteriaceae; genus Microbacterium; species Microbacterium luteolum. The sequence goes on from NZ_BAAAUN010000001.1 coordinate 812,108, forward strand.
CGAACGCGTTCAGCTGCAGCTGTCCGGCCTCCGCCGCCATGGTGACGGTCATGTCGGCGCCGGCGACGGCGAAGGCCACCTGGTTGACGACCTCGGGGATGACCGGGTTGACCTTGCCGGGCATGATGCTGGAACCGGCCTGCATCGCCGGGAGGTTGATCTCGCCGAAGCCCGCCTGCGGGCCGGAGGAGAGCAGACGCAGGTCGTTGCAGATCTTCGACAGCTTCATCGCGTTGCGCTTGAGCGTCGATGAGAACGACATGAACGAGCCGGTGTCGCTGGTGGCCTCCACGAGGTCGGCCGACGTCATCAGATCGAGCGAGGTGATCTCGCGCAGGTGCTTGAGCACCGCCGGTGCGTAGTCCTGGTGCGTCGTGATCCCGGTGCCGATGGCCGTCGCGCCCATGTTGATCTCGAACATCAGCGAGGCGTTCTCGGTGAGCCGCGTGTGATCGAAGCCGAGGGTCGAGGCGAAGCCGTGGAACTCCTGCCCGAGGGTCATCGGCACGGCGTCCTGCAGCTGCGTGCGGCCGACCTTGAGCACATCGTGGAACTCGCGGGACTTCGCGAGGAACGACAGCCGCAGCAGATCGAGCTCTTCGAGAAGCGAGCGCAGCGTCAGCGACAGCCCGATCTTGACGGCGGTCGGGTAGACGTCGTTGGTCGACTGGCTGCGGTTGGTGTGGTCGATCGGCGACAGGAAGGCGTAGTCGCCCTTCTCGCGTCCGGCCATCTCGAGCGCGATGTTGGTGATGACCTCGTTCGCGTTCATGTTCGTCGACGTGCCGGCACCACCCTGGATGACCCCGACGGTGAACTGCTCGTGGAACTCGCCGTCGATCACGCGCTGAGCGGCGCGGTCGATGAGGTCCGCGCGCTCGGGGTCGAGGACGCCGATCTCCCGGTTCGCCCGCGCACTCGCCTGCTTGACCATCGCCAGCGCGATCACCAGATCGGGGTAGACCGAGATCGGGCGTTTGGTGATCGGGAAGTTCGCATCGGCGCGGGCGGTGTGGATCCCCCAGTACGCGTCGACGGGGATCTCCATGCTCCCGAGGGAATCGGTCTCGGTGCGGGTCAGGGCAGGCGCGGCAGAAGCCATGTCACATCCTTGTGGGTCGTGGCGGGTGAGTGTGTGGGGGATGCACTCAGTCTACGCGGCTCAGCGACCGCGTTTCCGGGAGAAGGCTTCGAGCCGCCCCTCCGGTGTGAGCGCCGCCATGCGATCCAGCCACTCCTCGGAGAAGTAGTTCCCAGTCGCGGCATCCGTCACCGGGACGACCGAGTGCGTGATCGTGTCGGGGTGCACGTGGACGAGCTGGAACGCCTGCGCGGCATCCATCCCGTTGACCTCGGCGGCGGGCAGCGCGACGTTCATCGTGTAGCACGTCGCGGATGCCACGCTCACCGGGACACCGGCGAACGTGCCGTGCGAGGAGTAGTGCAGGTGTCCGGCGAGGATGCCGCGCACGTCGCTGCCCCGGATGATGTCGGCGAGCTCGTCCTGATGGCGGAGCTCCAGGATGTCGAAGAGCGGCAGGTGGCTCGGCAGTGGCGGATGATGCATCGCCAGCAGCGTGCCGTGGGGCGCCGGCTGGGCCAGAGTCTCAGCAAGCCAGGCGAGCTGGCCGGGATCGAGATCGCCGTGATGCCAGCCCGGCACGCTGGTATCCAGGGCGATGACCCGGAGACCGTCGAGGTTCCAGACGCCGGTCACGGGTTCCTCGGTCGGTGGCAGATCGAGAAGGTCTCGCCGCAGCGCTGGGCGCTCGTCGTGATTGCCCGCGACCCAGATGACCGGCGCGCCCAGATCGGCCGCGACCGGCTCGACGGCGGCGCGCAGCCGTCGGTAGGCGTCCGGCTCACCGAGATCGGCGAGGTCACCGGTCACGACGATGGCTGCGGGGTGCGGATGCACGGCGCGGATCGCCGCGAGCGTCCGAGCGAAGTTCGCCTCGACGTCGTAGCGGCCGCCGAGACGCGCTCCTCCCGCGAGGAAGTGGGGATCGCTCACGTGGATGAGGACGTGCGACGCGGGCCGGTGGCGGCCGAACGCGTGCGCGGTGCCTGTTCCTGCTGACATGGCCTCAGCCTATGCTCCCCCACCGACTACTGCGCCTGTAGTGATCGCACTAGGCTTCGATCATGGCCAAGAACGAGAGCAGACGCCGGATCATCGCGGATGCCGGCCTCGCCGTGCTCGCGCGCGACGGATCCCGGGGACTCACCCACCGCGCCGTCGACGCCGCGGCCGAGGTCCCGACCGGAACCACGTCCAACTACTTCCGCAGCCGCGACGCCCTCGTGGCCGGGCTCGTCGAACGCATCGGAGAACGCCTGGCTCCGACCACGGAGGACCTGGAGCGCCGCGCCGCCGGCTCGCCGGGTCCTGCCCTGTTCGCCGATTACATCCGCGACATCGTCCGGCGCCTCAGCGACGATCGCGACGTCACGCTCGCGCTGTTCGAGCTGCGTCTGGAGAGCAGCCGCCGACCCGAGGTCGCCGCAGTCCTCGCGGCCTGGCAGCGCGCCGGTCTCGACGGCGACGTCGCGTTCAACGCGGCGGCGGGGCTTCCCGGTGGCCGACGGGAGATCGCCCTGTTCCACTACGCGATCGACGGCCTCCTGCTCGATCGCCTGACGTCGCCGATCGATCCGGACACCTCGACCGACGACATCATCGACGCTCTCGTGGCCGGGCTGCTGCGCTGAGGTCGCAGTCCTCGGTCAGTGACCGACCACGATGAGCAGGATGCCTGCGATCACCGCGGCGGCGCACAGCACGAAGCAGCCGTAGGCCCCGACGAGCGCGAGCGACTTCTGCGCATCGGTCAGCGGGCTCTTCCTGGCCGCCTTCGCGGCCTGCTTCGCCGCCCGCTTGAGCTCCTTCTCGGAGATCACGGTGATCGCGTCGGTGAACTCCGCGGGGCTCACCACCGGAGCGTGCCCGCTCCGGACGAGCAGCCGGAGCCCCAGCGCGTAGAACGTGACGATGGCGGTGGCACCGATGAGCGCGGCGGCGAACACCTGCAGGAAGGCGAGCCAGTCGATCGAGACGTTCATGCGGAATCTCCGTCCCGGCCGGCGTCCACGGGCTTCGAGCTCTTCCCGGACTTCGCGGCGCCCTTGGCCTCGGCCTTCTGCTTCGCCCGGGCCTTGGACTCGGCTTTCGCCTTCTCCCTGGCCTCGGCACGCGCCTTCGCCTCGGCCTTGGCACGCTCGATGCGCTGCTGCCGGCGCGTGGGCGGCGGCGTGTCGGGGAGCTCCACCGCGAGGTGGGACTCGGCCACGTCGCTCATCGCGTTGGCATGCGTGACCGCGTTGCGGCGCGAGCGCATGAAGAGACCGAGGATGATGAGCACCGCGATGACCGCGTCGATCGCGACGCCCCAGTTGCCGAGCCACACGACGAGCAGAGCGGCCAGTGCGCCCACTCCGCCGGCGGCCGGCAGCGTGAGGAGCCAGCCGATACCGATCCGTCCGGCCGTGCGCCAGCGCACCGTGGAGCCGCGACGTCCGAGGCCGGAGCCGATGACGGAGCCGGAAGCGACCTGGGTGGTCGAGAGAGCGAAGCCGAGCGCGCTCGAGGCGAGGATCGTGGCGGCCGTCGAGCTCTCCGCCGCGAAGCCCTGCGCGGGCTTGACGTCGGTGAGGCCCTTGCCGAGCGTGCGGATGATGCGCCATCCGCCGAGGTAGGTGCCGAGCGCGATCGTGAAGGCACAGGCGATGATGACCCACAGCTCCGGCTCGTGGTGGGCACCCGACTGCCATCCGATCGTGATCATGGCGAGGGTGATCACACCCATGGTCTTCTGCGCGTCGTTGGTGCCGTGCGCGAGCGCGACCAGGGAGGACGTGAAGATCTGGCCCCACCGGAATCCGTCTCGTCCGTCGGGCTTCCCGTCGTAGCGACGCGTGATCGAGTACGCGATCTTGGTAGCGGCGAAGGCGATGATGCCGGCCGTGACCGGGGCGATCAGTGCCGGCAGCACGATCTTGGACAGCACGGCACCGAAGTCGATGCCGCCGAGACCCGCACCGACGAGCGTGGCCCCGATGAGGCCTCCGAACAGGGCGTGCGAGGAGCTCGACGGCAGACCGAGCAGCCACGTCAGCATGTTCCACGTGATGGCGCCGATGAGTCCGGCGAAGATCAACGACAGGAAGAGATCGGCTCCCGCCGCGATGATCGCGTCTTCCTTGATGATGCCGCCCGAGATCGTCTTCGAGACCTCCGTCGAGAGGAAGGCTCCGACGAGATTCAGGACGGCTGCGAGGAGGACGGCGGTCTTGGGCTTCAGCGCACCGGTGGCGATGGGTGTGGCCATCGCGTTCGCGGTGTCGTGAAATCCGTTGGTGAAGTCGAAGAACAGTGCCAGCGCGATGACAAGCACGACGATGAGGGCTGCGGTTTCCACCGTTCGCTTTCGGTCGTTTGAGGAAGAAAGGAGATGTCGACGTGATCGACGTGATGAACGAAGAGTTCACCGTGGGTTTCACTTCCGTTTACCGGCCCCGCTAAATCCTCCCACCCTGCCCCGCGCCGGTCAACTCGACCTGGGATAGCGTGGAACGGTGACCGACGCCCCCATCGCAGACCGCCGCTCCACCACTCGCACTCACCACGGAGACGAGGTCGACGACCCGTACGAGTGGCTCCGCGCGAAGGAGTCCGGCGAGGTCATCGAGCACCTCGAGGCCGAGAACGCCTACACCGACGCGAAGACCGCGCACCTCGCCGAGCTTCGCGAGCAGCTGTTCGAGGAGATCAAGAGCAGGGTGCAGGAGACGGACCTGTCGGTGCCCACCCGTCGCGGCGACTGGTGGTACTACAGCCGCACGGAAGAGGGCTCTCAGTACGGCATCCACTGCCGTGCCGCCGCCGCACCCGGCGACTGGACTCCCCCGCGCCTCGAGCCCGGCGTGCCGGTGCCCGGCGAGGTCGTCCTCCTCGACGGGAACGCCGAGGCCGAGGGCCATGAGTTCTTCTCGCTGGGAGCGTTCGACACCTCGGACGACGCGACGAAGCTGCTCTGGTCCACCGACTTCGAGGGCGATGAGCTCTACACGGTGCATGTGCGCGACCTGACGACGGGCGTGACGCTCGACGACGTCATCCCGAACACCGGCGGCGCCTTCTTCACGCCGGACGGCACCGGCGTCGTCTACACGACCCGGGACGAAGCCTGGCGGCCCGACACGCTGTGGCTTCACCGCCTCGGCACCCCCGTCGCCGACGACATCACGCTGTTCCATGAGCCCGACGAAAAGTTCTGGCTCGGCGCGGGGATCACGCGCAGTCGCCGATACCTCGTGATCGGCGTCGGATCGAGCATCACCAGCGAGGAGTACCTGGTCGACCTCACCGGAGATCTCACCGCCGAGCCGCGGCTCGTGTGGCCGCGCCGCGAAGGCGTCGAGTACTCGCTCGATCATGCCGTCGTCGACGGCGAGGATCGTCTTCTCATCCTGCACAACCACGATGCCCTCGACTTCGAGCTGGTATCGGTCGCGGCATCCGATCCGCAGGGCGAGCGGCGCGTGGTGATCGCACACGAGCCGGGCCGGCGACTCCTCGGGACCGACGCGTTCCGCGACTTCGCCACCGTCGAGTACCGCAGCGAGGGGCTCGAGCGCGTCGGCCTGCTGGACTACTCGACGGATGCCGTCGACGAGATCTCCTTCGACGAGCCGCTGTATTCGGCCGGTGTCAGCGGGAATCCGGAGTGGCACTCGCCGTACCTGAGACTCGGCTACACGTCGTTCGTGACACCGGGGACCGTGTACGACCTCGATCTCGCCTCGCGGGAGCTGGTGCTGCGCAAGCAGGTCACCGTCCTCGGCGGCTATGACCCGGCAGAGTACGGTCAGCGTCGGGAATGGGCGACCGCATCCGACGGCACCCAGGTGCCGATCTCGCTGGTGTGGAAGCGCTCGCTCGGCGACCCCGGATCGGCCCCGCGACCGGTGCACCTCTACGGCTACGGCTCCTACGAGCACTCGATCGATCCCGGCTTCTCCGTCGCGCGGCTCTCGGAGCTGGACCGCGGGGTCGTCTTCGCGGTGGCGCACGTGCGCGGTGGCGGCGAGATGGGCCGCCAGTGGTACGAGGAGGGCAAGCTGCTGCACAAGCGGAACACCTTCACGGACTTCGTCGCCTGCGGGCAGCACCTCGTCACCACGGGCGTGACCACGCCGCAGCAGCTGGTCGCCGAGGGCGGCAGCGCGGGAGGTCTGCTGATGGGCGCGGTCGCGAACCTCGCGCCCGAGCTGTTCGCCGGCATCCTCGCCGCGGTGCCGTTCGTCGACGCGCTGACGACGATCCTCGATCCCTCATTGCCGCTGACCGTGATCGAGTGGGACGAGTGGGGCGACCCGCTGCACGACGCCGAGGTCTACGCCTACATGAAGTCGTACACGCCCTACGAGAACGTCCGCGACGGCGTCGCCTACCCGCGCATCCTCGCCGTGACGTCGCTCAACGACACCCGCGTCCTCTATGTGGAGCCGGCGAAGTGGGTCGCCCGTCTCCGGGAGGCCGGAGCATCCGATGTCCTCCTGAAGTGCGAGATGGTCGCCGGACACGGGGGCGTCAGCGGACGCTACAACTCCTGGAAGGAGCGCGCGTTCGAGCTCGCATGGCTGCTCGACACCCTCGGGCTCGCGGACGCCTGACCAACCACGCGCGCTCACGCGGAATCAGGCAGTCGCGCGAGATCAGGCCGGTTCTCTCCTGAACAGCCTGATCCCGCGCGAACGCCTGATCTCGCAGACGGTGCACTTCTGCTGCACGGACGAAGACCGGCACCAGTTGTCCCCTGTTCGCGAAAGACCGGGACGGGGAGAACCGGGCGGCATCCCAGACTGATCGCATGGAGAAGCCGTCGGTCGAGAAATGGGTGCGCCAACGCGGCGGCGTGGCGCACACTTCACACCTGCGGATGGCAGGCTTCACCGCACACGCCGTTCACAGCGCCGTCGAGTCGGGACGGCTCCGACGTGTCCGGCGTTCGTGGCTCGTCACCGTCGACTGCGACAGCCGACGGGTGCGTGCAGCATCGGTCGGCGGGCGCGTCACATGTGCCAGTGCGGCAGACCTGATGGGCTTCTGGCATGTCGAGACGGATGCCGTGCACATCGCACTCCCGCATTCCGCTTCTCGGTTCGATGCCACAGGCATCCAGGTCCACCGTGGCCGTGGGCCGGTGCCGGTGCATCCGCGAGCCGCGGACGAACCCGTCCTGAATGTGCTCTTCCACGTCGCTCGATGCCTTCCGACGCCCGATGCACTGGCGGTCTGGGAGTCGGCGGTGCGACGGGATGCCGTGGAACTCGACGAACTGGAACGTGTCGACTGGCGCTCCTCGGCGGCTGCGCGGATCGCGTCCCTCGTGGGCAGCAGATCGGACTCCGGACCTGAGACGGTCTTCGTCGAGCGGATGCGGGCGATCGGCGTCGCCGTCCGTCAGCAGGTATGGGTCGACGGACATCCGCTCGACGCGCTGATCGGCGATCGCCTCGGCGTGCAGATCGACGGCTACTCGCATCACAGCGCAGCGAGAGATCGCCGCCGCGATCTCCGCGCGGACGCGAGACTCGTGCTGCGCGGCTACACGATCCTCCGGTTCGACTACCACCAGGTGATGCACGATCACACGTATATCGAGCACACCGTGCGCACGGCGATGGCGCAGGGATTGCACCAGATCCGATCACGCCGCTGACCTCGCGCGCGGAATCAGGCAGACGCGCGGACACAGGCAGAAACTCGCCCGATCAGCCTGATTCCGCGCGATCGCCTGATTCAGCGCGGACGAGCCGGCTCGTGCGCCCGACCGGACGCTCAGCCGAAGAGCGCAGCGGCCTCGTCGTAGCGGTAGCGCGGCACCGTGTGCAGCTCGCCGAGCGCGTCGGCGAACGGCACGCGCACGATGTCCGTGCCCTGCATCGCGACCATCTGGCCCCAGGCGCCTTCGACGATCGCGTCGGCGGCGTGCAGGCCGAGGCGTGTCGCGAGGACCCGGTCGAAGGCCGACGGCGAGCCGCCGCGCTGGATGTGACCGAGGATCGTGGCGCGCGTCTCGATGCCGGTGATGCGCTCGATCTCGGGCGCGAGCTGGTCGCCGATGCCGCCCAGACGGGGACGGTTGAACGCGTCGAGGCCCTTGTCGCTGTAGGCCTCTTCCATGCCGAGCAGCTTGAAGCCCTCGGACACGACGACCAGGGGCGCACGACCGCGGTCGTGCGCGCTCGAGACGAGCGCGGTGATGTCGTCGATCGACATGGGCACCTCGGGGATGCAGATGACGTGAGCCCCTGCCGCCATGCCGGCGTGCAGCGCGATCCAACCGACGTGGCGCCCCATGACCTCGGCGACCATGCACCGCTGATGCGAGTCTCCCGTGGTGCGCAGCCGGTCCATCGCGTCGGTGGCGATGTTCACCGCCGTGTCGAAGCCGAAGGAGTAATCCGTCGCCTGAAGGTCGTTGTCGATCGTCTTGGGGACGCCGAGCACCTTGATGCCGTCCTTCGACAGGCGGTCGGCCGCCGCGAGCGTGCCTTCCCCGCCGATCGCGACGATGCCGTCGATCTTGTGGCCGTAGAGGGTCTTCGCGATGTTCTCCGCGCCACCGCGCTCCCCCTCGTAGGGGTTGGTGCGGCTGGTGCCGAGGATCGTGCCGCCCACCTTCGAGAGGCCCTTCACCTCGTGCCGGGTCAGCGGCATGAAGTCGCCCTCGACGACCCCGCGCCAGCCGTCACGGATGCCGACGAACTCGAGGTCGTACGTGGTGGTGCCCTTGAGGACGATGCCGCGGATGACCGCGTTGAGTCCGGGGCAGTCGCCACCGCTCGTCAGGATGCCGATCTTCATGCTGGTGCCTTCCGACGTTCGGGAGAGAGGGGGAAAGGCGACGCTGCCTGCGATCGACACTAGTGCCCCGGCGTGGTGCGGCGCCATTCGAGGCAGGCGAAAACCGAGGATCTTTACGTCCTCGAGACCCGCCCTCTCAGATCTTCACGACACATCCGGATTCGGACCCGAAATCGGCGTTAAGAAACCCCGTTCTTGACGCCTATGCTGCGCCGAGCGCCTGCCGCAGCAGATGCATGAGGGCCGCCAGCTGCACCGGCTCCGCCGCAGTGTCGTCGACAGCCTCGCCGTCGAGCGCACGTGCCGCGAGGCCCTGCTTCTGGTCGATGAGCTCGGCGATCTTCGTGTCGATCGTGTGCGCGGCGATGATCCGCCACGCCGTGACCGGCTCGTCCTGGCCGATGCGGTGCACGCGGTCGATCGCCTGAGTCTGCTCGGCTGCCGTCCACGACAGTTCGGCGAGCACGACGTTCGACGCGGCCTGCATGTTGAGTCCGACGCCTGCGGCGGTGAGCGAGCACACCGCGATGCCGACCGCGGGATCGCCGTTGAAGTCGTCGATCGCCTGCTGACGCGCCGTCGACGTCTGGTCTCCTCGGATCGACACCGAGCGGATGCCGGCGGCGGCGAAGTGCGCCTCCGCCTGATCCATCACGTCGATGTGCTTCGCGAAGAAGACGACCTTGCCGACCGAGCGCTGCAGTTGCGCGGCGTAGTCGGCGGCGAGCTGCGCCTTCGCCTGACCGATGCGGCGGACCATGGTGAAGACGTTGTCGCCTCCGGTGCCTGCGGCCTTCGACTCCTCGAGCTCGTTCTGCGCGACCAGGCGCACGATGTCCTCGTCGATCTCGCCCGGGGCGAGGCCGCGGTCTCCGCGCGCGTCGATGATGCGACGGTAGCGAGCGGCCAGCCGCTCCCCCAGTTCGCGCTCGGCCTGACGGATGCTGCGTCCGAACTCGTCGTCGAGCTGCACGGGCAGGTCGGCGATGAGCTTGTCGGGGAGGTCGGCCGCGACGTCCTTCTTCTTGCGGCGGACGATGCCCATCGAGATCACGGCATCCCGCGCCTCCGGGTAGAACGCCTTGTCCGCGGGGGTGAACCCGGTGGCGTCGAGCTTCTCCATCAGCTCCGGTCCCGGCTTCTCGCCGGTCGTCCAGCCGAGGAACCGCCAGATCGCGTCGAAGTCCTCGACGTCGTTGATCAGCGGGGTACCGGTGAGAGCGAGCATGAGCGGGTCGCCGCCCGGCGTGCGCTCGCGCATCCGCGACGCGAGCGAGAGCACGTTCTGCGAGCGCTGCGACGAGAGGTTCTTGATGAAGTGCGCCTCGTCGACGACCATGCCGCGCAGACCGATCGATCCGAGCCACGAGAGGTGGCGGTCGAGGATCTCGTAGTTGACGATGAAGATGTCGGCGAAGGCGTCGATGTCGGTGCCGTCGCCCTGGATGACCGTGGCACGGCGCTGGGGCGTCCACCGCTCGACTTCACGGGCCCAGTTCATCTTCACCACGTTCGGAACGACCGCGAGCAGCGGATAGGCACCGGCGACGGAGGCGGCGAGCAGCGACTGCGCCGTCTTGCCGAGTCCCGGCTCGTCGGCCAGCAGGAAGCTGCGGTGACCGGCGCGCACGGCTTCGAGGAAGCGGGACTGGTGCACCATCACCTCGAGCCCCTTGGGCGAGAGGTGGTCGTATTCGGGAGCAGGGGGCAGTTCCATCGTGGCCGCCGATCCACCGGCGCCGGTCTCGAACGCCTTGTAGAGCGGACCCATCAGCTCCCACCCGTCGAGGCGACGGCGCGGGGTCGAGGTGCTGCGCGGGGTCAGGTCCGGCGCGAGGAACGGGTTCGCCAGCTGCCGGGACTCGACCGAGGGCGGTGTGACCTGCCGCTCGGCGATCGCCGCGGGCACCGAGGAGATCTGCACAGGAGCCGCGTCGGCGATGATGAGCTCTTCCGGTGCCAGTTCGGCTCCGGATTCGAGCAGCCAGTCGCGGCGCATCCGCTTGGCCACCGGCGACGTCGCCTGGTCGGCCTCCAGCAGCTGGATGAGCGAGGTGTCGCGTGCGGCGGTCTTCGCGAGGATGGTCGCGACGCCGTCGAGGCGCTTGAGCAGCTCCGCGCGTGCGGGGTCGCCGATCTCGGCATCCGCCTTCACTCTGGCGCGCTCCTCGCGCACCAGGAAGGCGATCACCTGGAACTTGACGCGATTGGTCGGGCCGAGCTTCCCCCGCTGCGACTTCGCCTCGATCTCGCGCACCTTGCGCGCAAGGATCGGGATGAGCGGGGCCTCGTCGTCTCGACGGGACGTCTTCTTTCGCCGCGTGGCGGCGGTTGCCGTGGTCGGCATGCTCCTCCTGAGCGTGAAGGCCCCGGCATCCTCATGAAGCCGCGAGCCGTTCTCGATGTCCGCGTGTGGCGTGAGCCAGGACCGTACGAACAGTTGTTCCGGTTCTCGCCGATGCACGCGATGCGCGTGAGGATCGATGTGAACCGCTCCCCAGTCTAGGCCATCCGGCTCGGACGACGGAAGATTTCGCCGTCAGCGCGCGTCACGACGTCAGTCGACGGCCCCGGCGAGCACCCGTCGGGCGTCCGAGACATCGACGGCGATCTGGGCGGAGAGCTTGTCGATGCCCTCGTACGCGACCATGCCGCGCAGCCTCTCCACGAACTCGACGGTCACGTCGTGACCATAGAGGTCCAGGGTCGTCTCGTCGAGCACGTGCGCTTCGACCTGGCGCTCGAGCACATCGTCGAAGGTCGGATTCGTGCCGACCGAGATCGCCGACGGATGACGGATGCCGGTGTCGTGATCGACGAGCCAGCCGGCGTAGACGCCGTCTGCGGGGACGAACGCGTCGACGATCGTCGAGAGGTTGGCGGTGGGGAACCCGAGTTCGCGACCGCGCTTGAGTCCGTGCACGACCACGCCACGCACATCCGGGTGGCGCCCGAGCACGCGAGCCGCCTCGCGGACATCGCCGTCGATCAGCAGCTCGCGGATCCACGTCGAAGACACCCGGCGCGGCGACCCCGGCAGATACACGTCGTCGACGACCTCGACCGAGAAGCCGTGCTTCGGTCCGAGCTCGCGCAGGAGCGCGGGCGTGCCCGCTCCCCCGCGTCCGAAGCGGAAGTCCTCCCCGACGAGCACCTGGGACACCTTCAGCGCGCCGACCAGGATGTCGACCACGAAGTCCTCCGCGCTCCGCGCGGCGAGTTCCTCGTCGAACGTGAGCACGAGCGTCGCATCGAGCCCGAGCTCGCCGAGCAGCTCGAGCTTGCGGTCGACGGTCACGACATTCTCCGGGCACCGGTCGGGTCGGAGGACCGCAAGCGGATTGCGGTCGAAGGTCACGGCGACCGCACGGCTGCCCGACGCGGCGGCCGCCTCGTTCAGTCGACGGATGACGGCCCGGTGACCGGCGTGGACGCCGTCGAACTTGCCGATGGCCACGGCGCTGGGGCCGAAGTCGTCCGGCACCTCGGCAGGACTCCGGAACACGATCACGCGGTGACCTCGATCGGACGATCCGCGGCGGACGGCTGATGCGTGCGGAGCCACCAGATGCCGAACACCGGAAGCACCAGAGGGATGAACAGGTAGCCCCGTCCGAACAGCGACCACACGGTCTCGTGCTGGAACAGGGCGGGGAGGAGGATGCTGAGCAGTCCGACGACGAGCACGCCGGTGAGTTCGAAGACGATCGCGATCCAGGCGACCGTGTACCAGCCGCGACGCCGCGCGAGCACGAGTGCGAGCGTGGCGAGGATGTACACCACGGCGGCGAGTGCGGAGAGCGAGTACGCGAGCGGCGCCTCGTCGAAACGCCGGACGATCTGCACGAAGCTGCGCCCCGTGGCGGCCAGCGCCATGACGGCGTAGACGATCACGAGGACGCGACCGATTCCGGTCATCCGAGTGGAGGGGGTGGTGGTGCTCATAGCGCATTCCATCTTAGAGCCGCGCGGGGATGCGGGACTCCGCCGCCACGTCGGGCGTCACGCGATCTGCACGGTCCAGATGACCTGCATGCGCCACAGCATGATCGCGATGGCCAGAGCGGCCACGCCGAGGATCACCGTGCTCCACCTGCTGCGCTCCATCAGCGCCCACAGCACCGCCCCGATCGGCAGCAGCACGGCGGACACCAGGTAGACCCAGTACTCGAGGAGGTCGCCGGTGGGCGGATTGCCGGCGAACGGCGCGGCGATCGCCACCACCACCTGCACGACGAGGAGCAGCTCCACGAGAGCGAGCGCGCCGACACTGAGATCGCTCGGCCGGCGACCGGCGAGTCCCGCGACGAGGCAGAACGCGCCGGCAGCGACGGCCACGACGATCTGCACGATGGTGAGCCACAGGATCATCGCGCGGCCTCCGGCATGTTCATGGCGCTCTTCAGATCGGCGCCTCGTCGTTCCACGATCCCCACCAGCGTGCCGTCCTCATCGATGGCCGCGGCGAGAGCACCGTCGAGTCGCACGGCCTGGTCGGCGAGCCGCTTGCCGTGCCGGAGGTCTCGCGCCTCCTCCGAAGAGACCGTCAACGGCTGCAGGATGCGCGCGGCGGCCTGGGCGGGCGTCAACGTCCCCGCGTCCGCGAGGTCGTCGAGCAGGACGGCATCCGCCACCTCGAACGGGCCGACACGCGTGCGGCGCAGCGACGTCAGGTGGCCGCCCACGCCGAGGGCGGCCCCGAGATCGCGAGCGAGCGCACGGATGTACGTGCCGGACGAGCAGTCGACGATCACGTCGAGGTCGAGGACGCCCTCCCCCTGGCGCGTCGCGAGCACGTCGAAGCGCGAGACCGTGACCGCGCGCGCCGCGAGCACCACGTCCTCCCCCGCGCGCACTCGGTCGTATGCGCGGCGTCCATCGACCTTGATCGCGGACACGGCGCTGGGCACCTGGGAGATCTGCCCGGTCAGCGCGGCGACGCCGTCGGCCACGGCCGCGTCGGTCACCGCGTTCCACGCTTCGGGGTCTGCCGCGGCGAGGATCTCGCCGTCGGCATCATCGGTTCCGGTGGTCTGGCCCAGGCGGATCGTCGCCTCGTAGGTCTTGTCCGCACCGACGACGTAGGTGAGCAGCCGCGTCGCTCCCTCGATCCCGATCACCAGCAGTCCGGTGGCCATCGGATCGAGCGTGCCGGCGTGCCCGACCTTCCGCGTCCCGAAGGCGCGGCGCGTGCGCGCGACGACGTCGTGACTGGTCAGCCCTGCGGGCTTGTCGACGAGGAGGATGCCGGGCGAGACCATCCCCCCAGCCTACGATGCGGTCGCCGTGCCGCCGTCATCGCGGGGTCAGCCGCACACCTCGTAGGAGGGCGCATCCCGCGACGTGACGGTCACGCTGCTCGCCGTGTCCTCGCCCTCGCGGAATTGGAAGAAGACGTGCCCCTCGGCATCTCCGGGAAGACGCATCCAGGTGCCGCCTCCGATCTCCTCCGCCCCCTGCTCCGCGTCCGGATACGTCGTGAGCACGTCCTCGGTCGAAGCGCCGACGCCCAGGCCCTCCGCGGTACGCGGACCCTCGACGGTGCCGAGATCCTCCGCGGCGGAGTACACCGACAGCTCGCTGATGGGTGCCGTGTCGGATTCGGTGCCGCGCACGAAGTACACCCCGTAGGACGAGTCCGCCGCCGTCCACCACGCCGTCCAGGAGCAGACCTCGTCGTTCTTCCAGGTGTCCGGGAGCATCCCGAGTACCGTCCCGAAGTCGCCGCCCAGCTCCACCGGTCCGATCCCCTCGTCGCTGATGATCCACGTCGCCGGATCCGCTGGGTCGGCCTCGGGCGTCTCGGTCGGCTTCGGCGTCACAGCGGGCGTCGCGGTCGGGCCGGCCGAGGGATCGGCCGCCGTCGATGTCGCGCACCCGGCCAGGAGGCAGAGGGCCGCCCCCGACGCGATAGCGAAGGTCATCCGCCGCATGTGGTTCGTCCTCATCGCTGCTCTCCGGTTCTCGCGCGCTGATCTCGCTCGCCTAGGCTGTCGTCGTGCCTTCGACTCCCACGATCCCCGTCGAGGAGATCGTGCAGCCGGTGCTCCGATGGTATCGATCCGGTGCCCGCGATCTCCCCTGGCGGCGCGCGGCGTTCCATGAGGAATTCGGCGCCTGGGGCGTGCTGGTCAGCGAGTTCATGCTGCAGCAGACCCCGGTCACCCGCGTGATCCCGCACCTCGAGGCGTGGCTGGATCGCTGGCCGACCCCGCCGGTCATGGCCGCGGCCTCGACGGCCGATGTCGTGCGGCAATGGGCCAACCTCGGCTACCCGCGCCGCGCACTGTGGCTGCATCGCGCAGCCGTCGAGGTAACGGCGCGCCACGGCGGCGTCGTCCCGCGCGATGTCGATGCGCTCCTCGCCCTGTCCGGTATCGGCGACTACACGGCCAGGGCGGTCGCCGTCTTCGCTTACGGCGACCGCCATCCCGTCGTGGACACCAACACCCGGCGTGTGCTCGCCAGGGCGGTCGAAGGTCGGGCGCAGCCGTCGCCGCCCTCCCGGCGTGACCTGACGCTGATGGAGTCGCTCCTGCCCGCGGACGACGTCGATGCGGCGGCCTTCAACGCCGGGGCGATGGAACTCGGAGCGACCGTGTGCACGGCACGATCTCCGCGCTGCGAGATCTGTCCTCTCGCTGGCACCTGCGCCTGGTTGGCCGCAGGACGACCCGACACGGGCGACGCCCGCCGACGCCAGGCGACGTATGAGGGGTCCGACCGGCAGGCGCGCGGCGCGGTCCTGCGGCTGCTGCGGGACGCGACGCCGGCGCCGGTGCCGCTGGACACGGTTCTTCCGGACTGGCCGGATGCACAGCAGCGCGATCGTGCGATCGACTCCCTCATCGCCGACGGACTCGCCGAGGCGGACGGAGAATGGATCTCCCTACCGCGCTGACCGAGGGCCGCACCTCGATTCAGACGTGCCTGTTGGTGCGGTGTGCGAGGGCCGTGAGCTCCACACGCCCGCGCACGTCGAGCTTGGCGAAGACCCGCCCCAGGTGCACCTCGACGGTGCGGACGGAGACGCCCAGGGCCGCGGCGATGTCCTTGTTCCCCGCGCCGACCACCGCGAGCATCGCCACCTCGACCTCGCGTGCCGTCAGGAGCTGCGACCAGACGTGCCGGCACGCTGACAGAGGATCTGTGGGGACATCCGCCTCGGTCCCGCGCGACTCCAGCCGGTCGAGCCGATCCCCGACGGCGCGCGCCCAGGCGGTCGCTCCGGCGAGTTCGAAGAGATGCCGGGCGCTCCGCAGATGACTCCGCGCGGCGCCGATCTCATCGTGGATGGCGCACTGGACTCCCAGCATGGACTCGACCCGCGCTCTCGCGAAGGGCGAACGCAGGGTCCGGGCGGAGGCGTGCACCCCATCGTGCTCGGAGCGCCAGCGTGCGTCGACCGCGGTCGCGACCCGGATCCGGAGTTCGTGCGCGAGGAAGACCTCCGGCGGCGCGACGATGCTCGGAGCATCCGGGCCGATCTCCCCGGTCGCGGCAACCTCGTCGAGACCGGGCACCGAGAGCGTCGTCTGCGGTGCCCCGAGGTCGATCCAGAGTCGCATCGACGCGGCGGCGTCATCGAACGCACCGGCGAGGTACGACGCGATCGCGCGATCGACCAGAACGTCGGTCTTCATAGCCGGCGGGAGCGCCGCCGTGAGCGAACGGGAGACCGGGCCGACCTCGCCGAGCACCGCGAGGTCCAATCGGCGTGCGAGCACGACGCCCAGACCGGCGAACGGCATCGCGATCGAGAGTTCGCGCGCGGCGAGCAGCAGCCGATCGCGAGCACGACCGATGTCGCCGCGCCACACGAGCAGCAACGTCTCGGCGACGGACAGATACGCCCGGACCACCGGGCTGAACTCGAAGCCGGCGACGAGCGGGTCGAGTTCCCCATCCATGATCGGCTCCGCTGCCTCCAGCGTCCGCAGTCCGAGGTCGACATCCCCGTCGACGGCGGCGCGCAGTGCGCACAGCATCCGTCCACTGAGCGGCCCGGTTCCGGCGATGTCATCGAGGTCGCGCTCTCCGACGAGCAGCCAGCTCAGGGCGATCACCGGATCTCGGAGCTCGCGCTCGGCGCCGACACGAGCCGTGCCGACGCGCAGGGCATCCAGCCACCTCCGCATTCCGGGTCGATCGCCGCGCTCCGCGCAGAGCACGGCGGCGAGTGCCGCTGCGCGGGTCCACGAATACCAGTCGCCCGTGTCGTCCGTGCGGGGCCGGAGGGAGTTCGGATCCACGTCGGGCACCGCACCGTGAAGGTGCGCGCGGGCCGTGATCAGTCCCGCGAGCCCTTGCAGGCGGTAACGCTGTGTGCCGTCGGGGAACAGGCTCCCCAGCCATTCCGCCGCCTCCACCGCGAATCCCGCACCCACCGAGGCCGCGCCCGCGACGAGTCGCGCCTCATCCCGGTCCGCACCATCCGCATGCTTCGTCGCCTCCCGCGCAAGCAGCAGAGCACGGTCCGGGTGGCCGGCCTCCGACAGCTCGCGGGCGATCCGGGTGAGTTCGGCGGCGGCGCGAGGGTCCCGCTCGAGCGACGCCCGCGCCCGATGCCAATCGGCGCTCATCCCGTCGCCCCGACTCCGGAACATCCCGCTGAGCCGATCGTGCACGGCGCCGATGATGGCGGGATCCGTCCTCGCCTGAACCCAGATCGCCAGACGCGTGTCCGTGAACCGCACCCTTCCTGCCCGGACGATGAGGTGCCGACCGACGGGCGCCGCCGAGATCTCGAGCGCGGACCGCCCGTCGAACGTCAGCAGGGGGTCCAGTCGGTCGTCGAGCGAGACGGAGAGCGCGAGGAGGAGGTCGCGATCGCGTGCCGGGAGGATGAGGTCGTGAAACCGTGCGGCGATCGCCGGAACGACCGGCAGCGGCGTCGGCAGGGGGCGCAGGCCGGTCCGCTGAGAGGGCAGCAGGCGCTCCACGACCTCGCGGATCGCCAGCACGTCGTCCTGCAGCTCGACAGCGAGGCGAGACACCACGTGGGGCGCGCAGCCCAGCCCGTGGGAGAGCAGATCTTCGAGGAGGGTATCGACCGCTTCCGGCGCAGCCGAGCGGCCTTCCTGCGCGTTCGAATCCTCGATGCCGATCCCCCTCAGCTCGGCGGGACGCGATCCCGCAGAGGCGAGGCTAGCAACGGGATGTCCCCGGCGGAGCGACTCACCGACGTTGTATATCGGTTGCCGCTCCCACCGGAGTAGACCTGCAGCCGGACGAGGTCAGTCCTGCTCGTCGTCGGCGCGGTACGGGTCCGCATCGCCGGCGTGCGACGCCGAGGAGGCGAGCTTCGCGACCTCCGCATCGCGCTCCTGCGCCTGACGCAGGAGAGCACTGATGTGGTCGGCGTTCTCCGGAAGCGCGTCAGGGATGAACTCGAGCGTCGGCACGAGCCGCGTGCTGAGCTGCCGTCCGACCTCGCTGCGCAGCATGCCGGTCGCGGACGTGAGAGCTTCGCCGCTGGCGATGCGCTCCTCCTCCGTGCCCAGCACCGTGTAGAACACGGAGGCGTGCTGGAGGTCGCCGCTGACGCGGCAGTCGGTGAGCGTGACGAAGCCGAGGCGCGGGTCGCGCAGCCCCTTCTCCAGCCGCTCGGCGAGGATCACGCGGATGCGGTCCGCCAGACGAGCCTGTCGTTCACCAGCCATTTTTCTCTCCCTCTTCAGAAAGTCTTCGGGCGAGGATGCGCGCAGCATCCTCGCCCGAAGGTATCGCGATTGATCAGCCGCGAGGCTTCTCGATGAGCTCGGTCGTCTCGATCTCGTCACCGATCTGGATGTCGTTGAACTTGCCGAGACCGATACCGGCCTCGTAGTCCGTGCGTACCTCGGTGACGTCGTCCTTGAAGCGGCGCAGTGACTCGATGGCGAGGCCATCGGCCACCACGACGCCGTCGCGGATGACACGCGCCTTGGCGTTTCGCGTGATCGTTCCCGACCGCACGATGACACCGGCGATGTTGCCGAACTTCGACGAGCGGAAGACCTCGCGGATCTCGGCGACGCCCGACTGGACCTCTTCGAACTCCGGCTTGAGCATGCCCTTGAGGGAGCTCTCGATCTCATCGATGGCGTTGTAGATCACCGAGTAGAACCGGATGTCGACGCCCTCGCGCTGAGCGCGCTCGCGCGCCTTCGTGTCGGGACGCACGTTGAAGCCCACGATGATCGCGTTGTCGATCGTCGCGAGGTTCACATCGGACTCGGTGATCGCACCGACTCCGCGGTGGATGATGCGCAGCTGCACCGAGTCGTCGACCTCGATCTTGAGGAGCGATTCCTCGAGCGCTTCGACAGCACCAGACACGTCGCCCTTGATGATGAGGTTGAGCGACTCGACCTTGCCGTCTTCGAGAGCACGGGTGAAGTCCTCGAGCGAGATGCGCTTGCGGGCCTTGGCCAGCTGGGCGTTGCGCTCGACTGCTTCACGCTTCTCAGCGATCTGGCGGGCCATGCGGTCCTCTTCGGTGACGATGAAGACGTCACCGGCACGAGGCACGGAGTTCAGACCCTGCACCTGCACCGGGCGCGACGGGTAGGCCTCGAGGACCTGCTCGCCGTTCTCGTCAGCCATGGCACGCACACGGCCATAGGCCGTGCCGGCCACGATGGCGTCACCGATCCGGAGCGTTCCGGACTGGATCAGCACGGTGGCGACAGAACCGCGACCCTTGTCGAGCTTCGCCTCGATCGCGACACCGCGGGCACCCTTGTTCGGGTTGGCCGTCAGGTCGAGACCAGCGTCAGCCGTGAGCAGCACCGCGTCCAGGAGGTCCTGGATGCCGGTGTTCGCTCGTGCCGACACGTCGACGAACATGACGTCGCCACCGAACTCCTCCGCGACCAGACCGTACTCGGTGAGCTGCTGGCGCACCTTCGACGGGTTGGCGTCGGGCTTGTCGACCTTGTTGACCGCGACCACGATCGGCACATTGGCCGCCTGGGCGTGGTTCAGGGCCTCCACCGTCTGCGGCATGATGCCGTCATCGGCCGCGACCACGAGGATCGCGAGGTCGGTGACCTGCGCACCACGGGCACGCATGGCGGTGAACGCCTCGTGACCGGGGGTGTCGATGAAGGTGATGGCACGTTCGATGCCCTCGTGCTCCGTCCACACCTGGTACGCACCGATGTGCTGGGTGATGCCTCCGGCCTCACCCTCGATGACGTTGGTCTGGCGGATCGCGTCGAGAAGGCGCGTCTTACCGTGGTCGACGTGACCCATGACGGTGACGACCGGCGGACGGATCTCGAGGTCGTCCTCGCTCTCCTCCTCCAGCTCCTGCTCGAGGTTGAGACCGAAGCCCTCGAGGAGCTCCTTGTCCTCGTCCTCGGGCGAGACCATCTGGATCTTGTAGCCGAGCTCGGCACCCAGGACCTCGAAGGTCGCCTCGTCCAGCGACTCGGTGGCCGTGGCCATCTCGCCGAGGTTGAAGAGGATGGTGACGAGGGTTCCCGGCTGCACGGTGTAGCCGGTCAGCGTCTCGATCTTGTCGGCGAAGTCCGCGATGGACGCGCCACGACGCATGCGAATGATCTCCCCGTTGCCACGGGTGACGTTGACGCCACCGACGACCGGGGCGCTCCGCATCTCGAATTCCTGCCGCTTCGCCCGCCGCGACTTGCGCTGCTTGCTCTTGCCGCCGCCCTTGCCGAAGGCACCGGCGGTACCACCACCGGGACCGCGGCCACGGCCGCCACCACCACCGGGACGACCGGCGAAACCGCCACCGGGACGTGCACCGGGGCCGCCTGCACCACCGGGTCCACCGGCACCGCCGGGACGACCGGGGCCGCCGGGACGCTGCTGGAACGGTGCGCCACCGGGACGACCGCCGCCACCGGGGCGACCTGCGCCACCGGGACGACCGGGGCCGCCGGGACGCGGGGCACCCGGACGCGGAGCGCCGGGACGGGGCGCCTGCGGGCGCGGGATGTTTCCGGGAGTCGGGCTCGGGCGCTGGCCCATGCCCTGCGCGGAAGCGAAGGGGTTGTTGCCCGGGCGGGGACCCGCCGGACGCTGGCCCATCCCCTGCGAGGAGGAGAAGGGGTTGTTGCCGGGGCGCGGGGCACCGGGCTTCGGCGCGCCGCCGTCATCGGACTTGGCCGCTGCGGGCTCGGATGCCGGTGCAGGGGTCTCCGCAGCGGGAGCAGGTGCTTCCGGAGCGGGAGCCGCCGGGGCGGGTGCCTCGGGGGCGGGAGCCTCGGGGGCAGGCTTCGGGCCGGGCTTGGGGCCCGGGGTCGGCGCCTGCTTGGCGGCGGGCTTCGCTGCGGGCTTGGCCGCAGGCGCGGCATCCGCACCGGTCTTGAGCGAGCCGTCGGCCTCGATCGCCGCACGCAGCTTGCGCGCCACCGGCGGTTCGATGGTCGAGGACGGGCTCTTCACGAACTCGCCGAGTTCTTTGAGCTTTGCAAGAGCGACCTTGCTGTCGACGCCGAGTTCGGCGGCGATCTCATGTACGCGTGGTTTACCAGCCACAATTCTCCTGTCTGAGTCGGTCCACCCAGACAGGGCAGACCACTAGTCGCGGACGGGTCTCATTTCGAGCCGTTCACTTTGTTTCCATAGCTGTTCAGCCTTTGTTTCTTGGTGGGTGCTGTTCGAAGGTCCGCGTGTCCAACTGAGTGGACACGCGCAGTGCTCGTCCGAATGCGCGACGCCGCAGAGCGGCATCCATGCATTCCTGTGTCGGATGCAGCCACGCGCCTCTCCCCGGCAGAACAGCACGCTCATCGATGATGAGCACATTGTTCTGGGACACCACTCTGAGAAGAGCGGAGCGAGGAGCACGCGTGCGACAGCCGACGCACGTTCGTACGGGTTCCATCTTACACCTGCGTTCCCCCGCCCCTCTCCCCGCATGGCGCGAGTCGGGACGAGAACCGGTCAGTCGTCGAGGACGCTGTCGGGCTGGATGTCGATCTTGGCTCCGGTGAGCTTGGCGGCGAGGCGGGCGTTCTGGCCCTCCTTGCCGATCGCGAGCGACAGCTGGTAGTCGGGAACCAGCGCGCGCACGGCCTTGGTGCCGGCGTCGAGCACGAAGGCGCTCGTCACCTTGGCAGGCGACAGGGCGTGTGCCACGAAGGTCGCCAGATCCGGATCGTGATCGACGATGTCGATCTTCTCCCCCGCGAGCTCCTCGGTCACCGCGCGGACGCGGCGCCCCATCTCACCGATGCAGGCGCCCTTCGCGTTGATCGAGGGGTCGTTCGCCTTCACCGCGATCTTCGTCCGGTGCCCGGCTTCGCGAGCGAGCGAGACGATCTCCACGAGACCGGCCGCGATCTCCGGAACCTCCAGGGCGAAGAGCTTGCGGACGAGACCCGGGTGGGTGCGCGACACGGTGATCTGCGGACCCTTGAGGCCCTTCGCGACGCTCGTCACGTAGACACGCAGTCGCGATCCGTGGGTGTACTCCTCGCCCGGCACCTGCTCCTCGGGCGGCAGGATGGCCTCGACGGCGCCGAGGTCGACGTGGATCATCCGCGGGTTCGGACCCTGCTGGATGACGCCGGCGACGATGTCGCCTTCCTTGTCCTTGAAGTCGCCGAGCACGACGTCGTCCGCGATGTCGCGGAGGCGCTGGCTGATGACCTGCTTGGCGGCGAAGGCGGCGATCCGGCCGAAGTCGTCGGGAGTCGCGTCCTCCTCGCCGATGATCGCGCCCTCTTCATCCCGGACGACCTGGAGCACGTCGACGTGACCGGTCTTGCGATCGAGGTGCACGCGGACGCCTTCGGGGGCCGCGCCGTCACCGGCGACGTGCTTGGAGTACGCGGTCAGGATCGCCTGCTCGATGATCGAGACGAGTTCCTCGAAGGGAATCGCCTTCTCCTTCTCGATGCCTCGCAGCAGACTCAGTTCGATGTCCATGACGGCCTCCCTATTCAGCTCTCGTCGCGCCTGTTCGCACGCGCGACATCCGTACCACGATACCCTGTGCCCACCGCCTGTTGCCACGGCGGCAGCCGCGCCGTCGCGGCGACGACGCCGCAGGAGGACCACGTGAACTCGTTCGACACCATCGTGATCGGCGCCGGGATGTCGGGCGTCACGACTGCGCGGATGCTGGTCGACGCGGGCCAGAGAGTCGTGGTGCTCGAGGGGCGCGACCGCGTCGGCGGACGGATGAACTCCGATCGGCAGGCCGGGTTCCCCGTCGACCTCGGCGCCTCATGGGTCCACGGCATCGACGGATCGCCGCTCTGGGAGCTCGTGCAGGCGCTCGGCATTCCGACACTGGAGTACACCGTGGGCAGCTTCCAGGTCGGCGGACGCCCGATCGAGAACTTCGACGGCGACGGCAAGCTCATGGACGCCGAGGCCAGCGCGCGATGGATCGCCGATGTCGAGGAAGCGGACCGCCTGCTCGTCGAGGAGATCGGCGAGTCCTCCGCCGGCGACACCTACCTGGACGTGACCGAGCGCGCGCTCGACCGCTCCGGCCTCGACCCCGAGCGCATCGACGAGATCCGCGAGTTCTTCCGGCACCGCGTCGAGGAGCAGTGCGGAGCATGGATCGGCGACCTCGACGCGCACGGGCTCGACGAGGATGCGATCGACGGCGACGAGGTGATCTTCCCGCGCGGCTACGACGAGCTGCCGCGCCGCATCTCGGCGGGACTCGACGTCCGTCTGGGCCACATCGTGAGCCGCGTCGCGCGGTCGGCGACCGGAGTCGTCGTCAGCACCGGCGACGCCGAGTTCACCGCTGATCGCGTCGTCGTGACCGTTCCTCTCGGCGTTCTCCAGGCGGGATCGCTCGCCTTCGATCCCCCGCTGCCCGACTCCGTCGCCGGACCGATCGACAGACTGGGCATGGGCGTCTTCAACAAGATCTTCCTCCAGTTCCCCGAGCGGTTCTGGAATGAGGACAGCTACGTCATCCGCGCTCTCGGCGAAGCCGGGGAGCACTGGCATTCCTGGTACGACGTGTCCGCGGTGAGCGGCATTCCGACCCTGCTGACCTTCGCGGCCGGTCCGTTCGGGCGCCACATGCAGGAGCTCCCCGATGACGAGGTGGTCGCCGACGTCGTACGCGCTCTGCGCGCACTCTACGGCGATGCGGTCGGTGAGCCGGTGGCGCACTGGATCACGCACTGGGGCGAGGACCGGTTCTCCGTCGGGTCCTACTCCCACCTCGCGCTCGGCTCCTCGCATCATGATCATGACGAGCTCGCAGGTCCCGTCGACGACGTCCTGCACTTCGCCGGCGAGGCGACCTGGGGCGATGAGCCTGCGACCGTCGGAGCGGCGTACTACTCGGGTCGCCGCGCTGCGGAGCGCATCCTCGGGCGGGCGGTCGACCTCGATGCGTTCGCCGCAGGCATCACTGCGCGGGAGCAGACGGCAGGTCGTTGATCGCGCGGATGAGCCGGAACAGACTTCCGACCTGACGCTGATCCAAATGCAGGATCAGGCGCGGCAGATGCAGCACGTCGTCGTCGGCGACCTCGGGGCGTCTGGGTGCCGTCCGTTCGATTCGACCGGAGGCCAGCATCGGCGCGAACTGCTCGTTCAGCACCTCGATCTCGGCATCCGTCGGCTCGTTGCGCAGACGCAGCACGAGGGTGTCGCCGATCCACCGCAGGGAATCGTAGTTGCGCCAGAAACCGGCGATCTCCGCCCGCGCCCTCTCCGCGGAGTCGGTGACGACGACCCGGTCGAAGTCGCCGGGTGAGATGACGCCCATCGGTTCGAGGGTGTCATCGATGTACCGCTGCAGGCCGTGCCAGAAGGTGCCACCGGGCTGGTCGAGCAGGACGATCGGGGTCGGCTCGGCCTTGCCCGTCTGCTGCAGCGTGAGCAGCTCGAACATCTCGTCGAGCGTGCCGAAGCCGCCGGGCAGGCAGATGAAGCCCGAGGACTCCTTCACGAGCATCAGCTTGCGGGTGAAGAAGTACTTCATCGCGACGACCTGGCCCTGACCGGTGACGAGGCTGTTCGCCTTCTCCTCGAACGGCAGGCGGATGGACACCCCGAGCGAGAGTTCGGGGCCGGCACCTTCCGCCGCAGCCTGCATGATCCCTGGACCCGCCCCGGTCACGACCATCCAGCCGTCCGCGGCGAGAGCGGCCGCGATGTCGCGCGCCTGGAGGTAGAGCGGATCGTCCTGCTGCGTGCGCGCCGATCCGAACACGCTGACCTTCGGCACGCCGCGGAACGGCGCGAACAGCCGGAACGCGTCGCGCATCTCGGCGAGGGCTGCGGACGCGATCTTCAGGTCCAGTCGGTCCGCATCATCCTCACCGAGGCCGATCGACGTGCGGATCATCCGCGTCACGAGTCTGCGATCATCATGAACGCCCGCGTCGTCGAGGAGCGCGTCGATCTCGGCGGTCAGGGTCTCCGGCAGCGGTTCGTCCGTCATGGTCCCAGCGTCGCATGCGGGAAGGAGCTGGTGCATCCCGCAACGCCGCGCGTCATCGAGCGTTCAACGCCAGGCTTTCTCACGCAAGTCGCCGAAACGCCGCGCTCCGCTGGATGGCGGGCGCGGCGTTCGGGCAGAAGCTCAGCGGGTCAGGCGTCCCACGACGTCGCCGACGGAGATCGCGTCGCGCTCCCCCGTGCTCCGGTCCCAGAGCTCGACCTGACCGTCGGCTGCGCCGCGGCCGACGATGACGATCTTCGGCACGCCGACGAGTTCCGCGTCGCCGAACTTCACGCCGGGCGAGACCTTGGGTCGATCGTCGTACAGCACGTCGAACCCGGCGCTCTCCAGCTGCGCCGAGAGCGCTTCAGCGACGTCGAAGGCGACCTGGTCGCGGCCCGCGGCCACGACCTGCACGTCGAACGGAGCGACGGATGCCGGCCAGATCAGGCCCTTGTCGTCGTTGTTGAGCTCGGCGATGATCGCGAGGATACGGGTCACGCCGATGCCGTACGAACCCATCGTGACGGTGACGAGCTTGCCGTTCTCGTTGAGCACCTTGAGCCCCAGCGCCTCCGCGTACTTGCGACCGAGCTGGAAGACATGCCCGATCTCCATTCCGCGCGCGAGCTCGACAGGACCCGAGCCATCGGGTGCGGGGTCACCTGCACGGACGTTCGCGATCTCCACGATGCCGTCCGCGAAGAAGTCGCGTCCGGCGACGACCGAGTGCGCGTGCTTCTGGTCGATGTTCGCGCCCGTGATCCAGCTGGTGCCCTCGCTGACGCGGGGGTCGACCAGATAGCGGATGCCGGTGGCCGACTCCTCGCCGAGCACCGCACCGGTCGGCGACCAAGGGCCGATGTAGCCCTTCACCAGCAGAGGGTTGTTCTCGAAGTCGTCGGCCGTTGCCGTCGCCACCTCTGCCGGGGCGAAGGCCACTTCGGCGCGCTTCTCATCGACCTCACGGTCGCCGGGGATGCCGACGATGACGAGTTCGCGGGTGCCGTCGAGGTGCGTCAGCGAGAGGACGACGTTCTTCAGCGTGTCCGCAGCGGTGTACTCCCCGTCCAGGTGCGCGTTGGTGTGCGCGACGAGCGTCTCGATGGTCGGCGTGTCGGGCGAGTCGAAGATGACGGGGGCCGCATCGGCGTCGAACGCGATCGCATCGGGAACAGCCGTCGTGAACGCCTCGACGTTCGCCGCGTACCCGCCGGCGCTGCGGACGAAGGTGTCCTCACCCACGGGAGTGGGGTGCAGGAACTCCTCGCTGCGCGAGCCGCCCATGGCGCCGGCATCCGCCTGCACGATGACGTACTCGAGCCCGAGCCGCTGGAAGATGCGCTCGTACGCGTCGCGCTGCGCCTGGTAGCTGGCGTCGAGGCCCTCATCCGAAGCGTCGAACGAGTAGGCGTCCTTCATCGTGAACTCGCGACCGCGGAGCAGACCTGCGCGCGGGCGGGCCTCGTCGCGGTACTTGTCCTGGATCTGGTAGATCGTCAGCGGCAGATCCTTGTACGACGAGTACAGGTCCTTCACGAGCAGCGTGAAGGCCTCCTCGTGCGTGGGCGCGAGGAGATAGTCGCCGCCCTTGCGGTCCTGGAGTCGGAACAGCAGATCGCCGTACTCCTCCCAGCGCCCGGTCGCCTCGTACGCCTCGCGCGGCATGAGCGCCGGGAAGTGCACCTCCTGCGCACCGGCCTCGGCCATCTCCTCACGGACGACGGCCTCGATCTTCGCCTTGACGCGCAGACCCAGTGGCAGCCACGCGAAGATGCCGGCAGCCTGCGGACGGATGTATCCCGCCCGGATCAGCAGCTTGTGGCTGGCGACCTCTGCACCGGCAGGGTCTTCGCGGAGCGTACGGAGGAAGAATTTCGAGAGACGAGTGACCACGGATCAAGTCTAGTGAGCCGTGGACACCCGTCTCTGCGACGAGGTCAGTTGAGCGCGGGCAGTCCGGACGGCACGACTCCCCCGCCGTACAGGCTGACGGCGAGCTCCTGCAGTGCGGTGAGTGCCACGCGCTGCGGGAGCGGGCCGTAGGAGATGCGCGCGACGCCGAGCTTCTCGTAATCCGAGGCCGCGAGAGCGCCGGGGACGCCGATCACGCTGACCTTGCGATCGCCGATGCCCTCGACGAGCTGACGGGTGACGTTCGCGTCGAGGAGGCCCGGGACGAAGACCGCGGTCGCCCCGGCGTCGAGGTAGGCGCGGCCGCGCTGGATCGCATCGGCGATGCTCTCCTGGACCGGACGGTGACCCGCGCGGACGAAGGCGTCGGTGCGCGCGTTGAGTGCGAACGGGACACCCTCGGCCTCAGCGGCCTTCACGATCGCCTCGACGGCGGCGACCGACTCGTCGAACGGCTTGAGCCGGTCTTCGACGTTCGCACCGACGATGCCGACGCCGATCGCGAGACGGGTGGTCTCCCCCGCGTCTCCGTAGCCGTCGTCGAGGTCGGCGGTGACGGGGACCTGGACGGATGCCGCGATGCGCCCGACCATGTCGATCATGAGGTCGCGCGGCGTCGCACCGTCGTCATACCCGAAGGAGGCGGCGATGCCGTGTCCGGCGGTCGCGATCGCCTTCGTCTCGGGAAGGGCGGCGACGGCACGGGCACCGACGACATCCCACACGTTCACGACGCGGAGGATCTCCGGAGCGTCATAGAGTCCGACAAGGGTCTGGGCCTTGGCTGCAGTGGTCATGACTCCACGCTAACGCGGGCGGTCGACATCGGGGGCGGTACAGCCGGAACAATCGCGGGCTCAGCGACGGTGTTCCGTTGCTTCGGGACGGCATGCCGGTGTATCGGTTTGTGGGGCTGATCTGGGGGTTTGAATGTCGGTGGCCCCTGGTTCACTAGGGGTATGACAGCACTGGCGGACGCGACGGTCGAGCAGGTGAACGCCCTGGGGGCGGTCACCGAGATGCTCGTCGAGGTCGAGCGCACGATCAGCAGCATGCAGGCGGTGCGTGATGGTTTCCTCGCGGTCGGGTCCCGTTTGGCGGTCGACGTCGCCCGGCAGGCCGCGTCGCGGGACGAGGCGGAGCTGGCGTCGCGGCCGAGTTCGCGGCCGCGCTGCGCGTGTCGGACCGGACGGTGCAGCGGCGGATGACGGACGCGTCGTTCCTGGTGGAGCGTTTCCCGCGGGTGTGGCGGGCGCTGGGCGCCGGGCTCATCAGTGCCGGGCATGCCCGGGTGATCTGCGACGCCGGTGCGCACTTGGATGATCCCCGCGGCCCGGGATGCGTATGCCGGGGAGGTGCTCGGGTTCGCGGAGACCGAGTCCCCGAACCGTGTCGCCCGGATGGCGCGGCGGGTCGCGGAACGCTACCAGTCCCGTCCGATCGGTGAACGACACAAGGATGCGCGGGCGAAGCGGGGTGTGTGGGTGAAAGACCTCCCTGACGGGATGGCCGAACTCGGAATGTGCGGCCCCGCCGCGCTCGTGCACGGCGCGTTCGACCGGATCACCGCCATGGCGAAAACCGTGCAGGAACAGACGGTGCAGGAACAGACACACCCGACCCGGGCGGATGCTGGTGGCGACTCGCGGGAGAGCGCGTTCGGCCCGGCGGCGGATGCGGCGCGGACCGCAGGTCGCCCGGCCTCCGACAAGAAGCACGGTGACACGGTGGCGAAAGGCCCGCGCACTCTCGGGCAGATCCGCGCCGATCTCACCCTCGATCTCCTCCTCACCGGCACACCGGCCGGACACGACACCCCGGCCGGGCTGCTCGCCGCGATCACCGCCACCGTGTCCGTCACCGTCCCCGTCACGACCCTCATGGGCGCCGGGACCACCCCTGCGGAACTGAACGGGCGCACCCCGATCGACCCCGACACCGCGAGACGCCTGGCGGGTGCGGCATCCGGATGGGATCGCATCCTCACCCACCCCATCACCGGGGCCCTCCTCGCCGTCGACCGGTACCGACCTGGCGCTGACCTGAAACGACACCTGCGGGCTCGGGATCAACGCTGCCGATTCCCCACCTGCGGATACCCACCATCGGACTGCGACATCGACCACCACCACGACGCCGCCCACGGCGGTGCGACCACCGCCGAGAACCTCGGCCACCTCTGCCGACGACACCACACCCTCAAACACCAGACCCCGTGGCACGTCGAACCCCTCACCGACGGGTTGTACACCTGGACCAGCCCCACCGGCCGCACCTACATCGACACACCCCCACCACCCCACACCATCACCTTCACCGAAGACGACACCCCACCACCCTTCTGACGCAGGGGCGCCCCGGCGGATCTGGACGACGCTCGGAGCCGCTCGACCTATGGTGGAAGCATGCCTCAGCGCCGATCGCACGTCGCCTCGTCCGCCGAACAGACCGAGCTCGCCTCGGCATTGGCGGCATTGCGCGAATCCCTGGACGCCCCGCTCAAGTTCCCCGCGGAGGTGCTCGCCGAAGCGGACGCGACAGACCCGACCGAACCCGAGCTCGACCTGCGCGAGATTCCGTTCGCGACCCTCGACCCCGCCGGATCCCGTGACCTCGACCAGGCATTCCACCTGGAACGCGACGGCGCCGGATACACGGTCCGCTACGCGATCGCCGACGTCCCCGGCTTCGTGGAGCCGGAAGGCGCGGTCGACGCCGAGGCTCGCCGCCGCGGGCAGACGCTGTACGCCGCCGATGGCAGAATCCCCCTGCATCCGCCGATCCTGAGCGAGGATCGCGCCTCCCTTCTCGCCGACGTCGATCGGCCGGCGCTCGTGTGGACGTTCTCCCTCGACGCCGAGGGTGCCGTCTCCGCTTTCCGTCTGGAGCGTGCACTCATCCGCTCGCGCGCCCAGCTCGACTACGTCTCGACCCAGCAGTCCCTCGATCGAGGCGAGGAGGGCCCGGCGACGCTCCTCCCGGAGATCGGCGCCCTGCGCATCGAGCAAGAGCGGCGTCGCGGAGGCGCGAGCCTCAACCTCCCGGACGAAGAAGTCGTGCGCGCCGACGACGGCACCTACGCGATAGAACGCACCACCCCACTCGCTGTCGAGGAATGGAACGCCCAGCTCTCCCTGATGACGGGAATGGCCGCGGCCTCTCTCATGCTCGATGCCGGAGTCGGCATCCTGCGCACGATGCCGAGGCCCGACGACGACGCCTTCGACACGTTCCGGCACCAGACCGAGGCGCTCGGCCGCCCGTGGACGTCCGGCGACTACGGCGAGTACCTGCGCACCCTCGACCGGAACGACCCGTTGACGCTTCCCGTCCTGCAGGCAGCAGCAGCCCTCTTCCGCGGCGCGGGCTATGTCACGTTCGACGGCGAGGCGCCCAGAGATGCCGTCCAGGCAGCGATCGCCGCGCCGTACGCCCACGCCACCGCGCCACTGCGGCGCCTCGTCGACCGCTGGGTGCTGGCGATCTGCCTCGCCGTCTCGACCGGGCGAGAGATCCCGTCGTGGGCACGGGAGTCGCTCGACGAGCTGCCCGGGCTGATGCAGGAATCCGGCCGGCGCGCATCCCAGCTGAACGCGGCGACCATCAACTGCGTCGAAGCGGCCCTGATGACTCCGCTGGTCGGCACGACGATCGAGGCGACCGTCATCGAACTCCGCGGCGACCGCGCATCCATCCAGATCGCCAACCCCGCCGTGACCGCAACCGC
Organism: Microbacterium luteolum; assembly: GCF_039533965.1. Classification (NCBI taxonomy): domain Bacteria; kingdom Bacillati; phylum Actinomycetota; class Actinomycetes; order Micrococcales; family Microbacteriaceae; genus Microbacterium; species Microbacterium luteolum. The sequence continues at coordinate 843,005 of NZ_BAAAUN010000001.1, forward strand.
TCCCGTGCCCGCGGGCTCGCGGCCCGGTGACATGGTCCGACTTCGGGTCGTCCGCGCCGACATCGCACGCGGAGAGATCGACTTCGAGGTCTGACCCGCAGCCACAGTGTCGCCGGCAGGGCGGGCGACGCTCAGACGGCCGGCACCGCCGTGGTCGTCATCACCAGCAACTGCGGGTCGCTCAGATCCAGCGCGACCTCGATCGAGGCGAACTCCGACAGCGACGCGACGTGCGTGCCGCCGCACAGGATCACGGCCTCACCCTCGGGAAGCTCGCAGTGCCAGCGCCGACGATCGACGATGGTCGGGCCTTCGACCTCGATGCGGCTGGACGCTCCCGACGCGACCCAGTCGGCGAGCTGGGCGTTGATGCGCGCCGCGCGCGCGTCGAGCGTCGCCGCGAACGTCTCGGTGTCGAACCCGGCGCGGCGCAGGCTCTTGCCGAGGCGATACTCGTCAACGGCGCCGTCCTCGTCGATGCGGCTCGACTGATTCGCGCGACCCTCGAAGTCCGGGTTGCCGAGAGCGTCGGCGCCAGGATCCTTGCGCCACAGGTCGGCGACGGCGAGGTCCAGGGCGAGCGAGGCGAGGTGGCATGCGGTGTGCCCGCGGCTGAGTCCTGCGCGACGCATGGCATCCACCGAAAGGGTGACGGTCGCGCCGGGGACGAGCCCCTCGGGCGCCTCCGCGGCGAGGCGGTGCCCCACCAGCCAGGTCCATCCCTCCGCACCGCGCTTGACGGGGATGCCGTTGCCGACAGTGAACTCGCCCGCGTCGCTCGACGCTGCCATGACGGCCTCGACGACGGCCGCACGCGCATCGCCCACGATCAGCTCGCCGGAGTCGCCCGGCTGATCGGGCCACGTGTGATCCACCGGATGGAACGGCGACGCGTCGACGACGACCACCACGCCCTCAGGGAAGGTCTCGACGCGCGTGACGACACCGTCACCCGTCAGGGAACCATCGGCGAAGGACACGATCGTGGACGGCATGGGACTCCTGGGGTCGGTGCAGAGACGAGAAGGCGTCCGGGACGCCGATGTGCTCAGTGAGCGGGCGGGATGGTGAAGCTCGCGAGCTTGTCGCCCTCGACGACGAAGATGCCGTCGGACTCGCCGTTGAACACGCGGCTCGACCAGCCGAACCGGATGCGGGTGGTGTCGCCCTCGGTCACGGCGCTCAGCACGGTCATGCGCGCTCCGGCACCGATCGCATCGCTTCCTGCCCAGCTCCGAACGCCATCGGGTCCGGACTTCACCGTTCCCCAGTCGCTCACGAAGCCGTCAGCGGTGAACGCCGAGACGAAGGCCTCGGTGTCGGCCGCGTTGATCGCGTCGACCATCGCCTGCACGGGCGCCGGCACGGTGCTGTCGGACATCTCGGTCTCCTCGGGTCGATGCTCAGACGGTGACGACCTGGGCGGTGCCGAGCGGCGCCGCGGGGCCCATCTCCTCGGCGATCCGGTTCGCCTCCTCGATCAGCGTGGCGACGATGTCGGCCTCGGGGACGGTCTTGATGACCTCGCCCTTGACGAAGATCTGCCCCTTGCCGTTGCCCGAAGCCACACCGAGGTCGGCCTCACGCGCCTCGCCTGGGCCGTTCACGACGCAGCCCATCACGGCGACGCGCAGCGGGACGGTCATGTCCTTGAGCCCCTCGGTCACGTCTTCCGCGAGGGTGTAGACGTCGACCTGAGCGCGTCCGCACGACGGGCACGAGACGATCTCGAGCTTGCGCTCGCGCAGATTGAGCGACTGCAGGATCTGGTGCCCGACCTTGACCTCTTCGGCCGGCGGGGCGGAGAGCGAGACGCGGATCGTGTCGCCGATGCCCTCGCCCAGAAGGATGCCGAAGGCCGTCGCGCTCTTGATCGTGCCCTGGAACGCGGGTCCGGCCTCGGTGACTCCGAGGTGCAGCGGCCAGTCGCCCATCTGCGCCAGCAGGCGATAGGCCTGGACCATGATCACCGGGTCGTTGTGCTTCACCGAGATCTTGAAGTCGTGGAAGTCGTGCTCCTCGAAGAGGGAGGCTTCCCAGCGCGCGCTCTCGGCGAGCGCCTCCGGAGTCGCCTTGCCGTACTTCTGCAGCAGGCGCGGGTCGAGGGATCCGGCGTTGACGCCGATGCGCAGGGAGACCTCGGCGTCTTTGGCGGCCTTGGCGATCGCCCCGACCTGATCGTCGAACTTGCGGATGTTCCCCGGATTCACACGCACCGCGGCGCAGCCGGCGTCGATCGCCTGGAACACGTACTTCGGCTGGAAGTGGATGTCGGCGATCACCGGGATCTGGCTCTTCTTCGCGATGATGTGCAGCACGTCCGCGTCGTCCTGCGACGGCACGGCGACACGCACGATCTCGCAGCCGGACGCCGTGAGTTCGGCGATCTGCTGCAGCGTCCCGTTGATATCGGTCGTCTTGGTCGTGGTCATCGACTGCACGCTGACGGGTGCATCGCCACCGACGAGCACCTTGCCCACCTTGATCTGGCGGGACTTGCGACGCGGGGCGAGGACGACGGGGACCTTCGGCATCCCAAGATTCACTGCTGGCACCCCTCAAGCCTACGCCGCCAGGATGCACGGGGGCTGGATGTCGACCGCATCGTCTCGGCGTCATCCGCCCGGGCACGGCACACGCGGTGTGGTAGTTTTCACCCCATGCTCGCGAACTTCACCTGGTGGCCCGCCTCTTAGGCGGTGTGTTCGCGTTCCCACGAATCCAGACCGCCTCCGGGGCGGTCTTTTCGTTGAGCCGAGCCGGAGCCCTTCACAGGAGACATCGATGACCCTCTCACGACTCGCCGAGCTCAGCGCCGACCCGACGGCATCCTTCGTGCTGATCGCACGCGACGGCGCCGACACCGTCGAGCTTCTTAGCGGCGACGTCCTCGACGTCGACCTGCTGCGCGACATCCCTCTCGACATCGACGGCGCACCGCGCGAGGTGTTCGCACTCGTCCCGTATCGCCAGGTGCGCGAGCGCGGCTTCGTCGCGCAGGACGACGGCGCGCCCCTGCGCTGCATCGTCGTCGACGAACACCTTCACCTGGAGACCGGAGAGGTGCTCGCCGCGCTCCCCGACGCCCCGGTGCCGCTGCACGACGACGGCTTCGACATCGCCGACGCGGAGTACGCCACGATCGTCGAGAAGGTCATCGCCGACGAGATCGGCCGCGGCGAGGGAGCCAACTTCGTCATCCGCCGCGACTTCACCGCGAACATCGACGTCGACGACCGCACGGCGGCACTCACCTGGTTCCGCGCTCTGCTCACGCACGAGCGCGGGGCGTACTGGACGTTCGCCGTCTTCACGCCCGGCCACATCGCGGTCGGTGCGAGCCCGGAGGCGCACGTCGTCGCACGCGGCGGCGTCGTCACCATGAATCCGATCTCCGGCACCTTCCGCCACCCGTCGGGAGGCGCCACGAAGGAGACGCTCATCGACTTCCTCGCTTCGACGAAGGAGACCGAAGAGCTCTTCATGGTCGTCGATGAAGAGCTCAAGATGATGAGCGCCGTCTGCTCCGACGGCGGCCGGATCACCGGACCGCACCTCAAGGAGATGTCGCGGCTCACGCACACCGAGTACATGCTCCGCGGACGCAGCGCCCTCGACCCCCGCGACATCCTGCGCGAGACGATGTTCGCGCCGACGGTCACCGGATCGCCGATGCAGAACGCCTGCGCGGTGATCCGCCGCCATGAGAAGAAGCCCCGCGGCTACTACTCCGGCGTGGCCGCCCTGTTCACCCCGAACGGGGACGGCGGGCACGACCTGGATGCCCCGATCCTCATCCGCACGGTCTATCTGAAGGACGGTGCGCTCAGCGTGCCCGTCGGGGCGACCCTCGTGCGGCACTCGGACCCCCTCGGCGAGGTCTCGGAGACGCACGGCAAGGCAGCCGGCGTGCTGGGGGCGATCGGCGCCATCGACCGCGACCAGATCGCCGAGGCGCGCAGCGACTCCGATGCCCCCGGTGACGAGCAGGCACTGGCCGACGACCCGACCATCGCCGCGCTGCTGTCGTCGCGTAACGCCCGCCTGGCGGATTTCTGGCTCAACCCGCAGGGCGACGATCTCGACGGACCGTTCGCCGGGCGCACCGCACTCGTGGTGGACGCCGAGGACCGCTTCACCACGATGCTCGCGCATCAGCTCCGCCACCTCGGCCTCTCCGTCACGATCAGCCCCTGGAGCGAGGTGCAGGACGCCGATCTGGATGCCGCAGACATCGTCGTGGCGGGCCCCGGACCCGGCGATCCCCGGGATGCCGGCAATGCCCGCATCGCCCGGATGCGCGAGGTCGTCGCCCGACGCATGGACGCCGAGGCGCCGCTGCTTGCCGTCTGCCTCAGTCACCAGATCCTCAGCGACCGGTTCGGCATCGCGCTGACATCGCTGGATGCTCCGCACCAGGGCCTCCAGAAGGCGGTGCCCGTGTTCGGCGAGGACCCGTCGATCGGCTTCTACAACACCTTCACCGCCCGCGTCGAGCCCGGCACGACGAAGGTCGGGCCGGCGGAGGTCTCGGCGGATGCCGTGTCGGGCGACGTGTATGCGCTTCGCGGCCCGCACTTCGCCTCGGTACAGGGACACCTCGAGTCGATCCTGTCGCGCGACGGTATCCGCACTCTGGAACGGCTCGTCCGTCACGCGCTCTCGTAAGAGTTCGCGCTGCGGCCGTTACTGCAGGATGTCGACCGGGTTGAACAGGTCGGCGACCAGCAGGAGCGCGCCCATGCCGATCAGCAGCACCGCGACGACCACCGTCAACGGCACGAGCCGGGTGGCGTCGACGGGCGCCGGCGGGGGCCGACGGAACAGCTTCGCCCAGATCCGCTTGACGCCCTCCCAGAGCGCCACCACGACGTGACCGCCGTCGAGCGGAAGTAGCGGGATGAGGTTGAAGACGAAGAGCGCGACGTTCAGCGAGGCCAACAGCTGCAGCAGCACCGCGAAGCGATTCAGGATCGGGGCGTCGGTCGCGGCGACCTCTCCGGCGAGCCGCCCGACACCGACGACGCTGAGCGGGCTGTTCGGGTCGCGCTCGCCTCCGGTGACCAGTGAGACACCGATATCCCAGAGCCGCACCGGGAGGGTGACGATCAGCGAGGCCACCCGGCTGACGTTCTCGGCCGTCAGCTGCGCTCCGGCGGTGAGAGGCTGCTGCACGTAGCCCATCTGCGAGCCCATGCCGACGTAGCCGACCTCCTTGACGACGGGATCGCCGGAGGAGTCGAGGATCGGCTGCCCGCTGGCATCCGTGATCGTGCGCTCTGCGGCGATCGGCGTGATGCTCAAGGCCTTCTCGGCCCCGTCGCGACGCACCACCAAGTCGAGCGCGTCGCCCGGCGCCGCCTGGACGATGGCTGTCGCCTCGGCGAACGTCGACACCGGCTGACCGTCGATCGAGACCAGCACGTCACCCGGTTCGATGCCCGCCTCCGCCGCCGGCGACGCGGGGTCGTCGGCGGAGCACTCGGTCGCCGTGGACTCGGCGGGCACGACGCATTCGGTCACCGACGCGATCGTCGTCGTTCCTTGCTGCACCCCGATGCCGGAGACGAGGACCGTGAAGATGATGACCGCGAGGAGCAGGTTCATCAGCGGTCCGCCCAGCATGACGACCACGCGCTTCCACACCGGGAGCTTGTAGAAGACGCGGTCCTCGGCGCCCTCGGCGATGGTCTCGTCGTTCGCGGAGCGCGCGTCCTGGATGAGCGTGCGGAACACACCCCGCGCAGGTCCGGCGTTATTCGAAGCGGGGTACATGCCCGACATCGAGATGAAGCCGCCCAGCGGCAGCAACTTGAATCCGTACTCGGTCTCGCCGATCCGCTTCGACCAGAGACGCGGCCCGAAGCCGATCATGTACTGGCCGACGCGCACGCCGAAGAGCTTGGCGGGGACGAGATGGCCGACCTCATGCAGGCCGATCGACAAGCCGAGGCCGATCAGCATGAACAGGATGCCGCCCACGTAGAGGAGGATTTCCACGTGCCAACGCTACTGCCCGCAGCCTAGGAATCCGCCCGGCACCGCCGACCGGGCTAGGCTGACACGGTGACGACCCGGCAGCTGCGACTGGTACGCGCCGCCGCCGTCTCCTCCGTGGCCACGCTACTCGCCGCCGTGTCGCACACCCTCGGCGGCGGATCCGCACCGCATCCGCTGCTCATCCTCGCGGTCGCCACGCTGCTCACACCGCTCTGCGCGCTGCTCGTGGGCGTGCGGCCGTCGCGCTCGCGTGTCGCCGCTGCCGTCCTCCTCGCGCAGGCGGCCTTCCACCTCGTCTTCCAGGTGCTGGGTTCGCCCACGGGATCCGCCGTCGCTGACACGTCGGGCCATGCGCACCACCTCGATCTCGCGCTGCTCGGGCCCGTCGCATCGGTGCCCACGGCCGACGCCGCCATGCTGGGCGCGCACGTCATCGCCGCCGCACTCACCACGCTGCTCATCTGGCACGGCGAGGCGCTCGCCCAGGCCGTCGCGCGCTGGTTCCAGGCGCTGCTCCTGCGCGCCGTCCTCGGCGCTCCCGTCGATCACCGACGCCCTGGTGCACTCCGCTCCGTCCTGCTTCCCGCGTTCGACGCCGCGATCTCCCGCGACGTCTCGCGACGCGGACCGCCGGCGCCCGTCCGCGGCTGAACGCCGCACCGACGTTCCGCTGCCCACGGCAGCGTCATCCTTCGCGGGTTCCCGCGTCCTTCCGACGCGCCCGCTTCACGAGCAATCAGGAGACTTCTTCATGTCCAGCAACAACAACACCCGCACCCGCGCCCGCCGCGTCGCGATCACCTCCGCTGCCGTCCTCGGCGGCGCCGTCCTCGCTCTCGCCGTCCCGACGATGGCCGCTGCGCACGTCGGCGTCAGCCCCGATGAGCTCGTGGCCGGCGACCACGGTGTGCTCACCTTCTCGTTCTCGCACGGGTGCGAGGACTCCCCCACCACCTCTCTCCGCATCACGATGCCGGAGGGGCTCGCCTCGGTGGCTCCCACGCTCGACGGCGACTGGACCATCGACGTCGAACGCGGCGACGACGGACTGGTGAGCGCGGTGACCTACACGGCGCTCACACCGGTTCCGATCGATCTCCGCGGCGCCGTGAGCATGTCGGTCGGCCTCGATGAGGACACCCCGAGCTCCCTGGCCTTCCCTGTCGTGCAGCAGTGCGTCGAGGGGGCGACCGAATGGACCCAGCTCGCCGCCGACGGCGAGGACCCGCACAGCCTGGACTCCCCCGCGCCGGTCGTGACCGTCGCCGAGGCCACGGCCGACGGCCACGGCGAGCATGGAGCAGCGGAGACGACCACGGATGCCGCCGCGCCCGTCGCCGCAGACCCGCTGCCCACGGTCCTCGGTGCGGGAGGGCTCGTGGCCGGGATCGCTGCCCTCGTGGTAGCGGTGCTCGCCTACCGTCGCCGCGCCTGACACGCGAGTCCGCCTCCTCTCGCGCACCACGCGCGGGAGGAGGCGGGCCGCAGACCGAGTTCATCTCGGCGCCGTGAGATCATGGATTCGACATGTCGATTGAACAACAACCGAGCCTGCCTCCCGTGCTCCGCCCCGCGAACCCGCCCCGGCGTGAGCTGTCCGAACTCGCCTCCCGATTCGCCAGGGCCGTCCGCGGCGACGTGGCCGGCATCGTGGTCTCCGGCATCACCCTCGCCACCGCGGATCTGCGGCCCGGCGAGGCCTTCGTCGCGATCCAGGGCGTCAACCGCCACGGCGCCGATTTCGCCGTCGCCGCCGCCGAGAAGGGAGCCGTGGCCGTCATCACCGACGAGCCGGGCGCCGAGATCGCCGCGGCCGCCGGACTCCCGATCATCGTGGTGGACCATCCCCGCGCCGTCCTCGGCGACCTCAGCGCGTGGGTCTACGGCACCGGAGCCGACGATCCGCTCCCCCTGCTCTTCGCCACGACAGGCACCAACGGCAAGACGAGCGTCTCCCACCTGCTCGAAGGCATCCTCGACCAGATGGGCGTCGTCACCGGACTCTCCTCGACCGCCGAACGGCACATCGCCGGCGAGGTCATCGTCTCCCGGCTGACGACGCCGGAAGCCTCGGAGATGCATGCGCTCCTCGCCCTCATGCGCGAACGCGAGGTCGAGGCCGTCGCCGTCGAGGTGAGTGCGCAGGCCCTGTCGCGGCATCGCGTCGACGGCATCCGCTTCGACGTCGCCGGCTTCACCAACCTCAGCCACGACCATCTCGACGACTACGCCGACATGGACGAGTACTTCGAGGCCAAGCTGCCGCTGTTCCGCCCCGATCGGGCCCTGCGCGGAGTCATCTGCCTCGATTCCCCCTCCGGCGCCCTCGTCGTGGAGCGCTCCGAGATCCCCTCGGTGACCGTCGGCACCCCGTCGATCGCGGCCGATCCCGACGCCGCGGCACAGGCGGACTGGGTGGTCGTCATCGACGACGAGCGCGCCGCGGGCACGACCTTCACGATGACGGGCCCCGCCGGCTCGCTCACCACCACGGTTCCGGTGATCGGCCCGCACATGGCCGCCAATGCTGCTCTCGCGATCGTGATGCTGCTCGAGGGCGGGTACCCGTGGCAGCGCATCGTCGACGCATTGTCCCGTGACGACGGCATCCGCGCGTACCTCCCCGGCCGCACCCAGCTCGTCTCCGGCGAGCGAGGACCCGCGGTCTTCGTCGACTTCGGGCACTCGCCGGATGCGTTCGAGAAGACTCTCGCCGCTGTCCGGCGCGTGACCCCCGGCCGCGTGCTGATGCTGTTCGGGGCGGACGGCGACCGCGACGCGAGCAAGCGGTTCGACATGGCACGCACCGCGGTGGAGGGCAGCGACATCCTCGTCGTGACCGACCACCACCCGCGTTTCGAGGATCCCGCCTCCATCCGCGCGACCCTCATCGCGGGCGCACGGAGCGCACGACCGGATGCGGAGATCCACGAGTACTCCCCGCCGGAGAGCGCGATCGTCGCGGCCGTCGACCTCGTCGGCGACGGTGATGCGATCCTCTGGGCAGGACCCGGTCACCAGGACTACCGCGACATCCGCGGCGTCCGCACGCCGTACTCGGCTCGAGAACTCGCCCGGCGCGCGCTGCGCGCCGCGGGCTGGCCGGTGCCGGATTCCCGCTGGCCGGTGCCGTACCCCGACGAGGACTGACGCGGGAGCGGTGGCTCAGGCCGCCGCGATCAGCCGATCGGCGGTCTGGCGCGCCCAGGACTCCGCGGCGGCGAGAGACTCGACCGTGAGGACGTCGGGCGGCTCGTGCGCGTCGACGACGCGGGCGATCGTGTCGACGATGCCGAGGAACGACAGACGTCCCTCGTGGAAGGCATCGACGGCCTGCTCGTTCGCCGCGTTGTAGACCGCGGGGAACGTCGCCCCGGCGCGTCCCACGGCCTTCGCGAGAGCGACCGCGGGGAAAGCCGTGCCGTCGAGTGGTTCGAACGTCCAGGATGAGGCCGTCGTCCAGTCGAGGGGACGTCCGACTCCGCCGACGCGGTTCGGCCAGTCCAGGCCGAGCGAGATCGGCAGTCGCATGTCCGGCGGGGACGCCTGCGCGATCGTCGAGCCGTCGATGAACTCGACCATCGAGTGGACGATGGACTGCGGATGGACGACGACGTCGATGTCGTCGTACGCGACATCGAAGAGGAGATGGGCCTCGATGACCTCGAGTCCCTTGTTCACGAGGGTGGCGGAGTTCGTCGTGACCATCCGCCCCATGTCCCACGTCGGGTGCGCGAGGGCCTCCGCCGGCGTGACGTCGGCCAGCTCGGCGCGGGAGCGACCGCGGAAGGGTCCACCGGATGCCGTGACGACGAGTCGCCGCACTTCGGAGTGCGTTCCCGCCCTGAGGGCCTGCGCGAGCGCGCTGTGCTCGGAGTCGACCGGCACGATCTGCCCGGGGGCCGCGGCCGCGAGGACGAGCTCGCCGCCGACGATGAGCGACTCCTTGTTGGCGAGAGCGAGGGTGCGACCGGCTTTCAGCGCGGCAAGCGTCGAGCCGAGGCCGATCGAACCCGTGATCGCGTTGAGGACGACGTCCGCCTCGACATCGCGCACGAGCTGCTCGGCTTCTGCGGCGCCGAGGGCCGTGTCCTCGATGTGGAACTGCGCCGCCTGCGTCGCCAGCATCTCGGCGTTCGAACCGGCGGCGAGGCCGACCAGTTCGAAGCGTCGAGGATTCGCACGGATCACATCCAGCGCCTGCGTTCCGATGGAGCCGGTGGAGCCGAGGACGATGATGCGACGCATGACGCCAGCCTAGGACACGAGCCGACGAGCCCCTCGCCTACTGCTGCGGCTGGACGGGCGTGGTCGCGAGGATGTCGACGACGAAGACGAGGCTCTCCTTCTGGAGCTCGTGCCCCTCGGTCGCGCCGTAGCCGTCAGCCGGCGGCATCACGACGACGACCTGCGAGCCGACCTTCTGGCCCTCGAGCGCCTTCTGGAAGCCCGCGACGACGCCGGTGGTCTGGAACTGCGCCGGTGCCGCATCGCGGCTCCAGCTCGAGTCGAATTCGCTGCCGTCCGACCACTTCACGCCGAGGTACTGCACCACGACCAGGTCACCGGAGGCGACCGTCGCGCCATCGCCCTGCTTGAGGACGGCGACCTTGGTCTCCGTCGGCTCGTCGCCGTCGGGGATCGTGACGGTCGGCTTCCCGGCCTTGTCGAGCTCGACGGCGGGCATGCCGGCGGTCGGCTCGACGTCGGTGCCGGTCGCGACCTCGGGGAGGTGCTCGACCGCCTCGGCGTAGACGACCACGTTGCTCGCGCCCTCACCGAGCACGTCGCCCGGGAGCGCGAGGACGATCCGCGAACCCACCGGCTCGCACTCGAGAGCAGCGACGAAGAGCGAGGACTGATTGGTGTCGAGCAGCACGGGCAGAAGTCCGCCCTCGCCGCGTGCCGACGAGTCGAGAACGCTGCCTGTCGCGGCATCGATGATCTGATACTGCACGGACACCAGGTCGTTGACCCCGATCTCCTCGCCGTCGCCCTTGCTCACGACGGTGCGCTCGACGCCCGCGAACGGGGCGTCTGCGGGCACGGTGACCTTGGTGTCGGCGCCTCCGCCGTCGAGAGTCACCGCATCGGAGGTGTCGCCCGGCTGCGCATCCAGCGCGCAGGAGCTGGAGGCCGTCGGATCGGGCGTGCTCGAGCTCTCCGGCTCACCGCTGCCGGAGCAGCCAGCCAGGAGGAGGGTCGCCGCAGCGACAGTGGACAGGAAGACGAGCGGACGCATGCGCACAGGGAGACCTCAGGATCGCGGGCGGGACACCCCATCCTCTCCCATCCCCCTTTGCCCGCGCTGGGAGGCGCGGCGCGATTCTTCATTCCCGCGATGGCATGGATCCGGGAGTAACCTGCTCTGATGACCTCTGAGCAGTCCGTCGAGCCCGAATCCTCGTCAGAAGAGATTCCGGCCTCAGAGGACACAGCGAAGCCGCGCCACGCCGGATTCGCGTACCGACTCGGTCGCGGCCTCATCACACCGCTGGCCCGACTGGTCTACCGTCCTCGGATCGAGGGCCGCGAGAACGTCCCGCTCAGCGGACCCGTCATCTTCGCGAGCAACCACATGTCGTTCATCGACTCGATCGCCATTCCGGTCGCCGCTCCCCGTCCGGTGCACTTCCTCGCGAAGTCGTCGTACTTCGAGGGCACCGGATTCCAGGGATGGATGAGCAAGACGTTCTTCGAGTCCATCGGCGCGATCCCGGTTCGTCGCGGGGCCGGCCAGGCAGCGCTCGACGCGCTCGACCTGCAGCGCCAGCTCCTCGACGAGGGCCTCGCGGTCGCGCTCTATCCCGAGGGCACCCGCTCCACCGATGGACGCCTGTACAAGGGCCGCACCGGGGTGGCGTTCCTCGCGCTCCAGACCGGCGCCCCGGTCGTGCCGGTCGGCCTGATCGGCACCGACAAGGTGATGCCGGTCGGTGCGAAGGTCCCGACGATGTCGGAGCGCATCACGGTGCGCTTCGGCGAACCTCTCGATCTCTCGCCGCACGGTCCCGCGACGAGCGGACGCGCACGGCGACTCGCGACCGACGACATCATGGCGGCCATCCATGCCCTCTCCGGCCAGGAGCTCGCGGGCGCCTACAACGAGGCACCGGCGCAGGGCGCGATCGAGAAGATCAAGCAGGCGCTGCCGCACGAACGGCGCTGACCCGAGACCGGGTCAGGACGCGAGCGCGGTGACCGTCGCCTCGTGTCGAACCGGGAAGTTCATCGAGTTCGCGATGAAGCACCACTCGTTGGCCTGTGCGTGAGCACGCTCTGCGGCCTCGATCATAGAGGCCTCGGCGACGACCACCTCGGGTCGCAGCATGACCTCGACGAAGGCGCCTCCCCCGGCGCCGTTCTCGCGCATCATCCCGCTCGCCTGATCGCGGTAGGACACGACGACGACCCCGGCCGTCACGCAGGCGTGGAGGTACGACAGCAGGTGGCATTCGGACAGCGAGGCCAGGAGCAGATCCTCCGGGTTCCACCGCGAGGGGTCGCCGCGGAACGGCTTGTCGGCCGACGCGAGAAGGTCGGGCTTGCCGTCCACCTCGATCGTCACGTCACGGCGGTAGTCGCGGTAGCCGCTGGTCCCGCCTCCGGTGTTTCCCGTCCAGGTCGACGTAAGGGCGTAACGATGCTCGCCGAGGGCGCGGGGGGTCGACTGCTCTGCCATGTCACAAGTCTGCCAGGGATAGAGTTGAGGGGTGCTGGAGACTCTCACCGTTCAGGATGCCGTGGAACTCGCCGTCGTCGAACGCAGCGGGTTCGTCGAGTCCCGCCATGCGGGTGTCGCCGTCGTGCTGTCGCCCGATGGCGAGGTCGTCGCCCGACACGGCAACGCCGACGCGCTGATCCTTCCGCGTTCCAGCCTCAAGCCACTGCAGGCCGTGGCGTGCATCACAGCGGGTGCCGTCCTCGAGGGCGAGCAGCTGGCACTCTCCACGGCCAGCCACACCGGAACCGACCGTCACGCATCGGTCGTCCGCGACATCCTGACAGAGGGCGGTCTGACGGAAGACCACCTGGGCTGCCCGCCGGCCTGGCCGACGGACTCGGCGACGAGGGATGAACTCGTCCGTGAGCACGGCCAGATGGCGCGCGTGCGCATGAACTGCTCCGGCAAGCACGCAGCGATGCTCCGTGCATGCGTCGCCACCGGATGGTCCACCGACGGTTACCTCGACCCCTCTCATCCGCTGCAGTCCCACATCCGCGAGGTGGTCGAGAGGCTCTCCGGTGAGAAGATCGCGCACACGGCGATCGACGGCTGCGGGGCCCCCGTGCACGCGCTCACGCTCATCGGCCTCGCCCGCGCCATCCACCGGATCGGCACAGCGTCGGATCGGTCGCCGTTCGCTCTGCACCGCGTCGCCGGATCCCTGGTGCGGGCCGTCCGCGAGAACCCGTGGACGATCGAGGGCCCTGGTCGACCCGACACGATCGCGATCGAGAAGCTCGGGGTCTTCACCAAGGGCGGCGCCGAGGGCGTGATGGTGATGGTCGCGCCGAACGGCACCACCGTGGCGCTGAAGATGCTCGACGGCGCCGCGCGCGCTTCGACCATCGTCGCCGCGACCCTGCTCTCCCGCGCAGGCGGGCTGAGCGATGCCGACGTCGCGGAGCTCCACTCCGCTCTTGCGCTCGATGTCCTCGGCGGAGGCGCCGTGGTCGGCAGCATCCGCCCCGGCAGCGGCATCTGACGCGCTCTCCCACTTACGGGCTCACTCACCCCGGCGCGAGCGCCGGAACGATGACACGGCGTGGTGACCCGGCACCGCGCACCGACCACGCTCGGCCGGCGTGCGGATGCGCGAAGGGCGGCAGTTCTCGGACACCCGCGAGCTGACGCAGATCCGCCGGCTGCTCCGCGCGGACGAGGACCTCCCCGGTCGCGCGGACTCCCTGCCAGATCGACCAGCTGCGTTGCCAGGTCTCGGCATCCGCCACGAAGATACACGGGACGTGCGGCCGCAGTCTCTCCGCACCCGGGAGAAGCACTTCGCAGTCCGGGTGAGCCGCCTGCAAGCGCGCCACGATGTCGGAGGCGCCGGTGCTCACCACCGCCGAGATGCTCGCCGCGGGGCTCCACGCCGGCGGCGACGGCTCGACCGGGATGACGACGGCATCCTCCTCGACCCAGGCGAACTGCATCTCACGCCCGCCGAGGACCGCTCGGCCGGGGACGCGGTCGCGGATGAACCCGGACGGTTCTCCCCCGGCCGCGATGTGCTCGACCCGACTCGCCATCCGCAGCAGGGCCCGTCGCGGAAGCGCATCGAGAAGACGACCCACCGGGCCGGCCGCACGCGCGGCGGTCATCACGATGGTCGCACCGCCCGCCCGCAGGATGCGCTCCCAGTGCTGGGCGAACTGCTGCGCATGCTCGGGTGGCAGTCCGGCGAGAAGGCCGTCCAGGTCGTCGCACAGCACCACCGGCGGCAGCGGTTCGCTGCCGGTCGACCAGGCCGCGACCAGGTCCCACGCTCGCTCGGCATCGCGCGGCACCCATCGCGCATCCGGGCGCTGCGCGGCGATCAGCCGCAGAGCCGTGGTGCGTCCGGACCCAGGCGCGCCCAGGATCGCGATACCCCGTTCCACCCCGCAGCCCAGCAGCTCGAGAGGCTGTGACTGCTGCTCCGGTGCGTCGGATCGTCCCAGGATGGCTGTCCCCGCCGGCACAGGCGGTGCGTCGAGTGTGAGTTCTCGGAGGGGGACGCTTCCGGGCAGCGCGGGAAGCCAGGGACTGCGTGGTCGCTCGACGGCAGCCCATCGCATACCGACCTGCCGCAGATCCGCCGCGCCGGTGAGAGCGACGCGCAGCGCGACCGGCGCGTGATCCTCGGGACGGCGCACCAGCGCGATTCCCCGCGAGCCCGCTCCCCCCGGGATCTCCGACGCGGCGTCGGTCCCGATCACGAGCCTGCTGTCAGCGGCGTCCCCGACCCGCAGACTGATCCGCAGCGGACAGTTCGCGGCGAGGGCGTCGCGGACGACACCGGCAGCGCGCTGCGTGCCGAGGATGAGGTGCATGCCCAGCGCGCGACCGCGGGCGGCGACGTCGGTGAAGACGGCGCCGAGGTCCGGATGCTCCTGCAGAAGAGCCGCGAACTCGTCGACGACGATGACCAGCCGAGGCATCGACACGTCTCGCACGTCCCTGGCGCCCGCAGCCGCGAGCACCCCTTCCCGGTGCCGCAGCTCCGCGGTCAGGCTCGAGACACCCCGTCGAGCCCCGTCGTCGTCCAGATCGGTGATGACGGCGGCCACCTGCCGGAGCTCGCGCAGCGGCTCGAAGGCGGTGCCGCCCTTGAAGTCCGCGAGAACGAACGTCACGCGGTCGGGGCCGTTGGCCTCGGCGATCGCCGTCACCCAGGTCACGAGGAGCTCGCTCTTGCCCGTCCCCGTCGTGCCGGTGACGATCGCGTGCGGTCCGTCGTCCACGATGTCGACCACGATGTCCTCGTGGGCGCTCCGCCCGATGACCGCGGGGAGTCCACCGATGCTCTGCGACTGCCCGAGCTCGCGCATGGCGACGGCCTGCGGAAGCGCGTCGGCGTCGCCGTGCTCCTCCTTGCACTCCCGGGCGATCACCTGCGCCTGCGCGAGCGAGAGGCATTCCACGGCTACTTCCACGATTCCTCGTGGCGTCCTCAGCGTCGCAGCTCCCGGCTCCTCGACGTCGAGCACGGTCGTCACGCCGTCGGGCACCTCACCTCCCGCGTCTGTGAGCCAGATCACGGCGTCGGCATCGATCCGGGTTCCGCCCGACGCGGCGACGCCGACACGGAATCCGCTCCGTCGTGCACGCACGGCGTGCGGCAGGGCATCGAGTCCCCACCGCGCGAGATCCTCGCCGACGAGCGAGAGCTGGGCGGCGCTGAACCGCAGACAAAGCTGCACGGCGACGGCGCGGGCGACCGCGGCGACCAGAGCCTCCGGTCCTCGCAGACAGACGCCGCGCCCGAGAGCCACCGTGAGCGGCGCATCGTCCAGCGATGCCGACCGCCCACGGAAGTCGCGCGCACGCGCATCGTCACCGCCGCCGCTGCAGCGGATCCCGCTCGGCACCCTCCCCCCGCCCACCACGAGAACGGTCGTCTCGTCCGGCGGATGTGCGTCACGGAGCGGCCGCCGGGTCAGGCACGACGCGGCATCCGGTTCCTGGAGCCACCGCGCGGCGCGCTCCTCGCGCTGTCGGCGCTCCAGCTCGGCCTCAGCCTCCGCCCATCCCGCCTCGGTCGCTGCGTCGTTGCGGCGCCGGTCTCGTCGTCTGCTCCGAGCTCCGTCGGCGAGCGACGCCACGAGCATCAGCGGACCGAGCGCAGCGAAGCAGAGAGCGTACAGCGAACCGGTGACCAGCCAGAGCACCACTCCGGCGGCGATGGGCACGATCG
Source organism: Microbacterium luteolum (assembly GCF_039533965.1). Lineage (NCBI taxonomy): Bacteria > Bacillati > Actinomycetota > Actinomycetes > Micrococcales > Microbacteriaceae > Microbacterium > Microbacterium luteolum. The sequence goes on from NZ_BAAAUN010000001.1 coordinate 859,408, forward strand.
CCGCCATGAAGGGCAACGAGGGGCGACGCGGCTCCGGGGGCGCAGCGGGGAGAGCGATCGGAAAGGAGTCCATGCTCCTCAGTGCACAGCATGCAGCCTCCGCAAAGGGCGCTGTCCACAGGAGCGGGGCGGCTACTCCGCGTCGTCGTCCGTTGTGGAGGGCGACTCGTCCGCCTCGCCCACCTGAACGATGACGAGCGTGACATTGTCGCGTCCACCGTTCTCCAGAGCCGCGGCGAGCATCGCATCGACGGCGTCGGCGGGGTCGGCGTTCTCGCGCAGGAAGTGCTGGATCCCGTAGTCGGTCAGCTCCTTCGTGAGCCCGTCCGAGCAGATGACGAAGCGGTCGCCCGCTCGCACATCGATCGTGAGATAGTCCGGCGGAGTGAGCTCGCTCGCACCGACGGCACGCGTGATCACGTTGCTGTAGGGGTGGCCCTCGGCCTCCTCCGGGCTGAGCTTGCCCGCCGTGATGAGCTCCTGCACGACCGAGTGGTCCGTGGTGACCTGCACCAGCCGGTCGTCACGGAGCAGATAGACCCGGGAATCGCCGATGTTCAGCGAGACCCACTGCGGCACGTCGCCGTCGACGTCGAGGAAGACCCCGGTGAGCGTAGTGCCGGTGCCCTCGTCGGTGGTCTCCGGGTGGTCGGCGATGTCGGCGACGGCCAATTCGAGCGCGTTCTCGATCGCGGCCCTGTCGACCTCGCCGGACTCGACCATCGCCTCGAGCCTCGCGACCGTGCTGCGGCTGGCGATCTCTCCCCCGGCATGACCACCCATGCCGTCGGCGACGATGAACAGCGGGTACTCCGCCAGGAACGCATCCTGGTTCGTCTCACGGCGACGGCCCAGATCGGTGACGCCGGCCCACGAGAGCAGCAGCGGGCGCTCTGCGATCGTGATGCTGCGCGTCTTCGTCGTCTCAGCCACGTGCTGCCTCCGATGGACCTGCGGCTGATCGGGCGAGCGCAGGATACTCACACATCGTAGTGGAACTCCGGTTCCCGACTCATACTCGCGCCCCCGGGTCCTCGGGCAGCGGGAACATCTCGTCGATGGTCGCGAGGTCGGCGGCGTCCGGTCGCCACGCATCACCGGCGAGGGCGTTCGCCTCGACCTGAGCCGCAGAGGTGGCCCCGGCGATGACGCTCGACACGACCGGATTCGAGAGCAGCCAGCCGAATGACGCCTGCAGCATCGTGATGTCGCGATCGTCGCAGAACGCGCGGAACTCGTCGAGGGCATCCCACGGCGCGTTCTCCCACACGTGGCGACGGCTCGACATGATGCGACTCGACGCCGGACCGCCGTCACGGGTGAACTTGCCCGTCAGCAGACCGTTGTGCAGCGGGAAGAACGGGAAGAACCCGAGTCCGTACCGCTCGACGGCAGGGAGAACTTCCCTCTCGGCTGCACGCGCGAGCAGGGAGTAGTGGTTCTGGGATGAGATGAAACGACCGGTCGATCTCTCGTGCGAGGTGAACTCCGCCTCGGCGATCTGCCAGCCCGAGAAGTTCGAGTGCCCGTAGTAGCGGATCTTGCCTTCGCGGACGAGTTCGTCGAGCGCATCCGTCGTCTCCGCGATCGGCGTCTCGGGGTCGGGCAGGTGCAGCTGGTAGAGATCGATCCAGTCCGTGCGCAACCGGCGCAGGGACTCCTCGACAGCACGGCGCACGTAGCGACGCGACCCGCGGCCGGCCGGAAAGTCGTAGCCCATGTCGCGTTCCTGACCGAACTTCGTCGCGAGCACGACGCGGTCGCGGCGACCTTCGAGCGCCTCCCCCATCAGGGACTCGCTCGCGCCGGGCGCGGCGCCGTACATGTCGGCAGTGTCGAGCAGCGTGATCCCGTGGGCTATCGCCGCGTCGAGGACCTCGCGGGTGCCGGAGAGCGTCTCCGTCGCGGTCCCCGCACGCCCGAAGTTGTTGCAGCCGAGGCCGGTGGCCGATACGAGGAGACCGGAGGCGCCCACCCGGCGCTGCGACATGACCATGATCTCCACGTTAGTCCCCGTGCCGTCACCATCGGTGCGGCCCGCGGAGGGAACGGCACAGGGCCCCCGACCGAAGTCGAGGGCCCTGTGTCAGACGATCACGCCGGAGGCTGCGTGGGGTCGGACGGCGGCGCAGGCGGAGCCGCCGGCGGCGCGGTCGGGGGTGCCGGCGGAGTCGCCGGCGGAGCTGCCGGCGGAGCCGGCGGCGTGGTGGGCTGCACCGGAGGCACAGGTGCCCCGGTCGCCGGTGCGGCAGGAGCAGCCGGCGGCGCGTAGCCGGGCTGTGCCGGAGGCGCGTAACCCGGCTGTGCGGGCGGAGCGTATCCGGGCTGCGCCGGGGGCGCGTAACCCTGAGGAGCGGCGCCGTAGCCCTGCTGGGGTGCGGCGGCGGCCGGCTGGACGGGGATGCCGTCCCACACGGTGCGATCTCCGAGGAAGCCGTTGCCCGCCCAGGAGGCCGGCTGGATGTTCGGGTTCCAGCGCGACTTGTCGAACGCGTTGATGCCGAGCCAGACGATGCTCAGGAAGAAGTAGAGCACGACCCAGACCGCATCCTTCTGCAGCTTGAGGCCGACGCGCCACGCGGCGATCACAGACAGCACGGCCAACGCGATCGAGAAGACGAAGCCGATCCCGATCCAACTGAGGAGCGCGGCGCCACCGATGCCGTAGAGCACGAGCCACGGGCTCAGGTCACCGAGCTTGAAGAAGACCATCGAGTTGTAGACGGGCACCCAGGCACGCCACTTGCCCTGCACTCCGGCCTTCTCGAAGATCTTCATGAGGAAGAGAGAGCTCAGTACATAGCCGGCGATCGCGATCAGGAAGATCACGAAGGAATATGCGAGAAGCAGGCCGGCATAGCCTGCTCCGTAGTCGTCGTAATCCATGAGACTCACATTCTTTGGTCTCGGGAGACGGCTTTCGCCCCCCGCAACGAAGCGACCGCCTCGCATTGGACATGGTAGCGGTGCGCATGAGGGCGGGCAACGAACCACGCGGGAGAGATATACCGGAAGTCACGCGGCGTCACTCGGCGACGACGAGCTCCAGAACGCCGGCGTCCGCAGTGTCGCGAAGCACGACGCCTTTCTTCTCCGCCCAGCTGCGCAGGCCGCGCAGCGACGCGATGCGCGGCCTGTCCTCGGCCAACGCCCGCACGAGCAGACCCTTGGACTTCTTGTTGAAGTGGTTGAGCGCCCTGCCCTTCTCCGTCACCACCCGGACGTAGGAGGAGGGAACGGATGCCGGGACGGGCCCGAGGGCCACATACGCCTCACTCCGCAGGTCGAGCACGAAGGCCGGCTCGGACTGCGCGATGGCGGATGACGTGGCCTCCGCCCAGTGCCGCCGGAGGGCCGGAAGACCGGGCACCGAGGTCCCCGCGGAGAGCCGGTACGCGGGCAGCGCATCCAGGGCCCCGATCGGACCCAGCGGAGCGCTGTGGATCCACACGTGCTCGCCGAGCCAGCGGCGAGAGGCCGCCGACAGCGTGGCGGCATCCAACGCATCGAACAGCACACCCGTGTAGCGGTCGACCGCCGGCATGGTGGGCGCCGTCCGCAGCGTCCGATTGTGCTCCACATCGCCGACCTGACGGTCGCTGAGCTTCAGAACCCTGCGCGCGGTCGCCTCGTCGGCGGCCAGATCTATCAGCGCGTCGAGAGCGGCGGATCGGTGCGCGTGCAGTTCGGGAAGGGCCAGCGAGGCGAGAGCGAGCGGTGCGCCGTCGCCGCCCGGACGCTTGGTCTCGGACGGTGGGAGCAGGATCTTCATGGGACCTCGGGGACAGACACGTCCGCCCCGGACCGCCGACGCTCACGAGTGAGCGCGGGACGGTCCGGGGCGGACGAGTGGAACAGAACTGCTAGGCGATGAGAGCCGCGTTGCCGGCGACGATGGTCAGGGTGTCGCCCTCCATGGAGAGGAACCCGTCCTGCGCGTTGGCCAGCACCTTGGTGCCGTCGGTCTGGGTGATCCGGACCTGGCCCTCGGCGAGGATGGCCAGCACCGGCTCGTGGCCGGTCATGAAGCCGATCTCGCCCTCGACGGTCTTGGCGACCACGAGGCTCGCCTCTCCCGTCCAGACCTCCGCGTCGGCGGAGACGAGGCTGACGTGCAGCGCCATGGTCAGCCGTTCTCCTTCTGGATCTTCGCCCACTGCTCTTCGACGTCGTTGATGCCACCGACGTTGAAGAAGGCCTGCTCGGCGACGTGGTCGAAGTCACCGCGGGTGATCGCATCGAACGACTCGATGGTCTCCTTCAGCGGGACGGTCGAACCCTCGACACCGGTGAACTTCTTCGCCATGTAGGTGTTCTGCGAGAGGAACTGCTGGATACGACGCGCACGCGACACGACGATCTTGTCTTCCTCGGAGAGCTCGTCGACACCGAGGATGGCGATGATCTCCTGCAGCTCCTTGTTCTTCTGGAGGATCTGCTTGACGGTGGTCGCGACGCGGTAGTGGTCCTCGCCCAAGTACCGGGGGTCCATGATCCGCGACGTCGAGGTCAGCGGGTCGATGGCCGGGTACAGACCCTTCGACGCGATCTCACGAGAGAGCTCGGTCGTGGCGTCGAGGTGGGCGAAGGTGGTCGCCGGAGCCGGGTCGGTGTAGTCGTCGGCCGGCACGTAGATCGCCTGCAGCGAGGTGATCGAGTGACCGCGCGTCGAGGTGATGCGCTCCTGGAGCACACCCATCTCGTCGGCGAGGTTCGGCTGGTAACCCACCGCGGACGGCATGCGGCCGAGCAGCGTGGAGACCTCGGAACCCGCCTGCGTGAAGCGGAAGATGTTGTCGATGAAGAGCAGCACGTCCTGCTTCTGCACGTCGCGGAAGTACTCCGCCATCGTCAGAGCCGACAGGGCGACGCGCAGACGCGTTCCCGGCGGCTCGTCCATCTGGCCGAACACGAGGGCCGTCTTGTCGAAGACACCCGCCTCTTCCATCTCGTGGATCAGGTCGTTGCCCTCACGGGTGCGCTCACCGACACCGGCGAACACCGACACACCACCGTGGTCCTGCGCGACGCGCTGGATCATCTCCTGGATGAGGACGGTCTTTCCGACACCGGCGCCACCGAACAGACCGATCTTTCCACCCAGCACGTACGGCGTGAGGAGGTCGATCGACTTGATGCCGGTCTCGAACATGGTGGTCTTCGACTCGAGCTGGTCGAAGTTCGGGGCCTTGCGGTGGATGGGCCACCGCTCCGTGACCTCGATCGTCTCACCGGGCTCGAGGTTCAGGACCTCTCCGATGACGTTGAAGACCTTGCCCTTGGTGACGTCACCGACGGGGACCGAGATGGCCTCTCCGGTGTCGCGCACCTCCTGACCGCGGACGATGCCGTCGGTCGGCTTGAGGGCGATGGCGCGAACGAGGTCGTCGCCGAGGTGCTGCGCGACCTCGAGCGTGATCTCGACGGCGGACTCGCCGATCACGATCGTGGTCTTCAGTGCGTTGTAGATGTCGGGGATCGAGTCGTGCGGGAACTCGATGTCGACAACCGGACCGTTGACGCGCGCGACGCGCCCGACGACCGCGGTCGCCGGCTGGTCAGCCGTGGCGGTGGGGGTCATTTTCGTCTCTCTCCTGATGGTCTATTTGCTCGACGAGAGCGCGTCGGCGCCGCCGACGATCTCTGCGATCTGCTGCGTGATCTCCGCCTGACGCGCGTTGTTGCGCAGACGGGTGTAGTCGGTGATGAGCTTGTCGGCGTTGTCGCTGGCGGACTTCATCGCCTTCTGCGTCGCGGCCTGCTTGGCGGCGGACGACTGCAGGAGGGCGTTGAAGACGCGGCTCTGGATGTACACCGGCAGGATCGCGTCCAGCACGGTCTCGGCATCCGGCTCGAATTCGTAGAGCGGGTAGACGGTGTTCCCGGCTTCCGACTCGTCTGCTTCCGAGATCTCCAGCGGGAGCAGACGCACGGATTCCGGCGACTGCGTCATCATGCTGACGAAACGGTTGTACACGAGGTGGATCTCGTCGACGCCGCCCTCGTCCGCACCGCGGGAGAAGTCCTCGAGCAGCTGCTGCGAGATCTCCTCCGCCGTGTGGAACGACGGGGTGTCGGTGTCGCCGGTCCACTCCGCGGCCGCCGCGATGCGACGGAACTGGAAGTAGCCGACGGCCTTGCGACCGACGAGGTAGAACACCGGCTCCTTGCCCTGCTCGCGCAGGAGCTCCGCCACCTCGAGACCCTCACGGAGGATCTGCGAGTTGAAGGCTCCGGCGAGACCGCGGTCCGACGAGAAGATCACGACCGCGGAGCGGCGGATCGACTCGGGCTCACGGGTGAGCGGGTGGTCGACGTTCGAGTGCGTCGCGACGGCGGACACGGCCCTCGTCACGGCTCGCGCGAAGGGGCTGGACGCCTTGACGCGTGCCATCGCCTTCTGGATGCGCGAAGCCGCGATGAGTTCCATCGCCTTCGTGATCTTCTTGGTCGTCTGAGCAGAAGAGATCTTCTGCTTGTAGACCCTGAGTTGAGCGCCCATGAAATCAGTACCTCACGCGGTTACGCGCGACGACCCTTGACGATCTTCTCCTGGTTGACGTCGTCCGCCTCGGCCGCCGCGTGCTCCTCGTGACCGGGAGCGCCGATGGCGTGTCCCTTGCCACCCTGGAATTCCAGGACGAAGGCATCGGTGTGCTTCTCGAGCTCTGCGACCGTGTCGTCATCGAGGACGTTGGTCTCGCGCAGGGTCTCGAGGACCTTGGTGTTGCGACGCAGGTAGTCCAGGAGCTCGCGCTCGAAGCGGAGCACGTCGGAGACCTCGATCGTGTCGAGCTTGCCCTTCGTTCCGGCCCAGATCGAGACGACCTGCTCCTCGACGGGGTACGGCGAGTACTGCGGCTGCTTGAGCAGCTCGGTCAGACGCGCACCACGGGAGAGCTGACGACGCGACGCCTGGTCGAGGTCGGACGCGAACATCGCGAACGCCTCGAGCGAGCGGTACTGCGCGAGCTCCAGCTTCAACGTTCCGGAGACCTTCTTGATCGACTTGACCTGCGCGTCACCACCGACTCGCGAGACCGAGATACCCACGTCGACCGCCGGACGCTGGTTGGCGTTGAAGAGGTCGGACTGCAGGAAGATCTGGCCGTCGGTGATCGAGATCACGTTGGTCGGGATGTACGCCGAGACGTCGTTCGCCTTGGTCTCGATGATCGGGAGACCCGTCATCGATCCGGCACCGAGCTCGTCGGACAGCTTCGCGCAACGCTCCAGCAGACGCGAGTGCAGGTAGAAGACGTCACCCGGGTAGGCCTCGCGGCCCGGCGGACGACGCAGCAGGAGCGACACGGCGCGGTAGGCCTCGGCCTGCTTCGACAGGTCGTCGAAGATGATGAGGACGTGCTTGCCGCCGTACATCCAGTGCTGGCCGATCGCGGAACCCGTGTAGGGAGCGAGGTACTTGAAGCCGGCAGGGTCGGATGCCGGAGCCGCCACGATCGTGGTGTACTCCAGGGCGCCGGCCTCTTCGAGCGCGCCCTTCACCGAGGCGATGGTCGAGCCCTTCTGGCCGATCGCGACGTAGATGCAGCGCACCTGCTTGTTGACGTCGCCCGACTCCCAGTTGGCCTTCTGGTTGATGATCGTGTCGATCGCGATGGCCGTCTTGCCGGTCTGGCGGTCGCCGATGATCAGCTGACGCTGACCACGGCCGACGGGGATCATCGCGTCGATGGCCTTGATGCCGGTCTGCATCGGCTCGTGGACCGACTTGCGCTGCATGACGCCGGGCGCCTGCAGCTCGAGCTCGCGGACCGCCTCGGTCGCGATCGAGCCGAGGCCGTCGATCGGGTTGCCGAGCGGGTCGACGACGCGGCCGAGGTAGCCGTCGCCGACGGGGACCGAGAGGACCTCACCCGTACGGGTGACCTCCTGGCCGGCCTCGACGCCGGTGAACTCGCCGAGGACGACGACACCGATCTGGTGCTCGTCGAGGTTCAGCGCGAGACCCTTGGTGCCGTCTGCGAAGGTCACGAGCTCGTTGGCCATGACGCCGGGCAGGCCCTCGACATGCGCGATTCCATCCGCGGCGTCGATGACGGTGCCGACCTCGGTCGCCGCGGCCCCGGTGGGCTCGTAGGCGGCGGCGAAGTCCTTCAGCGCGTCACGGATGACGTCGGGGCTGATCGATAGTTCTGCCATTGTCTTCCCTTTGTATCTGGGTGCGCGGTTCCCCGCGCGAAGTCGTGTTAGCCCGCGAGCTTCTGGCGAAGATCTGCGAGTCGAGCGGAGATGCTGCCGTCGATGACGTCATCGGCGATCTGCACGCGCAGGCCTCCGAGGACGGCAGGGTCGATGACGACGTTGAGCGTGACCTTGCCGTCGTAGCGCTGCGAGAGAGCATCGCTGAGACGGGTGCGCTGCGCGTCGTTGAGCTCGGACGCGGTGTGGACCGTCGCCACGACTCGACCGTGCTGGCTCGAGACGATGCGCGTGGCGCGGTTGAGCAGCTGGCGCACACGCCGCTCGCGCGGCTGGCGCACGAGCGAGGAGACGATCAGCGTGGCGGGAGCGCTGTAGCCGCCGTCGGCGAGCAGCCGCTCCACGAGAGCGCCCTTGGCTTCCTCTCCCCCGAGGCGGCTGCCCAGGGCGAGCTCGAGCTCGGCGTTGGCGGCGATCACGCGGGAGAACCCGAAGATCTCCGCCTCGAGATCGGCGCCGGGCTCCGCGATCGCTGCAGCGCGGATCGCGAGCTCCTCGATGCCATCCACCAGCTCGGAGGCGTTCGACCAGCGCTCGGCGACGACGGTCTTCAAGACGCTCTGCGCGTCTGCGGAGAATCCGCCGAAGATCGCTGTGACGACGTTCTGTCGCGCGTCGGCCGGAGCCGACGGGTCGGCCAGCGCGCCGCTCAGCTGGGACGACTCGCTCACGGCGCGCCCGGCAGCGAAGAGCTCCCGTGCGGTGTCGAGAGTGACGCCCTTCGCTGCGGCAAGCGTCTCGATGGATGCCGCGAGTGCCTGAGTGGTCGCGCTGCCCATTACTGAGCCGCCTTCTCGGATGCCTCGAGATCGGCGAGGAAGCGATCGACGACAGCCGTGGCACGAGCGTCGTCGGAGAGGGTCTCTCCGACCACACCGCCGGCGAGGTCGAGGGCCAGCGAGCCCACCTCGCTGCGCAGCGAGACAAGAGCGGTCTGACGCTCGGCCTCGATCTGCGTGTGCGCGGTGGCCGTGAGGCGTGCAGCCTCGCTGGAAGCGGCATCCTTGGCCTCGGCGACGATCTTCTTGCCGTCCTCACGGGCGGCCTCACGGATCTCACCGGCCTCGGTGCGTGCCTCCGCCAGCTGGCGGGTGTACTCCTCGAGTGCTGCTTCGGCCTTCTTCTGCGCCTCGTCAGCCTTCGCCATGTTGCCTTCGATGGCAGCGGACCGCTCGTCGAGCATCTTCGTCAGCTTGGGAAGGGCGACCTTCCACACGACGAAGAGGATGACGACGAACCACAGACCCGACCAGATGATGTCGTACCACTCGGGGATCAGGGGGTTCTTCGGTTCCCCCTCCGCCGCGAGGTTCGTGACAAGAGCGTTCAGCATCCTGTCTCCTTCTGAAGTCGGTAGGGATTACGCGGGGAACGGGATGAATGCGACGGCGATGCCGACGAACGCAAGCGCCTCGGTGAAGGCGATACCGATCCACATGAGGACCTGAAGGCGACCGGCCAGCTCGGGCTGACGAGCGACGCCCTCGATGGTCTTGCCGACGACGATACCCACGCCGATGGCCGGGCCGATGGCTGCGAGGCCGTAGCCGACCGCACCGATGTGACCGTTGATTTCAGCGAGAACCGTAGTTGCGTCCACGGGTTTTTCCTTTCGTTGGGTGGGAGGGCTGATGCCCGCCCGCTCAGTGCTCTTCTGCGACCGCGAGCTGGATGTAGACCGCGGTGAGGACGGTGAAGACGTAGGCCTGCAGAACGGCCACCAGAATCTCGAAGAGAGTGAAGGCGCCGCCGAAGGCGAGGGTTCCGACGCCGAGGGCGGCCCAGCCGCCGCCGACGGTGAAGAAGAAGAACTGCGTGGCCCCGAAGCACAGCACGAGCAGCATGTGCCCGACGACCATGTTCATCAGGAGTCGGAGCATCAGAGTGACCGGGCGCAGGATGAAGGTCGAGAGCAGCTCGATGATCGCGACGATCGGCATCGCGAAGCCCGGGACTCCCTGCGGGAGAAGGGCGTTCTTGAAGAACCGGAAGCCGTGGCGTCGCATGCCCGCATAGATGAAGGTCACGTAGCTCACGATCGCGAGCGTCAGAGGCACGGCCGCGATGCTGGTTCCGGCGATGTTCAGGAACGGGATGATGCCGGTGATGTTCATGAACAGCACCATGAAGAAGATCGTGGTGAGGATCGGCAGGAAGCGGTCGCCGTCCTTGCGTCCGAGCAGGTCGTGCGCGATGTTGCCGCGGACGAGGCCGAGACCCATCTCGACGAGGCTCTGGAAGCGGCCGGGCACGACCGTCATGCGACGCGTGCCGAGCCAGAGGATCAGGACGACGGCGATGACCGACAGCAGCTGCACCAGGTGGATGCGGTGCACCGGGATGCCCGCGACGTTGAAGAGGATCTCCGGGAAGAACTCATCGATCGACGGGCCGTGGAACTCGCCGTCAGTGGCGAGTTTAGGGATCAGGGTCGCAGCAAGATTAAACAGCGCGGGCTCCAGCTTCGGGGCACCGGTCTAAACCGGGGCGACGATGGTCGGTGTGCTATCAGCGCAAGCGCTCGCGGGCGAGCGGCGGGCACTCCTCAACACTATCAGAATATGAGGATGTCCTAAGACCGCTGACCGCCCTCGGACGATCCCTCGTCCGCGCGGTTCTGGGCCCCCGGCGCCACGTCCTCCGGCACCTCGGTCGGCAGCGTCGTGTCGCTGACGTTCGGCAGGCGCATGCGCGTGAGGACGATCACGTCGATGATCAGCGACATGATCACGCCGGCGACGATCGAGAGGAAGAACACCATCGGCTGCAGCCACGGCTGACCGCCGAGAAGGATCATCACCACGACGAACAGGCCGAGCTTCAGCAGCCACCCGCCGAGCACGATCGCGAAGAAGAGCTGCACGTAGATGGGGTCGCCATACCAGCGGTTGGCGACGAGGATGCTGATGCCCGTGATCGCCAGGAACAGGGCGGACAGCAGCACGCCGAGAAGGCCGCTCACGAGCCCTTCCCCCTGGGCGACGAGGAATCCCACACCACCGGCCACGATCGCGAGCACGGCGGTCGCCACCGCCGACCAGATCAGTGTTCGACGCAGGATCGGCGTGCTGGATACGGGGCTGGGGCTCATCAGGACTCCACGGGTGTCGGATCGGGTGCAACCCCCGCCGGGCGCTTTCTGCGGCGGGTAGGACTCAGGGTGATGACGAGGCAGGCCGCGATGCCCACGATGCCGAAGCCGACGCCGGGCAGGTACTGGCCGGGCCAGTCCTCCCGCGCGCCGACGTACATGAGCAGGACAGCGAGAGAGATGACCGCCGTCCATGCGTAGAAGATGAGGACCGCGTCCCGGTCGCGGTGACCGAGGTCGAGCATCCGGTGGTGCAGGTGCTTGCGGTCGGGCGAGAACGGCGACTTGCCGGCGTTCATGCGACGGAGCACCGCCAGGCCGAAGTCGAGGAGCGGCAGCAGGACGACCAGGAGCGGCAGCAGGATCGGGATGAACGCACCGAGCAGCTGCGAGCGGCCGAGGCGCTCGGGGTCGAGGGCGGAGGGATCCATCTGCCCCGTGAGAGCGATCGCGGACGTGGACATCAGCAGCCCGAGCACCAGCGCTCCGGAGTCGCCCATGAACAGCTTCGCCGGACTCCAGTTCAGCGGGAGGAATCCCAGGCAGGCACCGATGAGCACGGCGGCGATGAACGTCGAGAGGTTGAAGTAGCTGGAGGCACCCGAGTCGCGCGTGAAGATGTACGAGTAGGCGAAGAAGACGCCGTTCGAGATGAGGCACACGCCGGCGACGAGACCGTCGAGTCCGTCGATGAAGTTCACGGCGTTCATGACGATCACGATCGCGAACATCGTCATCGTGATGCTGACCCAGCTCGAGAAGACGATCAGGTCGCCGAACGGGAGGGAGAGGATCTGCAGCCCGCCGCCCACGGTGATGATCCCGGCGGCGAGGAACTGCGCGCCCAGCTTGATCATCCAGTCCAGATCCCAGAGGTCGTCGACCACGCCGATCACGGCGATCAGGAAGGAGGCGCCGAGGATCGACCACATGGTCGTCGGCGGGATCCAGATGCTCTGGAAGAAGGGGTTGGTCGCCGAGAACGCGAAGGCGGCGGCGATGCCGAGGAAGATCGCGACGCCGCCGAGCCTCGGAGTGGGCGTCGTGTGCACGTCGCGATCGCGGATGCCGGGATAGAGCTTGAAGCGCAGGCTCAGCCGCCAGACCGCCCACGTCAACCCGAAGGTGAGGACGGCGGTGATGACGATCGTGAAGAGGTACTGCTTCACGGGTTCCCGTCCTGCTGCTCCTCCGCGTCGGGCTCGTGCGGGTGATCCTCGTGCGACTCCTGCGCCTCGTCGGACTCGAGCAGGTCGCCGAGCACCTCGTGCAGCTGCGCGCGCGTCACGACGCCGTGACGGAGGATGCGCACGACGCCCTGCTCCTCGTCGCCGCGTCGGACGAGCGAGGTGGCGTCGACGATCGTCGAGGAGATGCCGTTCTTGCTCATGCCGTCGGCGAGATACACCGCGACGCTGTCGCCGAGCATCTTCTCCGCGTCGAGGGCCGAGATCGCGGCATCCTGACCCGTGAGGTTCGCGCTGGACACCGCGAGCGGGCCGGTCTCGGCCAGCAGCTCGAGCGCCACGTGGCCCTCCGGCATGCGTACGGCGACGGTTCCGAGGGTCTCCCCCAGGTCCCAGACCAGCGACGGCTGCGCGGGGAGCACGATCGTGAGGCCGCCGGGCCAGAACGCGTCGACGAGACGCTGCACGGGCTCCGGCACCGACTCGGCCAGGGCCGCGAGAGTGTCCTTCGACCCGATCAGCACGGGCGGCGGCTGGTTGCGACCGCGGCCCTTGGCGTCGAGAAGACGCTGCACGGCGGTCGGCGAGAAGGCGTCGGCGGCGACGCCGTACACGGTGTCTGTGGGCATGACGATGAGTTCACCGCGGCCGATCGCCTGGCGTGCGTGGCGCATTCCGGCGAGCAGCTGCGCCTCGTCGCGGCAGTCGAAGATGGTTGACATGGCGGTTCGATTCTATCCGGGACGGATGCGGCGGAAGCTCGACGTGCGCTGATCAGGGCCGGAGAGCCGTCGTCGTGCGGTCCCGCAGGGTGAGGTCGCGGTGCGTGGCGGCGGCGCGCCAGCCGTCTTCGGTGAGCAGCTCCCTGATCGACGCGCCCTGCAGCTCGCCGTGCTCGATCACCAGCAATCCGCCCGATCGCAGCAGTCGCAGCGCCCTGGTGCTGAGCACGCGCACGATGTCGAGGCCGTCCTCGCCGCCGTAGAGCGCCAGTGCGGGGTCGAACAAGCGGACCTCGGGGTCCCGCGGGATCGCGGCGTCGGGGACGTACGGCGGGTTCGAGATGACGACGGATGCCGTGCCGTCGAGCTCGGGGAACGCCTCGCCGAGGTCGGAGAGGACGAGCGTGAGGTTCTCCACTCCTGCCGTGTTCCGGGTCGCCCACGCGTGCGCGTCCGGGGAGAGCTCGGCGGCGAAGATCCGTGCGTGCGGGACCTCGGTCGCCATGGCCAGGGCGATCGCTCCGCTCCCCGTGCCGAGATCGACGCCGATCGGTGCGGGCTCCGGCGCGTTCAGCAGTGCGTCGATCGCGTACTGCACGACAGTCTCGGTCTCGGGGCGCGGCACGAAGACGCCGGGTCCGACGGCCAGTTCGAGATGGCGGAAGGGAGCGGTGCCGGTGATGTGCTGGAGCGGCTCCCGGCCGGAGCGCCGCGCCACGAGGAGATCGAGCGCCGCAGCGTCATCCTCCCCCACGCTGTCGCCGCGCACGATCGCCGCCTGCACCTCGCCGCGGCGACGACCCAGCACGTGTCCAGCGAGCAGTTCGGCATCGACGAGCGGATCGGGTACCCCGGCGTCCGCGAGGCGCTGGGCCGCGGCGCGCACGAGGGCGGCGAGCGAGTTCTCAGGCATGGCTTCCAGCGTAGAGTGCAAGCGTGCGTCACATTTCCGGCACCCGAAGCCGCCTCACCTAGGCTGGGGCGCAGCGACCCGCTCTGGAAAGGTTCCTCATGCCCGGTATTCACTCCGACATCACCACCGCGTTCGGCAACACCCCGCTCGTCCGCCTGAACAGGGTCGCCGAGGGCGTCGGCGCCACGGTGCTGGCCAAGCTCGAGTTCTACAACCCCGCATCGAGTGTCAAGGACCGCCTGGGCATCGCCATCGTCGACGCCGCCGAGGCATCGGGCGAGCTGAAGCCAGGCGGGACGATCGTCGAGGCGACCAGCGGCAACACGGGCATCGCTCTCGCGATGGTGGGTGCGGCTCGCGGCTACAAGGTGATCCTCACGATGCCGGCATCCATGTCGAAGGAGCGGCGGATGCTGCTCAAGGCTTTCGGCGCCGAGCTCGTGCTGACCGACCCCACCAAGGGCATGACCAACGCCATCGCCGAGGCCGAGGCGATCGCGGCGAAGACGCCGGGCGCCGTGCTGGCGAAGCAGTTCGCGAACGAGGCCAACCCGGCCATCCACCGCAAGACCACCGCCGAGGAGATCCTCCGCGACACCGACGGCAAGGTCGACTACTTCGTCGCCGGCATCGGCACGGGCGGCACGATCACGGGTGTCGGACAGGTGCTCAAGGAGCGCATCCCCGGCGTCAAGATCGTCGCCGTCGAGCCCAAGGACTCCCCGATCCTCACCGAGGGCCACCCCGGTCCGCACAAGATCCAGGGCATCGGACCGAACTTCGTGCCTCCGATCCTCGACCGCGACGTGCTCGACGAGGTGATCGACGTCACATTCGACGACGCGATCCGCCTCGCCCGCGAGACCGCGGCGAAGGACGGCATCCTCGTCGGCATGTCCAGCGGTGCCGCGATCTGGGCCGCGCTCGAGATCGCCAAGCGCCCCGAAGCAGCAGGCAAGAACATCGTCGTGATCATCCCCTCGTTCGGCGAGCGGTACCTGTCGACGGCGCTGTACGAGCACCTGCGCGACGAGTGAGCACGTCGATCTGGGCTCGCGTGCGCGAGGACATCGCGGCGGCGCGCCTGCGGGATCCCGCTGCACGCAGCGCGGTCGAGGTCGCTCTGCTGTACCCGGGTCTGCATGCCATCTGGGCGCATCGCGTCTCGCATGCGCTGTGGCGACGGCGGCTCCGGCTGCTGGCCCGCGCCGGGTCCCAGCTGTCCCGGTGGCTCACGGGAGTCGAGATCCATCCCGGCGCGACGATCGGTCGACGCTTCTTCATCGACCACGGCATGGGCGTGGTGATCGGCGAGACGGCCGAGATCGGCGATGACGTGATGCTGTATCACGGCGTGACCCTCGGCGGTCGCACGCGCGACGCCGGGAAGCGGCATCCCACCCTCGGCGACGGCGTGGCCGTCGGCGCCGGGGCCAAGATCCTGGGTCCCGTGACGATCGGCGCGGGAACCGTGGTCGGCGCGAACGCCGTGGTGACGCGCGACGCCCCGGCGGACAGCATCCTCGTCGGGGTGCCGGCCAAGCCCCGCCTGCGCGTCGTGGGCGAGGACACCCGGGCCCTGCTCACGGCGCCCGACTACTCCATCTGAGCGGCGCCCGCTAGCGGCGGCGCGGCTCCTTCGCGTCGACCTTGCGCTTCAGGAAGATCAGCGGCAGCAGCACGCTGCCGAGAGCGGTGATCAGCCAGACGATCACCGAGCCGAGCAGCCAGCCGGTGAGGTCGACGATGCGCAGGCCGCCGATGGGCAGCAGCACCACGATGACGAGGGCGATCAGCGTCGAGAAGATCCCGATGCCGCCCATGAGGACCGGCGCGTAGCGATCGGCCAGCTTGCTGACCCACGGCGCGAGCACGCTCTGCAGGATCGCGAAGATCAGGATGCAGATGACGAAGCCCCACCACTTGTCCCATTGGATCTGGAAGCCCGCGAGGAGCGCATCGGCGACGATGAGGCCGAGACCTGCGGACACGACGTACATGAGCCCGCGGAACAGGAGTGTGATCACGGGCCGAGCCTAGCGGTCCGCGGCGGCCGAGGTCAGGAATCGTTGCCGACGGCGGCCAGCTGGGCTTCCTCGTCGGCGGCGATGGCACTGGTGATGATCGGATCGAGCGCGCCGTCCATCACCTGATCGAGGTTGTACGCCTTGAAACCGGTGCGGTGATCCGCGATGCGGTTCTCCGGGAAGTTGTAGGTGCGGATACGCTCCGAGCGATCCATGCCGCGGATCTGCGACTTGCGCACATCGGAGGCGGCTGCGGCCAGCTCCTCCTGCTGACGGGCGAGCAGGCGGGCGCGGAGAACGCGCATGCCGGCCTCGCGGTTCTGCAGTTGCGACTTCTCGTTCTGCATCGAGACGACGATGCCGGTCGGCACATGCGTGATGCGCACGGCGGAGTCGGTCGTGTTCACCGACTGGCCGCCGGGGCCGGACGAGCGGAACACGTCGATCTTCAGATCGTTCTGATCGATCTGGATCTCTTCGGGCTCATCCACCTCGGGGAAGACCAGCACGCCGGTCGTCGAGGTGTGGATACGTCCCTGGGACTCCGTCGCCGGGACCCGCTGCACGCGGTGCACGCCACCCTCGTACTTGAGGTGCGCCCACACGCCCTGCGCGGGGTCGGTCGACGATCCCTTGATCGCGACCTGCACGTCCTTGTAGCCGCCGAGGTCGGACTCGTTGCGCTCCAGGAGCTCGGTCTTCCAGCCCTTCGACGCGGCGTACTGCACGTACATCCGCAGCAGGTCGGCGGCGAACAGCGCCGACTCGGCACCGCCCTCCCCCGCCTTGATCTCCATGATCACGTCGCGGGCGTCGTCGGGGTCGCGCGGGATGAGCAGACGTCGCAGCCGCTCCTGAGCGGCCTGCAGCTCCTCTTCCATCGCCGGGATCTCCGCCGCGATCGACTCGTCCTCACGGGCGAACTCGCGCGCGGTCTCGAGATCGTCGGTCGCTGCGACCCACGCGTCGTGCGCTGCGACGATGCGCGACAGCTCGGCGTAACGGCGATTGACACGCTTCGCACGACCGGCGTCGGCGTGCACCGCCGGGTCGGAGAGCTCCTCCTGGACCCGGCGATGCTCGTCGATCAGAGTCTGGACGGACTCGAACACGGAATCCCTCAGCGGATGTTGTTGTCGTGACCGTGCGCGCCCGAGGAGAGCGCGGGGATCGACTTCTGCATCTGCACGAGGAACTCGACGTTCGAGTTCGTCTCCTTGAGCTTGCCGAGCACGACCTCGAGGGCCTGCTGCTGGTCGAGGCCCGCCAGGGCGCGACGCAGCTTCCAGGTGATCTTGACCTCGTCGGCCGAGAGCAGCATCTCCTCGCGGCGGGTGCTCGACGCGTTCACGTCGACCGCCGGGAAGATGCGCTTGTCGGCGAGGGAGCGCGACAGGCGCAGCTCGCTGTTGCCGGTGCCCTTGAACTCCTCGAAGATGACCTCGTCCATCTTGGAACCGGTCTCGACGAGCGCGGTGGCGAGGATCGTGAGCGATCCGCCGTTCTCGATGTTGCGCGCCGCGCCGAAGAAGCGCTTGGGCGGGTACAGCGCCGAAGCGTCGACACCGCCGGTGAGCACGCGACCGGATGCCGGGGCCGCGAGGTTGTACGCACGGCCGAGGCGGGTGATCGAGTCGAGCAGCACGACGACGTCGCGACCCAGCTCGACCAGACGCTTGGCACGCTCGATGGCGAGCTCGGCGACCGTGGTGTGGTCCTCGGCAGGACGGTCGAAGGTCGAGGCGATGACCTCGCCCTTCACCGTGCGCTCCATGTCGGTGACCTCTTCGGGGCGCTCGTCGACGAGCACGACCATGAGGTGGACCTCGGGGTTGTTCTGCGCGATCGCATTGGCGATCTGCTGCAGCACGATGGTCTTGCCGGCCTTCGGGGGCGCGACGATGAGGCCGCGCTGGCCCTTGCCGATCGGGGCGACCAGATCGATGATGCGCTGGGTCAGCTTCTCCGGAGCGGTCTCGAGACGCAGACGCTCCTGGGGGTACAGCGGGGTGAGCTTGCCGAAGTCGACGCGGGTGGCGGCGTCGTCGATCGACAGACCGTTGATCGAGTCGACCTTCACGAGTGCGTTGTACTTCTGACGGCCCTGCTGCTCGCCCTCGCGGGGCTGCTTGATGGAGCCGACGACCGCGTCACCCTTGCGCAGGTTGTACTTCTTGACCTGTCCGAGCGACACGTAGACGTCGCTGGGGCCGGCGAGGTAGCCGGTGGTGCGCACGAAGGCGTAGTTGTCGAGCACGTCGAGGATGCCGGCGATCGGGATCAGGACGTCGTCCTCGCCGATCTCGGTGTCGAACTCGTCGGTCGGCTCCGCGCCGCGGCGCTTGTTGCGCTGACGGTTGCGGTTGTTCCCGCCCGGCTGATCGTCTGCGGCACCCGCGGCGGCCTGCGGCTGCTGCTGGTCCTGCGCGGCACCGTTCTGACCGCGACCACGGTTGCGGCTGCGGTTGCGGTTGCGGCCACGGCCACCCTGCTCGTCGCCACCGTCGGAGTCGGACGCGTCGTTGTTCTGCGCGTCGTCCTTCTGACCGTTGCCGTTCTGGGCGTTGCCGTTCTGACCGTCATCGCTCTGGGCGTTGCCGTTCTGGCTGCCGCCTCGCGCATTGCTGTTGCGCGGGTTGCGCTTGGGGGCGGAGTCGTTCTGTCCGCCGTCCTCCTGGCCGGACTCGGCCGGCGCGGCATCGGCCGCGACCTCGGAGGCCGGGGTCTCGGCCTCGGCCGCAGGCTTCTGCGCACCGCGGCGACCGCGGCCGGTGGTCTTCGGGGCGGCCTCGGCCGGCGCTTCTGCGGCGGCAGGAGCCTCGGTCGGCGCGGCGGCTGCGTCGGCGGCAGGAGCGTCGGCATCCGCCTTCTTCGCACGGCTTCGGCGCGGGGCCTTCGCCTTGGGGGCGGCCTCTGCGGTCTCGGCGCCGTCGCTGGACGGCGCTGCCTTCGGCTCGGCGGCCGCGGACGCGGCATCCTTCGCCTCGGCGGCCTTCTCGGCCTTCGCCGCGGCCGTCGCGGTGGTGGCACGACGCGGTGCGCGCTTGCGCGCCGGGGCGGCCGTCTCGGTACCGGCAGCAGCCGCAGGGGCGTCGGCGACGGACGTCGTCTGATCGTTCTGGGTCTCGGAGAGGTTCTCCACGAGTACTCCCTTATATGTCATGGGGAATGAGCGTTGAACGCGCACAACGGGTGCTGCGCGCGATCGCACGGGCTGACGCTCGGCGCCAGCCGGCCTCGGCAGGGAGTTCTCGGAAGAAATCTGCCTCAGGGGTTTGCGTGCGGGTCTTGCAAGATTTGCAATGGGGCCAGATTCACGAAACTACGTGGAGCCCTCCGCTCGCCCCCACTGTACCACCACGGACGTCGACGGCGAGCAGGAGCGCCTCCCACGGGGTGTCGGTGACGCGATCGGCGAGATCCACGGCGTCCTGGCGGCTGCCGGGCCCATCGGCGAGCACGAGCACGCTCGGTCCGGCACCGGAGACCACGGCAGCGAAGCCCTCGGCGCGGAGCGCCTGCACCAGCCGCTGCGTCTCCGGCATCGCCTCGGCGCGATAGTCCTGATGAAGGCGGTCGGCCGTGGCGTCGAACAGCAGCTCGGGGCTCTGCATGAGCGCGGCGATGAGCAGAGCAGAGCGCGACACGTTGAACACGGCGTCGGCCGTGGAGACCTGCGGCGGCTGCAGCGATCGCGCCCGCGAGGTCGACATCGTGTACGCCGGGACGAGTACGAGCGGAGAGACTCCTCGGTGCACGAGGAGCTTCTTGTGCTGCGGGCCGCGCTCCCCCACCCAGGCGATCGTCAGTCCGCCGAACAGCGCGGGGGCGACGTTGTCGGGGTGACCTTCGAGTTCGGTGGCGAGGCGCAGCAGGTCGGCGTCGTCGATCTCGACGTCACCCTCCAGCAGCCCCTTGGCCGCGAGCACGCCGGCGGCGACCGCCGCGCCGGAGGACCCGAGCCCCCGACCGTGCGGCACGCCGTTCTCAGCGACGATCCGCAGTCCGGGGACCGGACGGCCGACGTCGGCGAAGACGTAGGCGATGGTGCGAACGATGAGGTTCGATGCGTCGCGCGGGATCTCCTCGGCGCCCGAGCCCGTGACCTCGATCTCGAGCCGACCGGCGGGAAGCGCGGTCACCTGGAGCGTGTCGTAGATGCTGAGAGCGAGCCCCAGGGTGTCGAAGCCCGGGCCGAGGTTCGCGCTCGTGGCGGGGACCGTCACCTCGACGGTGCGCCCCTCGACGGGCTCGGAGGTGGCCGTCACCGTCACTCGCCTTCCACGCGCAGCACGGAGACGACGCGCTCCACGACCGCGCTGCCGGCGAGGGCATCGACTGTCGCGCTGAGCGCCTGCTCGGTCGCGCGGTGGGTGCCGATGATCAGTCGCGCGGTCGGCTCGTCCTCGCCCTCGACGGTCTGCACGACGGTCGCCACGGAGACGCCGCCGTCGCTGAGCGTGCCGGCGACCGTGGCGAGCACGCCCGGCGCATCCGCGACCTCGAGCGTGATCTGGTAGCGGGTGGTGACGTGCCCGATCGGGACGACCGGGAGGTTCGCCCTGGTGGACTCGCCGACGCCCACGCCACCCGCGATGTGGCGGCGGGCAGCCGAGACGACGTCACCGAGAACGGCGGATGCCGTCTGCACGCCGCCCGCGCCCGCGCCGTAGAACATGAGGGAGCCTGCGGCCTCGGCCTCGACGAACACCGCGTTGTTCGCGCCGTGGACGGATGCCAGCGGGTGCGAGACGGGAACGAGGGCCGGGTACACGCGGACCGAGATCGACTCCGTGCCGTCGGCCTCCAGCCGCTCGCACACGGCGAGCAGCTTGATCACGAAGCCGGCGGCACGCGCCTCTTCGATCATCGAGGCGGTGACGGAAGTGATGCCTTCGCGGTACACGGCATCGAGCGGCACGGCCGTGTGGAACGCGAGGCTCGCGAGGATGGCTGCCTTCTGCGCGGCGTCGTAGCCCTCGACATCCGCCGTCGGGTCCGATTCCGCGTAGCCCAGACGCTGGGCATCGGCGAGCACGTCGCCGAAGTCCGCTCCCTCGGTGTCCATCCGGTCGAGGATGTAGTTCGTCGTGCCGTTCACGATTCCCATGATCCGGACCACGCGGTCGCCGGCCAGCGAGTCACGCAGCGGGCGGATGATCGGGATGGCCCCCGCGGCGGCCGCCTCGTAGTAGACCGACGCGCCGACGCGATCGGCCGCCTCGAAGAGCTCAGGACCGTGCGTGGCGAGCAGCGCCTTGTTGGCGGTCACGACGTCTGCTCCGGAGCCGATCGCCTGGAGGATGTTCGTCCGGGCCGGCTCGATGCCGCCGATCAGCTCGATCACGATGTCGGAGCCGAGGATCAGCGTCTCGGCGTCGGTCGTGAAGAGCTCCTTCGGCAGGTCGGCGTCGCGCGGCGCGTCGACGTCGCGGACCGCGATGCCGGCGAGCTCCAGTTCGGCGCCGGCTCGGTCGGCGAGCTCATCGCCGTGTCGCAGCAGGAGAGCCGCGACCTGCGAGCCGACCGCTCCCGCGCCCAGCAGCGCCACACGAAGTCGTCGGTAGTCAGTCATGGTTGCTCCTTCGGAGGTGGGTCATCTGTCTCCCTCGGGGGCGTGCGCCCCGTCGATGCCCGCGTCTCGGGCCAGCAGGTCGTCGATGGTCTCACCGCGGACGATGATCCTCGATCGACCGTCGCGCACGGCGACGATCGGCGGACGCGGAACATGGTTGTAGTTGCTCGCCAGCGAGGCGCAGTACGCGCCCGTCGCCGGAACCGCGAGCAGATCGCCCGGCACGAGGTCGGCCGGCAGGTATTCATGATCGACGACGATGTCGCCCGACTCGCAGTGCTTTCCGACGACGCGGCTGAGCTGCGGCTCCCCCACGCCGATGCGCGAAGCGAGCCGCGCCGAGAACTGGGCGCCGTAGAGGGCGGTGCGGGCGTTGTCGCTCATCCCGCCGTCGACGCTGACGTACCGGCGGACCGCACCGGATTCCACCGTCACGTCCTTCGTCGTGCCGACCTCGTACAGGGTCACGCCGGCGGTGCCGACGATCGCGCGCCCTGGTTCGAAAGACAGCGCGGGCACCGGGATGCCGCGCGCCGCGCAGCCTTCGGCGACCGCGGAGACGATCTCACCGGCGAGGACCTCGATCGGCGTCGGATCGTCGACCCGCGTGTAGGCGATGCCGAAACCGCCGCCGAGGTTCAGCAGCGGCACCGGACCGCCGTCGAGGAGCGCGGCGTGCAGCTCCAGGACGCGGGAGGCCGATTCGCGGAAGCCCGCGACGCCGAAGATCTGCGAGCCGATATGGCAGTGCAGGCCGGCGAAGTCGAGCCCGGGGAGCTCCCGGATGCGGGCGACGGCAACTTCGGCCTCAGCGAGCGGGAACCCGAACTTCTGGTCCTCATGCGCCGTGGCGAGGAATTCGTGGGTCTCGGCATGGACGCCGCTGATGACGCGCACCAGCACCCGCTGGACGGCACCGGTCCGCGCGGTGATCGCGGCGAGACGCTCGATCTCGATCGCGCTGTCGACGATGATCGTGCCGACGCCGGCGATCACGGCGCGCTCGAGCTCCGCTGTCGACTTGTTGTTCCCGTGGAAGCCGAGCGATTCGGGCGACACCCCTGCGGCGAGCGCCACCTCGAGCTCGCCTCCGGTGCACACGTCGACGCGCAGTCCTTCGTCGACGACCCAGCGTGCGACGGTCGTCGAGAGGAAGGCCTTGCCCGCGTAGTACACCTGCGCCGTCGTGCCGTGGTCGGATGCGGCCTGATCGAAGGCGGTCCGGAAAGCCCTGGCGCGCCCCCGGACCTCGTCCTCGTCGAGCACGAGCAGCGGGGTGCCGTAGGTGCGGGCGAGGTCGGCCGCGCTCACGCCGGCGATCTCGAGGACGCCGTCGGCGTCGCGAACCGCAGATGCCGGCCACACTCCGCTCGCGAGATCGTTCGCGTCTTCGGGGACGACGAGCCATTCCGGGGCGAGCGAATCGGCAGGGGGAAGCACTGAGCACCAATCGTGGGACGGATCTCGGGCTGAACACGCACATCGAGGTTGACCCGATTCTATGGCACCGCCTCCGGGCGCCTTGTCACGGTGACGCCGGACGTCAAGCCCCTCCGGCGGTTTCGCGGAGGCTCATAGGGTGGGGGCGTGATGAACACCGAATCGCCCTCCGAGACCACCGCTCGCCCCGGGCTCGTCGCGCGCGTCACCGAGCCCCTGATCGCGTGGGCGTTGCGCAGACGGCTCGTACGCGCCGCGCTGCTCTACACCGAGCGCCGCGGACCGATGCTCGCGGACAGCGTCACCTACCGAGCGCTGTTCAGCGTCTTCGCAGGCGTCCTCCTCGGCTTCTCCATCGCGGCGCTGTGGCTGGCGGGCAATCCCGACGCATGGCGGGCGATCATCGACTCGGTCCAGTCGGTGGTTCCCGGCCTGATCGGCGACGGCGGCGTGATCGACCCGAAGGATCTGCAGAAGCCCGCGTCCCTGTCGGTCGCGGGCATCGTCTCGTTGGTCGCCCTCATCGGCGCCGCCCTGGGTGCGATCGGGTCGCTCCGCACCGCCGTGCGCGTCATCGCCGGCACCGTGCAGGACGACATCCTCTGGGTGTGGGTGATCCTGCGCAACCTCGCTCTGGCGCTCGGCATCGGCCTCTCGTTCGTCGCCGCGGCGGCCGTGACCTTCGTGGGTCAGCTCGGCGTCGCGTGGATCGGCGATCTGCTCGGGCTCCCTGCGGACTCGCCGCTCGTCAGCTGGAGCGCACCGATCCTCTCCCTCGTGATCGTGTTCGCCCTCGACACGCTCCTGCTCGTCGGCATCTTCCGACTGCTGTCCGGTGTGCGCCCCGCGGCGCGCTCCCTGTGGAGCGGCGCGCTGCTCGGTGCGGTCGGTCTCGTCGTGCTGCAGCAGCTTTCGAGCCTGTTCGTCGGAGGCGCGACCAGCAACCCGCTGCTGGCCTCTTTCGCCTCCCTGCTCGCTCTGCTCATCTGGCTCAACCTCTCCACGCAGGTGATGCTGCTGGCCTGCGCGTTCATCGTCACCGCCGATGAGGAGCGGAAGGACCGTGTGCACCAGCGTTTCGGCGCCACGACGTTCCCGCAGCGACGCCTGCAGCGCGCCGAGGTCGACGTGCGGATCGCGACCGCCGAGCTCCGGGCCGCGCAGAAGGCACTTCCCGGCGGCGGTAAGGAATCCTGACGCCGTTTCGGCCCTCGTTGTGACCAGATCGGATATTGTGGTCACAACGAGAGGAAGCCCATGGAACCCCGACGCGCGCTCGTCACCACTGCCGGTGCTGAGATCTCCTCCCTCGAGTGGTGGCCGACAGAGGAGACGGGCTCGACCGTCCTCCTGCTGCACGGCGGCGGCGCCGACAGCGCCGAACTGTCGTGGGCCGAGGTCGGACCCGCACTCGCAGCGGCCGGGCACCGCGTGATCGCTCCGGATCATCCGGGCTTCGGCCGCAGCCCGCGGGCGGAGTGGCCGCTCACACAGGAACGTCTCGTCCGCTATGTCGGCGAGTTCGCCGACGCGGTCGGTCTCACGGACTACGTGATCGGCGGTCTCTCGCTCGGCGGCGGAATGACGCTCGGCCACCTTCTCGAACGGCCGGGCCGCGCTCGCGGGGCGATGCTGCTCGGATGCTACGGCCTCATGCCCCGGCTCGCCGACGGCTTCCTCGGCGGACTGACCCACTTCACGACGTTCCTCCTGCTGCGGACCGGGGCACTGTCGGCGATGACCAGGCGCTACATGCGGAACCGCACGGCGATGGAGCGCGGCCTCCAGGATCTCGTCCGCAACCCGACGGCGCGCACGCCGGAGCTCATCGATGCGGTCCTCGCCGAGGCGGCATCCGGCACCGGCACCGCCGTCTTCGGCGAGTGGCAGCACGACCAGGTCCTGTGGAATCGGCTGCGCACCGATTACGCGGACCAGCTGGCCTTGATCCGCACGCCGACGCTCTTCGTGCACGGCGATCACGACAGCGGCGTGCCGATCGCGCGCATCCGGTGCGCGGCGGAGCGGATGCCGCACGCGACGCTCCTCCCCGTCCCGGACGCGGGACACTGGGTGCAGCGCGACCGTCCCGACATGGTCGTCCCGGCGATGCTCGCCCACCTCCGGAGGATCGACGATGCCCCGACCACTCGTCCCGAATAGGCGGGAGCGCATCCTCGACGCCGCCGAGGAGCTCGTGCTCGCCGATGGATTCGACGCGATGAGCGTCGCAGCGATCGCCGCGAACGCCGGAATCGGGAAGGGCGCCGTCTACCGGGAGTTCGCCTCCAAGCGCGACGTCCTCGATGCCCTGCTGCAGCGCGGCACCGCGCGGCTGAGTGATCGCGTGCGGGCCGAGACCGGCGAGCGACCGCCCCTCAGCGTCGCCTACCGGGCCTCCGCACGTGCAGTGCTGGACGATGCGCTGATGACCGCCGCATTCCTCGACGACCGCGGCATCCTCGGCAGCCACGTGACCGACGTGGACGACGGCCGCTACCGGGCGCGTCATCTCGGCGTGGTCGAGTGGGTGCGCGACCTGCATTCGCGGGGAGAGCTCGACCCACGAGTCGACCCGGAGTCGCTCGCCCTGGCGCTGTCGAGCGCGACGATCGGCCTGCTCTCCGCCGCCCGTCTGCTCGGCCCCCTCTCAGCGGAGCAGCTCGAGAGCGCGATCGACACCGTGGGCCTGATGGCCGCCGGCTTCGAGAGGAACTGACCAATGCACGTGAACCGCTTCGGCGCGGAAGGCAGCAGGCCGCTGCTGCTCCTGCACGGCGGCGGCGTGGCGGGGTGGATGTGGGAGCCGATGCGCGCGCACCTCGACCAGGAGCGCCGGATCCTCGTGCCCGACCTGCCGGGTCATGGGCGCAGCGCGCACCAGACCTACACCTCGCACGACGATGTGCTCCCGGCGCTCGAGAAGCTGCTCGAACACGAGGGTCGGCCTGCGACGGTCGTCGGCTTCTCACTCGGCGCCCAGCTGGCAGTGCTGCTCGCCGCCCGACGCCCGGATCTGGTCGCGGACGTGATCGTCGTCAGCGCCCAGGCCGTCCCGCTGCGGGCTGTCGGCCCCACGCTCGCCCTGCTCGGTGCGACGGCAGGACTCGCTCGACAGAAGTGGTTCGCGAAGCTCCAGGCGCGGGAGCTGTTCGTGCCGCCCGAGCATCTCCACGACTACGTGCGCACATCGGCCGGCATATCCCGAGAGACCCTGCTCAACGCCGTCGGCGAGAACCTGCGTTTCACACCGCCGGACGGGTGGCGGGACTTCCCGGGCTCAGCGCTGATCCTCGCGGGCTCGAAGGAGAAATCGCTGATGAAGCGCTCGGCCGCCGCGCTGCAGGAGGCCCGGCCGCTGAGCGAGCGGGAGATCGTCGACGGGTGCGGTCACGGCATCCCGCTGCAGCGCGCCTCCTGGCTCGCTCGGCGTATCGAATCCCGGACGCGCTGACCACGACCGCCGCTCAGCTCGGGCAGACGCCCTTCTCCAGCAGAGCCGGATCCGTGGCGATCGCTCCATCCACGTCGATGTCGATCACGGCCTCGCTGCCCACGATCTCGAGGCCCGTGAGGGTGAGCCCCGCCGGGAGCTGGTCCGCGATGCAGATGCGCTGCGTCTGCGTGAGGTTGTCGCCGACGGAGCCGAGCATCGAGCCGACGCCGTCCACATCGACATCGAGCCCGCCGATCGACAGCCCCACCGGCGTGAGCTCCAGGTCTCCCTCTGCGGCGCCGGGCGTGAGCGTCAGAGTGATCGGGACGGCCGCGCCGAAGACGGTGAACGAGCCGCCCAGCGTCGCGTTCGGCGCGTCGAAGACGACCGACTCGACCGGCAGGTCGGTGCCGGCGAGCAGCGTGGTGAACTCCGCTTGATCGATCCGGATCGTGCCGGATGCTCCGCCGAGGTCTCCCCCGCGCAGCGGGATCCCCGTCGCGGTGACATCCGCGGCGCCGGTGATCCCCTCGAGGGTCACGGCATCCGTCGACAGGTGCAGCATGTCGAGGCGTCCGCCGATCAGCTGCGGGAGCAGCACGCCCTCCGCGTCGACGTCGAGCTGCTGGTCGGCGGGGAGGTCGAGCTGCTCGATGACGAGCGAGCGCACGACCCCCGGGAGGATCGAGCGCGCGATGAACTCCGCCGCGACGACGAGCAGCGCCAGCAGCACCACGACGATCAGCAGCACCCACGGCCAGCGGCGACGGCGCTTCGGCCGCGCGGCATCCGCCTTCCCGGGCGCATCGGACCCCGGGATCACGAGCGTCGGATGCTCTGCCGAAGCGTCCGGATACGGCAGGGTGTGGTTGTCGTCGCTCATGCTGCCATCCTGCCCTACCGGCGCGTTCGGCAGCGGTCGCTACATGCGCTCCGGAGCGGACACGCCGAGCAGGTCGAGTCCGTTGCGGAAGACCTGACCGGCGGCGTCGTTCAGCCACAGGCGCGTGCGGTGCACGCTCTCGATCGGGTCGTCGCTGAGCGGGATCACCCGGCAGTTGTCGTACCAGCGGTGGTACAGGCCCGCGAGCTCCTCGAGGTACCGGGCGACGCGGTGCGGCTCGCGCACCTCGGCGGCGAACGCCACGATGCGCGGGAACTCCTGCAGCGCGCCGAGCAGCGCCGCCTCGGACTCGTGCGTGAGCGTCTCGGGGGCGAACTCCGAGCGGTCGACGCCGGAGTCGGCGGCGTTGCGGGCCACGTTGTGGGTGCGGGCGTGCGCGTACTGCACGTAGAACACCGGATTGTCGTTCGTGCGCTTCTGCAGCAGCTCCGGGTCGAGCGCGAGCGGCGAGTCCGCCGGTGAGCGCTCCAGCGAGTACCGCAGCGCGTCGGTGCCGAGCCATTCGCGCAGGTCGTCCATCTCGATGATGTTGCCCGCGCGCTTGCTCAGCCGAGCCCCGCCGACCGAGACGAGCTGCCCGATGAGCACCTCGACGTCCTTCTCGGGGTCGTCGCCCGCGGCTCCCGCCAGTGCCTTCAGGCGGTGCACGTAGCCGTGGTGGTCGGCGCCGAGCAGGTAGATCTTGTGCGCGAAGCCGCGGTCGCCCTTGTTCAGGTAGTACGCGGCATCCGCGGCGAAGTACGTGTACTCGCCGTTGGAGCGGCGGATGACGCGATCCTTGTCGTCACCGAAGTCGGTGGTGCGCACCCACACGGCGTCGTCCTGGTCGAAGACGTGACCCTGCTCGCGCAGACGGTCGACGGCCTGGTCGACGAGGCTGACCCCGTCGGCGTTCTTCGCGTGCAGCGTGCGCTCGGAGAACCAGACGTCGAAGTGCACGTTGAACTTCGACAGGGACTCCTGCTGCTCGGCGAGCTGGAACTCGTAGCCCAGCTCGCGGGCGACGATCACCTGCTCGTCGTCCGGCAGGTCGAGGAGGTCGGGGCGCGACGCGACCACGCGTGCGGCGAGATCGGTGATGTAGCTGCCGGCGTAGCCGCCCTCGGGCGTCGGCTCGCCCTTCGCCGCGGCGACGATGGACTGCGCGAAGCGCTCCATCTGCGCACCGGCGTCGTTGATGTAGAACTCGCGCGCCACGGTCGCGCCGGATGCCGCGAGCACGCGGCCGATCGCATCGCCGAGCGCCGCCCAGCGGGTGTGGCCGATGTGCAGCGGACCGGTCGGGTTCGCGCTGACGAACTCGATGTTGATGCTGCGGCCGGACTGGGTCTCGTTCGTGCCGTACGCGGGTCCGGCGTCGACGATCGTCTTCGCGAGCGCACCCGCAGCGGCGGCGTCGAGGCGGATGTTGATGAAGCCCGGGCCCGCGACCTCGGCGCTGGCCACGCCGTCGATTCCGGCGAGTCCGTCGGCGATCTGCTGAGCGAGTTCGCGCGGGTTCGTGCCGAAGGGCTTCGCGAGGCGCATGGCGATGTTCGAGGCCCAGTCGCCGTGGTCGCGGTTGCGCGGACGCTCGAAGACGATGTCGGAGGCGGTGAGCTCGAGGGGCTCGCCGGGACGTCGTTCCTCCGCGATCGGTGCGAGGACGGCGAGGAGGGCTTCGGCGAGCGTTTCAGGGTTCATAGCCGTCCCAGTTTACGGCGCACGATGACGGTGTCCGACGCCGGGGCGGCGCGGGGAATTTGTGATCGCCCCCGGGTGATCTACTCTCATGCAATGCACGCCTCCGCCGCCCGACGCCGACTGCGCACCGCGGGAATCGCCATCGCCCTGCTGCTCGCCGTCTCCGCGGGCGTTCTCGGCGTGTGGCGACCGTGGACTCCGCTCCCTTCCGCGGCCCCCGCCGTCGCGGCCGCGGATGGTGACGGAAGCGCTGCCTCGGTCGTCGCTCCGGCACCGCTGAGCCTGCCGGATCACCCGCGCGTGCTCGTCTTCGGCGACTCCTGGACCTACGGGTCGGCGGCGACGGATCCCACCCTCGGCTACGCCTACGTGCTCGGGGGACTGATCGACGGCGAGACGATCGTCGACGGCGTCCGCGGCAGCGGCTACCTCAAGCCCGGGCTCGACGGTCCCGCCTTCGGCGAGCGCATCACCCTCCTCGACCCGGCGCTCGCTCCGAACCTGATCATCATCCAGGGCTCGATCAACGACCGGGCGCAGGGCGCGGCCGGCTACCGCGAAGCCGTCACCGCCGCGTGGGATGCTCTCGCGGCGAAGTACCCGGAGGCGTCGATCGTCGTGCTGGGTCCCGCACCGCACGAGCTGCCGGTGGGCGCCGCGACCGCACGCATCGACACCGATCTCTCCGAGCTCGCCGCCGCACGCGGCTGGTGGTACATCTCCCCCATCGCCCTGAACTGGATCACCGACCAGAACTACCTCGCGGTCATCGACGTGGACTTCGGTCACAAGCATCCGTCCACCGAGGGCCACCGCTATCTGGCCGAGAAGCTCGCCGCCGCGCTCGACGAGCTGCGCGGCGCTCCCGTCACCGAGGCCGGCGGGTCGGAGACCACCCCCGACGAGTGATATCGTCGTTCGGTACGCCTCCGTAGCTCAGTGGATAGAGCGCCGGTTTCCGGTACCGTAGGTCGCAGGTTCGACTCCTGTCGGGGGCACGAAATCGCAGAAGGGGACCGTCCGCCAGGACGGTCCCCTTCTGCGATTTCTAGGTAACCCCCTACCGAGGGGCCCCATTCGCCCGAGGCTCCGCGCGCCGCCCACCTCCCCCCAACGCGAGGATGCGTCCCGACGTGGCGGCGCGTGGAGTGGCGAATGGGGACGCGGGGGCACGATTTCTCAGTAACCCCCCTGCTGATTACAGGATTGCTCGTTCGGCTTTCGCTTCGCTCAGGTTGGCGAGCAGCTGCAGGCGTTCGTGGGTGGCAGATCCGGATTCCGCTGAGAAGACGATCATCTGGAGTCCTCTGTCAGAGGCGAAATCCATCGCCTGAAAGGTGAGGTCGAGGTCGCCGACAACCGGGTGGTGGACGTTCTTGAGGCCGGTGCGGTGTTCGCGGACGTCGTGTGCTCCCCACAGCTTTCGGAAGAGATCGCTGCGGGTGGAGAGCTCGCCGACCAGGTCACTGAGCTGCCGGTCGTACGGCGACCGACCGACCTCGGCGCGAAGCACGGCGACGATCTGTCGCGTCTGCGCCTCCCAATCGCGATAGAAGCTCTGAGCGCGCGCTTCGAGGAAGATGAAGCGAGCGGCATTCGCGGGCGGACGAACACTGTCGAGCATCTCGGAGAACAGCGCTCGTCCGAGTGAGTTGGTCGCGATGGCGTCGAGCCGGCCGTTCTGCACGAACACGGGCACTGTGGACATCGCGTCGATGGTCTGCCGCATGCCGGGCGACAGCTGTGATTTCCGCACCGGCCGCTGTCGCTGCTGCGGACGGTCGCCAGCGTTCGCTGCCCGGATCAGGTCTTTCAGGTGCGCGTGTTCTGCCTCATCCAACTGCAGGGCCCGGCTCACGCCATCGATGACGGATTCTGATACCCCTGCGGCGTTGCCGCGCTCGAGGCGCTTGTAGTACTCGGAGCTCATCCCTGCGACGAGGGCGACCTCTTCGCGACGCAACCCGGGGACACGGCGGCGACCGCCGAAGTCCGGCAGTCCCACCTGCTCCGGGGTGAGTTTCGCGCGCCTCGTGGTGAGGAAGTCGCTGATGTCGCCGCGGGTGTCCATGCCATCGAAACTACGCCGGTCCGGTCGATCTTGGGGGTCCCTGCGGGGACACCCATAACTAGGGCCACGCTAACTCCGACGGAAGAGCGTTGACTCTCCTCATCCGTCACCTGAGAAACTGCGACCGGCAGGAACAGAAAGCCAGAACATGAAGAACGCACACCTGGGAACCCTCGAAGTCTCCCGCATCGGCCTCGGCGCCATGACCATGGCCGGCACCTACACGACCGGCGGCGGGCTCGACAACGACGAGTCCATCCGCACCATCCACCGCGCCCTCGACCTGGGCGTCACCCACATCGACACCGCCGAGATCTACGGCCCCTACCTCAGCGAAGAGATCGTCGGACAGGCGATCCGCGGTCGCCGTGATGACGTGAAGATCGCCACCAAGTTCGGCCTCGTCTCCCACTCGAGCGGCGGACCCGGCGTGATCGACAGCGCACCCGAGAACGTGAAGGCCGCCGTGGAAGGTTCCCTCCGCCGCCTGGGAACCGACCACATCGACCTGTACTACCAGCACAGGGTCGACCCGAACACGCCCATCGAAGACACCGCGGGCGCGGTCGCCGACCTCATCGCCGAAGGCAAGGTACTGCACTTCGGGCTGTCCGAGGCGTCGGCGCAGACCATTCGCCGTGCGCACGCCGTGCAGCCTGTGTCTGCGCTGCAGACCGAGTACTCGCTGTGGACCCGTGATGTGGAGTCGGAGATCCTGCCGTTGCTGCGCGAGCTCGGTATCGGCTTCGTGCCATACTCGCCGCTCGGGCACGGGCTGTTGACCGGACAGATCCGTTCCGCGGCCGACATTCCCGACGACGACTGGCGCAAGACGAATCCACGGTTCGTGGGCGAGAACTTCACCCGCAACCTTCGCCTTGTGGACGAGGTGCGCGCCATCGGCGCCGAGATCGGGGCGACCCCTGCGCAGACCGCGCTGGCGTGGATACTCACTCGCGGAGAAGACATCGCGCCCATCCCGGGCACGCGCCGCGTGACCCGCGTGGAGGAGAACACCGCGGCTGACGCCGTCGTGCTCACCGCCGACCAGGCCGACCGCCTGACGGCACTCGAACCCGCAGCGGGCGAGCGGCACGACGAAGCCAACATGATCTCCATCGACAAGTGACTGGCCGCATCACACCACCATCGCCCGCCGACCACGGCGAGAAAGGAGCACTCGATCGCGAACCGGTTCAGGCCCGGATCTCGCCGAGCATCCCGACGACGAACCGGGGACTGTCCTGCAGGAGCAGGGTGAACAGCGTCCTGGTGCAGGATCGGCACCGCACGATCGCGGCGTGACTGTCGAGTTCGACGACGGCCTCGGCGACACGCGCCTCCGTTCCGCACCCGGAGCAGACGGCGACGAGAGCGGTGACGTCCGCACCGAACAGGTCGCCCATCATCCCGGCGAGGCAGTTGCCGTCGACGATCATCGACGTGTTCGCAGGGTCATCCATCAGCGACCTCCGAATCGCTCGGTGCGCACGCGCACAGGATCGTGCCCTAGTCGGACCAGCGTGTCCGCCGCATGCTCGACGAAACCGGTCGGGCCGCACACGAACACGAGCGGCTCCCGCTCGACGGGCCAGACCGCGTCTCGGAGCGTGTCGGCATCGACGCGTCCGACCGTGCCCTCCCAGTCGGGCGGAGCCGACCTCGTGTACACCCAGCGCACGTCCACACCCGCCGCGGCGGCTGACACGACCTCGTCGCGGTAGATCGCGTCCTCGGGGCTGCGCACCGAGTACAGCATCCGGACGGACTCGACCGCCCCGGCATCCTGCGCCGCACGTATCATCGCCACGAGAGGGACGACGCCCGATCCTCCGGCGATCAGCTGCACGGGCCCCCGTCGCTCGGGCAGCTCCTGATCCGGACGCCAGACGAAGAACTGCCCGAGGGGTCCTTTGACCTCGAGCTCATCGCCGATCCGGACGTCACGCACCAGATACGGCGAGACCTCGCCGTCGGGCACCTCGTCCACAGCGAGCTCGATCACCTCGGTCGACGGCCCGTAGGACCCGAGCGAGTACGAGCGGACCGCCTGATACCCGTCCTCCGCCGTGAGCCGCACGTCGACGTGCTGGCCCGCATCGCTGCCCGTCCACCCCGGAACCTCGAGGCGGATGCTGCGCGCGGAGGGCGTCTGGGTCCGCGTCTCGATCACCCGCGCCGGACGCCATCCTCCGACCATCACCAATAGCGCTCCTCCGTCCACGGATCGCCGTGCATGTTGTAACCGTTCTGCTCCCAGAAGCCGGGCGCATCCTCGTCCATCAGGGTGAGCGCTCTCACCCACTTCGCGCTCTTCCAGAAGTACAGATGCGGCACGAGCAGACGCGCCGGGCCGCCGTGCTCCGGATCGAGCGGCTCGCCGTCGAACTCGAAGGCGACCCACGACTGCCCGCCGAGCAGATCGTCGAGGGCGATGTTCGTGGTGTACCCGCCGTACGAATGAGCCATCGCGTAGGACGCGGCCGTGTCGACGCCGGCGAGGAGCGTGTCGAGCGAGACTCCCCGCCAGGTGGTGCCGAGCTTCGACCAGCGCGTCACGCAGTGGATGTCGGTGTGCACGTCCTCGATGGGGAGCGCCTGCAGCTCGTCCCAGGTCCAGGACGTCACCGCACCTGCTTCGTTCCGGATGCCGAAGCTCCACTCGGCGGTGGAGATCTGCGGCGTCGGCCCCGCGGAGAGCACCGGGAAGTCCTCGGTCAGGTACTGGCCCGGTGGGAGCTTCGGGTCGCTCTCTCTGCGGCGTGCGCCGAAGCCTCTCGAGATCACTGCCATGGTCTTTCTCCTTCGTGGCCGGGTAGACGGACGCTAGCAGAGCATCACACCGCTCGGCGATCACTTCACGGATCAGACCCTGCTTGTACAGTGAGCGCGTGGACATCGTCACCGAGCAACCCCGCTCGCACAAGCGCCCCGTCGTCGTCACCGTCGTCGTGATCCTGGTCGTGCTGAGCGGCCTGTCGAATGCTCTCCTCGGGCTGACCGTGCTGCTGAGCCGGTATCAGGTGCCCGACGGCGACGTCCTCGTCGTGTCGCTCATCGGCGCCGCCGTCATCCTGTTCGGTCTGCTCACCCTCGCCGTGGCGGCGGCGATCGCGCGCGGCAGTCGTCTCGCCCGGCTGCTGCTGACGATTTACATCGGCGTGCAGCTGGCGCTGCACGCCGTGACAGCGCTCACCACCACGTGGGACTGGGCCGTCCTCGTCCAGTCAGTCGTGGAGCTGTTGGTGGTCGTCGCGGTCTGGGCGCCGCCCGGTTCGCGGCACTTCCTCGACCGCTGATCCTCCTGCTGCGGCCGTCGACCGGGCGAGGAATCGCCGGTGGATCAGCCGCACGACCTCGATCGCGAGGATCGTGGCGATCGTGACGCCGGCGATCAGGTACGCGGCCGCCTCACCCGGATCCACGAGCTGGAAGAACTCCCCGGCGAGCGGCACCGTGAACAGGATCGACAGGGCGATGAACATCGCACCGACCACCAGCACCTTGTAGCGGTTGAGCGGGCGCGCGAGCACCGAGAGCACCCAGATGCCGACGATCGCCAGGATGATGGTCGACCCGGTCCGCAGCTGCGGCTCGGTGACGCCGATCGCCATGGCACCGCGGGTGTACACGGTCAGCGCGATCGCGATCAGCAGACCCGCGGGGATCGCGAAGGCCAGCGAGCGCCGGAGGAATCCAGGGACGTAGCGGCTCG
The DNA here is from genome assembly GCF_039533965.1 of Microbacterium luteolum. NCBI lineage: Bacteria > Bacillati > Actinomycetota > Actinomycetes > Micrococcales > Microbacteriaceae > Microbacterium > Microbacterium luteolum. The sequence continues at coordinate 894,395 of NZ_BAAAUN010000001.1, forward strand.
CGTTCGGCATCAGAGCGAGGAAGAACGCCGGAATGCCGATCGTCAGCCCGTCCGTGATCGACAGCTGTCTCGGCAGGAACGGGAACTCCAGCACCATGACGCCGAACAGCACGGCGAGCGTCGTCGCGTAGACCGTCTTGGTCAGGAAGAGCATCGAGACGCGCTCGATGTTGGCGATCACCTGCCTGCCCTCCGCGACCACATCGGGGAGATGCGAGAACTGACCGTCCAGCAGCACGAGCCGCGCGACGGCCTTCGTCGCGGGCGATCCGGAGTTCATCGCGATGCCGATGTCGGCCGTCTTGATCGCGAGCGCGTCGTTCACCCCGTCGCCGGTCATCGCGACCGTGTGCCCGCGCGCCTGCAGCGCGACCACCATGCGCTTCTTCTGCTCCGGCGTCACACGGCCGAAGACGGTGTGCGCGTCGAGCACGGGACCGAGCTCGGCGTCGTCCTCCGGGAGCTGCCGCGCGTCGTACCCCTCACCGGCATCGAGGCCGACCTGCCGCGCGATCGCCGCGACCGTGCGCGGGTTGTCGCCGGAGATGACCCGCACGCCGACGCCCTGGGCACGGAAGTACGACAGGGTCTGGGCGGCATCCGGTCGCACCTTCTCGCTGAACGTGATCACTGCCACCGGCACGAGACCCGTCGGAAGAGCCTCGGACTCCTGTGCGGCCGCCGAGTAGGGATCCGCGGTGAACGCGAGGACGAGCGTGCGCAGTCCCTCGGCGGCCAGGCGGGTGACGGCTTCGCCCACCTCGGTGCCGGCATCCGTCGCCGCGTCTCCGAGCACCATCTCGGGAGCGCCGAGCACCCACGTCTCGTCGCCGTGGTCAGCGAGCGAGAGCGCACTCCATTTGCGAGCAGACGAGAACGACACGTAGGCGGATGCTTCGCGCGGCCTCTCCTCGGGGAACGGCTCGCGCAGGCAGCGTGCGGTCGCGTTCGCATCCGGAGCGCTGCCGAACCAGGCGAGCGCGGCCTGCCACTCCCCCGTCGCCGAACTGAGCCGGAGCAGGTCGCGGTAGGCGAGTTCGCCCTCGGTGAGCGTTCCTGTCTTGTCGAGGCAGATGACGTCCACGCGTGCGAGCCCCTCGACGGCAGGGAGCTCGTTGACGAGCACCTGCCGGGCCGCGAGACGCGCCGCGCCGACGGCGAAGGCGATCGAGGTCATCAGCACGAGGCCGAGCGGGATCATCGCGGTCAACGAGGAGATCGTGTTGACGATCGCCTGAGTCCAGGTTCCTGTCTCCCACGCCGACACCCAGCCGCCGGCGACCATCATCTGCGCGTTCAGCACAAGGAGACCGATCGGACCGATCCCCCAGCCGACCCACTTCAGCACCCGGTCGATCGAGGTGCGCAGCTCGGAGGACACGAGGGAGAACCGCTTGGCCTCCTCGGCGAACTTGTTGGCGTAGGAATCCGCGCCGACGCGCACAGCGCGTGCGATGCCGTCACCCGCCACGACGATCGAGCCCGACAGCGCCTCATCGCCGTCGCCCTTGTCGACGGCATCCGATTCGCCGGTCAGCATGGACTCGTCGATCTGGAGCGCACGATGTTCGAGCACGACGGCATCCGCAGTGACCTGATCTCCGGCGCGGAGCACGAGGATGTCGCCCTGGACGACGTCGGCCGGAGCGATCTCGATGTCCTCCGAATCCCGACGCACCCTCGCGCGCGGCGCGTTCAGGAGCGCCAGCTTGTCGAGCGCCGCCTTCGCGCGGAACTCCTGCCAGCATCCGATGATCGCGTTGCCGAACGCCGCGAGGCCGAAGAGTGCGTCCTGCCAGCGGCCGAGGAGGAGCAGGACGAGGAAGCAGGCACCGACGATCCCGTTGAAGAGAGTGAAGACGTTCGCGCGGACGATGTTCCACGCGCTCCGGCTCGAGTCGCCCGTGAAGGCGTTCGTCCGACCGTCCGCCGTCAGCTCCGCGACCCGCGAGGCCGTGAGTCCGATCCGAGGGTCGGTGTCGACGTCGACCTGCTGCTGCACCGCCGTGGGGGACTCCATGCGCCCATATTAGGGGCGAGACGATCGCGCTGATCCGCGCGATCGATCCACGCCCTGTCTGATTAAATTGTGCACAACTCAATTGCGTGACATACTCCAGCTATGGCTGTGACGGATGAGATGGTGTGCTTCTCGCTCTACTCCGCTGCCCGCGCCACGACGCAGGCGTATCGCGTGCTGCTCGCCCCTTGGGGTCTCACCTATCCGCAGTACCTCGTCCTCGCCATCCTCTGGCACGAAGGCGACCAGACGATCGGCTCGCTCGGCGAGGCGATGCAGCTCGACTCCGGCACCCTGTCGCCGCTGGTGCGCCGGCTCGAGCAGGCCGGCCACGTCACGCGAGCACGCCGCGCGGACGACGAGCGCGTCGTCACGGTGAACCTCACCCCGGAGGGCCAGGCGCTGCGCGGCGAGCTCGCCGCCATCCCGGCGCAGGTCGCCCGTTTCTCCGGCATCCGCGACGACGAGCACCGCCGCCGACTCATCGCCGAGCTGCAGGAGCTCACCGCGCTCCTGCAGGACGCGACCACGAACTCCGCCGCCGCCAGCACTCACGGCAGCGAATGACCACCCCATCGGAAGGAAGAACCGCACCCATGGAAGCTCTCTACACCGCAGAGGCCCTCGCCACCGGAGCCGGACGCGACGGCCACGTCGCCACGAGCGATCGCCGCGTCGAGTTCGATCTCGCGATTCCGAAGGAGATGGGCGGCAGTGGCGACGGTGCGAACCCCGAGCAGCTCTTCGCCGCCGGGTACGCGGCGTGCTTCCACTCGGCTCTGCAGAGCGTCGCCCGCGCCCAGAAGGTGCGCATCGCCGATTCCTCGGTGGGCGCTCGCGTGCAGATCGGCCAGAACGGCAAGGGCGGCTTCGGACTCGCCGTCGAGCTCGAGGTCGTGATCCCCGAGATCCCGCACGAGCAGGCCCAGGCCCTCGCGGATGCCGCGCACCAGGTGTGCCCGTACTCGAACGCGACCCGCGGCAACATCGACGTCACCATCACCGTCTCCGACGACTGACCTGAGAGGCAGAACCACCATGCGCGCACTCATCCACTCCACGTTCGGCACACCCGAAGAGGTCCTCGAGGTCCAGGAACGCCCCGTCCCGGAGCCCGGCCCCGGTCAGGTGCGCCTGCGCATCGTCCTCTCCCCCATCCACAACCACGACCTGTGGACGGTCCGCGGCACCTACGGCTTCAAGCCCGAGCTTCCCGCGGCCTCCGGCACCGAGGCGCTCGGCATCGTCGACGCCGTGGGCGAAGGTGTCGAACATCTCACCGTCGGACAGCGCGTCGCCACCGGCGGCACGTTCGGTGCCTGGGCCGAGTACATCCTCGCGAACGCGGCGGGACTCGTCCCGGTGCCGGACTCGCTGCCGGACGAGAGCGCCGCCCAGCTCGTGTCGATGCCCTTCAGCACGATGACCCTGCTGCAGTTCTTGATCGTGGAGGAGGGCGACTGGATCGTCCAGAACGCGGCGAACGGCGCCGTCGGGCGGATGCTGGCGCAGCTGGGTGCCGCTCGCGGCATCAACGTCCTCGGACTCGTCCGCCGTTCCGCCGGCGTCGAGGAGCTCCGTGCGCAGGGCATCGCCAACGTGATCGCCACGGACCAGGACGACTGGAAGGAGCAGGCCGCCGCTCTCATCGGCGGGGCCCGCGTCGTGGCCGGCGTCGACTCGGTCGGCGGAGCATCGGCCGGGGACGTGCTCTCGCTCCTCTCCGAGGGCGGCACGCTGGTCGCTTTCGGGGCGATGGATTCGCCGACCATGGAGATCGCGTCCTCCGACGTCATCTTCAAGCAGGCCACCGTCAAGGGCTTCTGGGGCAGCAAGGTGATCCCGGCGCTCGACCCGGCCGACCGGAAGGCCCTCTTCGGAGAGCTGTTCCAGCGCATCGCCGACGGCACGCTCACGCTTCCCGTGGCGGGCGTCTTCGATGCCGCCGACATCGCCGATGCCGTGCGCGCCAGCGGCACCCCCGGCCGCGTCGGCAAGGTCCTGCTGAAGTTCTGACACGCCTCGGGAGGGCGTCCGCCGACGGCGCCCTCCCGGTTGTGGAGTGTCCGAACCCAGGTGCACACTCCCCTCATGGAGATCACACTCGCTCAGCCCGAGGGGCTCGTCGTCAGCCCCGCATTCAGTCACGTCGCCGTCGTGCCCCCGGGTGCGACCACGATCTACGTCGGCGGTCAGAACGGCGTCGACACCGCGGGAGCCGTCGTCTCGGCCGACGCCGCCGAGCAGTCGGCCCGCGCCGTCGAGAACGCCAGGATCGCTTTGGAGTCGGCCGGCGCGGGGCTCGACGACGTCATCAGCTGGACCGTCCTCATCCACCAGGATGCCGACCTGCGCGCCGCCTACGGCGCGGTCGCGTCGAAGCTGGCGCGGGAGGGGGCGCCACCCCTGGTCACCGCGGCACTCGTTGCCGGCCTGGGCGTCCCGGGTGCGCTGATCGAGGTCAGCGCGGTGGCAGCGGTCATCCGCTGAGGGGCGCGGTTTCCGAACGTGAGCGCCGCGCGCGGATCCATCTGTCGATGGCGACGGCGGCCCAGGCGCCGCCGATCCCGATGATGACCACCACGCCGAGAGTCACGAGCGCGTAGGCCCCTGAGGTCACAGAGCTCTCGACGAGAAGCCTGCTCACGATGGGAGAGATCAGCGCCAGCAGGAGGACGACGTACGCCGCGGGGGTGCGCTCCCTGACGATCAGCCATCCGCCCAGGCTCACGATCAGCGTGATCAACCCCTGATCGGTGATGAACTGCCACAGGCCGACCGGCTCGACGATGTTGCCCACACCCCGCTCGATGCCGATCGTGGCCCAGAGCAGCAATGTCACGCAGGCCAGGGTGATGGCGCCGAGACGCCGCGCGGCCGAAGTGGGGAAGATCGCGAACGACACGATGTACAGGCCGAGACACACCAGGAACTCGAAGACGTCCACGATCGGGATGTCGGTGCCCAATACCCCGGCGTAGTTCTCCGCCTGGATGAACGCATCGAAGCTCGTGATGATGTTCAGATAGCCAGCGAACAGCACGCCGCCCATGCTCGCGCCGTACCGCGCATTCCTGTCGAATCGCACACGCTCCACCATGTCTAGACCTTAGCGATATATCCGTTGGTCGCCGTCGACGCTCGGCGCTCGCGCGCGTTGCTACTATGCGAGAGGAGGTGCGGGTGGAAGATCCAAGCAGCACGCAGGGAGACGGGGACACGTCCTCGCCGCAGTCACGTCGTGACTTTCTTCGTCGAGCGGGCATCGGCGCCGCGGGCCTCGCGATCGGCGGCTCGGCAGGTGCAGCGGTCACGGCTGCGGCCACCGCCAGTCCGCCCGAATTCGCACCGCTTCCGACGCGCAAGGTCCCGGGATTCGATCACGTCGTCGTGGTCATGTTCGAGAACCGCAGTTTCGACAACATGCTCGGCCACCTCTACAGCGCCGAGGAGAAGTCGAAGGACGAGTTCGATGGGCTCGCCCAGGGCTCGTACTCCAACCCCGGCCCGGACGGCGAAGCGATCGAGGCGCACATCTACTCCGGGTCCACGGACCACATCATGCAGTCGCCCCAGCCGGACCCCGGGGAGCACTTCCCGCATGTGAACACCCAGCTCTTCGGAACGGTCGACCCCGCGGGCAACGCCCACATCCGGAAGAACGGCCAGATGCCGCCGTTCAACACGCCGCCGACCGGGGCGACCCCCACGAACGACGGGTTCGTGCGCGACTACATCATCAACTTCGAGCTCGACAAGGGCCGACCTCCGACGGCGGACGAGTACCGGGTGGCGATGGGCGGCTTCAGCCCCGAGATGATGCCCGTGCTCTCGACGCTCGCCCGCGAGTTCGCCGTCTACGACGCGTGGCACGCCGCCGTTCCGTCTCAGACCTTCTGCAACCGCCTCTTCTTCCACGCGTCGACTTCTCACGGGTACGTGACGAACCACGGCGGGGACGGCTATTACAAGTGGATCGACGGCCCGCCCGCGCCGACGATCTTCAACCGCCTCGAGGAGGCGGGCATCCCCTGGCGGATCTACTACGACGGCTCGCAGCTGGTCTCCCTCACGGGACTCCTCCACTCTCCCGTCCTGCAGCCCTACTGGAAGACCAACTTCCGGGAGATGAGCCAGTTCCACGAGGACGCGAAGAACGGCGACCTTCCCGCCTACAGCTTCATCGAACCCCGCATGGTGTTCAACCACAACGACATGCATCCGCCGTGGGGTGAGCATGTCCGAGAGACCGACGTCGAGATCGACGGCGAGACCGTGCCGGTCTACAACAGCGCCCTCTCCGACGTCCGCGCCGGCGATCGGCTCGTCCAGGAGATCTACGACGCGATCCGCACGAGCAAGTCGCACAAGGGGTCGAACGCCATGAACACCGCGCTCGTCATCACCTTCGACGAGCACGGCGGGACGTACGATCACGTGGCCCCGCCGCAGACGACGCCACCCGACCGCAGCGGTCCGGGCGAGATGGGCTTCGTCTTCGATCGGCTCGGGGTGCGGGTGCCCGCGATCGTGGTCAGCGCCTACACGGCCAAAGAGACCGTCATCCACGACGAGATGCATCATGGCTCGATCATCAACACGCTCTGCCGTCAGCACGGGCTGTCACCTCTGACCCTGAGAGATCAGACGGCCAACCCGATCTTCAATGCGGTCAACCTCACCGAGCCGCGGCAGCCCTACACCTGGCCGAAGCCGCGCGCGCTCTACGTCGGGCGCAACCCGGAGGAGGACGACGCGACCTCGTCCGCGACGAAGCACAAGCACCGTCCGCTCACGGCACCGGCGGTCGGCCTCACCGGTCTTCTCCTCGCCCGCTACAACCCCGGCTCGAAGCCTCCCAAGACCTACGGCGAGGCGTACGAGGCGGTCACCCGGTACGGGTCGGGGCTCTTCGGCGTCTACGACGAGTGAGCCTCGGCTCCCCTGCTCAGATCCGCCCTCGCACCGGCGTCCGTTCGACGGCGTCGCCGTCGTCCGGCATCGCCATCTCGGCGCGCACGCCCAGCAGACGGATCTCGCGCTCGGCGTCCAGCGTGGACCCGAGCGCGACCGCCGCGTCGATGACGTCGGCACGCCGATCGGTCGGGGCCGGGAGCTTGCGGCCGAACGTCTTCGTCTCGAAGGGCGCGTACCGCACCTTCAGATGCACACGGATGACCGGCCGCCCCTCCGCGGCGCAGTCGTCGAAGGCGTGACCGGCCAGCTCACGGATCGAGGTCTCGACCTCCGCCGCGGTCGTGAGGTTCTGCTGGTAGGTCGTCTCCCGGCTGTGACTGCGCGCGACCCACGGCGTGTCGTCGACGACGTGCGGTCCGAGGCCGGAGCCGAGCCCGTGGTACCAGACACCCATCTTCGGGCCGAACTCCGTCACCAGCTCCTGTTCGTCGGCGTCGGCGAGCTCTCTGACCGTCGCGATGCCGTGTTCGGCGAGACGCTTCTGCACCTTCGACCCGACGCCCCACAGATCGCGCGTGGGCTTCGCGCCCATCACTTCGAACCAGTTGTCCTCGGTGAGTCGGAAGGTACCCCGCGGCTTGCCGAACTCGGTCGCGATCTTGGCGCGCACCTTGTTGTCGCCGATGCCGACGGAGCAGTGCAGTCCGGTCGCCTCGAGCACGGCGGCCTGCGCGTCGCGAGCCGTCCGCTCCGGGTCGTCGGTGGTCACCCCGAGGAAGCACTCGTCCCATCCGATCACCTCCAGCACGACGCCGGGGAGCGTGCGCAGTGCCGCCATCACGTCTGCGGAGGCAGATGCGTACGCATCGTGATCGACCGGCAGGAAGACGGCGTCCTCCGGCGCCTTCCGCGCGGCGATCTTGAGCGGCATCCCCGAGCCGATGCCGAACGCCCGCGCCTCGTAGGACGCGGTCGAGACCACGGCGCGCTCCGTCGGATCACCGCGTCCGCCCACGATCACCGGGCGGCCGGCGAGTTCCGGGCGGCGGAGCACTTCGACGGCGGCGATGAACTGATCCATGTCCACATGCAGCACCCAGTCGGCCATGCAACGAGTGTGGCGGCTGGTGGACCTGATGTCACCCCTGTCAGCTGAGGGCGACGCCGATAGCCGTGCCGATCACGGCGAGGAGCGGGAGCGTTCCCTGCATCACAGCGGCGCGGACCTTCGTGCGGTCGGAGAGCACCAGCACGAGCGCGGCGGCGACCATCATGCCGGTACCGGCGAAGACGAGCGTCAACCCGACGGTGGGTGAGCCGACGATCACGAGGCCGATACCGAGCAGGGTCGTCAGCGCGAGGAAGAGGTTGTAGAAGCCCTGGTTGAAGGCGAGCTGCTTCATCGTGACGGCATCCGCTTCGCTGGCCACGCCGAAGATCTTCCTCGTCTCGGGCTCGGTCCACTTCAGCGACTCGAGCGCGAAGATGAACACGTGGAAGGCCGCGGCTGCGGCGGCGAGGACGAGACCGACGATGAGCATGGACTGATTCTCTCAGACCGGCAGGCTCACACGAGGAAGATCGGCAGAAGGCCGGGGTTGTGCGCGTGCACGAGGACCGCGAAGACGACCGCGTCGAACAACAGGTGGACCGTGACGACGTAGGCGAGCGAGTGCGTCCGCAGGAAGATGAAGCCCTGCAGGAGAGCGAACGGGATCGTGAGCAGCGGACCCCACTCCCGGTAGCCGAGCTCCCAGAGGAACGACACGAACACGATCGCCTGCAGCACATTGGCGACCATGTCCGGGAAGTGCCGCCGCAGCAGGGCGAACACCGTGCAGATGAAGAACAGCTCGTCCCAGATGCCCACGGCGCCGACGCCGACGAACAGGCGCACGATGAGTTCGGGCGTGTCGACGACCGGCCAGTTCTGGTAGACGCCGCTCGTGATGAAGTAGAACGGCAGGATCAGCCACCCGAGCACCAGCACCGCGACGAGCCAGCCCCACTGGAGGCGCCCCCATCGGCGATGCGTCCGCCAGGGGAAGCTGATCGCCCGGTCACGGTAGACGAACCGCGAGATCACATAGGGCACCACGACCGCCCCGCCCAGCGCCAGGGTGAACCGGAGCATCGCCAGGTTGTCGAGCTCGGCGGCGAGCGGGATGATGCTGACGATCAGCATGCCCACGGCGATGAGCGACAGGTCCCTGGTCAGCGAGGGAGCGGATGCCGTCACCCTCCCCCGCTCGACGAACCAGGCGGCACCGACTCCCAGCGCCAGCAGCGCCCAGCCGAGCCACGGGATCTCCAGGACGAAGAACGCGGGCGCGGCGGCGCAGACGAGGAGCGCGGGTGCGATGCCGCGCTGGAGCGCGGTATCGCCCCGCACGACGGTCACGCGCGGTCCCGGCGCCGATACACGAGATCGCGGATGTCGCGCCCCTTCGCGATGCCCTTGCGCTCGAACGCCGTCATGACCCGACCGTCGAAGCGGTCGGCCCACTCGCCGTCGAACGCGCGCTCGAACAGCGGCTCCGCATCGAGCACGTCACGCATCTGCAGGGCGTAGTCCTCCCAGTCGGTGGCGAGTCGCAGAAGTCCGCCGTCGCGCAGCGCTCTGGCCGCGTTGTCGGCGAAGCCCGCGCGCACGAGACGCCGCTTGGTGTGCTTCTTCTTGTGCCACGGGTCGGGGAAGAAGATCCACACCTCCCGGGCCGCGGCCTCCTGGAGGAACGAGGCCAGAACCTCGGGCGCGTTGGCCTCGACCACGCGGAGGTTGCGGGCGCCCTCCCGATCGGCGTCGAGCATGGTGCGCGCGAGTCCGGCACGGAAGACCTCGACGGCGAGGAAGTCGTCAGCAGGGCGCGACGAGGCCGCCGCGACGATCGCGTGCCCCTGCCCCGAGCCGATCTCGACGTAGAGGTCGGCGGCGCGACCGTATTCCGTGGCCGGATCCAGGCGCGCCTCCGGGTGCACCGAGGTCCAGGCCACGTCCCGCGGGACGTCGAGCAGGTAGTGCGGGGCCAGGTCGGAGAAGGCGCGGTCCTGCGCCTCGGACATGCGGCCGCTGCGGCGCACGAAGGACACCGGCTCGTCACGGAAAGTGCGGGGTTCGGGCATGAATCCAGGGTAGTCGGCGGAGACGCTCACTCCGCCGGCGCGGTCACGAAGTCGATGAGCTCCTCGACGCGACCCAGCAGCGCGGGCTCCAGATCGCGGTAGGTCGTGACCTTCGAGAGGATGTGCTGCCACGCGCGCCCGGTGTCGCCCTGGGTCTCGTGCGGCCAGCCGAACGCCCGGCAGATGCCGGTCTTCCAGTCGGTGCCGCGTGGGATCTCCGGCCACTTCGCGATCCCGAGTGCGCGCGGCGTCACGCACTGCCACACGTCGACGAAGGGGTGACCGACGATGCGGAGGTGACGGCCGTGCGGACCGCGGGCCACGGCGTCCGCGATGCGGGACTCCTTCGATCCGGGCACGAGGTGGTCGACGAGCACGCCGTAGCGGCGGCTCGCACTCGGCGGTTCAGCGGCGAGCAGATCGTCGAGCAGATCGACGCCCTGCAGGAACTCGACGACCACGCCTTCGACGCGCAGGTCGGCTCCCCAGACCTTCTCGACGAGCTCGGCGTCGTGCTTGCCCTCGACGAGGATGCGGCTGGGCAGGGCGACGCGTGCGCGCTGATCACCCACGACGAAGGATCCGGATGCCGTGCGCCGCGGCCCCTGCTCCTTCGCGGCGGGAACGACCAGTCGCACCGGTGCGCCGTCGATGAGGAACCCTCCGCCGAGCGGGAACAGGCGCTTGCGGCCGAGGCGGTCCTCGAGCTCGACGTTGCCGCCCTGCACACGGGTCACGGCACCGCAGTAGCCGTCGTCCGCGACCTCGACCACGAGGTCGGTCTCGGCCGGCACCTGGGGCACCTTTTTCACCCCGCGCTCGCGCCAGCCTGCCGACAGCACATCCGATCCGTACCGGTCATCCATGCCTTCCAGCGTATGTGTCTCCGCTGATGGCGAACGGAGATCAGGCATCGAGTGCTGTCGCGTGTCGGCCTCTGTGCATAGACTCGTGCCATGGGGCTCGGCTGCCGGTCGGAGGGAAAAGCATGACGAAACGGTGGCTCACGCTGGCCGCGCTGACCGTGGCCGCCGCCGCAGGGGCGTTCTCCGCCTCCGCGGCATCCGCCACCGATCCGCTCACGCTCGACTCCGGGTACGTCACGGACGACGCCGGGGTGCTGAGCTCCGCGGAAGAGGAGACCGTCGAGGCCCGCCTGACGGAGTTGAGCGCGAACTCGAACGCCGACCTCTTCGTCGTGCTCGTCGATGACTTCTCCTCCCCCTCCGACAACGCCGAGTGGGCGGACACCGTCGCGCAGAGCAACAACCTCGGCTCCGAGCAGTACCTTCTCGCGATCGCCGTGGAGGGTCGCAGCTACTACATCTCGGCCGCACCCGACGGCCCGCTGAGCGACGCCAAGCTCGACGATGTCGAGAACAAGATGGTCCCGCTCGCCTCGCAGAACGACTGGGTCGGGGCGATCACGCTCGCGGCCGACGAGATCCAGGGCGACGGCGGCGCCGGCGCTCTGCGGGTGGCGCTGATCATCGGAGCCGTCGTCGCCGCGGGCCTGCTCCTCTGGCTCGTCATCGCGCTCGTCCGCCGCTCCCGGCGGAACGCGGAGGTGCGGCGGCGCGGCGCGATGCCCGAGACGCCCGACCCCAACGATCCGTTCTCCACGCTCACCGACGAGCAGATCGAGACCCAGGCAGGGATCGCCCTCGTGCAGGCCGACGATGCGATCACCTCGAGCAAGGAAGAGCTCGGATTCGCCGTCGCGCAGTTCGGTGAGGGCGCCACCGCCGAGTTCACGCACGCCGTCGAGGCGGCGAAGGCGAAGATGTCCGAGGCGTTCGATCTCAAGCAGAAGCTCGACGACGAGATCGAGGACACAGTCCAGGACCGTCGGGCATGGCACATCCGCATCATCCAGATCTCCGATGAGATCGGCGATGTCCTCGAAGAGAACACCGAGGCGTTCGACGAACTGCGCAAGCTCGAGCAGAACGCCCCCCAGGAGTTGGAGAGGGTCCGCGGCGAGCGGGCCGCGCTGGCGCCGGTTCTGGCCGCGGCCGCTCCCGCTCTGGCGACGCTGTCGGCCTCGTACGATCCCGCAGCCCTCAGCACCGTGTCGGACAACCCCGCTCACGCGCAGGAGCGCGCCACGCTCGCGGATCGGTCGATCGAGGCCGCAGCCCAGGCGGTCGCGGCGGGGCGACCCGGCGAAGCGGCGTTCGCGATCCGCACCGCCGAGCAGTCGGTCGCGCAGTCGGCGCAGCTCGCGCAGGCCATCACGGCACTCGGGCAGGAGCTCGCGACGATCGAGACCCAGGCGCAGGCGCTGATCGCCGACCTGCAGGGCGACCTCACCGCCGCCCCGCAGCTTCCGGACGCCGACGGCTCGATCGCCGCAGCCGCATCCGCGACGGCCCAGCATCTCCAGTTGGCGCAGACGCAGCTCGCCGGCGCGACCCGCAATCCTCAGGCCGCGCTCGAGACGCTGACGGCCGCGAACACGCAGATCGACGCCGCTCTCGCGCACGGTCGGGAGACCGTGGAACGCGGCCGCCGGGTGCAGCAGGTTCTCGATCAGACGCTGACCCAGGCGAACTCCGAGATCCGTGCGACGCGCGAGTTCATCGAGACCCGCCGTGGCACGGTCGGCTCCACCGCACGCACGCGCCTCGCCGCTGCCGAGGCCAGCCTGACGCAGGCGCAGAACCTGCGCGCGACGGATGCCGACGCTGCACTGGCCGAGGCCAACCGGGCGGTCGAACTCGTGCGGCAGGCGACCTACGCCGCCCAGTCCGACGTGCAGTCCTACAATTCCCCCGCCTCCGCGGACGACAGCTGGGGAGGCGGGCTGTTCGGCGGCTCCGGCTCGTCCGGCGGCTCCGGACTCGGGGGCGACATCCTCGGCGGCATCATCGGCGGTCTCCTCTCCGGAGGCGGCGGAGGCGGAAGCTCCTCGCGCAGCAGCAGCTGGCGATCCGGTGGAGGCGGCGGCTACCGCAGCTCCGGCTTCGGCGGCGGCTCCCGCAGCAGCTCGCGGAGCAGCTCCCGCAGCAGCAGCGGCCGCAGTGGACGATCCGGAGGTAGGCGCTTCTGATCCGCACATCGACACTCATCGACAGTTCACGAATCCGTCCCTCTGAAAGGAACCACGCATGACCAAGCAGTCCATCTTCGGACGTATCTCGACCCTCGTCCGCGCGAACATCAACTCGCTCCTCGACTCGGCGGAAGACCCGCAGAAGATGATCGATCAGCTCGTTCGCGACTACACGAACAGCATCGCGGACGCCGAGTCCGCGATCGCCGAGACCATCGGCAACCTGCGCCTGCTCGAGCGCGACCACGAGGAAGATGTCCAGGCCGCCACCGAGTGGGGCAACAAGGCTCTCGCCGCCAGCCGCAAGGCCGACGAGATGCGCGCGACGAACTCGACGGATGCAGACAAGTTCGACAACCTCGCGAAGATCGCACTGCAGCGCCAGATCAGCGCCGAGCGCGAGGCCACCGGCGCCGAGCCGCAGATCGCCGCCCAGACCGAGATCGTCGACAAGCTCAAGAGCGGCCTCAACGGCATGAAGGACAAGCTCGGCGAGCTCAAGAACAAGCGCAGCGAGCTGCTCGCCCGCGCCAAGGTCGCCGAGGCGCAGACCAAGGTGCAGGATGCCGTCGGTTCGATCAACGTCCTCGACCCCACGAGCGAGCTGGGGCGCTTCGAGGACAAGGTCCGCCGCCAGGAGGCCATCGCTCAGGGCAAGATCGAGCTCGCGGCCTCCAGCCTCGACGCGCAGTTCGAGAGCCTCGAAGACCTCGGCGAGCTGACCGAGGTCGAGGCCCGCCTCGCCGAGCTCAAGGCCGGCGGCGCCGCTCCCCGCCAGGCCATCGAAGGCTCCTGACACACCCCGCTGATGCCCCGGACACCACCAGAGTCCGGGGCATCGGCGCTTTCTCCCCCGGAGGCAACCCATGGTGCGATTCCTGGTCGTTCCGCAGTGGCAGGGCTCGCCCGCACCGCGTGCGATGCTCCTCGTCGACGGCGCCTCCGCGATCGCCGGCGACCTTCCGCGCGCAGCCACGACCGTGCTCGACGCGCCCGTCGAGGCCGGTGAGTCGCTGGGCACAGGCGTCCGTCGCCTGAGCGCGCTGCTGCGCACCCGCGAGCTGCTGCGCGAGCATCTGCAGGAGGACACGATCATCATCGGCGGCGACTGCAGCGTCACCGTCGCCGCTCTCGCCGCGATACCGGGTGGGACGGACGACCTCGCCGTGGTGTGGTGCGACGCCCACGGCGACCTCCACACGCCGGAGACCTCGCCATCCGGAGCCTTCTCCGGGATGGCGCTGCGCGCCGTGCTGGGTCAGGGCGAGGAGCAGATCGTGCTCTCCCCCGGCATCTCTCGCGATCGCGTCATCACCGTCGGCATGCGCGATGTCGACGACGCCGAGATCGACCAGCTCGACACGCTCACGCAGCTCTCGGTCGACGACCTCGATCGCACGGATGCGCTGGCCGAGGCCGTCCGCGCCACGGGAGCCTCCCGCGTGTGGGTGCACATCGACGTCGACGTGCTCGATCCCTCCGACCTCGCCGGGGTGTCGTCCGCCGCCCCGTTCGGAGCCTCCCCCGCCGCGCTCAGCGCGGCGATCCGTCGGCTGCGGGAGCAGGTCCCGCTCGCCGGCGCCACGATCGCCGGTTTCGCTCCTCGCTCGCCGGCGGATGCGGTCGACGATCTCGGCGCTCTTCTCCGACTCGTCGGGGCTGTCGCGTGAGCGGCGACTGGCGACCGAAAGCCGAGGCTGCGCTCGCCCGCGGGCGACGATTCGATCGCCGCATCCCCGCCTTCCTGCTCCGGTCGCCGATCAGCCGCGCCGGCTACTGGTGGGGCACGGCGGTGGGCTGGCTCTGGGGCTCCCTGTGGAGCACGGGCCCCGTGGAGCGCCGCGCGGGTCTCTGGATCTTCCAGGGCATGCCGAAATGGACGTTCAACCGCGGCGGTGTCTGCGTCGGCGGGTGCTTCCTGACCGGGGATACGCGTCCGACCGACGCTGTACTCCGTCACGAGGCGGTGCACAAGGAGCAGTGGCTGCGCTACGGCTTCCTGATGCCCCTGCTCTACCTGTTCGCCGGACGCGATCCTCTGCGCAACCGCTTCGAGATCGAGGCGGGCCTGGAGGACGGCAACTACGTGCGACGCGGGCGCTGAGGGATCAGCGGTCGGCGGGCAGCAGCCCGAAACGCTCGGGAGCGTGGATGAGCGCCGGCTCGATGTCGAGCGTGTTCGTCAGATGATCGACGATGTCGGCCGTGCCGAGGTAGCCGCCGAGAAGAGTGACGTTCGTCTGGATCTCGTCGTCGCACATCATCTCGTCCGCCCACGCGCAGGTGGCGCGCGCGAGAGCCTGTCCCGGTGCGCAGGAGCGCCCGGACCCGGGCGTGCCGGACCGCTGTCCGCGGGCGAGCCACGTCACGGTCATGCGTCCGGGAGCCTCGACCACGCCGATGTCGGACGCGTCGGGAACCTCGATGAAGATGCGGCCGGAGGCGCACAGCGGAAGGGTGGCCAGGAACATCTCCAGGTCGGCGAGCGAGTGCTCGTCAGCGGTCACCAGGTGGTGTGCACGGCGACGCGCTTCGCGGCGCTGGGCGCGCGTGCTGCGGAGCTCGAGGGAGGTGTTCATGGTGACTCCATCGTACACCAAGTGAAGGCTTGCCTAACCTTCCTCGACCAGTGCCCTCTTCAGAGCCGCCAGCTCGGCGTCCGTCATCCCCTTGGCGCGCAGATAGCCGGCCGCCGATCCCCAGCGCTCGTCGATCTGCTCCAACAGGTTCCGCATCACGGGTGCCGGCGACTGCGTCGCGAGGGCGACGGCGTGCACCGCCTCCGGATGCTGCGATCGCAGGTATGCCGCGATGCGCTGCGATCGCTGCGCCGGCAGCTGCGACTCGGTGAGCGCGTAGTCGGCGATCACGGCCTCGCGATCAGCGCCTACGGCAGACAGCGCGAGGGCGACGGTCACGCCGGTGCGGTCCTTGCCCACGGTGCAGTGCACGAGCGTGGGCTCACCCGCCGCGATGATCCGGATGGCTTCCACCAGGCGTTCTCCGCTCTCCTCGAGCAGATGCAGGTAGAGATCATCGAGGCTCGTATCCGCTTCGAAGAACGAGCGCACGGAGCCGAGGAACAGCGGAAGGTGCGTGGTCTCGGGGCCCTCGATCTCGGTGGGCTCGGCCGCGACCTCCTCGCCGTCGCGCAAGTCGACGATGTGCTGGATGCTGCCCTGCAGCGCCGCGGCGCCCGCGGACGTCACTCCCGACAGCTGCCCTGATCGCAGCAGCACTCCCGAGCGGATCCGTCCGCCCTCCGCGGGGATCCCCCCGACGTCGCGGACGTTGTTGACGCCGTCGATGTCGAGGATCGTCATGCCTGTGCCTGCGGGGTGCGCGGCGGCACCGGGTAGCGGCCGGCGATGACGATGCGGTTGAAGGCGTTGATGGAGACGCAGGCCCAGCTCAACGCCGCGTACTCCTTCTCGGTGAAGACGCTGCCGACCAGGTCGTAGACCTCGTCGGACACGCCGTCCTCGGAGATGAAGGTGAACGCCTCGGCGAGCTCGAGCGCCGCGCGCTCCCTGTCGCTGAACACGCCGCTCTCCCGCCACACCGGGATCTGGGTGATCGTGTCGGTGTCGAGACCGGCCTTGAGCGCCCGATCGACGTGAAGGCGGGCGCAGTAGCTGCACCCGTTCAGCTGCGAGCAGTGGATCATGACGATCTCCTTGAGCCGATCGTCGATGCCGTTCGCGGCGCAGATGTCGCCGACCGTCCGCGCGAAAGCGTCGAGCGCCTGATAAGCCGCCGGCTCGGTCTTGGACAGGTGCACGCGCGTCTCGCTCATGTCTCCATGATATTCGCCGTAGAGGCAGCATGTTCGCGACCGCGCAAGGTCATCGAAATGCGAAATGATCAACGCGGACATGTCCTGGACGCGAATATGTCCAATGATGTCTCCATATTGCTTGTCATATCGCTCTCCAATTTCCTGCCGCTAAAGACGAGGAGCAGAATATGGACGTGGCGATCGACATCACCGAGTTCAGCTATCTTCCCGCACAGGCCGACGCTCTGGGCGTGCCTCTCCCCCCGGTCGAGCGCATCGCGCTCTCCCTCCCGGATGGTCGCGCGGTGAGCGCGCTGCGCTTCGGCACTGAGGCGCCCCGGGTCACGCTGCTGCACGGTGCCGGGCTGAACGCGCACACCTGGGACACCACCTCGCTGGCCCTGCGGCAGCCCCTGCTGGCGATCGACCTCGCCGGCCACGGCGACTCCTCCTGGCGGTCCGACGCCGACTACACGCCGCGCACGCTCGCCGTCGATGTCGCCGCGGCTCTCGACGCCTGGACCGAACAGCCCCAGCTCATCGTCGGCCAGTCGCTCGGCGGGCTCACCGGCGCGGCCCTTGCCGCCACCCGACCGGATCTCGTGTCGGCGCTGGTCATCGTCGACATCACCCCCGGCATCGACGTGAGCGCCGGACCGGCCGCGCTGCGCGCGTTCTACGAGGGACCCACCGACTTCGCCACCCGCGACGAACTCGTCGACAAGGCGATGTCCCTCGGCTTCGGGGGAACCCGGCCGGAGACCGAACGCGGCGTCTTCCTCAACACCCGCGTCCGCGCCGACGGGCGCATCGAGTGGAAGCATCATTTCGCGCATCTCGCCGCCCAGGCGCTCGCGGCCCACGATCCCGGGTCAGCCGTCGCCCCCTCCGTGCTGCATGAGACCGGCTGGGACGACCTGGCGGCCGTCCGCGCCCCGATCACCCTGGTGCGCGCCAGCCGCGGGTTCGTCAGCGAACCGGATGCCGCCGAGCTGCAGAGCCGGATGCCGGAGGCGCGAGTGGTCGTCCTCGACGCCACTCACAACGTGCAGGAGACAGCCCCGGCCGCACTCGCCGACCTCATCGCGTCCACCGCAGCGGGCACCCCGACGGGCAGCGGATTGTGACGATTCGTTCCACAACCGCCCCGCATCCCTCCACCCATCTCTAGGCTCGATCCAGCGGCACACAGCAACTGCCGCACCGAGAGGAAACGCCTCATGTTCCGACGCACCCGACGTCTTGCTCTGATCTCCGCCCTCGCGGCGACCGCCGTCATCCTCAGCGCCTGCACCGGCACCCCCGCAGAGACCCCGTCGTCCTCTCCCGGGAAGCCCGACCCGGACGCCACCCTGCACGTCGGTCTGGTCCTCGAGCCGACCAACCTCGACATCCGGCACACCAGCGGCGCCGCCATCGAGCAGATCCTCATCGACAACATCTACGAGGGTCTCGTGACACGCACGCAGGACAACGAGATCGAGGGACGGATCGCCTCCGACTACGAGGTGTCCGCCGACGGACTCACCTACACCTTCACGCTGAACGACGGTGTGCTCTTCCACGATGGCACGCCGCTCACGTCGGCCGACGTCGTCGCCTCCTACGAGACCGTGCGCACCGACACGACGGTGCAGGGCAACGCGGAGTTCGCCTCGGTCGCCTCGATCACCGCCCCCGACGCCACGACCGTCGAGATCGTGCTGTCCGCGCCGAATCAGAACTTCCTGTTCGCGCTCACCGGACCCGCCGGCCTGATCTTCAAGTCCGGCGACACGACAGACCTCAAGACGGCCGAGAACGGCACGGGTCCCTTCACCCTCACGCGCTGGAGCAAGGGCAGCACCATCACGTTCGCGCGGAACGACGACTACTGGGGAGAAGCGGCCGGAGTGGCCGAGGTGGAGTTCCAGTACATCCCCGACTTCACGGCCGGCGTGAACGCCGCGCTCGCAGGCGACGTCGACGTCCTGACGGCGGTCGACCCGAACCTCGCATCGCAGCTCGAGGACTCCGGCGACTTCACGCTCACGAAGGGTCGCACCACCGACAAGGCGACGCTGGCCTTCAACAACAAGAAGGCACCGCTCGACGACGTCCGCGTGCGCGAAGCGCTGCGCCTGGCGATCGACCATGAGGCCCTCATCGAGGCGGTCGGCGCCGGCACCACGCTCTACGGGCCGATCCCGGAGCTCGACCCGGGCTACGAGGACCTCTCCGACGTGATCTCGTACGACCCTGAGAAGGCCAAGGAACTGCTCGCCGAAGCAGGTCAGAAGGATCTGGAGCTGACCCTGACGATCCCGAGCTTCTACGGGACGACCGTGCCGAAGGTCCTGATCTCGGACTTCGCGAAGGTCGGCGTGACTCTGGAGGTCGACTCCGTGGAGTTCCCGGCCTGGCTCGAAGACGTCTACACGAACCACGACTACGACCTCAGCTTCGTGCTCCACGTCGAGCCGCGCGACTTCGGCAACTTCGCGAATCCGGACTACTACTTCGGCTACGACAACGCCGAGGTCCAGGGTCTCTACGAGCAGGCACAGGCCGAGGTGGATCCCGACAAGTCCGCCGAACTCCTCGCGCAGGCGGCGCGCATCGTCTCCGAGGATCACGCCGCGGACTGGCTGTACAACGGCGAGACCCTCACAGCTGTGAGCCCGATCGTCGCCGGGTTCCCCGAGGACTCGATCAACTCGCGCATCAACCTCGCCGGCGTCACCGTCTCCGCCGAGAAGTAGGAGCGGTCGGCCCTCCGTGCTCCGCTACGCGCTCGTCCGAGGGGCCCTGCTGATCGCAGGGCTCCTCGTGTCGAGCGTGCTCATCTTCCTGACGCTGAGGGTCTTCCCCGGCGATGTCGCCCAGCTGATCGCCGGCACCCAGGCCTCCCCCGCCGAGGTCGACGCGCTCCGCGAGTCGCTCGGGCTGAACCGTCCGCTCCTCACGCAGTACACCGACTGGATCGGCGGCATCTTCCGGGGCGACCTCGGCACCTCGCTGCTCTCCGGAGCATCGGTCGGCGAGGAACTGTTCCTCAAGGCGCAGGTCACCGTCCCGCTCGGGATCATGGCGCTGCTGATCGCGATCCTGATCGCCGTGCCCTTCGGCATCCTCGCCGCACTTCTCCGCGGCCGACGCGGCGGCACCGCGCTCAGCGTCGGCGCGCAGACGCTCGCGGCCGTGCCGGTCGTCTGGGCGGGCATGATGCTCATCGTGGTCTTCTCGGTCTGGCTCGGCTGGCTGCCGCCCCAGGGGTTCCCGCGCACGGGCTGGTCGACGCCGGGTCGCGCCATCGAAGCCCTCCTTCTCCCCGCGCTCACGATCGGGATCGTCGAGGGCGCGATGCTCATGCGCTTCGTCCGCAGCGCCACGCTGCAGGCGGCGGGCCAGGACTTCGTCCGCACCGCCGCGGCGAAGGGCCTGACGCGCACGCGAGCGCTGATCCAGCACGGCATCCCCGCTGTCGGCCTGTCGATCATCACGGTGCTGGGACTCCAGGTGGCCGGGATCATCGTGGGATCCGTCGTCATCGAGCAGCTGTTCACGCTCCCCGGGATCGGGCGGATGCTCGTGGCGGACGTCGGCACCCGCGACCTGATCAAGGTGCAGAGCGAGTTGCTCGTGCTGACCGGCTTCGTGCTCGTGATCGGCTTCCTCGTCGACCTGCTGCATCGCGCGATCGATCCCCGACAGCGGGAGGCCGCATGACCCCCCGTTGGCTGTCGCGGCTCTGGGCCACGGCGACGGGCCGCTTCGGACTCATCGTCGTCGCAGTGATCGCCGTCACCGCGCTCGTGTCATCGTTCTGGACGCCGTTCGACCCGCAGTCGTCGAACATCGGCGATCGCTGGCTGCCGCCGAGCTGGCCCCACCTGCTCGGCACCGACGACACCGGCCGCGACATCCTCAGCCTGATCATGGCCGGCTCACGGACGGCCGTCTTCGTCAGCGTCGGCGCCGGCGTGGTGGCCACCGTCATCGGCATCTCCCTCGCCGCGCTCGGCGCCCTCACCGTCCGCTGGGTGCGCGAGACCGTCGCGGTGTTCGTCGACATCCTCATCGCGTTCCCCGTGCTGCTGATCGCCATGATGATCTCCTCTGTCTGGGGCGGCTCGCTCTGGGTCGTCATCTGGGCGGTCGGGATCGGGTTCGGCGTCAACATCGCCCGCGTCACCCGTCCAGAGCTGCGCCGGATGCAGCAGAGCGACTTCGTCCTCGCCGCCCGTGCTTCCGGCCTCACTCCCCGGCAGAGCCTGACGCGGCACCTGCTGCCGAACGTCGCACCCGTCTTCATCGTGCAGCTCTCCTGGTCGATGGCCGTCGCGGTCCTCGCCGAGGCCGGACTGTCGTACCTCGGCTTCGGCGCATCGGTGGTCGAACCGAGCTGGGGCATCCTGCTGGCCGACCTGCAGCGCTACATCGGCGTCCATCCGCTGTCGGTGATCTGGCCAGGGCTCACGATCACCATCACGGTCCTCGCCCTCAACCTGCTCGGCGACGGCCTGCGCGAGGCCACGGACCCGACGCTGCGCCACCGCGCGGCGGAGCTCCACACCCCGGCGGTGGTCGCGTGACGCTCGCGGTCGAGAACCTCGTCGTCGAGATCGACGGACGTCGAGTGGTCGACGGCATCTCCTTCGACGTGCCGGACGGCTCCCGTCTCGGACTGATCGGCGAATCCGGCTCCGGCAAGTCGCTCACCGCCCTCGCGGTGCTCGGGCTCCTCCCCGAAGGCGCCACCGCGAGCGGCAGCATCCGATGGAACGGCACCGAGCTGATCGGCATGCCGGATCGCGAGCTCGCGAAGCTGCGCGGCGACGACATCGGCATCGTCTTCCAGGAACCGAGGACCGCGCTCAATCCGATCCGGACGGTCGGCCGGCAGATCGCGGAGTCCATCCGCATCCACGGAGGGCTCGGTCGCCGCGAGGCCCGAGATCGTGCGATCGCCGAGGCGGAACGCGTCCGCCTGCCCGACCCGGCCTCGATCGTGGATCGCTACCCGCACCAGCTCTCCGGCGGCCAGCGGCAGAGGGTGGCGATCGCGATGGCGCTCGCCTGCCGTCCACGACTGTTGATCGCCGATGAGCCGACGACTGCACTCGACGTCACGATCCAATCCGAGATCCTCTCGCTGCTGCTCTCGCTCGTGGCAGAGGAGGGCATGTCGCTCGTCTTCATCACCCACGATCTCGCGGTTCTCGCGCAGGTGGCGACAGAGGGCGTCGTCCTCGAGCACGGACGCGTGGTCGAGGCCGCACCCGTGACCACGCTCCTGACCGCGCCGACCTCGCCCGTCACGCAAGCGCTGCTGCGCGACGCCACGGCGACGCTCTGGCGACCGGAAGGCGGTCCGGCATGAGTCTGATCGAAGCGCGCGGGCTGAGCCGGGACTTCATCGTCCCGAAGCGCTCGACCTTCGAGCGCACCCGCAGACAGACCGCACTCGCGCCGACCGATCTCGATGTCGTCGAGGGATCGTCCGTGGGGGTCATCGGCGAGTCCGGCTCCGGCAAGTCCACGCTCGTCCGCCTGCTGCTGGGGCTCGATCGCCCGACGACCGGCACGGTGAGCGTGGGCGGACGGCCCGTGGACGCCACGGCTTCCGCGAAGTCCCTGCACTGGCTGCGCCGAGAGACCGGGCTGGTCTTCCAGGACCCCTACGCATCACTGGATCCGCGGATGTCGGCGGGGCAGATCGTGCGCGAGCCGCTGTGGGCGCTCGACATCGAGGGCGACCATCGGGCGAGGGTCCGCGAGGTGCTGGAGCAGGTCGGACTGGAACCCGCGATGGCCGATCGCTACCCGCATGAGTTCTCCGGCGGGCAGCGCCAGCGGATCGCGATCGCCAGGGCCATCGTGCACCGGCCGCGCATCCTGGTCGGAGACGAGCCGCTGTCCGCGCTCGACGTCACGGTGCGCGCGCAGATCCTCGAGCTGCTGATGGAGCTGCGTCGCACGACCGACCTCACCCTGCTGCTCGTGTCGCACGACATCGGCGTCGTGCAGAACCTGTGCGACACAGTCGTCGTGATGAAGGACGGACACGTCGTCGAGCGAGGTTCCACGACGGACGTGCTCCTGCACCCGCAGCACGACTACACGAAGGCGCTGCTCTCCGCGATCCCGGTGATCCCCGGCTCCTGACCCGTAGGATCCGTCTCAGCGTCCGCCGAAGAGGCTCCGGCGTCGCCGTCCGGTCGGCTTGAGCACGCGACGCATGTAGACCGTCCCGAGATCGCGGCCGAACTTGTAGCCGACGCGACCCATGCGTCCCGCCTCGACGAAACCCAGCTTCGCGTGGAGCCGGATCGACGCCTCTGCGCCGCTGTCGCTGATGACGGCGACCATCTCGCGCAGTCCGATCTGCTCGCACGCGTCGATGAGCGCCTGCAGGAGCGCGGCGCCGAGCCCCTTGCCCCCGGCGCCGGGGCCGAGGTAGATCGAGTCCTCCACGGTGTAGCGGTAGGCGTTCTTGCCTGCCCACGGCTGCGCCAGCGCGTAGCCGATCACGACGCCGGCCGGCGAGACGGCCACGAGGAACGGCAGCTGGAGGCGCTCGAGCAGGGCGAACTTGTCCCGCCAGTACGGGATGCTGCTGCGTCGCTCGTCGAGCGTCACCGCGGAGTTGCTCACGAAGTGGTTGTAGATCTCCCGGATGTGCGCGAGATCATTGGCGCGTGCGGGACGGATCACATAGGAGAACACCTCCGGTGCCGCCTCCGGGCGCAGATGGCGCGGCAGGACGCGACGACGGTCCCCCGGCTCGAACTGCATGGGTTCAGCTTAGGGAGGAAGGCGCTTCGCCCTCCACTCTCCAATCCACCGGATCGGCGCCGAGTTCCTCGAGGAGGGTGTTCGCCCGGGAGAACGGCCGGGAGCCGAAGAAGCCGCGGCGGGCCGAGAGCGGCGAGGGATGCGCTGACGCGATGACCGGCGTCTCCCCGAGCATCGGCTCCAGGTTCGCCGCGTCCTTCCCCCACAGGATCGCGACGAGCGGCTGGTCGCGGGCGACGAGGGTCCGGATCGCGAGCTCGGTGACGCCCTCCCAGCCCCAGCCGCGGTGCGACGCCGCCGCACCCGGCTGCACGGTGAGGACTCGGTTGAGCAGCAGCACGCCCTGGTCGCTCCACGCCGTCAGGTCGCCGTGCGGAGCGGGCGGGATGCCGAGATCGCTCTCACGCTCCTTGTAGATGTTGGCGAGGCTGCGCGGGAGCGGGCGCACCTCGCGGTCGACGGCGAACGACAGACCGATCGGGTGCCCGGGAGTCGGATACGGATCCTGGCCGGTGATCAGCACCCGCACGTCGGACAGCGGTCGCTGGAAGGCGCGCAGCACGTTCTCACCGGCAGGAAGATATCTGCGGCCGGCGGCCTGCTCGGCGCGGAGCCGCTCCCCCAGGGCGGTGATCTCGTCCTGCGCCGGCGCGAGGGCTGCGGCCCATCCCGGATCGATCTGCCCGTCAGCGGCGAGCTCGGCGAGGGTACGGGCCATCGTCAGTCGATGGACCGCACCCGCAGCGGGCCGCGCGCCAGGAGATGCTGCGCCGACTGCGCGACCGGACGCATCGTGATGAGGTCGAGGTTGACGTGGGCCGGAGACTCCAGCGCGTAGGCGATCACATCGGCCACGTCGCCGGCGAGGAGCGGGGCCTCCACACCCGAGTACACGGCCTCCGCCGCCACGGTGTCGCCACCGAGACGGTTCAGCGTGAACTCCTCGGTGTGCACCATGCCCGGCGCGACCTCGACGACGCGGATCGGCTCGCCGTTCAGCTCCTGACGCAGAACCCGCACCAGCATCGCCTCGGCGGCCTTGGCGGCGTTGTAACCCGCCCCGCCGGCGTAGGCCGTCTGCGCGGCCGTCGACGTGATGAAGACGGTGTCCGCGTGGCCATCCGCTGCGGCCGCGAGGCGCAGCAGCGGGAGCAGTCCCGACACCAGGCGCTGCGTCGCCAGCACGTTGGCGTCGAACATCCACTGCCAGTCGTCGATCGACGCGTCCTCGACGCGATCCGTTCCCCGCGCTCCACCGGCCACCTGCACGAGGGCGTGCACGGGCCCGGACTTCTCGAGCTCGGCCACCAGGGCGTCGACGGCCGCGGCGTCGGTGAGGTCGCAGGCGATGGCCGAGGCCCCGGTCTCCTCGGCGAGCGCCGTCAGCCGATCCTCGCGTCGTGCGACTCCGACGACATCCCATCCGCGGGTGCGGAGCTCGCGCACCGTCGCCGCGCCGATCCCGGAGCTCGCACCTGTCACCACTGCACGTCTGATCACCATGCCTCCACCGTACGATGTTCCCGCGCGATTTCGCGGTCCGGCACTGTTACGTCACATTTCCCGGTCCTTGTTGACACGAGCCGATATTCCGTACTCTCGCTGCAACGGCATCCGCCATCCGACCTTCAATCGTTCCAGGGGGAACACATGACCGCACCCGAGTCCTGGCGCTTCGAGACCAAGCAGATCCACTCGGGTGCCGCGCCCGATCCGGTGACGAAGGCCCGCGCCACGCCGATCTACCAGACCACGTCGTATGTGTTCGACAGCGCGGACCACGCTGCCAACCTCTTCGCCCTCGCGGAGTTCGGCAACATCTACACGCGCATCCAGAACCCCACGCAGGACGTGCTCGAGCAGCGCCTCGCCGCGCTCGAGGGCGGCACCGGTGCCCTCGTCCTCGCCAGCGGCCAGGCCGCATCCACGTTCGCCGTGCTGAACATCGCCGAGGCCGGCGACCACTTCGTCGCCTCGAGCTCGATCTACGGCGGCACGTACAACCTCTTCAAGTACACCCTCGCCAAGCTCGGCATCGAGGTCACCTTCGTCGAGAACCAGGACGACCCGGAGGAATGGCGCCGCGCGGTCCGTCCGAACACGAAGCTGTTCTTCGCGGAGACGATCGGCAACCCGCAGATCAACATCCTCGACATCCGCACAGTGGCCGACGTCGCGCACGAGAACGGCGTCCCGCTGATCGTCGACAACACGATCGCCACGCCGTACCTGATCCGCCCGTTCGAGTTCGGCGCCGACATCGTCGTGCACTCCGTCACGAAGTTCCTCGGCGGCCACGGCACGACCATCGGCGGCGTCATCATCGACGGCGGAAAGTTCGAGTGGTCGAAGAACGTCGACAAGTTCCCCGGCCTCACGGTTCCGGACCCCTCGTACCACGGCGCCAGCTACACCGCCGCTGTCGGCGACCCGCTCGCCTACATCATCAAAGCCCGCGTGCAGCTGCTGCGCGACCTCGGTTCGGCCATCGCGCCGCAGAGCGCCTGGAACCTCATCCAGGGTGTCGAGACGCTGTCGCTGCGCATCGAGCGCCACGTGCAGAACGCGCAGGAGATCGCCGAATGGCTCGACAGCCGTGACGACGTCGCGACGGTGAACTACTCGGGTCTGCCCTCCTCGCCCTGGTACGCCAAGGCGAACGAGTACGCCCCCAAGGGCGTCGGCGCGGTGCTGTCGTTCGAGCTCAAGGGCGGCGTCGAGGCCGGTCGCGAGTTCGTCAACAGCCTGTCGCTGTTCAGCCACCTCGCCAACATCGGCGACGTGCGCTCGCTCGTCATCCACCCGGCATCGACCACCCACGCGCAGCTCACCCCCGAACAGCAGCTCACGGCCGGCGTCACGCCGGGCCTGGTCCGTCTCTCGGTGGGCATCGAGAACGTCGACGACCTGAAGGCCGACCTCGAAGAGGCTCTCGCTGCGGCACGCCGCGTGTCGGAGGCCGCTCGCGCCTGATCTCCGGAACGGAAGGAAGTGCCCCGGGTCGACGACCCGGGGCACTTCTGCGTCCGCGTGCCTCCACACGGCGATCGCACAGCACGATCGCCCAGAATGGGAGGTCCTGCCCGAGGAGCCCGCGATCGCCATCACATCCCCCCGCCCGACCGTCCCGAGACTGCCGTCTCGGCGGTCCCGTGCGCGCTCCGGACGGCTCGTGGCGGTATCCGGCCTGATCCTGCTGTTCGCCGTGATCTGCGCCTGGGTCCCCGGGGCGATCGGCACGGCCGCAGCTGCAGCCCTGCCGTGGACCGGGCTCGCTCTCGCGATCGTGGCCGTGCTCGCACTCTTCCTGGCACGACGCGTGCTGATCGTCCTGCTGGTCCCCGCTCTCGCCTGGACCCTCGCGATCTTCCCTTCGCTCCCGGGACCGGGCTCGAACCCGGCGACGGATGCCGCACCCGTGACGGTCGTCAGCCAGAACGTGCGCGCGCACTCCGGCGGAGCCGCCGCATCGGCCGACGATCTCGCGAGCCTCGGCGCCGACGTGATCGCCCTCACGGAACTCGACGCCGACAGCCTCACTGCGGCCAGTGCCGCGCTGGCCGAGGAGTACCCGCACTCCTACGCGATCGGGACGGTGGGGGTCTGGAGCCGCTTCCCGATCGACGACGCCGTCCCCCTGACGCTCGGCCTGGACTGGAAGCGCGCCCTGCGCGTCTCGGTGCAGACGCCGGACGCCGATGTCGCCGTCTACGTCCTGCACGCGGCCTCGGTGCGCCCAGGGCAGCAGCACGACCGCGACATGATGCTGTCCGGCATCGCCCAGGCCGTCGCCGACGACGAGGCGGACTCGATCATCGTCGTCGGCGACTTCAACGCCGCATCGGCAGATCCGGCCCTGGGCGCGGTCCGCTCCGAACTCGACTGGGTCCGACCGACCGACGGCACCCTCGGCATGACGTGGCCGGCCTCCCTGCCCCTCGCCCGCATCGACCACGTCTTCGTGCGGGGACTCGACGTGAACAGTTCCACGACGCGACGCGCCGGGAACAGCGATCATCTCGCGACCGTGACGAGCGTCAGCATCCGGATGCCGAGCGCGGAATCCGTCCCGGAACCGTAACGTTCACCGGGCGGGTCCTCGGCCAGGCGAGAATGGAACCATGGACTGGCAGACGACCTCCGAGGACACGGTGCCCTCAGCGCCCGTGACGGAGGCCGACGTACGGCTGCTCCGCGCCCGCCCCCCGGCGACCGGTGCCTGGCGCGACGGGGATCCTGTCGGCGGTCGACGCTTCGGGAGCTTCGGGGCCTTCACGACCGAGAGCGGTGCGGTCCTCCCCGGCATCCGACTGGCCTACGAGAGCTGGGGCGAGCTCAACGAGGCCCGCGACAACGCGGTGCTCGTGCTGCACGCGCTGACCGGCGACAGCCACGTGCGCGGGGCGGCCGGCGCGGGCCACGCGACCGCTGGATGGTGGGAGGACGTCACCGGCCCCGGCGCGCCGCTCGACACCGACCGCTGGTTCGTGATCGCCCCGAACATGCTCGGCGGCTGCCAGGGCTCGACGGGGCCCGCGAGCGTCGCCCCCACCGGCTACGAGTGGGCGTCGCGCTTCCCCTATCTCACGATCCGCGACCAGGTCGCTGCCCAGGTGCGTCTCGCCGATGCTCTCGGGATCGACCGGTGGGCCGCCGTCGTCGGCGGATCCATGGGGGGCATGCACGCTCTGGAGTGGGCCGTCACGCACCCAGAGCGCGTCGCGCGTCTCGCCGTGCTCTCGTCTCCCCCGATCACCACAGCGGACCAGATCGCGCTGAACACGGTGCAGCTCGAGGCGATCCGGATGGACCCGCGCTTCCAGGGCGGGGAGTACTACGACCTCGGTGACGGCGACGGCCCGCACCGCGGTCTCGCCCTCGCGCGGCGGATGGCTCTGCTGAACTACCGCAGCCCGATCGAGCTCAACCAGCGGTTCCAGCGCTCCTGGCAGTCCGGTGTCTCCCCCCTGGGGCACGGCGGTCGCTTCGCGGTGGAGTCGTACCTCGACTTCCACGGCAACAAGTTCACGCGCCGCTTCGACGCGAACAGCTACATCACCCTGGTCGAGGCGATGAACTCCCACGACGTCGGACGGGACCGCGGCGGTGTGGAGGAAGCTCTGCGCGCCGTCACCGCCACGACCCTGGTCATCGGCATCGACAGCGACAGGCTCTTCCCCGTCGACGGGCAGCAGCGGATCGCGCGGAGCATCCCGAACGTCGTCGGTGGCGATGCGGTCGTGCTCACCAGCGACTTCGGGCACGACGGCTTCCTCATCGAGACCGAAGCCGTCGGCACGCACCTGCGGCGACTGCTCGCCGACTGAGCCTGCGCTCAGGACGGCGCGAACCGCCAGGGCAGGGTTCCGGCCGCCAGCTGCCCCTGCTCCCAGGCGAAGACGCGACCCGCGTCGGTGTCGAGCACGCGCGTCTGGAAGAGCTGCGGGACGCCTGCGGATGACAGCGCCGACTCCGCGTCGACGAACCCGGTGAGCTGGTGCAGCGTGATCCATGTCGGGGGGAAGAGCACCCATTCGCCGGCGCCGTGCCGTGCCAGGGCCTCAGCAGGGCTCACCCAGGCGATCTCCGCCACCTCGTCCGCCGACGGCACGGGTTCGTCGTCAGGGGCGCTCGCGAGGAAGAACCAGGTGCGGATACGCGTCGGCGCCTCGACCGGCGGCCGCCACTGCGAGAGCGGCACCAGGTCGTCGATCGCGAGCCCGACCTCTTCGCGGGTCTCCCGGATGCCGGCCCGCCGCGCATCGTCGCTCTCCGCTTCGCCGGCCCGCCGGTCGGCCGGCTCGACCTTGCCGCCAGGGAAGACCCACGCACCGGCGAAGGATCCGCGGTCCGGGCGCCGGATCAGCAGAACCTGGAAGCCCTGATCGGCGGCACGCAGCAGCACGACGGTGCCTGCGACGGGCAGGGGTTCGTCGGGAGTGCTCACCCCGCCACTCTAGGACGCGATGAGCTCTCTGACGGCGGCGCGCCGGGCTTCGAGGCGGTAGGACAGCAGGGCGATCACGAGCCCGGCGACGGCGAGCACCGCGCCGGTCAGGGCAGGGGCCGTGAACCCCCATCCGACGGCGATGACGACACCGCCGAGGAAGGCCCCGAGGCTGTTGCCGATGTTCAGAGCGGAGTGGTTCATCGCCGCGGCGATCGACTGGTTGTCGCCCGCGACATCCATGAGCCGCGTCTGGATGGTCGGGCTGAGGACCGAGGAGACGAATCCGACGATCAGCACCATGAGGGCGAGCGTCACGATCCAGAAGGACAGGACGGCGAGGAGGACGAACATGGCCGCCATCGCGGCGAGGCCGACCAGCAGCGTGCGGCGCAGGTCGATGTCGGCGAGGTGGCCGCCGACGAGGTTGCCCACGGTCATTCCGATGCCCATCAGGACGAGGATGATCGGCACCGCCCACTCCGGCGAACCGGCGACCTCCGTGACGACCGGGGCGATGTAGCTGTAGACCGCGAAGAACCCGCCGAAGCCGATCGCCCCGACGCCGAGCGTGAACCACACCTGCGGGATGCGGAAGACCCCGAGCTCCTGGCGCATGGTGCGTCCCGGCGAACCGGGATGCGCGGGCACGAACAGGGCGATGGCGAGCGTGGCCAGGGCGAAGACGAGTGCCACGACGGCGAAAGCGGCGCGCCACCCCCACTGCTGCCCGAGGAACGTGCCCAGCGGCACCCCGACGACGTTGGCGACCGTCAGGCCGGTGAGGATGAACGCGACGCCCTTGGCCCGGTTGCCCGGACCCATCACGTCGGCCGCGACGAGCGCCCCGATGCCGAAGTAGGCACCGTGCGGGAGCCCCGCCAGGAAGCGCGAGACGCCGACGAGCTCGAAGGACGGGAGCACCACGGTGAGGGCGTTGAACACGGTCAGAGCCAGCGCCAGGACGATCATCACGCGATGACGCGGGTACCGCGCCACGAAGCCCGCGATCGTCGGGGCGCCGATGACGACGCCGAGCGCGTACAGCGAGATGAGCCAGCCGGCCTGGCTCAGGGCATCTTCCCGGCTCGAGGACCAGAGGGTGGGCAGCAGGTCGCCGGCGATGTCGGGCAGCAGGCCCATGACCACGAACTCGGTCATGCCGATGCCGAAACTGCCGATGGCGAGAGAGAGGAGCGCCCTCTTCGCCGCACCCCTCGATTCAGTCGAGGGATTCACCGGTTCAGCTTAGCGGTCCCCGGACTCCTCGATCGCGGCTTCGAGCCGCTCGATCTTGGCGTCGAGCTCGCCGGAGTACCCCGGGCGGATGTCGGCCTTCAGCACGAGCGAGACCCGCGAGCCGAACGGCATGACCGCCTCGGTGGCCCGCTTGACGACATCCATCACGGTGTCCCAGTCCGGCCCTTCGATCTCGGTGAACATGCTCGTCGTCCGGTGCGGCAGGCCGGATTCGCGGACGACGCGCACCGCCGCGGCGACGGCGTCGTGCACGGAGTCGTCGGTGCGCTCGGCACCGTCTGCGGGGGTGCCGCTCGGGGCGACGGAGAAGGCGATCAGCATGGTTCACTCCCTGGTTTTCGACGGATGGTGGGCGGGCACACGGACGAGAGCCCGGATGCCGACGGCGAGAAGCACGAGAAGGAGGACGTTGCGCAGCGTGAGCACCAGGACCGGCAGCAGTTCGGCCCGGAGCAGCGCGTCGTAGCTCAGCGGGTAGACCAGGCAGGTCAGGGCGCACAGGGTCAGCACGAGCAGCGCGGGAACGCGCGCCCTGATGCCGTCGAACGCGATCCACAGGACCACAGGGGCGATCAGCCATGTCTGGAACTGCGGCGAGCCGACCTTGTTGGTCACGATGAGCACCGCGACCAGGCTCAGAGCGAGCGGCGGGAAGAGCCGGGGGAAGGATGCTCCGCGCACGGCCTTCACGGCGCCGATCGCGGTCACGGCGACGGCGGCCAGCGCCATGAGCGGCGTGAGCACCGCGGTGACGGCGTCTGCCGCGGGCGCGACGATCTGGAACGTCAGGATCTCGAAGCTGTACTCGATGCGCGCGGCACCGGACACGGCCAGCCAGAGGAACGGCGTCGCCGCCACGGCTTCGATCTGCAGCCCACGGCCGGTCTGCCCGGTCAGGAAGCCGAACAGCTCGGTGTCCGCTCCGAGGAGCAGCAGCACCACGATGACCCCGGCGGTGACGGCCGCGGCGGCGAGCAGCATCCGGAACCGCGCCCGGACGGCCACGATCGCCGCCAGCAGCAGGGCGCCCGGCCAGATCTTGATCCAGGCGCCGGCGGTCAGCAGAGCGGCGGCCACCACGGGTCGCGACGCGAGCCAGAGGCCGCCGACCACCGCGAGAGGGAGTGTGACCGCGTCGATCCGGTACATTGCGATGGGGCCGAGCAGGAGGATCGCCCCGCACCAGAACCAGGCGGCGACGCGCCGCGGCCGCGACGGCGCCCGTCCGATCAGCACGCCGAAAGCGACGGCGTCCAGCGCGGTGACCAGGACCGCCCAGGCGACCAGGTAGGCGCCGGAGGCTCCGAGGAGCGGCACGAGCGGCACGGCCAGCCCCTTGGCCAGGAGCATCGGCACGAGGGCGAGCTGCGGGTAGACCCAGGTCTCGGTCACCCCGACGATCGCTCCGCCGCCGAGCGCCGACGATGCCCACGGCTCGTAGACGAGGACCACGTCGCCCATGGGCTGACTCGGGTACACCCAGCCCGCCGCGGCTGTGACGAGGTGCACGACGAGGAAGGCGCACCAGAGCACGACCACGCGCGTCGTCCGGATGCGGCTCACGCCAGGACGTCCGCGATCGCGGACGGCAGGGCCTCAGCGACGTCCATCGCGACGATCGGGTGTCCGGGAGCGCCCTCCAGCACGCCGGCGGCGATGCGCGCGGCGTGGCCGTGCAACCAGGCCCCCGCCGCGGCGACCTCCGCCAGGGATGCTCCGGGATTTGCGGCCGTCACCGCGCCGAGCACGCCCGCGAGCACGTCACCGGTGCCGGCTGTCGCCAGCCATCCTGTCCCGGCCTCCACAGCGATGACCGCTCCGGACGGGTCGGCGATCAGGGTCCGGGCACCCTTGAGCAGCACCGTTCCCCCGATCTTCACGGCGACCTGCGACGCCCCCTCAGCGCGATCGTCTTCGGACGACGGCACGCGCAGACGCTCCCGCAGCTTCGAGAACTCGCGGGCGTGCGGCGTCACGAGGAAGGGGGCGCGCGTCCCGGGGGCGAGGTCGAGCGCGCCGGCATCGATGATCACGGTGGCCGATCCCGACAGGATCTCTCGCAGCGTCACGGTCTCCGCGTCGCTGCGCTCCCCCGGATCCGTGCCTGAGCCGATGACCCAGACGTCCGGGCGCGTCCCACCCGCGTCGGGACCGGCGACGGTCTCCGGACGACGCGCGAGGACGGCATCCGCCACCCGGGTCGGCCCGACGTACCGCACGAAGCCGGCGCCCGCCCGCCACGCGGCCTCGACGCCGAGCACGGCGGCACCGGGGTAGGCGGGCGACCCGGTGCGCAGCGCCACGACGCCGCGGGCGTACTTGTCGTCGTCCGGCGTCGGGACGCGGAAGAACCGCGCGGTATCGCTGCGTGTCCACTCGCGCACCTCGACCATGACTCCACGTTAGCGGGACGACCCGTGCCATGCCCGCGCGGGGGTAACGTCGAACGGTGAGCCTCCTCTTCTCCCCGCTGACCATCCGATCCGTCACGTTCCGCAATCGCCTCTGGGTGTCGCCGATGTGCATGTACAGCGCCGTCGACGGCGTCGTCCAGGAATGGCACCACACGCATCTCGCCCAGTTCGCATCGGGCGGCGCGGGACTCATCGTCGCGGAGGCAACCGCCGTGGTCCCCGAGGGGCGCATCTCGCCGCGCGACGTCGGACTGTGGAACGACGAGCAGCGCGACGCCTGGGCCCCCATCGTGCAGGCGATCCACGATCGCGGTGCGGTCGCCGGCATCCAGCTCGCGCATGCGGGCCGCAAGGCATCGACCTGGTGGCCCTGGGCAGCGGAACGCGGCTCGGTCCCGACCGACGAGGGCGGATGGACGACGACCGCGCCGTCCGCCGTCGCGTTCGACGGATTCGCCGAGCCGATCGCGCTGGATGCTGCAGGAATCGGTCGCGTCGTCGACGCCTTCGCCACGGCAGCGCGTCGTGCCGTCGACGCCGGCTTCGACGTTCTCGAGCTGCACGGGGCGCACGGCTACCTGCTGCACCAGTTCCTGTCCCCGCTGTCGAACCGTCGCGACGACGAGTTCGGCGGATCGCTGGAGAACCGTGCGCGGCTTCTGCTGCGCGTCGTGGATGCCGTGCGTGCGGAGGCCGGCGATGACGTGCCGCTGTTCGTGCGCATCTCCGCGACCGATCACGCCGACGGCGGCTTCACCGCCGAAGAGGCGGCGGTGGTCGGCGAATGGGCCGCGCAGCACGGCGCGGACTTCATCGACGTCTCCAGTGGCGGGCTCGTCGCTCATCAGCGGATCGAGGTCTTCCCCGGCTACCAGGTCCCGCTCGCCGAGACCGTCCGGCAGGGCGGCCGCATCCCCGTCTCGGCCGTCGGGCTCATCACCGCCGCGGCGCAGGCCGAGCAGGTTCTCGCCGACGGTGCGGCCGACGCGATCTTCGCCGGACGCGAATGGCTGCGCGACCCGCACTTCGCGCTCCGCGCGGCGCACGAGCTGGGCGCCGACGTCGCCTGGCCGCCGCAGTACGACCGCGCACGCTGGCGCTGACCAGGGTCACCACGAGAAGAAGGCCGCCGCCCCGACAAGGGACGGCGGCCTTCGTCATGAGGCGCGCGCGATCAGCGACCCCGGATGCGACGTGTGGCGTCCTGCACCTCGCCGACGAGCTCCTCGAGGATGTCCTCGAGGAACAGCACGGCGGTCGTGCGCCCCTCCGCGTCGCGCACCTTCGCCAGATGGCGACCGGCACGGCGCATGAGCGCGAGGGCATCCTCCAGATCGGTGTCCTCCTGCACGGGCACCATGTGATGGATGCGCTTCGAGGGCAGCGGTTCCACCAGCTTCTCGGCGGCATCAGGCCCGTCCGAGGCCCGCAGGATGTCCTTCAGGTGGACATAGCCGACCGGGGCGCCATCTGCATCGACGATCACGTAGCGTGAGAACCCGTACCGCGCGACCGCCTTCTCGATGTCGTCGGGGGTCGTCGACTGCGGCAGCGTGATGAGGTCGCTGAGCGGAACGGCGACGTCGCGCGCCTTCTTGTCCGTGAACTCCACGGCGGCGGCCACGGTTCCCGCGGTGTCGGTCAGCACGCCCTCCCGCCGCGACTGATCGACGATCGTCGCGACCTCCTCGAGCGTGAAGGTCGAGGCGGCCTCGTTCTTCGGCTCGACCCGGAACAGGCGCAGCACGCCGTTCGCCGCCGCGTTCAGGACCCAGATCACCGGCATGAAGATCTTCGACACCCAGACGAGCGGGGTGGCCAGGATCAGGACGGCACGGTCCGGCACGGAGAACGCGAGGTTCTTCGGCACCATCTCGCCGAACACGACGTGCAGGAACGAGACGATCAACAGGGCGATCGTGAACGACACCACGTCCACGACGCCGTCCGACCAGCCGAGCGCGTGCATCGGCACGGCGAGCAGGTGGTGGATCGCGGGCTCGGAGACGTTCAGGATCAGCAGCGAGCAGATCGTGATGCCGAGCTGCGAGGTCGCGAGCATCAGCGTCGCGTGCTCCATGGCGTAGAGCGCGGTCTTCGCCGCCCGCGAGCCCTCCTCGGCGCGCGGCTCGATCTGCGAGCGTCGCGCGGAGATGACCGCGAACTCGGCGCCGACGAAGAAGGCGTTGGCGACGAGCAGCACGACGAGCCAGGCGAGTCCTCCCCAATCGTTCATCGGGTGGCCTCCTCTCCTGCGTCGTGCGGTCTCGGAA
This sequence comes from Microbacterium luteolum, assembly GCF_039533965.1. Classification (NCBI taxonomy): domain Bacteria; kingdom Bacillati; phylum Actinomycetota; class Actinomycetes; order Micrococcales; family Microbacteriaceae; genus Microbacterium; species Microbacterium luteolum. The sequence goes on from NZ_BAAAUN010000001.1 coordinate 929,959, forward strand.
CGTATCTCACGCGATCGACGCGCCTTCCATCCATGCGGACGACCTGGAGCTTGCCGCTGTCGACCGTCACCTCGTCGCCGACGGTCGGCACCCGCTCGAGCACGCTCATGACGTACCCGCCGACCGTGTCGTACACATCCCCTTCGGGAACCACGACTCCGGCGCGGCTGCGCAGCTCGTCAGGACGCAGCTCGCCCGGGAACATGATGCCGTCGCGCCCCCGGACGATGCCGGCTCTGGTGCGGTCGTGCTCGTCGGAGACCTCGCCGACGAGCTCCTCGATGAGGTCCTCGAGGGTCACGAGACCCGCCGTTCCGCCGTACTCGTCGACGACGATGGCGAGCTGATAGCCGCGAGCGCGGAGCTCGGAGATGAGACCGTCGACGTGCACGGTCTCAGGGACGCGGAGCGCATCGGTCGCGAGAGCGCCGACGGGGACCTCGGCGCGCCGTTCGCGAGGCACTGAGATCGCCGCCTTCAGGTGCACGACGCCCGAGATGTCGTCGAGGTCGTCGTCGTAGACCGGGAAACGACTGTGTCCGGTGCGGCGCGCCAGCTGGATGACGTCATCGGCGGAGTCGCCCGCGGCGAGCGCATGCATGCTCGGCCGGGCGGTCATGACATCGGCGGCGCTGAGGCGGGAGAAGGTGAGCGTGCGGTCGAGCAGGCTGGCCGTGTCGGCCTCGAGCAGCCCGGCGTTGGCCGAGCGACGGACGAGCGAGGAGAGCTCCTCCGCGCTGCGTGCGCCGGAGAGCTCCTCCTTCGGCTCGATGCCCATGCTGCGCAGCACGCCGTTCGCGCTGCCGTTGAGCACGACGACGGCCGGCTTGAAGATCGCCGTGAAGGCGACCTGGAAGGGGATGACGAGCTTGGCGGTCTGCCGCGGCAGCGCCAGGGCGAAGTTCTTCGGGACGAGCTCGCCGAGGATCATCGACAGCACCGTGGCGACCAGCATCGCGACGATCGTGGCGATCGGGGCGACGGCCGCCTCGGGGATGCTCCAGGCGACGAACGTCGGGCGGAGCAGGTTCGACAGCGCAGGCTCCATCGTGTAACCCGTGAGGAGCGTCGTCAGGGTGATGCCGAGCTGCGCGGACGAGAGATGCGTCGACGTGTGCTTGAGCGCGCTGATCGTGAGCGAGAGCCGGGATTCGCCTCGTGCCTGACGCGCCTCGAGATCGGCACGGTCGAGATTGACCAGCGCGAACTCGCTCGCGACGAAGAGGCCGGTGCCGACCGTGAGCAGGAGCCCCACGCCCAACATGATGTAGTCCATCAGAGGTTCCTCTCCGGTGAGAGAGGCGGACAGTGGGGCGATGTACTGCAACTGGGAGGGTCGTCCATTATGCCGACGATTCTACAGAACCCGGCAGGGAGTGCGACTCGGCTACCAGCTGACCGGCAGGGCCTTGCCCTCCTCGTAGCCCGCGGCCGACTGCAGACCCACGAGAGCCCGGTCGTGGAACTCCGGCACCGATGATGCGCCGGCATAGGTGAACGACGAGCGCACGCCCGAGGTGATCATGTCGAGCAGGTCCTCCAGCCCGGGGCGGAGCGGGTCCAGGTAGATCTTCGACGAGGAGATCCCCTCGGCGAAGAGTTCCTTCCGGGCACGCTCGTACGCGTCCAGACGGCCGAAGCGTGCCTGCACCGCCTTGGTCGAAGCCATCCCCCACGATTCCTTGAAGATGCGCCCTTCGGCATCGCGCTGCAGCTCCCCCGGTGCCTCGATCGTGCCGGCGAACCAGGAGCCCACCATGACGGATGCCGCGCCGGCGGCGAGAGCGAGCGCCACGTCGCGCGGGTAGCGCACCCCGCCGTCGGCCCAGACATGCGCGCCGAGTTCCCGTGCCGCCTGCGCCGTCTCGAGCACGGCGGAGAACTGCGGCCGGCCGACCGCCGTCATCATGCGCGTCGTACACATCGCACCGGGACCGACTCCGACCTTGAGGATCGTGGCGCCCGCATCGACGAGATCGCGCACCCCGTCGGCGGTGACGATGTTGCCGGCCACGATCGGCAGTCCCAGGTCGAGGTCGGCGACCGCGCGCAGCGCGCGCAGCATCCCCTCCTGGTGCCCGTGGGCCGTGTCGACCACCAGCACGTCGACGCCCGCACCGGCGAGCGCCTTCGCTTTGGCGGCCACGTCGCCGTTGATGCCGACGGCGGCCGCGACGACCAGGCGGCCGTCGGCGTCGAGGGCCGGACGGTAGAGCGTGGAGCGCAGGGCGGTACGTGCACTCAGCGTGCCGACCAGGTGGCCGTGGTGGATCACCGTCACCATCTCGACTGCCGCGTCGGTGATGACGTCGAACGCGTGCCGTTCCGAGCCGATGTCCTCCGCATCGATCGACGGGACGCCGCTGTGCACGAGGTCGCCCAGCTGTGCATCCGGGAGCGCCGTCGCCAGCCTCGTCGCCGGAAGGATGCCGAGCACATCGCCCACCTCGATCGGAGAACCTCCGCGCGCCACGACGATTCCGTGCCCGGCGGTGGGAGGCAGGAGCCGGAGCGCGTCGGCGACGGACGCCTCCGGCGGGAGCACGATCGGCGTGTCCCAGAGCACCGGCTGCGCCTTCACGTCGCGGATCGCGGCATCCAGGTCCTGCAGCGGCAGATCCTGCGGGAGCACGCCGAGGCCGCCGCGCCGTGCGAGCACGGCCGCGAGACGCGGACCGGTGACCGAGTTCATGTTCGAGGCGACCAGGGGCAGCGTCGCCGGGGTGCCGTCCTGCGGCGCGAGGTCGACCTGGAGCCGGCTGGTCACCGCGGATCGGCGCGGAACCAGGAAGACGTCCGAATAGGTCAGATCGACGGTCGGCTGCGCACCTGAGAAGTTCATGACTCCACGGTACTCAGATCGCCGCGCGGTCGGCACACGGCTTCGACGATTGCCGGGGCGAAACACGTTAGGCTTGACAGTCGAGAGTGTGCGGACCCGGGCGCATCCTGCGCCGTCGTCTTGCACCAGAGTGCTTCAGCGATGAAAGAGGGCGATACAGCGTGTCGAACCAGGTGACCGGCGTCGGGGGCGACGGGGGGTTCGGAGCCAATTCCTGGCTCGTCGAAGAGCTCTACGAGCAGTTCAAGGAGAACCGCGACTCCGTCGACAAGGAGTGGTGGCCGGTACTGGAGAAGTACCACACGGACACCGCCGGCTCCGCGGCTCCAGCAGCCGCACCTGCGGCTCCCACCGACACGGCGGCGCACCCCGTCACGGCACCGATCCCGGTGATCGGCTCTCAGCCGGTGGCGCGCACGACCACCAAGCCTGCTGCCACGGCACCGATCCCGGCCCAGGCGCCAAAGCCCGAGGCGAAGGAAGCGGTCGACGCCGCCGAAGAGGACAAGGTCACCCCGCTCCGCGGCCTGCCGAAGACCCTCGCCGCGAACATGGACGAGTCCCTGACCGTCCCGACCGCGACCAGCGTGCGGACGATCCCGGCGAAGCTGCTGATCGACAACCGCATCGTCATCAACAACCACATGGCCCGTACGCGCGGCGGCAAGGTCAGCTTCACCCACCTCATCGGCTGGGCGCTGATCCGCACGCTCGACGAGTTCCGCAGTCAGAACGTCTTCTACGCCGAGATCGACGGCAAGCCGTCCGTCGTCGCCCCCGCCCACGTGAACCTGGGCATCGCGATCGACCTGCCCAAGCCCGACGGCACGCGCGCGCTCATGGTGCCGAGCATCAAGCGCGCCGACACCATGAGCTTCAGCGAGTACCTCGTCGCCTACGAGGATCTCGTCACGCGCGCCCGCAACAACAAGCTCACCGCGGCGGATTTCCAGGGCACCACGGTGTCGCTGACGAACCCCGGCGGCATCGGCACCGTCCACTCGGTCCCGCGTCTGATGAAGGGCCAGGGCTGCATCATCGGCGCCGGCGCCCTCGAGTACCCGGCCGAGTTCCAGGGCGCGAGCGACAAGACGCTGAACGAGCTCGCGATCGGCAAGACGATCACCCTCACGAGCACGTACGACCACCGCGTCATCCAGGGAGCCGGCTCCGGCGAGTTCCTCAAGAAGGTGCACGAGCTGCTCATCGGGCAGCGCGGCTTCTACGACGACCTCTTCGCCGCCCTCCGCATCCCGTACGCGCCGATCCGCTGGAACCCTGACATCGCTGTCGACCTCGCCGAGCGCGTCGACAAGCAGTCCCGTGTGCAGGAGCTCATCAACTCGTTCCGCGTGCGCGGCCACCTGATGGCCGACATCGACCCGCTCGAGTACGTGCAGCGCTCGCACCCCGACCTCGAGATCGAGAGCCACGGACTCACGTTCTGGGACCTCGACCGCGAATTCGTCACCGGCGGCTTCGGCGGCCGTCGCGTCGCGAAGCTGCGCGACATCCTCGGTGTGCTCCGCGACTCCTACTGCCGCACGCTCGGCATCGAGTACATGCACATCCAGGACCCGGAGCAGCGTCGCTGGTTCCAGGAGAAGGTCGAGGTCAAGTACCAGAAGCCCGGCCACGACGAGCAGCTGCGGGTGCTCCGCAAGCTGAACGAGGCCGAGGCCTTCGAGACCTTCCTGCAGACGAAGTTCGTCGGCCAGAAGCGGTTCTCGCTCGAGGGTGGCGAATCGCTCATCCCCCTGCTCGACGAGGTCCTGCAGGGTGCGGCGACCGCCGGACTCGAGGGCGCCGCGATCGGCATGGCCCACCGCGGCCGCCTGAACGTGCTCACGAACATCGCCGGCAAGACGTACGGCCAGGTGTTCCGCGAGTTCGAGGGAACGCAGACGCCGGGCAACCAGCGCGGTTCCGGCGACGTGAAGTACCACCTGGGCACCGAGGGCACGTTCGTCGCCGACGACGGCTCCGAGCTGCCGGTGTACCTCGCCGCGAACCCCTCGCACCTCGAGACGGTCGACGGAGTGCTCGAGGGCATCGTCCGCGCCAAGCAGGACCGCAAGCCCATCGGCACGTTCGCCTGGCTGCCGATCCTCGTGCACGGCGACGCGGCCTTCGCCGGCCAGGGCGTCGTGGTCGAGACCCTGCAGATGTCGCAGCTGCGCGGCTACCGCACCGGCGGCACCATCCACGTGGTCGTCAACAACCAGGTCGGCTTCACCACGTCGACCAACGACGGACGCACCTCGGTCTACGCGACGGATGTCGCCAAGACGATCCAGGCGCCGGTGTTCCACGTGAACGGCGACGACCCCGAGGGCGTCATCCACGTCGCACAGCTCGCGTTCGAGTACCGCGAGCGCTTCCACCGCGACGTCGTCATCGACCTCGTCTGCTACCGCCGACGCGGTCACAACGAGGGCGACGACCCCTCGATGACGCAGCCCCTGATGACGGACCTCATCCAGGCGAAGCGCTCGGTCCGCAAGCTCTACACCGAATCGCTCGTCGGCCGCGGTGACATCACCGAGCAGGAGTACGACGAGGCGAAGGCCGACTTCCAGAACCGCCTGGAGATCGCGTTCGCCGAGACGCATGCGGCCGAGACCGGCGCGACGCCGATCGCTCCCGATCTGCTCCCGGTCGAGGAGCAGGTCGGCGCTCCCGACATCACCGGCGTGCCGAGCGAGGTCATCCAGCTGATCGGCGATGCCTTCGTGAACAAGCCCGAGGGCTTCACGGTGCACCAGAAGATCCAGCAGCTGCTCGACAAGCGTCTCGACATGAGCCGCAACGGCGGCATCGACTGGGGCTTCGGCGAACTGCTCGCGTTCGGCTCGCTGCTCGTCGAGGGAACGCCCGTGCGCTTCGCCGGACAGGATGCACGACGCGGCACGTTCGTGCAGCGTCACGCCACCCTGCACGACCGCGCGAACGGCCAGGAATGGCTGCCGCTGTCGAACCTCTCCGACGCGCAGGGACGCTTCTTCATCTACGACTCCCTTCTCAGCGAGTACGCCGCCCTCGGCTTCGAGTACGGCTACTCTGTGGAGGCGCCGGAGGCGCTGGTGCTGTGGGAGGCGCAGTTCGGCGACTTCGTCAACGGCGCGCAGTCGGTCATCGACGAATACATCTCCGCCGCGGAGCAGAAGTGGGGACAGCAGTCCAGCGTGACGCTGCTCCTCCCCCACGGCTACGAGGGCCAGGGACCGGACCACTCCTCGGCCCGCATCGAGCGCTTCCTGCAGCTGTGCGCGCAGGACAACATGATCGTCTCGCGTCCCTCGACCCCGGCGTCGTACTTCCACCTGCTGCGCCGTCAGGCCTACGCCCGTCCGCGCAAGCCGCTGATCGTGTTCACGCCGAAGGCGATGCTGCGACTCCGCGGTGCGACGAGCCCTGTCGAGGCCTTCACGCAGGGCCGGTTCGAGCCGGTGATCGACGACCACCGCGATCTCGACCGCGGCGCCGTCAAGCGCGTTCTCGTGCACTCGGGCAAGGTCCACTGGGACCTTCGCGCCGACCTCGAGAAGAACCCGAACCCGGAGATCGCCCTGGTCCGGCTCGAGCAGCTGTACCCGACGCCGATCGACGAGCTCAAGGCCATCACCGACTCGTACCCGAACGCCGAGCTGGTGTGGGTACAGGAGGAGCCGGAGAACCAGGGCGCCTGGCCGTTCCTGGCCCTCGCGTTCGCCGATGTGCCCGGCGACCGCTCGTTCCGCCCCGTGGCGCGCGCGGCCTCCGCGTCGCCCGCGACCGGCTCCTCGAAGGTTCACGCCGCCGAACAGGCGAAGCTGCTGCGTGAGGCTCTCACGCTCGGCTGAGCCGACCCCGACGAAGAAGGCGCCCCGACCTCACGGTCGGGGCGCCTTCTCGTGTCAGAGGGTCGGATCAGTACCAGATGTCGAGCGACGGCACCGGGAACGCGACGAGTGCGCGGTCGAGGGCCTCGACGGCCGCGGCATCCGCCGTGATCAGCCCTGCGCCGTGCAGCGTGGCTGCTCGCACCCCACCGCTGTAGAGCGAGGAGAGCGCGGAGACGTCGAGAGTGATGTCGATCTCCGCATCGGTGACGGCCTCCACGGTCGCCCCGCCCGAGGCGTCCGCGCGCAGTCGCCAATCGCCTGCCGCGAAGCCCAGAGAGTCCTCGACGCGGAGGACGAGGTCGACCGGAGCCGAGAACCGTCGGGCGGTGAACGCGGTCGGCAGGTCGAGGATGCGCAGCCAGCCGTGATCATGCACGACCTGCGTCACGCCGCGCGGATCCGACACCAGCCACGGCAGCGGATCGTCGAGCGGCCGGAGATCGGCGGTGACCTCATCCACGAGGTCGTGCTGCAGTGCGAAACGCCAGAGTGCCGCTACCGCGTCCGGTGTCTCAGCGACGAGGAGCCCGATGTCGAGCCGGAAGCGGAACGAGTCGCCCTTCTCGTTCAGCGTGTAGGCGAGCGCGCCGCGGAGTTCACCCGCGTCGTCGAGGAAGCGGACCCCTCGCGCCTTGTCGCGGTCCTGACCCGCCGGCGACGCGCCGGAGAGGCCCTCCCAGCGGCCCTGCCAACCGGGGATGCGCCCGGCAACGCCCCGACGCGCACGCTCGTGCACAGTGCCGATGTCGGCGGCCAGCGTCTCGCGGTCGACGTACTCGACGCGTCCGGACGGAGTCGCGCCGCCCCACCCGGCGCGACGGGTGTCGATGGTGAGATGCGCGACCGGGATCGCGGAGCCGAATCCGTAGCGACCGTAGATCGTCGCCTCGGAGACGGTGAGACCGGCCATCGGAACGCCCGCAGAGGCGGCGGCACGGAGCTCACCCTCGAGCAGCGACCGGGCGATGCCGCGACGCCGATGAGTGGCGGCGACCGTCACCATGCTGATGGCCCACATGTCGAGCTCGCCACCGCCGGGGACGGTGAGCGGCGTCACCCAGGCGTTGGTGGTCGCCACCGGGAGCGCGGTCGCCGGAGCACCGGGTTCGTAGACCCCGATGTTGCGTCGCTGGGCGAAGGTCTTCCTGCCCTGGGCGAGCGACTCCGCATTCGGCTCGGCTCCGAGGAACCCTCGGTCCGCGGCCCGCTGGAACCCGTTCGCTGTCTCGTCGACCGTGAGATCGACGATGCGGTAGTCGAGTCCCGCGGCGCTCAGTCGCTCGGTCGAGGTGGGGTCGGCGGGCACGTCACGTGCATCGGTGGTCATCGATCCAGCCTACCGACGGCCTCCGACGGATCGTCAGTGCTGAGAGGCCTGGACCTCGCGGAGGCGGGCGAAAACCTGATCGCGCAGCTGCTCGGGAGCCGTCTCCTTGCAGGCGCGGGCCACGACCTCGGTGAGCGTCGTGGCGACGAGCGCCTCGTCTCGGCACGACGCGCAGTTCTCGAGATGCTCCCGGATCTCGGTGTGCTCGGTCTTGCACACCTCGTTGCGGAGGTACTCCTCCAGATCCTGACGGGCCTTGTCGCAGCCGCAGTCGCTCATTTCGTGCTCCTCGTGTCAGCCGCGGCGATGCCTCGCTCCGCGGCGTAGTCTGCCAGCAGCTCCCGCAGCATCCGCCTGCCACGGTGCAGGCGGCTCATCACGGTGCCGATGGGGGTCTTCATGATGTCGGCGATCTCCTGGTACGCGAATCCCTCGACATCGGCGAAGTACACCGCCAGTCGGAAGTCCTCGGGCACCGCCTGGAGAGCATCCTTGACGACGGAGGCCGGCATGCGGTCGATCGCCTCGGCCTCGGCTGAACGACCGTGCGTCGCGGTCGTCGACTCGGCGCCGCCCAGCTGCCAGTCCTCGAGCTCGTCGATCGTGCCCTGGTAGGGCTCGCGCTGCCGCTTGCGGTAGATGTTGATGTACGTGTTCGTCAGGATGCGGTACAGCCACGCCTTGAGGTTGGTGCCCTGCGAGAAGGTCGCCCAGGAGCCGTACGCCTTCACGAACGTCTCCTGCACGAGGTCGGCGGCGTCGGCCGGGTTGCGCGTCATGCGCATCGCGGCGGCGTAGAGCTGATCCATGAAGGGGATCGCCTGCTCCTCGAATTCGCGCCGAGGGTCGCCGACGGTCTCTGCGGTTGCGGTGTCATCCATCACCGGCCAGTCTAGGCCGCTGATGTCCAGCGTCTCGCGTTCCAGCGTGCCCAGCATGCACTCTCCTTCTCGGCAGACGCCCGCGCCTTCACGCGGCGGGCATCCTGTTCACTAAAGTGAGAACCAATGAGCGCGAACAGGTATTCCCCCGCCCGAGTCCAGGGCGCCTATGCCGCGCCCACGGTGGACGAGCCGGTCCACGCCGAGCTCACCATCCCCGGATCGAAGTCGCTGACCAATCGCGAGCTCATCATCGCCGCGATCGCCGACGGCCCCGGCCGTCTGATCGCTCCGCTGCACTCCGACGATTCGGCACGCATGGTCGACGCGCTGCGCGCCCTCGGCGTCGGCATCGAGGAGGTGGATGCCGGGCACGAGTTCGGCCCCGACCTCGTCGTCACGCCCGCGAAGCTGGTGGGCGGCCAGACCGTGGACTGCGGTCAGGCCGGTACCGTGATGCGCTTCATCGCCCCACTCGCGGGTCTCGCCGCGAACGATGTCCACATCACCGCGCACGAGACCGCGCTGCACCGTCCGATGGGCGGACTGATCAGCGCGCTGCGCGACCTCGGCGTCGACATCGACGACGAGGGCACGTGGGCCCTCCCCTTCACGATCCGCGGCCACGGACGCATCCGCGGCGGCCGGGTCGAGATCGACGCCTCCGCATCGAGCCAGTTCGTCTCCGGGCTCCTGCTAGCCGCGCCCCGCTTCGACGTCGGGCTGCACCTCGTGCACACCGGGGAGCACCTGCCGAGCCTCCCGCACATCGACATGACCATCGAGGCCCTGAGTCGGCGCGGCATCCGGATCGAGCGCCCCGCGGTCGGCGAGTGGCTGGTCGAGGCCGGCGTCCCCCGCGCCAAGGAGATCGCGATCGAGCCCGATCTCTCCAACGCCGCGCCGTTCCTCGCGGCTGCCCTCGTCGCGGGCGGCTCGGTGTCGATCACCGGCTGGCCGGCGCACTCGACGCAGCCCGGCGCGCTCCTCCCCGAGATCCTGCAGGCCATGGGCGCCCATGTCGGCCGGCACGGCGGCACGCTCACCGTGCGCGCCGGGTCCGGCATCCGCGGGCTCGACATGGACCTCTCCGCGGCGAGCGAGCTCACCCCGACTCTCGTGGGGCTCGCGGCCTTCGCGGATTCGCCGACGACGATCCGCGGAATCGGACACATCCGCCTGCACGAGACCGATCGCATCGCCGCTCTCGTCGGCAATCTCCGTGCACTCGGCGGCGAGGCGGAGGAGCTCTCCGACGGACTGCGCATCACCCCCGTCCCCTTGCACGGAGGCGGCTGGGCCGCACACCACGACCACAGGATGGCCACCACGGGAGCGCTCATCGGCCTGCGCGTCCCCGGCGTCGAGATCGACGACATCGGCACCACCGCGAAGACCCTCCCGGAGTTCACGATGCTCTGGGAGCGGATGCTGCGGAGCTGACGGATGAGCTGGCTCGACGACACCGACGACCTCGATGACGAATTCGAGGATTACGACGAGAGCAGCATCCGCACTCGTCCGAACCCGAAGGCGAACCGACCGCGCACGAAGCGCCGCCCCGCGCATGAGGACGCGCAGACGGGTCGCGTGCTCGGTGTCGACAGGGGCCGCTACACGGTGCTGCTCGACGAGGACACCGACGACGAGCACGTCATCAGCTCCGTCCGCGCCCGGGAGCTCCGCCGCATGCCGATCGTCACCGGCGACCAGGCGCGCGTGGTCGGCGACACATCGGGCGACGAGGGCACGCTCAGTCGCATCATCGGCATCGCCGATCGCACCTCGCTGCTGCGGCGCAGCGCCGACGACACCGACCAGGTCGAGCGGGTCATCGTCGCGAACGCCGATCAGATGCTCATCGTCGTGGCCGCGGCCGACCCCGAGCCCCGCGCCCGGCTCGTCGACCGCTATCTCGTCGCGGCGCTGGATGCCGGCATCCGTCCGCTCCTCGTCGTGACGAAGACCGATATCGCCGATCCGAGCGACTTCCTCGCCCACTTCGACGGCCTCGACCTGCGCGTGTTCACCAGCGCACTGGACGAGATGCCGGTGGAGGAGATCGGCGCGGCGCTCGTCGGCCACTCCACGGTGTTCGTCGGACACTCCGGCGTCGGGAAGTCGACGCTCGTGAACGCGCTCGTGCCGACGGCCGAGCGAGCCACCGGGCACGTCAATCAGGTCACCGGTCGCGGCCGCCACACCTCGTCGTCGACCGTCTCGCTGCGCTATCACGGGGAGCTCGGCACGGGGTGGGTCATCGACACCCCCGGAGTGCGCTCGTTCGGCCTCGGCCACGTGGACCCGGCGAACATCCTGGCGGCTTTCACCGAGCTGGCGGAGATCGCCGAGAACTGCCCACGCGGGTGCACGCACCTCGCCGACGCCCCCGACTGCGCCCTCATCGAGGCCGCCGAGCGCGGCGAGCTCAGCGAGACGGGACGCGCCCGCCTCGATTCGCTGCAGCGGCTGCTGCAGACCTTCTCCGACAAGGCCGAGCAGACCCCCGGCCGATAGGCTGGAGGGGTGACCCAGCGCCTCGAACCCGGAACCGCCGCCCCCGACTTCAGCCTTATCGACCAGGACGGCTCCCGTGTCGCCCTCGCCGACCTGCGCGGGGAGAAGGTCGTCCTGTACTTCTACCCGGCGGCGATGACCCCGGGGTGCACGACGCAGGCCTGCGACTTCCGCGACAGCATCGGCTCGCTCCAGGGCGCCGGTTACCGCGTCATCGGGATCTCCCGCGACGAGCCGTCGACTCTCGCCGAGTTCCGCGAGCGCGACGGCCTCACCTTCACCCTCCTCAGCGACCCGGACCACGCTGTCCACTCCGCCTACGGCGTGTGGGGCGAGAAGATGAACTACGGCAAGGTCATCGAGGGCGTCATCCGCTCGACTTTCGTGCTCGACGCAGACGGCGTCATCGACCTCGCGCTTTACAACGTCAAGGCCACCGGCCACGTCGCACGGATCCGCAAACTGCTCGGCATCGACGCCTGACTCCTGGCCGTCTCAGCGGTCGTTCACTCCGCCGCGCGCTGCTCGCCCTCGCGTCGCGCACTGGCGATCAGCAGGACGAAGCCGAGCAGTCCCGGCAGGCCGACGGCGACCGTGAAGAGCCACGAGATCGGCTGCAGGGTGAGCGAGGCCAGCGCCAGCGCGACCGCCAGCACCTGGAAGACCACTCCCCCGGATCGCGCCCACGAGCGCCCGGTGCGGGTGCCGATCGCGAAGGCGATCAGGGCGGCCGCGCCGATCAGCGTCAGTACGATCAGGGCGAGGGCTGTCGGAAGGGACGCGGCGTCGCCGGCGCCGAGACCCGCGAGCTCGATGACCGCGAAAACGAGTAGCGCCGCGCCCTCTGCGGCGAGGACGACTGCCGCCGCGAGGGCGAGTCCAGGTGCGCGCACGATGTGTCTCCTGAGAATCGAGTGAGAAGGCGGAAAACCCTTGATTTCGCAGGTTTCATGTAACAGAATAGACAGCGTCATGTGCTCCCACAGCGGCGTGGGGCGGGCGATTCGCTCGCATCACAATTCGCGGGCATCCGTCCGCATATCAACAGGGTAACTGAACCCGAACAGTCGCCCGAAATCAGAGCGGTCATGTCACGACCACTTTGGAAATCCACACCGAGGAGCCCCCATGGACTGGCGCGACAAAGCCGCCTGCTTGACTGTCGATCCCGAGCTGTTCTTCCCTGTCGGGAACACCGGTCCGGCCGTCGACCAGATCGAGAAGGCGAAAACCGTCTGCGCCACCTGCACGGTGACCGAGATCTGCCTGCAGTACGCCCTCGAGAGCAGCCAGGACTCCGGCGTCTGGGGCGGCCTCTCCGAAGACGAGCGTCGCGCTCTGAAGCGCCGCGCCGCACGCGCCCGCCGCGCGTCCTGACCTTTACGGAAGCGGCCTGAGACCTGCTCTCAGGCCGCTTTCGTGTGCGTGGAGGTCGCTCAGGGCTGCAGCCAGCGCAGCGGAATGTCGATGACCACCTCTGTGCCCTCGCCGTCGGCTCCGCGCCACTCGATCGTGCCGCCGAGCTCGCCCTGGATGAGCGTGCGGATGATCTGGGTGCCGAGTCCCTGACCGATCCGGCCCTCCGGCAGTCCGAGACCGGTGTCGTGCACCGTCACGCGGAGGTTGTCCTCGGTACGGGTGGCGTCGATCGTCACCAGCCCCTCCCGGCCCGCGAGTCCATGCTCGACGGCATTCGTCACGACCTCGGTGAGGGCCAGGGCGAGCGGCGTCGCGTACTCGCTCGGCAGCACGCCGAAGCGTCCGGTCGACTGCGTGCGCGCCCGCGTGTTCGGCGCCGACGCGACCTCTGCCACGAGCTTGAGCACACGATGGAAGACCTCGTCGAAATCGACCTTCTGCGTGAGCCCCTGCGCGAGCGTGTCGTGCACGACGGCGATCGAGTCCACCCGGCGCATCGCCTGCGTGAGGGCGTCCCTGGCCTCGTCGGAGTGCGTGCGCCGCGCCTGGATGCGCAGCAGCGAGGCCACGGTCTGGAGGTTGTTCTTCACCCGGTGGTGGATCTCGCGGATGGTCGCATCCTTGGTGATGAGCTCCTGCTCCTGGTGACGCAGCTCCGACACGTCGCGGCAGAGCACGATGGCCCCGATCCGGGTCCCGTGGTCCTTGAGCGGAATGGCCCGCAGCGACACGGTCACCCCTCGCGCCTCGATGTCGGTGCGCCAGGGAGCGCGACCGGTGACGACGACGGGGAGCGACTCGTCCACCTGGCGCGACGGCGGCACGAGCCGCGTGGTCACCTCTGCGAGCGACTCCCCCTCGAGCTCGTCATCGAATCCCATCCGGTTGAACGCGGAGAGCGCGTTCGGGCTCGCGAAGGTCGTGATCCCGTCGACGTCGATGCGGATGAGACCGTCCGACGCGCGGGGCGCACCGCGGCGCGGCGACGTCGGAGCGGCGAGGTCGGGGAAGCTGCCGTCGGCGATCATCCGGAAGAGGTCGTTCGCGCACTCGTCGAAAGTGATCTGCTGGCGGGACGGTGTCCGCGCCTCTCCGAGGTTGGTGTGCCTGGTCACGACGCCGATCACCATCGGACCGTGGTCGGCGTTTCCGCGATCCCGAACGATCGGGACGGCGCGCACCCTCGTCGGGGTCTCCTCGAACCAGTCGGGCGACGAGGAGTCGACGATCTTCGCCGACTCGAACGCTCCCTGCACCTGCGTGCGCCACTGTGGACGCACGCGCTCTCCCACGATGTCCCGGTAGAAGAGGGTCGCTGCACCGCTGGGCCGCGCATGGGCCACGGCGACGAAGGATCCGTCCTCGGTCTGGATCCAGATGACGATGTCCGCCGACGCGAGGTCGGCGAGGAGCTGGCCGTCGCCGGCGAGCCGATGGAGCCACTCCACGTCGCTGTCGGTCAGACGACCCTGGGCGTGGGCGAGATCACTGAGGGTTGACACCCCACCAGCCTAGGGCGACCGAGCTCAGAGAATGGCCAGAGAGCTCGCGCGCCACCGACGATCCAGGCCTTCCAGACGCACCGCGACCGCGCGGGTGCGTCCGGGACCCGCCACGACCACGACCGCCTCGATCACTCCGTCCGTCGGCTCGCACACCCGGATGGAGAGGATCTCGAATGTCGGACGCCCGGGCGGGACTCCCCTCGCGCTGCGCGCTCTGGCCGACAGATTCGCCCGGGTCGCCAGACTCCGGAAGGCGTCCTCGCTGAACCATCGGGCCAGCTGATCGACCTCCCTGACTCCGGCGAGCACCTCGAGAGCGCCCTGCGTCAGGCTCCGCAGCAGTGGAACGGGGTCGGGCAGTTCGACGGTCGGCGTCGGTTGCGGTGCGAAGTACTCGTGAAGCGTCATCATCGTGCTCTCGGTCGTGGCGGGCTGCGCGTCAGTAGAGCACGGGGAAGCCGCTCCGGAGGGCGTCGCACGAGAGGAATGTGGATAACTCGTACACCGAGACCCGGCGTGGCCTACTCTCGTTCGGATGCACTGGGATCGACTGTTCGAAGACCTCGAGGGTCAGCTGGCCTCGGAGTGGGAGGCCGAGCGTGCCGCGCTCGACGCCGAGTCGGAGCGCCTGCGGATCGCGCGTCTCGAGCTCCGTGCGCGACTGCGGAGGCTGTGCGCCTTCAGCGCCGAGGCCGTGGTCGATCTCGCGAACGGACGGCGTCTCCCGGTGACGCTGCGCGCTCTCGGGGCGGACTGGATCGCGGCGACCTCCCGAGTGGCTGAGGGGACGCAGGCCGCCGCGTCGACGCTCCTCATGCCGGCGCACGCGATCGCCGGCATCACCCTCGATCACGGCATGATCCTCGCGAGTGTGGAGGAGGCGGCATCCTCCGACCACACGCTCCGAGAGCGGATGACCCTCGGATTCGTGCTACGCGATCTCGCGCGACGTCGCGTCGCCGTGCAGGTGAGCACCCTCACGGGGGAAGACGTCCACGGCACGATCGACCGCGCCGCGGCAGATCACCTCGATCTGGCCGTGCACGAGGCGGGAGACGCCAGACGCGCGTCCGCGGTCCAGGCATTCCGGATCATCCCGTTCCCGCGGCTCGTCGCTGTGCGGACA
Organism: Microbacterium luteolum; assembly: GCF_039533965.1. Classification (NCBI taxonomy): domain Bacteria; kingdom Bacillati; phylum Actinomycetota; class Actinomycetes; order Micrococcales; family Microbacteriaceae; genus Microbacterium; species Microbacterium luteolum. Next base: position 945,460 of record NZ_BAAAUN010000001.1, read on the forward strand.
CCGGGGACTCAGATGCCGTGAGCCGACGAGGTTCCCCAGACCTCGGGGAAGCTCGCGGTCTGGGATTGCCGCCACAGCGCCATACGTCGAGAGATCTCGGACTGCTCGGCCAGATAGTCCTGCAGGCTGGATTCCTCCACACGCCAGCGAGGCGGAGTGCCGAGCTGCGACCCGCGCAGACGGCCCTCGTGGACGAGAGTGATCACCTCGTCGACCCCGATGCTCAGCAGCTCGGCGACCTGCGCGGGGGCGAGGAATCGCGGAGCGGACGCGGGCGGATCTGCCATGTCCCCATTGTCCCCCACTCGTGCGTGCCGGCATCGCCCGATCCATCCCTGTGGATAACTCGACGGGCGCCGGGCGGATTTCTGTGACGATGTCGCCATGGCTGTCCTCTCCCGTCCTCGGCGCGCGTTCTGGGGCGACGTGCGCTTCCTCATCGGCATCGCCCTGGTGATCGTCTCCATCACGGGCGTCTGGCTGATCGTCTCGGCCTCCGACGACGCGGCCCCGGTGCTGCAGGCCAATCGGACCATCACCGAGGGCGAGGCACTGACATCCGGCGACTTCCAGGTCGTCGAGGTCGGGCTCGGCGCACTCGCCGACGACTACCTCGGTCCTCAGGATCTGCAGCAGGGCCAGGTCGCGTCGCGGACGCTGGAGAGGGGCGAGATCGTGCCGACCTCGGCGACGACCGACGCCGCCGAGAGCCGCAGCACCACGATCGTGATCGAGAGCAGCACGGGCATTCCCGAGGACGTGGTGAGCGGTGCGGTGGTCGAGGTGTGGCATGCGCCCCCGCTCGAGGACGGGCGCTCCTACGACGTCCCGCGCATCCTCGTCGCCGAGGTGATCGTCCGCGACGTGCTCGAGGACGACACCGTGCTCGCCGACGCGAGCACCCGGGTCGAGATCGTGATCGATCGATCGGACGTCGCCGATGTCCTCGCCGCCGTCACCGGAGGCTCCTCGCTCTCGGTCGTCCCGGTCCGGTCGGCACGATGACCTCGGTGATCCTCGCCGTCCCACAGCCTCGAGCTGCGGGACTCGCCGCAGAGCTGGATGCGGAAGGGATCCGCGTCGCGGCGATCGTGCCCCCGACGGCCTCGATCGACCTGCTGCCGGGCGTCGAGGCGATCGTGGTCCCCGCTGCCCGCACCGTGCTGACGGCGAGCCTGATCGCGGCCTGCGATCGCGCCGGCGTGCGCATCCTCGCCCTCGGCGGCACGGAGACTCGTCTGCTCAGTCGGCTCGGGATCGCCGCAGCGCTTCCCGCGGAGGCCGCCGGATGGGAAGTGGCCGCAGCCCTGGCCGCGGAGTCGCCTCTCCCCGTCCGGGCTCCATCCGTCGCTCCGCGCCGCGTCATCGCCGTGTGGGGCCCGCAGGGAGCCCCGGGCCGATCGACCGTCGCGATCCAGCTCGCCGTCGAGCTGGCGCGCACCGGGCGCACCGCGGCGCTGGTCGATGCGGATTCGACCGCGCCCTCCCTCGCCCTGCTGCTCGGACTCAGCGACGATTCACCCGGTATCGCCGCCGCATGTCGGCGTGCCGAGCTGGGCGGTCTCGACGCGGCGGAGCTGACGCGCCTGGCGACGACGGTCTCCACCAGCGCCGGTGACATCGAGGTCCTGCCCGGACTGAACCGGCCGAGCCGCTGGCCGGAGCTCTCATCGGCGCGGCTCGGCGCAGCGCTCCGCGCCTGCCGCGACTGGGTGGACGACACGATCGTCGACGTCGCGGCATCCTTCGACGCCGACGACGAGGTCAGCAGTGATCTGGCCGGCCCGCGTCGTCACGCCGCCACGTCGACGACGCTCCAGGAGGCCGACGCCATCGTCGCCGTCGCGTCGGCCGACCCCGTCGGCATCAGCCGATTCCTGCGCGATCACGCCGAGCTGCGTCGCCTCGCAGCGCCGACGCCGGTGACCGTCGTCGTGAATCAGGTGCGCCCCGGCCCGCTGGGCATCGACGCACGCGGCCAGGTGCGACGGACTCTCGAGCGCTTCGCCGGCATCACCGATGTCGCGTTCCTGCCGTTCGACCAGCGCGCCGCGGACGCGGCGCTCCTGCACGCGAGGCCGATGTCCGACGTCACTCCCCGCTCGTCGCTCGTCGCCGCCGTGCGCCGTCTCGCGACCAGCCTCGCTCCGGAAGGGGCGGCGGCAGCTACTGCCGGTAGCTCGCGAGGAAGTTCCCCAGTCGCTCGACGGCTTCGCTCAGCACTCGCGGCTCGGGAAGAGTGACCAGCCGCAGGTGATCCGGCGTCGGCCAGTTGAAGCCCGTGCCCTGCACCAGCAGGATGTGCTCCGAGACGAGCAGGTCGTACACGAGCTTCGCGTCGTCTCGGATCTCGTGGACGTTCGGGTCGAGGCGCGGGAAGGCGTACAGCGCTCCCTCGGGCTTCACGCACGAGACGCCGGGGATCGCCTCCAGGCCCTCCCAGGCGATGTCGCGCTGCTCGTGCAGGCGACCGGTGGGCGCGATCAGCGCATCGATCGACTGCACCCCGGAGAGGGCGGCCTGGACCGCGTGCTGCGCCGGGACGTTCGGGCACAGCCGCGTCGAAGCGAGCAGCGTGATCCCCTCGAGGAACCCCTTGGCGTGATCCTGCGGCCCGGTGATCACCATCCACCCGGAGCGGTAGCCGGCGACGCGATAGGTCTTGGAGAGCCCGTTGAAGGTCAGACAGAGCAGATCGGGAGCGAGTGTCGCCGTCGGGATGTGCACAGCGCCGTCGAAGAGGATGCGATCGTAGATCTCGTCGGAGAGCAGCAGCAGCTCATGCTCCCGCGCGATCTGCACGAGTCCCTCGAGGATCGTCTTCGAGTAGACGACGCCGGTGGGGTTGTTTGGGTTGATGATGACCATCGCCTTGGTGCGCGGCGTGATCTTCGAGCGGATGTCCTCGAGGTCGGGCTGCCACCCGTCATCCTCGTCGCAGAGGTAGTGCACGGGGGTACCGCCGGCGAGGCTCGTCATGGCCGTCCACAGCGGGTAGTCCGGCGCGGGGATGAGCACCTCGTCACCCTCGTCGAGCAGAGCCTGCATCGTCATCGTAATCAGCTCGGAGACGCCGTTCCCGAGGTAGACGTCGTCCGGGTCGAAGCGCGGGAATCCCTCGATCTGCTCGTAGCGGCTGACGACCGCACGGCGGGCCGAGATGATGCCCTTGCTGTCGCTGTAGCCGTGCGCGGTCGGAAGAGCCGCGAGCATGTCGTGCACGATCTGATGCGGGGCATCGAAGCCGAAGATCGCCGGATTCCCGGTGTTCAGCTTGAGGATCTTGTGACCCTCCGCCTCCAGCCGCGCCGCCTCGACGAGGGCGTTTCCGCGGATCTCGTACAGGACGTTCTTGAGCTTCGACGACTGGTCGAAGTTGCGCGTTGGGGTCATCGACCAAGCCTACAGCGACGACGAGAGGGCCAATCCACACGGATTGGCCCTCTCGTCCGGCACGGCAGGACCGCGCCTACTTCTTCTTCTTCTTCTCCTGCGCGCGGCGCTGCTCACGGTTGGCCGCTGCGGGAGCGGCAGCATCAGTCCGCTGTCCGAAGGCTCCGCGAGGCGCCTCCTCCGGCTCCTCCTGCGGCGCCGGGGTGCGCGCAGCCGCCGCCTGCCGAAGACGCTCGGTGGCGGCCTGCTGGACCTGTCCACGATCGTTGCGGACCTCGACCTCGCCCGCGTCGTTCGCCGCCGAGTACTCCAGGCGCTGCTCTCCCCCGTCGGTCGCCAGGCCCTTGGCCTCGACCTCTGCGGTCTGCGCGTCAGCACGGCGCACCTCGACCTCGAGGTTGTAGAGGTAGCCGACGGACTCCTCCTTGATCTGCCCCATCATCGACTGGAACATCGCGTACCCCTCGCGCTGATACTCGATCAGCGGGTCGCGCTGCGCCATCGCACGGAGGCCGATGCCGTCCTTCAGGTAGTCCATCTCGTAGAGGTGGTCGCGCCAGCGGCGATCCAGCACCTGCAGCACGACGCGACGCTCGAGCTCGCGGGTCGCCGCCTCTCCGAGCGACTCCTCGCGCTTCTCGTAGGCGATCTTCGCGTCGGACAGGAGCTCGCGGGTCAGTCCGTCCGCGGTGATGCCGCCCTTGCGGCCCGCCGCCTCGGACACGACCTCATCGATCGTGACGCCGACCGGGTAGAGCGTCTTCAGCTCGGTCCACAGCGCGTCGAAGTCCCAGCTCTCGTTGTGACCCTCGCCGGTGTGGTCGCCCACGACTCCGCTGATGGCATCCTCGATGAAGTGCTGCACGCGACCGGCGATGTCGTCGCCCTGCAGGATGTGGCGGCGGTCGGCGTAGATCGCCTCGCGCTGACGGTTCAGGACGTCGTCGTACTTGAGGACGTTCTTGCGCATCTCGGCGTTGCGCGCCTCCACCTGGGACTGCGCGCTGCGGATCGCGCGCGACACGAGGCCGGACTCGATCGGCACGTCGTCCGGGAAGTTCGTGCGCGACAGGATCGCCTCGGCCGCACCCGACTGGAACAGGCGCATGAGGTCGTCGGTGAGGCTCAGGTAGAAGCGGCTCTCACCGGGGTCGCCCTGACGGCCCGACCGACCACGCAGCTGGTTGTCGATGCGGCGGGACTCGTGGCGCTCGGTGCCGAGCACGTAGAGGCCGCCGGCCTCGATGACCTTCCCCGACTCCTCGGCGACGACGTCCTTCATCGCCTGGTACGTCTCGTCCCAGGCGATCTCGTACTCCTCGGGCGTCTCGACCGGGTCGAGTCCCTTGCCCTTGAGCTCCTGAACGGCGAGGAACTCGGCGTTGCCGCCGAGCATGATGTCGGTTCCACGGCCGGCCATGTTGGTGGCGACGGTGACGGCGCCGAGGCGACCGGCGCGGGCGACGATCTCGGCCTCGCGCGCGTGGTTCTTCGCGTTGAGCACCTCGTGCTTGATGCCCTTCTTGGCGAGCAGGCGCGAGAGGTACTCGCTCTTCTCGACGCTCACCGTGCCGACGAGGACCGGCTGGCCGCTGCTGTGGCGCTCCGCGATGTCCTCGACGACCTGCGTGAACTTGGCCGTCTCGTTCTTGTAGACGAGGTCGGACTGGTCCTTGCGGATCATCGGCCGATTCGTCGGGATCGGGATGACGCCGAGCTTGTATGTCGACATGAACTCGGCGGCCTCGGTCTCGGCCGTTCCGGTCATGCCGGCGAGCTTCTCGTACAGACGGAAGTAGTTCTGCAGCGTGACGGTGGCGAGGGTCTGGTTCTCGGCCTTGACCGGAACGCCCTCCTTCGCCTCGATCGCCTGGTGGATGCCCTCGTTGTAGCGACGACCGACCAGGATGCGGCCGGTGTGCTCATCGACGATCATGACCTCGTCGTTCATGACGACGTAGTCGGTGTCCTTCTTGAAGAGGGCGAGCGCCTTGATCGAGTTGTTGAGGAACGAGATCAGCGGAGTGTTCGCCGACTCGTAGAGGTTCTCGATGCCGAGGTAGTCCTCGACCTTCTCGATGCCGGGCTCGAGCACGCCGACCGTGCGCTTCTTCTCGTCGACCTCGTAGTCCTCGCCCGCCTCGAGCGTGCGCGCGATCTTGGCGAACTCCGCGAACCAGCGGTTGGCCTCGCCCGAGGAGGGGCCGGAGATGATCAGCGGGGTACGGGCCTCGTCGATGAGGATCGAGTCGACCTCGTCGACGATCGCGAAGAAGTGCTCGCGCTGGACGAGGTCCTCCTTGCGCCAGGCCATGTTGTCGCGCAGGTAGTCGAAGCCGAACTCGTTGTTCGTGCCGTACGTGATGTCCGCGGCGTACTGCTCGCGGCGGATGGCCGGCGTCTGCCCGGAGACGATGATGCCGGTGGTCATGCCGAGAGCACGGAAGACTCGGCCCATGAGCTCTGCCTGGTAGCTCGCGAGGAAGTCGTTCACCGTGATGATGTGGACGCCCTTGCCGGCGATCGCGTTGAGGTAGGCGGGGAAGGTCGCGACGAGCGTCTTGCCCTCACCGGTCTTCATCTCGGCGATGTTGCCGAGGTGAAGGGCGGCTCCACCCATGATCTGCACGTCGTAGGCGCGCATGCCGAGCGTGCGCTTCGCGGCTTCACGAACGGCGGCGAACGCCTCGGGCATCAGCTGATCGAGCGTCTCGCCCTTCTCGAAGCGGGCGCGGAGCTCCGTCGTCTCGTTGCGCAGCTCGTCGTCGGTGAGCTTGGAGATGTCCTCTTCCAGCGCCCCCACTGCCTTGACCACTTGGTTCAGGCGGCGGATGACCCGCCCCTCACCAGCACGCAGCAGCTTCTCAAGAGGATTGGCCACGGATGTCATCTCCCTGTCAGTGGGTAAAGTGCCGGCCGCCAGGAAGGCGATCGCCAGGCATACTTTGCCATGTTACCGGGCTGTGACCTGCGCGTCGCCTGCACGCGCTGGCTGCGAGCCTGTCGGATCCGTTGCCGGGTATCCATATACTCGGTATCGCGTTCGACAACACGCCGTCGGGAGATCACCATGTCGGTCCGTCAGAGCCTGCTCGCCATCCTCGATCAGGGCCCCTGCTACGGCTATCAGCTGCGGCACGAGTTCGACCGTCGTACCGGATCGACGTGGCCTCTCAACGTGGGCCAGATCTACAACACGCTCGAACGGCTCGAGCGCGACGGGCTCGTGCAGCGCGGCGACACCGACGAGCGCGGCCACGTCTACTGGCGGATCACGGATGCCGGGTCGGCGGAGGTCGCGCAGTGGCTCTCCTCCCCCGTCGTGCGGACGCCGGCGACCCGCGACGAGCTGGCGATCAAGCTCGCGGTCGCCGCCACGCTGCCGGGAGTGGACGTCGCCGGCGCTCTGCAGGCTCAGCGCGAGGCCTCGCTACGACAGCTGGATGCTCTGCAGAGCGCGGTCCACCCGGGGACCGCCGCCGACGGTCCCGAAGAGCTCGCCTGGTCGCTGGTGCGCGACTCGATGATCTTCGCCGCCGAGGCCGAGGTGCGCTGGCTCGATCACGCCGAACGGCTCCTCGCGCAGCATCCGCAGCACGCCATGGATCTCGAGCTGGCCACGGAACGCCCCAAGCGCGGCCGACCGGCGACCCGCACCCCCGCGATAGCCTGACGCGCTCAGCGAACCGCGTTCGCCCGGAGCGGATGCTCAGCCATCGCGACCGCCCGGGAAACTAGGATCGGGTCATGGCTGGATTTTGGGGCAGACGCAAACGCGAACAGGAAGAACTCGCCGCACAGGACGCCGATCTCGCGCGCCGTGCGGAGCAGGCCCTGGTCGGCGCCGACGAGAGGATCCGCACCACCTCCGACGAGCTCGACTTCGCCGAAGCGGAACTCGGCGCGTCGCTGACCGCCGACCTGCGCAAGGCCCTCGCGGCCGTGCGCACCCATCTGCGCGAGGCGTTCCAGCTGCACCAGCTGAACCACGACGAGATCCCCGACACGCCAGAGGAGCTGCGCACCCGCAACGCGCGCATCCTCCAGCTGTGCGACTGGGCCCAGGATCTGCTCGACGAGAAGACATCCGTGCTCGCCGCCTCCGTCGCCAAGGTTCGACGGGCTCCCGAGGTCATCGCACAGGTGCGGGCGGATGCCGCAGCCCTCAGCTCGCGCATCCCGCAGACCAACGACTCCGTCTCGCGACTCTCAGCCCGCTACGCCGAATCGGCGATGCACCAGATCACGGCCAGCGCTGCCGAGGCCGAGCAGCTGATCGCCTTCGCGACGCACAGCGCCGACATCTCCGAGCGCCGCAGAGCCGCCAAGCAGAACGAAGAGGCCAACCTCGCCCTGGAGACCGCGACCGAAGCCACCCGCCGGGCGTCGGCACTCCTCGACGCCGTCGAGGACTTCGAGATCGAGGCACTGCGCGCCGAATCCACCCTCGCCGAGGTCGTGGCCGACTCCCGCGGCGACCTGATCGCCGCCCGCACCGCTCCGCAGGTCCCTGCGGTCGCCGACGCCGTCTCCGCTCTTCAGGCCGCGCTGAGCGCTCTGACACCCTCCGGCACCCCGAACGATCCCTTCGCGGAGCTCTCACAGCTCCGCACCGCCAACTCGGCGCTGGACGAGGCGATCGCGAAGGCCCGTCACCGTGCCGAGAATCCGCTGCCGAGCATCCCGCAGGTGCAGCACGCCATCGATGACGCCGACCGGCAGCTGGGCGTGGCACGCGGACTCATCTCCGGCCACCGCGGCTGGATCGGCGCCGACGCACGGACGCGACTCGCGGAAGCGGAGCGGCTGAGGGTCGACCTGTCCGATCTCCTGCCCGCCGAGGAGACGAGAGAAGAGGCGCTCGTGCAGGCGCGCCGTGTCGCGCACCTGGCGTCCGAGGCCCTGCAGCTCGCGCAGCGAGACATCGACTCCTCTCGCCCCGACGACCAGGGCTGGGGTGGCGGCGGCGGCTACGGAGGCGGAGGCTGGGGCGGACGACCACGTGGCGGCGGCGGCGGGGACATCGCTTCCGGCATCCTCGGCGGCCTCGTGATCGGCAGCCTCCTCGACGGCATGTTCGACTGATCTCCCCCGACGACAGAACGGCCCGTCCCCTCCGGGACGGGCCGTTCCTCGTTTCCGCTCAGGAAGCCAGTGCCTCCGACGGCGGCGCCTGGGTGCTCAGCGCGATCACGCCGTAGTCCCAGCCCTTGCGGCGGTAGACGACGCTGGGGTGATCCGTGCGGACGTCGACGAACAGGAAGAAGTCGTGGCCGACCAGTTCCATACGGTCCACAGCCTCCTCGACCGTCATCCATTCCGCGTCGAAACTCTTCGTGCGGATGACGACCGGCGAATAGGTTTCTTCCTCGTCGTTCCGAACCGGGATGCTCCCGGTGGCCACCGCGTGCAGGACGTCGGCCGACACCGGCTGCACGTCGATGCCTTCGATCTCCCCGGTGCCCTTCTCGAAGTGCGCTCCTCGCGGGTGCTGGCGTCCGTCGACGCGCTTCTCCTTCGCACGACGCAGCTGTTCGGACATCTTGTCGATCGCGAGATCGAGGGCGACGAACTTGTCACCGTCCGTCGCTTCAGCGCGGACGACCGGACCCTTCCCGACGAGCGTGAGCTCGACCGTCTCCTCGGGGACGTGGCCGTTGCGGAAGACGCGGTGCGTGACCTTCACATCAAGCCGTTGCGCTCGAGCCGCGAGCGTCTCGACCCTGGCGATCTTCTCCTCGACAACGGTTCGGAAGCGATCGGTGATTCCCACTCCGACGCCGACGATGCTCGTTTCCATTGCTGTCTCCTTGTCCCGGTCCTCCCGGCCAAGGGCGGACCGTTGTCGCCTTGTGGTCCCCAACCGTAGTCCGCATGCGAGTCGATGTCACTGGTGACTTTCGTCGTGTCCTCGGTGAGTTCTCGATGAGTCTCCTTCGAATCCGGCGCGCCTCGGCGTGGCGGCGAGCGTGACGGCCGAATCGACTCGGAACCCGGCCGCTCGGAGGGCGCGAGCCGCCTCGTCGAGTGTCGCCCCGGTGGTCACCACGTCGTCGACCAGGACCGCCGCAGCTCCTCCGCTGGCCACGAGCGCGCGCATCGCCCCGCGGACGTTCAGCTCCCGTTCCTTCGCTCCGAGCGTTCGCTGATCGACGGGCCGCGCGACGAGCGAGAGCACCCGCTGCGGCGACTGCCCCGCACGGCGGATGAGCAGCTCCGGAACCCGATAGCCGCGCCGACGGAACGCGCTCCGCGCCGTGGGGACGGGCACGATCCACGTCGAGGACGACACCATGGGCGCCAGAACGGCGGCGACGGCGGCGCCGAGGGGACGCGCGAGCTGGGTCTCCCCGTCGCTCTTGAGCCGGCGGATGCAGCGCGCAGCCACTCCCTCGTAGCCGAGCGCGGCGTGCACCGGGAGACCTGCCGGCGTCAGCACCCTCTGCGGCGCTGGGGTGAGTCGTTCTCCGCACGGCCGACAGAGCAGGTGCCCGGGCTCATCGCATCCTGCGCAGGAGGCGGCGAGGAGGAACGCGGCGATCTCGGCGCCGAGGGGACGCAGGACGGAGGTGCTGTTCATCCGACGATCCTGCTCTTCGCGGATCGTCCGTCATCCCCGCGGTCACTGCATGACGGGAGAAGACGAGCCGATCAGCGCGTGGTGGAGGAGACGCGGTTCACTCGCCGGCGCGCGTCGCGAGCACCGTGATCCCGGTCGCGATCTCCCGCCAGGTCGAACCCGCGTGCGCGAACAGCTGACCGCCGACTCCGACGACCCTCAGGCCGCCGACGGTGCGTGCGCCCGCGATCGACACCGCGCCCTCGGGAGCGGCCTCCACGGCCCCCGGGCCACCCACCATCTGGGTGAGGACCTGTGGCCCCTGCGGGTCGACGAGGACCGCCAGACGCTCCGTGCCGAGCCATGCCAGCCCCGTCGCCGGCGCCGAGATCAGCGTGATCTGCTTCACGTCGCCGAGTTCGATCGGGACGCCCGAAGGATCTCGTACCACCGCGGCGACCACGACCCAGCGCTGCTGGCCGACCGTGACCACGGCAGCGACTCTGGCACCGTCGGACGAGACACGCAGGTCCGAGATGGCCGAGGCGTTCGGCCAGGCGTTCGCCACGGGATGCTCGACGACGTCGCTCCCCCATGCCTTCACCGCCCCGGGTTCGCCGGCCGGGACCGTCCAGGTATAGCCGTACGGGTCCAGCGAGGGCTCGATCAGGCCAGGGCGCGAGTCGAGCTCGTCGATGCTCCCTTCGCTGACCAGATACACGTGACCGTCGGCGAGCTGCACGGCCGCGTGCGAGTCGTCGACCGCCACGTCGATCGACGCGATGGGCTGGTCGATCGCCACGATGCCCTGCGAGATCCCGGGAACGGCGGTGACCTCGTCCCCGACGATCCGTCCGAACACTCCGTCCTGGAGGACGAGGGTGCCGACATCCGCCGGCATGTCGACGAGTTCGACGACCCCCGCCTCCAGGGTCCGGCCGTCGACGGCGAAGCGCACCTGCGACACGGAGACGCCGGCGGCCTTCAGGGTCTCCTGCAGTTGAGTGCGCATGCGCGAGAGCGTCACCTGATCGAGCCCCACGGCGGACCGCGTCAGGGCCACCTCGGCGACCTGGTCGGTGATCAGCACCGCGTCCTGGGCCAGCTGCACATCGGCGGGGAAGGCGGTCTGCACCGCAGGACCGAGCCAGGGGCTCGGCGATCCGTCGATGAGCGCCTGCGTGACCGTCGTCGCGGGGCTCTGCCGTCGCGGGAACCAGCGCACATCGGGAACCAGCCGGGACCAGGCGCCGTCGAAGTACTGCAGCGGATACCCATCGAACACGTTCGAGAACCGGGGTTCGTCGATCACGATGCCGTCGGGCGCCTGCGTGATGCGCCACTCCCCGTCATCCATGCGTTCCAGGGCGAACATGGTCGGCGACGAGCCGGGAGCCTCGGCGTACGCGCCGGCCTCGTCGACGATCGCGACGAGGTCGAGGCGGACCTGCACGTCGGCGCTCTCGGCCTCGTCGACGGCATCCGCGGGGACGGAGGAGGTCAGGACGCGCGTCTCGGTGCCGACGTCGATCGACACGCCCGCCGCCGGCCGCCATGAGCGCTGCAACGACGGCGCGAGGAACTCCCGAGCCGTCGCCCAGTTGTCGGATGTCGTGATCCCGGCCTCGAGGAACCCTTCCACGATCTCCTGAGGACCCGCGCCCTGGATCGGGCCCGACGCCACCGGGAGGAAGTCGACATCCGCGGCCGATTCGCCGAGCACGAGGCCGACCGCGACGTCGCCACTTGTCGGAAGCCCCGCGCAGGCGGGCAGCAGGAGGGCGGCGACGAGCAGCGCGACGCCGCGCAGCATCCGTGTCGCTCTGCGCTCACTCATGATCGTCCGGCTCCTTCAACAGCCCGGGAAGCTCCGCCCAGGAGATGGGCTGCGTCGCATCGCCGAGTTCCGCGAGCGGCTCCTGGGGTTCTATCGGGATCGGGCTCGGACCTTCCAGCGCGGCGCCGTGCCGCGGGATGGTGAGGACGAAGTTCGTGCCGACCCCGAGCTCCGACCACACGGCGAGCGTCCCGCCATGCAGGGTCGCATCGCCCAGCGCGATGGACAGACCGAGGCCCGTCCCTCCGATGGTGCGCTGACGCGAGGGGTCGGCTCGCCAGAAGCGATCGAAGACGCGTTCGGCGTCGGCGGGCTCCATTCCGAGTCCGAAGTCGCGCACGCCGGCCGCGACCGCGTGCTGGTTGCTGTCGACGGTGACCACGATCGGTCGGCCCTCGCCGTGCTCGATCGCGTTGCCGATGAGATTGCGGAGGACGCGGCGGACGCGGCGCGGGTCCATGTCCACCGGCGAGTAGCCGCCGGGAGCGACGAGTCTCAGCTCGGATCCGCGCCCGTCGGCGAGCGGATGCATCTGGTCGATGATGTCCTCGGCGAGGTGCGCGAGGCTCGTCGCCTCCAGCTCGAGCTGCACCGAGCCCGCGTCGTAGCGGCTGATCTCGAGGAGATCGGAGAGCAGGGTCTCGAACCGCTGCACCTGCGTGTGCAGCAGCTCGGTGGTCCGAGAGGTCGTCGGGTCGAACTCCTCGCGCTGGTCGTTCAGCATGTCCGCCGCGAGACGGATCGTCGTCAGCGGCGTCCGCAGCTCGTGCGACACATCCGACACGAAGCGCTGCTGCACCATCGACAGTTCCCCGAGCTCCTTGATCTGCGCCTCGATGCTGTCGGCCATGGCGTTGAACGACCGCCCGAGGGTGGCCAGCTCGTCCTCACCGTGCACTTCGAGTCGCACTCCGAGGTCGCCCGCCGCGAGACGCGCGCTCGTCTCCGCGGCCTGCACGATCGGCGTCGCCACCGCCCGGAGCACGATCCAGGAGATCGCCGCGACGATCGCGACCAGCCCGATCCCCGCGATCCAGAGGGTCCGTTGCACGAACACGAGCGTCTGGTTGGCGTCCTGCAGGTCGTAGGCGAAGTAGATCGCGAACGGTCCGGCTTCCGGCACGTTCAGCTGCTGCCCGACGACGATCCCCGGCACCTCGCCGCCGTCGGCCACCGGCAGGGCCACGGACTGCCACGTCTGCCAGTCGTCGGACGCCTCCACGCGCGCCTGCAGCTCCGGGCTCAGTCGATTCGCGCTCAGTCCCGCGGTGAAGCCGTTCAGTCGCACGCCGTCCGCTTCGGATTCGATCCGGAACCCGGCGAGCAGATCCGTGCTCGAGGTGCGTGCCAGGTTCGCCTGGATGCTGCTCCACAGGTCCGCGAGAGCGGCGGGATCGTCGCTCACCTCGGCGACGTCGAGGATGTCCTGCGCCTGATCCACGGCCCGGCGGGCGTCCTCGAGAGCGACGTTCTTGCGCGAGACGAAGAGGTCGTTCTGGATCACGAGAGCCATCGTGACGCAGGTGATGAAGATCGCCAGCGAGGTCGCGAGCAGCGTGATCGTGAGCGTGCGGAAACGCAGCGAACGACGCCAGAGCGCGGAGAGCACGGTCGGCCATCCGCGCCAGTCGCGGATCACAGCGACGGCCGTCGTGGTCGCGGTCGTCGCGTCCATCCTGCGCCTAGCCGACGCTCCCGGCGCGATAGCCGACGCCACGCACCGTCATGACGATCTTGGGGTTGTCGGGGTCGAGCTCCACCTTGGCGCGAAGGCGCTGGACGTGCACGTTCACGAGCCGGGTGTCCGCCTTGTAGTGGTAGCCCCAGACCTGTTCGAGCAGCATCTCGCGGGAGAACACCTGCTGCGGCTTCGACGCGAGCGCCACCAGGAGCTGGAACTCCAGCGGCGTGAGCGCGATGGGCGTCGTGCCCCGACGCACCTCGTGCGCGTCGACGTCGACCGTGAGGTCGCCGACCTTCAGCTGCTCGCTGGTGGTCTGCGGCGTCGGACGGAGGCGGGTGCGGATGCGGGCGACCAGCTCCTTCGGGTTGAAGGGCTTCACCATGTAGTCGTCCGCGCCGACCTCGAGGCCGCGGACGACATCCGCGGTGTCGCTGCGTGCCGTGAGCATGAGGATGGGGACGCCGGACTCCGCGCGGATGCGAGTGCAGATCTCGATGCCGTCCATGCCGGGAAGCATGAGGTCGAGCAGAACCAGGTCCGGCCGCTGCGTGCGCCACTCGTCGACCGCACGGGCCCCGTCGGCGCAGAACACCGGCTCGAAACCCTCCGTGCGCAGCACGATGCCGATCATCTCGGCGAGCGCGGTGTCGTCGTCGACCACAAGAATGCGTGAGGTCATAACTGTTACCTTATGGCACCGAGTCCCACCGCCCCCAGGTCTGCGCGCCACGTACACGGATATGACACGATGGGAGCGCTCGATGGAGGGAGAGCTGTGAGTGGTGCGACGTGGACCCCTGCCCCGAAGAAGGGCGTCATCCCTCTTCATCCGCTGACCTTCGGCATGCTGCTGGGGAAGGCCTTCGCGGCCCTCCGGCACAACCCGAAGGTGCTCTTCGGCTTCGCCGTCGTCATCCAGCTCGTCGTCGTGATCGCGACGGCCGGCGTGATGGGCGTGGTGCTCTTCACCACGTTCTCCCGCCTGGAGACCGTGTCGCCCTCCTCCCCCGACTTCGAGGCGGTGCTCGCCGGGACGATCGCGATCAACATCATCGCCGGGCTCGCCGTCGGTCTGACCTCGATCGCGTTCACGGCGATGATGCAGGGCGTCGTCGCCGCCGAGATCGGCTACGCGTCGATCGGCGTGAAGGCGACACTCGGGATGCTGTGGCGCAAGATGGCCCCGTCGTTCTGGCGGCTCGCCGGCTTCGCCTCCCTGTCGGTGATCGCGGTGTTCGGATTGTTCGCGATCGTGGCCCTGATCATCGGGGCCTTCGTCGCGGGCGGGCTCGGCGGGAGCGTCGAGCTCATCGGGGTCGTCGTGCTGGTGGTGGTGCTCATCGGCCTGGCTTCGATCCCGCTGACCGTGTGGCTGACCACCAAGCTCCTGCTGGTGCCCTCGATCCTCGTGCTCGAGGGGGCGCGCTTCCGCGAGGCGCTCGTGCGCTCCTGGCGCCTGACCCGCGGCCGGTTCTGGGTCGCCTTCGGGGTCACCTTCCTCATCAGCCTCATCATGGGACTGGCGATGCAGGTGGTGAGCTTCCCCGTGGCGATGCTCAGCTCGCTCCTCGGAACCGTGGTCGCTCCGACCGGCGCGGCCGAGCCGAGCGCCGTCATCGGCTTCGTCCTCACCCTCATCGCACCGCAGATCCTGCTGCTCGTCCTCCAGGCCATCACGCTGGTCGTGCAGAGCACGGGATCGGCGCTCGTCTACCTCGACTGCCGGATGCGCTACGAAGGACTCGATCAGACGCTCATCGCGCACGTGGAGCGCCGCGAACTCGGCTGGACCGAGGAGCAGCTCGGCGACCCGTTCGCCGTCGATCCGTCGCGCGCCGTCACCAGCGCACCCCCTCCGCGACAGGTGCCGGAGCACGTCATGATGACCCAGGGCTACGGCTACCCGCCGTACGGGGTCCAGCCTGCGCCGCCGCAGGGCTACGCGCCGCAGCCGTACCCGCAGCCGTACGCGCCGCCGTCCGGCGTTCCTCC
Source organism: Microbacterium luteolum (assembly GCF_039533965.1). Taxonomy (NCBI): domain Bacteria; kingdom Bacillati; phylum Actinomycetota; class Actinomycetes; order Micrococcales; family Microbacteriaceae; genus Microbacterium; species Microbacterium luteolum. The sequence goes on from NZ_BAAAUN010000001.1 coordinate 960,925, forward strand.
CTATGCAGGACAGCCGTACCCACCGCAGCAGCCTGCCGGAGCGCCCCCGGCATCCTTCGCGCCGCCGCCTCCCGCGCCTCCTGCACCTGCAGCTCCGCCCACGATGCCCGCCCCGCCAACCGACAGCCCGTGGGCATCGCCGGCCGACGGCGGCTGGGCCGCTCCGGGCAGCGGTGACGGCACGGCATGATCCGACCGTTCGACGATCTGTTCGTCCCCGACGGGGACGAGGCGCGGCGCTGGGCCGAGGAGGAGCTCTCCGATCCCCGCTACGCCGACGCGAAGCCGACCTGGTTCGATCTCGTCGCCCGCGACATCGGCCGGTTCATCGCCGACCTCTTCACCTCGGACAACGGCGCCAACGTCGGCCCCTGGGCGCTCATCATCGTGAGCGCCGTCATCGTCGCGGCGCTCATCACGGCGCTCATCATCTGGGGTCGCCCGCGCAGCTCTCGAGCCGTGCGGCGGGCACGGGCCGACCTCCTCGGCGAGCAGGACGACCGCAGCGCCGCGCAGCTCCGCGCGGATGCCGAGCGCAGCGCGCGCGGCGGCGACTGGGACACCGCGACCGTCCTCCGCTACCGCGCCATCGCGCGCGGACTTCTGGAACGCGACCTCATCGATCCGGCTCCCGGCGCCACGGCGCAGTCGATCGCCCGGGAGGCCAGCGCGGTGTTCGCTGACGAGGCCGCTGCCATGCGCCGCGCCGCCGTGTCCTTCGACGACGTCCGCTACCTGCGGCATCCGGCGACCGAGGAGAGCTACCGCGACCTCGCGGCCACCGATGAGCGGCTGCGGACGCGGCGCCTCGAGGCGGTGCCCGCGTGACGGCTGTGGATCAGGCGGCGACGGGGACCTCCACCGCCGAGACCCGACCGCGGCGCGTGCGAACGATCGTGGGATGGCTGATCGTCGTGGCGCTCGTGCTGCTCGTCGCGTTCGTCGCGCTCCGTGTGAGCGCGAGCGGCCCCGGGGCCCGCGGCACGCTCGATCCGGAGGGCCGTGACGACTCCGGCGCCCTCGCCCTCGCCGAGATCCTGCGCGACCAGGGCGTGGAGGTCTCGGTCGTCCGCTCCCGCACCGAGGCACGAGCGGCTGTCGGCGACGACACGACGCTGGTCATGACGAATCCGTACACCCTCAGCGACGACGCCCTCACCGAGCTGCTGGAACCCGCCGACCGGATCGTCTTCCTGTCGTCGGGCACGCACCTGCTGAACGTGCTCGACATCGGCGAGAACGCGCCGGGAAGCTCCGCGCCCACCGACGCGGGCTGCGACGTCCCGGAGTTCGCCGAGGTCGGCACGATCCGCGCCGACCGGTTCTTCTCTCCCGCAGACGGGGTCGAAGGCTGCTTCGGCGATGCCGACGGCGCCGCGGTCCTCGTCGACGACGGCGCGGACCGCGACGTGCTCGTCGTGGAGGGCACGAAGCTCTTCAGCAACGCCTACCTCGCCGAGAACGGCAACGCCGCCCTCGCTCTCGCGCTCCTCGGTCAGACCGAGCGCGTCGTCTGGTACGTGCCGTCGTTCAGCGACACCGATATCGAGGGTCAGTCGCCCGACACGCTGGGAAGCCTCACGCCGCCGTGGGTCACCCCCGTCATCCTCCTGCTCTTCACGGCCGGGATCGCCGCAGCGGTCTGGCGCGGTCAGCGCTTCGGCCCGCTCGTCGCCGAGACGCTTCCGGTGACCGTGCGCGCCTCCGAGACCATGCATGGACGGGCGCGGCTCACGGCGAAGGCCGGAGATGCGCCGCATGCGGGCGAGGCGCTCCGCGACGGTGCACAGCGTCGACTCGCGCGCCGGCTCGGCCTCGCGGTGCACGCCGGTGCGGACGAGGTCGCGGATGCGGCATCCGACCGCCTCCGGATCCCCCGAGGCACGCTGCAGGCGCTGCTGGCAGGCCCGCTTCCCGCAGACGACGCCGCCCTGGTCGAGCTCGCACGTCGCCTCGACGAGCTCGAGGCCGCCGTCGAGGCGAGCACGCATACCACCAGGGGCGAGCCGTGATCCGCATCCGAACCGCCGTCCATCCATCCCCACGGAAGCCGAGGACACCACGTGACCGTTGACAACCATCCCGCCGACGACGCCGCGCTGCGTCAGGCCATGCACCGCGTGCGCACCGAGGTCGACAAGGCCGTCGTCGGTCAGGCCGGCACCGTGACGGGGCTGCTCGTCTCGCTGCTCGCCCGCGGACACGTGCTCCTCGAAGGCGTGCCCGGCGTGGCGAAGACCCTGGTGGTCCGCTCGTTCGCACGGGCGCTCGGCCTCGACACCAAGCGCGTGCAGTTCACACCGGACCTCATGCCCGGCGACGTCACCGGGTCCCTCGTGTACGACGCGCGCACCGGCGAGTTCGACTTCCGCGCGGGGCCCGTGTTCACGAACATCCTGCTCGCCGACGAGATCAACCGCACGCCCCCGAAGACGCAGGCCGCGCTGCTCGAGGCGATGGAGGAGCGCCAGGTCTCGGCCGACGGCGTCAGCCGGCCGCTCCCGGATCCGTTCCTCGTCGCGGCGACGCAGAACCCGATCGAACACGAGGGGACCTACTCTCTGCCCGAGGCACAGCTCGACCGTTTCCTCATGAAGCTCGTGGTCGGCATGCCGGAGCGCGACGCCGAGGTCTCGGTGCTGCGCCGGCACGCAGAAGGCTTCTCCCCCCGTGACCTGACCGGCGTCGAGGCCGTCGTGACGGCCGACGAGATCCGCGCGGCGCAGGCCGCGTCGGGGCGCGTCGAGGTCACCGACGACGTCCTCGGCTATGTCGTCGATCTCGCCAGGGCGACGCGCCAGTCCCCGTCCGTCGAGCTCGGCGCGAGTCCGCGTGCATCGACGGGTCTGCTGGCCGCCGCGAAGGCCTGGGCGTGGCTCAACGCCTCCTCCGCCGTGACCCCCGACCACGTCCAGACCATGCTGGTGCCGGTGTGGCGCCATCGCCTGCAGCTTCGGCCCGACGCTCAGATGGAGGGCGTGTCGGCGGATGCCGTGCTCACCTCCGTCGTGCAGCAGACCAGGGTGCCGATCTAGGTGTTCGTCACCGGCCGCCTCGCCCTCGCCCTCGCCGTGGGCGTGATCCCGCTCGTCCTCGCAGGACTCGCGGGCTATCCGGCGTACGCGGTGTTCGGCGGATGGATCGCCCTGTGCGTGCTGCTGAGCGGGATCGACATCGCCCTCGCGGCCAGCCCGCGCCGCGTGACGGTGACACGCCGCCTGCCGAAGCGCACCCGGATCGGCGAGCCGGTGCCGGTGAGTGTCGCCCTGCAGAATCACGGTGACCGCGTGCTGCACGCGGTGATCCGCGATGCCTGGCAGCCGACCGCCGGCGCATCACCCGCTCGACAGCAGCTGAGCATCCCTCCCGGCGAACGCGCGCGGGTCGCGATCCCGCTGCTCCCCCGCCGTCGCGGCGAGCTGGTGAGCGAGTTCGTCATGATCCGCTCGCGCGGTCCGCTCGGTCTCGCCGGTCGGCAGGCGCGGCACCGGGTGCGCGGAGCGATCCGCGTGCTGCCCGCGTTCTCCTCGCGCAAGCATCTCCCCTCGCGGCTGGCCAGGCTGCGCGAGCTCGATGGGAACACGAGCATCCAGGTCCGCGGCCAGGGCACGGAGTTCGACTCCCTGCGCGAGTACGTACGCGGCGACGACGTGCGCTCGATCGACTGGCGTGCCACCGCGCGCGCCGGAACGACGATGCTGCGCACCTGGCGCCCCGAGCGCGACCGTCATGTCGTCATCATCATCGACACCGGACGTACGGCGGCCGCTCGGGTGGGCGACGGGACCCGCGTCGACGCCTCGCTCGAGGCGGCCCTCCTGCTCGCCGCTCTCGCCTCGCGCGCCGGCGACCACGTGCACCTGCTAATGTACGACCGCGTGGTGCGCGGCCGGGTCACGGGTGTCGACGGCACGGCGCTCCTCCCGGCGATGACCGATGCGATGGCCCCGGTTCACGCGCGCCTGGTCGACACCGACTGGCACGGCGCCTTCGCCGCGGTCCGCACGCTCACGACCCGCCCCTCGCTCATCGTGGTCCTCACGGCACAGGATGCCGCGGAGTCGGCCAGGGCCTTCCTCGGCGCCTTCCCGAACGCCTCCCGGGCGACGACGGTGCTGGTCGGATCCGTCACGGATGACGACATCGCGGATCTCGCCCGTCGGCGCGGCTCGCGCGAGGAGATCTATCTCGCCGCCGCAGCCGAGCGCACGCTCCGGGATGCGGAGAACGTCGCCGACGCGATCCGTCGAGCCGGGGGCGAGGCCATCGCCGCCGACCCGGAAGAGCTCCCGCCACGCATCGCGGACCGCTACCTCGAGCTCAAGGCCGCCGGTCGACTCTGAGCCGTCGGAGCAGGATCAGCCGGCGACGAGACGCGGAGTGCCGGCCTCGTATTCGACCAGGTCGCCCGACGCACCTCGACGGTGGGCACGGCCGCCGATCACGATCATGTAGATGAGGAACACGGCGAGCGCCGCCGCGCCGATGCCGATCTTCACCGGCCACGGCAGCGACCAGCCGGTGACGAAGCCCTCGACGAGTCCCGCGAGGAACAGCGCGAACACCAGCCCGAGAGCGACCGTCGCGAGCGACCTGCCCTCTTCCGCGAGCGCCTCGCCGCGCGAGCGGGCTCCTGGCGCCACCCACGCCCAGAAGATGTGCAGTCCGGCGGCCGCCGCGACGAAGATGCAGGTCAGCTCGAGCATGCCGTGCGGGAGGATGTAGAGCAGCATGATGTCGGCCTTGTCGTGCGCGGCCATCACCGCTCCGGACACGCCGAGACCCATCGCGTTCTGCACGAGCATCGCGATCGGCCAGATCCCGGTCACCCCGAAGAGCACGCACTGCATCGCGATCCAGGCGTTGTTCGTCCAGACCATCCCCATGAACTCGGCTGCCGGATTCTCGGTGTAGTAGCCGGTGAAGCTCTCGTCGGCGTACTGCTCGAGCGCGTCGGGCGGACCGAGGGTCGCGATGAGCGCAGGATCGCTCGCGATCCACGCCGCGGTGCCGACGCCGATCGCGATGAACGAGACCGCGATGATCAGCGTCGTCCAGCGCAGCCGGTAGAGGGCCGCGGGAAGCTGCAGGCTGAAGAATCGCGCGGTCTGCGTGAGGATGCTGTCGGAGGCGCCCGTGAGGCGGAGCCGCGCACGCACCAGGATCGTGGAGAGGTAGGCCCCCTGAGGCGACTCCCCCACCGAGGTCTTCAGCTCGGCGAGATCGGCGGATGCCGCGCGGTAGCGGACGATCAGCTCGTCGACGCCCGCCCCATCCAGGCGGGCACGGCTGAGCTCGTCCAGCCGCTCCCATTCGGCGCGGCGTGCATCAGACAGCGCATCGGCATCCACCTGATTTACTGTACTCATGTCCGTCCCGATCGATGCGTCCGACGAGGTGCTCTCCGGTGAAGCCGTCGCCATCGATGTGCAGCCGGTCGGCTTCCTGCTCCGCGCCCTGGGCGCCCTGATCGACATGGTGCTCGGCTTCGCCGTGTTCATCCTCTGGCTCTTCCTGCGCATCTGGCTGCTCGACGCCGGCGTGCTCGACGACGCCACGGACCGCATCGCGACGGTCGCGGCGCTGGTCGTCAGCTTCGTGGTCCTGCCGATCACCATGGAGGTGGCGATGAAGGGCCGCAGCCTCGGCAAGCTCGCGGTCGGCGGGCGCATCGTCCGCGTCGACGGGGGCGCGGCGGGGTTCCGCCACGCTTTCATCCGCGCCCTGCTGGGTGTGCTGGAGATCTACGGCACCTTCGGGGGCATCGCGGTGCTCACCGGCGCCTTCAACGCCCGGTCGCAGCGTCTGGGCGACCTCGTCGCCGGCACCTACAGCCAGCGTGTGCGCACACCGCGGCTCGTGCCGCTCGTCCCGATCCTGCCGCCCGAGCTCGGAGGCTGGGCGCAGATCGCTGACGTGGCACGGCTTCCGGACCGGCTCGCGCGACGCATCTCCCAGTTCCTGCAGAGCGCCCCTCGCATGGTCCCCGCCGCCAGGGCCAGGGTCGCGCAGGACCTGCTCACGGAGGCGATGCCGTACGTCTCGCCGATGCCGCCCGCGCACCCGGAGGCCGTGCTGATCGGCATCACGGTGCTGCGCAGAGAACGTGAGCGCCGCGCGCTGGAGAACTCCGACCGACGGGCCGAGAAGCTCACCGGTCGTCGCGTCGGGGTCTGAGCAGAGCTCGTCCGCGGCCGCTCAATAGCGGTAGTGCTCCAGCTTGTAGGGGCCGTCGACGGGAACCCCGATGTACGCGGCCTGCCCCTCGGTCAGGGTGGTCAGTTGCACGCCCAGGGCATCGAGGTGCAGGCGGGCGACCTTCTCGTCGAGCGCCTTCGGCAGCGTGTGGACGCCGGTCGGGTACGCCTCGATGTTCGTGAACAGCTCGAGCTGGGCGAGCACCTGATTCGTGAACGACGCGCTCATCACGAACGACGGGTGCCCGGTGGCGTTGCCGAGGTTCATCAGGCGCCCCTCGCTGAGGACGAGCACGCTGCGACCGCTCGGCATCCGCCATTCGTGCACCTGCGGCTTGATCTCGACCTTTTCCGCGCCGGGCAGCGCCTCGAGCCCTGCCATGTCGATCTCGTTGTCGAAGTGGCCGACGTTCGCGACGATCGCCAGGTGCTTCAGCGCCTGCAGGTGCTCAGTGGTCACCACATCGCGGTTCCCGGTGCCGGTCACGACGATGTCGACCTCGCCGGCCACGTCGAGCAACCGCGCCACCTGGAAGCCGTCCATCGCGGCCTGCAGAGCACAGATCGGATCGACCTCGCTGACGATGACGCGCGCACCCTGTCCGCGCAGCGCCTCGGCCGCGCCCTTGCCGACGTCTCCGTATCCGCAGACGAAGGCGACCTTCCCGCCGATGAGCACGTCGGTCGCGCGGTTCAGGCCGTCGGGCAGGGAGTGGCGGATGCCGTACTTGTTGTCGAACTTGCTCTTGGTCACCGAGTCGTTGACGTTGATCGCCGGGAAGAGCAGTCCGCTGGCGGCCGCGAGCTCGTACAGCCGGTGCACGCCCGTCGTGGTCTCCTCGGTGACGCCGATGAGACCGGCGGCGACCTTCGTCCAGCGGTCGGGCGAGGAGACGAGCGAACGACGCAGCAGGTCGAGGATGATCGTGTACTCGTGCGCGGCGCCCGCCGCCGTCTCGGGGACGCCGCCTGCTTTCTCGAACTCCGCGCCCTTGTGCACGAGCAGCGTGGCGTCGCCGCCGTCGTCGAGGATCAGGTTGGGACCGTCGAAGCCCTCGGCTGACCAGTCGAAGATGCGCTCCGTGCACGCCCAGTACTCCTCGAGCGTCTCGCCCTTCCAGGCGAAAACCGGAACACCGGCGGGCGCGTCGACCGCCCCCTCCGGACCGACGACCACGGCGGCCGCGGCCTCGTCCTGCGTGGAGAAGATGTTGCAACTGGCCCAGCGCACCTCTGCACCCAAGGCGACCAGCGTCTCGATGAGCACCGCCGTCTGGACGGTCATGTGCAGGGATCCGGCGATCCGCGCGCCCTTCAGCGGCTGCGCCGCGCCGAACTCCGTGCGGAGAGCCATGAGCCCCGGCATCTCGTTCTCGGCGAGTCGCAGCTGGTGACGGCCGGCTTCAGCGAGGGACAGATCGGCGACGCGGTGCTCGAACTCAGGCATCCTCCCATTGTTCCACTCCCCCTTCGTCGGACCGCTCGTGTGTCAGAAGCGGATCGCGTCGATCACCTTCACCCGCAGCGCGACGAGCGCGGGGATGAAGCCGGACACCGCACCGACGATGACCGAGGCGACGAGGCCGATGAGCGCCGCCCGCATCGGGAAGGGCGGGACGTCCTGCATCCCGACGAACATCGACGTGAGGAGCCAGTCCGACCGGAGCACCGCGACGACGATAGCGATCCCGATGGCTCCCGCGACGGTGGTGGCGACGAGGCTCTCCAGGAACACGGAGAAGAACACTCGTCCGGAGCTCGCCCCGAACGCACGGCGGACGCCGATCTCGCGCACCCGCTGCCGCATCGCGACGAGCTGGATGTTGATGAGGCTCAGCGCGCCGAGGGCGAGGATCAGTGCGGCGATGCCACCCGTCACCATCTCGAAGGTCGCCTGCACCTCCATCGTCCCCGGCTGAGCCGCCCAGTCCGACCTGCTCACCGAGACCGTCTGCCCCTCGGGCAGGCCCGCCCGGAGGTCCATCGCCAGCACCGGACCGATCTCGTCCGCCTGTTCCGGGCCGACCCAGATCTCGTACTGAGACCAGGCCCCCTCGGGCAGCGCGTCCACGCGATCGCGGTAGCCGTCGTAGAGCAGATCGATGCGGAGCTCCTCGTCGCCGAATCCCTGCCGCGGGACCACGCCGACGACCTGGTAGGTGCCGCCCCCGGCCCCGGTCAGCGTCACGATCGGATGCTGGGTGAGGGGCACGCGCCTGAGGCGGTCCCACAGCGGCTCCGAGATGACCACGGCAGGCGCCAGCGCCTCGATGTCGGAATCGCGCAGCCAGCGCCCCTCCAGGAGCTGCTCGCGATGGATCTGCGAGTAGACCGGATCCATCAGCCGCGCGTTGACGTCGGTGATGCCCTCGGGAAGCCGCACCCCGACGGTCATCCCCTGCACGATGCGCGCGGTGTGGCTGAAGGCGAAGCGCTCGCTCACCCGCTCGAAGCGCTCGTCGAAGTCGCCGATGTCGACCGGCTCGCCCTCTTCGCTGCTGACGCCGACGACGATGGTCGCGGCGCGGCCTCCCCACCGATCGGACTGCTCGGCCTGGTACTGCCGCTGATACTCGGAGATCGCGACGACCGCCGTGAGGGCTCCGACGGAGACGGCGATGCCGATCAGGCTGAGCAGGACGCGGAGCTTGTGGACGCGGATCTCCGCCCAGGCATCGGCGAGCGCGCCCAGGAACCCGGTCACGCGCTCGGGCCGATCGGCGGAGCCGGCACCGGCGCCGCGAGCGTGGACGCCTCGAACGCTCGGCTGAGGTCGGCCGGCGCGAGGGTGCCCGCGTCCAGCCGATAGTGGCGCCGGGCACGTGCGGCGACGTGCAGGTCATGCGTGATCGTGACGAGAGCCGCGTCCGTCTCGGTGGCCACCTCGTCGAGGAGCGACATGACGGATGCCCCGGTGTCGATGTCGAGTGCACCGGTGGGCTCGTCGGCGAGGATCAGCACGGGCCCGCGCACCAGAGCGCGGGCGATCGCGACGCGCTGCTGCTCGCCTCCCGACAGCCGATCGGCGACCTGGTCGACCCGATGCCCGAGACCCACCCGCTCCAGCATGTCCGCGGCGATCTGCCGACGGTTCCAGAACATCCGCCCCTTCGCGTGACCGAGCGGCATCATCACGTTGTCGATCGCGGTTCGTCCCGGCAGCAGGTTGAACTGCTGGAACACGAACCCGACGTTGTCGCCGCGCAGGCGGTCCAGCCGTCCCGAGCGCATGCGGCGCACTTCGCGCCCTTCGAAGGAGACCGTGCCGGACGTCGGCGCGTCGAGCATGCCCAGGATGTTGAGCAGCGTGGACTTGCCCGATCCGGAGCGCCCGACGATCGAGACGTGGTCGCCGGCGCTCACCTCGAGGTCGATGCCGCGCAGGATCTCGAGTCGCGAGTCGTCGGCCAGCAGCACGCTCTTCGCGACGTCCTGCAGAGCGACCAGCGTCACCAGTTCATCCCGCTGTCGCACTGCTCCACACCGGGCGAGACCTCGTAGCAGAACTCCTCGACAGGGGCCACGAAGCCCGGCACGAACTGCCGGATGCTGTCGCCCTCCTCCAGCCCCTCGGTCACCTCGACCATGACGCCGTCGTTGACCCCCAGCTTCACGGCACGTTCCTCCGGCTCTCCTCCGTCCCCGGCGTCGATCCAGACGTTCCCGGTTCCGGCGCCGCCCTGCACGGCTGTCACGGGGATGACCAGCGCGTCCTCGACCTGGCCGAGGGCGAGATCCATGGTCGCGGGGAGGCCGGCGAAGACCGTCTGGTCAACAGGGATGGCGCAGCGGACGCTCGCCGTGCCCTCGGCGCTCACCTGCACGCCCACACCCGTGCAGACGAAGGGAGCCGGGCCACCGGCGATCGTCACGGTGCCCTCGGTCGGCGCATTCACCAGGCGGTACAGCTGCACGGGCTCCACGGTGGCGAGTAGGTGGTAGCGCGCTGGGGTGAGGGTGTAGGACTCGGTGCCGACGGACACCGCCTGCCCCTTGACGAGGGCGATCTCCGACACGTCGCCGCTCTCCGGAGCGAGCACGTCGATGTCCGCGCGGGGATCCTCCTGACGAACAGTGAAGAGCGCCTGACCCGCCGCGACCGTCGCTCCTTCGCCGACGTGGACGGCCGTGACGGTGCCGTTCAGCTCGCTCCGCACCCCGTACTTGTCATCCCTCGCGACGTTCCCGCTCAGGCTCAGGGCGTTGACGACCGAACCCCGCTCCACCGCCACGACCGGATCGGTGATACCCGCCTCCGGACTGACGATGCTCTCGGCGCGATCGGGGAAGAAGGCGATCTTGACGAGTGCCGCAGCGCACGCCCCGAACACGATCACGAGAAGGAGGGGGAAGATCCAGCGTCGCCAGACGATCACGGCTGCCTTTCCGAACGCGCCGCTCTGACGGGCCCGCGGCCAGAGTACTCAGACGCGCTCTCCGGTCATCGCGACCTCGGCCGCGTGTCGCCGGGATGCGATCAGGCGCGAAGCGCCTCGTGCCGCACGACGATCCAGCCCGACGGAACCGACATGCGATCCGCATGAGGCGAGCACAGATCGTGAGCCTGCGGATCGTTCGGCGCGCCGAGCGGTCCCAGAGCGGCCATCTGGTCGCCGTAATCGTAGGTGAGCGTGGCCACCGCTTCTCGCGCGCAGCCGACCTTCGAGCAGAGTCGTCCGTCCATCACCGCAACAGTACGGCGCCACGGCGCGGGCCCGCGGATGCCGCGCCGCGCACACGCGCACCGCCTAGACTTTCGTCATGCCCCGCCGCCGTTCCGCCCGCACCTCTGCAGCCCCTCGGCGCGGCGCGCGGCACGGACGCCACGGGCGCCTCGGGCGCAGCGAGGTCGTCCGACCTCCTCTCGCTCCCCTCGACGGCCGACTCGACCGGTTCGACCTGACGGTGGGCACCGCCGTCGAGTTCCTCCGCGGCACCTGGCCGGAGCTGCAGGAGGTCCGATTCGAGATCGGCGCGATCCCGGCGTTCGACGCGACCGACGAGGTGCCGCGCTGGTACCTCGACCGCGAGAACAGTCGGATCGTGCTGTTCCGCCTGCCGATCGAGCGTCTCCTGCCGCCGGGGCACGATGACGCGGCGCATCGCCGGATGGCGATCGAGAGCGCCGTGTTCCGCGCTGCGGCCGAGTACGTCGGGCGTGAGCCCTGGGATCTCGGCCACGACCACTGATCCAGCGCCCTTCGGGGACGCCCCTCCGGATCAGGGGTAGACGGTGATCGACTGCTCGGCTCCGGCACCGGCCTGAATCGGGAGCACCGCGAGAGCGCCGGGTGCCGTCATGGTGACGGCGGCATGCACGGTGGCCGAAGGGCGAAGCAGATAGCTCGTCCCCGGCTCCACGTCGGCGCTCACCGACTGCCCCGCGGGGACGATGATCTCCTCGCCGTCGCCGCCCTCGGCGGGTGCGAGCGACACCGTGGCATCCTCATCCGCGGTGTTCGTCAGCTGCAGCTGCGCGGTCGGGCCCCGCGGGACGGCGACCAGGACGTCGGCATCGAGCTCGGGAGCCGGCGTCACCCAGGCGAAGTCGGAATCCAGGCCGGCGCCGTCCTGCTGACGCACCGCGGCCACCACCGGGACGTCGGCCTCCACCTCGACCGAGTACGTGCCCGGCTCGAGTCCGCTCAGCGAGACCTCCGCGGGGGTCGCGGAGGAGAGCGGGACGGTGAACTCGTTCGCCACCTCGCGCGATCCGGTCGCCCGCACGACGATGCGCGCCTCCCCGTCCGCTTCCGGCGAGAGCAGCCGCATGACGGTCATGTCCGCTTCATCGCCCTCGACGGGGAATGCCTGCACTCCGGCGAACACCACGTTCTTCTGCGCACCGGCCACCGCGTCCTGGAGGTCGATCCCCGCGGGGTCGAGCACGCGCACGAGCGAGGACTGCAGGACCGCACGCACCGGCGCTCCCGATGCGTTCACCTTGACGATGGGGGCCTCGTTCCCTGCCGCGATCGACGCGAGGGGAAGAGCGAGCTGCGTGCCGGCCGGCACGACCACGGTGCGCGCGCTGCGCGTCGTGCCGTAGACGGACAGTGTGACCGTCGTCGGGACCTTTCCGGCGTTGGCCAGGATCACGATGTCCTCGGTGCCGGTGCCGACGCTCCCGCCGACCAGCCAGGACTCCAGGCGCGGCTCGCCGCAGGCCAGGGCGGCGAACCCGGCGAGGTCGTCCTCCGCGATCGTCACGGATTCCGTCGCGGCAATCAGCGGCGCTGTGCGTCCTTCGACCGCGCCGGTGAGCACGCGGACGTCTCCGGCATCGGTCAGGTCAGGGCTCTCGAGTGTCGTGCTGGACGGTCTCCCCGACGTGCCGCCCTCGGTGAGGGTCGGCGAGGCGGCGGAGCGCATGTCCAGGGGCGCGGACGAATCCCGCCCGAGGGCGCGCAGATCGCCGTTGCAGACGAGGACCGTGTCGCCGGGCAGCGGCGTGACCTGGACCTGCGCCGGGTCGTGACTGATCTCGGGCCACGGCGCATGGATGGCGGCGACGACACCGACCGCGCACGCGACGGCGACCGCGACCCCGGTGATGACGCGGGCGCTGGTGGCGGCGACTCGGAAAGCGCGTGTGCCGTTCATCGGTTGTCCTCCTCGGCCGCACCAGCCGACGGCGCCTGATCGTCTGAGGACGGCTCGTCGTCTGCGGGCGGCTCGTCGTCCGGCAGCGGCGCGTCGTCGGACGGCGACTCATCAACGGCCGGCGCGTCATCATCCGGCAGGGGCTCGTCATCATCCGGCAGGGGCTCGTCAACCGGCGCGTCATCATCCGGCAGGGGCTCGTCATCCGGCGCGTCCACGCCGACGAGCGGGTCGTCGGAGATCGCGTCCTCGGTCTCGCCCGTCGCGATTGTGGGGACCGTCGCCTCGGCGACGCCGCCGACGGCATCCTCGTCCTCGCGATCCTCGGCGTGCCTCGGCAGCACGAGCGGCTCCTCCGGAACCCGGCCGACGATGCGGGACTGTGCACGGGCGGCCCGTCGCGACGCGCGCGTCGGGACCGACAGCAGCAAGGCAGCGAAGACGAACACGAGCTGCAGAGTGATCACCAGACGCGCGGTGCCCTGCTGTGCCTGTGTCAGCGCCTCCGGCGCGTCCGCGTCGGCCTCCAACCGCCACAGCACGCCGCGTTCGGTGGTGCCGGCGTGGACGAACCCCGGACGCTGATCGATCGAGGTGACAGCCGTGGTCCCCAGGGCACGCGCCTTGTCGCTCTGCCCCCCGGGGAGCTGGGCGAGCAGCACGTAGCTGATGCCCTGCTCCGCGAGCTCGCCCGGAGCGTCGAAGTCACGCGCCGAGAGCAGGTCGACCGCGAGAGCGGTGATGTCGGCCCCCTGGGGTTCGACAGCCGTCGTCATCATGGTCGACTGGGCTCCGAGAGTCTCACTCGCTCCCCAGGCGACGTCGACGGCGAGACCGCCGTCGTCCTGGGGTGTGAGGACGAGCGTGGCGATCTGCTGATCTCCGGCGGCCTGCGCCGCGACATAGGCCGGGAGGGTCGAGACCGGACCATTGGTGAGCGCCGAGCGTTCCAGATGGAAAGCAGTGAGGGCGGGCACCGCGCAGACCACGAGCGCGACCGCCGCGACGGAGGTGGCGATCAGGCGAAGCCGCGGGAGGGTGAGCGCGGTGTCGAGAGTGACGAGCGCCGCTCCCACGACGCCGATCCATGCGAGGCTCAGGCCCGAGCCCGGCCAGATCGCGACCGGATTGCCCTGCGTGAAGCCGACCGTGATGCCGACCGCGAGGAACGCGGTCGCGAGACCCGCCAGCGTCACCACGAGGAGCGTGATACCGGCGCGCCAGCGCGGGGCGACCGCCGCGGCGAGGGCGAGCAGGGCGATGGGGGCGCAGAGGAGCGGTGCCCAGGTGCCGATCACGGCCGGAGCGAAGATCGTCCATCCCGCGAAGTCGTTCGTCGGGAACCCGGTCGCGATCGCGAGGCGGCCTGCCGCGTCGGCGGTCGCCTGCGGGCCCGCCCAGAGGAAGCCGGGATCGCCGAGCAGAGCGAGCGGCGAGCCGTGCGCGAGCTGCCAGAAGACGAGCGGCGCGAACAGGAGCGCCGTCGGAAGCGGGAGCCAGAGCTGCCGACCCGCGCCGCGGAACTGCGCCGTCGCAAGGGCGATGCCGATCGCGATGATCCAGAGCAGCGCCAGGGCCGGTGCCAGCGACGGTGCGCACGCGACGACCGCGGCGAGCAGGAGCGATGCGGCGCCTGCGGCCCCCCAGGACCGGTGGGCGACGGCGGCCGCATGGAAGAGCCACGGGAGCAGGAGATGAACGAGGACGGCACTCGGCCGCCCGTCGACGAGCGCCGTCAGGAAGGTCGGTGCCATCGCCCACGCCACGCCCGCGAAGATCCGGAGTCCGGCGCGGTCGGTGACGCGTGTGGCGGCGAACCATCCGCCGAGAACGGCAAGCGGGAGCGCGAGGATCCAGAGCAGCACCAGCGTGAACGACGGGCCGGCGGGCCAGAGCGTGCCGAGGACCGCGACGACGGCGGCGAACGGGTCGGCGGGACCGACGAGGTCGATGCCGACACCGCGGAGGCCCCACGCCGCATCGCTCCACAGCGCGGAGACCGTGTCGCGCAGCGGGAGCAGTGCACCGCCGCCGACCGTCGGCCACGCCAGCACCGTCGTGAACGAGGCGATGCTCAGGACCAGGGCGGCCAGCACGGCCCACGCGCCACCGCCGGAGAAGAAGCGCAGCTCGCTGACCGCGCCGCCTTCGCTGCCGTGTCCGTCGTCGAGCCGGCGACGCAACTGCGACGAGGTGACCCGCAGCGGTGCGATGCTCGCCCAGGTGGACGAACGGAAGGAACGGATGCGGGCGCGCGAGCGCGCGACGGCGTTGACGCGCAGCATCGCGGTGAGTGCGGCGGCCCACTCGGGGATGACCGATTCCGGACGCTTGCCGATGAGGTGCGTGATCGATCGCCAGAGTGCGAGCGGGAGGAGCGCCAGCCAGTGCAGCGGCACGACGGGCGCCGGGGCGTACGCGAGACGGCGATGCAGCTGCGCGAGCCGTCGGACGTAGGCGCGACGCGAGCGGCCGGAAGGGAGCGCCGCGGGGCCGTCCGGAGAAGCGGAGATGCGCGCGGTCGGTGCGACCACGACGCGACCGCCGCCGAGCCGGGCGCGCACGCCGAGATCGAGCCCCTCGTCGGCCCCGGCGAGAGCCGGATCCGGACGCAGCGCGTCGCGGACCTCCCCGCGGATGAGGATCCCGCGGATGTCGGATCCGAGCGCATCGTCCATGCCGTCGTGCTGACCCTGGTCGAGCTCCCCCGCCGCCAGCTCGACCGAACGGCCGAGCGTGGTCATCGTCACGCCCAGGGAGACGATCTCACGCTCGTTGTCGGTCGCGACCAGCTTCGGAGCGACGATCACCGCCGACGGCGAGCGCTCCAGCATCCCGCTGAGCCTTTCGAGGGCGCGCGGATGGGGCGCCGTGTCCTGGGCGAGGAGCCAGATCGCGGTTCCCTCGAGGACGCGGGGGCGTGCGAGCTCCACCGCCTCGGCGAACGACGTCGTCGCGCGGGCCTCGATGATGCCCTCCACGGTGCCGGCGACCGTCTCGCTCTCGCGCGCGGTCGTCGCGTCACCGCACATGACGAGGGTCACGGCGGCCGGAGGTGTCGTCTGAGACCGCACGGCGTCGAGAGTGCGGAGGAGTTGCGCGCGGGCAGAAGATCCGGGGCGCGCGACGATGATGGCGTGAACTCGGGCTGGCATGACGTGGTCAGCCTAAGCGCGCGATCCGCGCCTCCCGGGCAGTGGACGCGGCGCGCCCGCGAAGCGGAAGGCGATCAGGTCGCGCGGCGCTTGAGCTTCCGGCGCTCGCGCTCGGAGAGTCCGCCCCAGATCCCGAAGCGCTCATCGTTGTTGAGCGCGTATTCGAGGCATTCGCCGCGGACATCGCACGTGGTGCAGATGCGCTTCGCGTCTCGTGTCGATCCGCCCTTCTCCGGGAAGAAGGCTTCGGGATCGGTCTGCGAGCAGAGAGCGTCGCTCTGCCAGGCGAGGGCGTTGTCGTCTTCGGCGTTCGGCTTCCGAACCCCCGGCACTCCGAGGTTGATCGGATCGACGAACCAGTTCTCCGGTACGTCGGAACGGTATCCCGTCATCTCGATCTCCAACCCTGTCTCCGCCCCCCGGCGGGCCGTGCTCGTACCTAATTACACCCGTGTCATTCGCTCCGGTCAAGTCGCGGATCGTAAACCCTCAAGCGGTTCTTTAAAGTTCTTGAGTGTTCGTCGGCGTGTCGCGCCCGGGCGACGCGAGGAACACCTCGCCGGCTCCGGACAGCGTCACCGCGCCCTCGTCGGGCGTGGCGAAGACCACTGCGCCGACGGGCACTCGTCGAACCTCTCCCGCGGCGGAGGAGACGGCCACGTCGCCCGCGGTCGCCAGCACCATCGTCGGCCCCGTGACGTCCCACGTCAGGGGCGCACCGGTGAGGGAGACCCGCTCGAGGGCGAAGTCGGGGATCGGCACCGGATAGGCCGTGACGGCGCCGTCTCCGGACGGACGCAGCACCGGCACCTCTCCGGAGGAGGTGTCGAGGATCGACAGCAGCTCGGGCACGTCGATGCGCTTGGGGGTGAGACCGCCGCGGAGCACGTTGTCGCTCGCGGCCATGATCTCGACCCCGAGCCCCGAGAGGTAGGCATGCAGCAGGCCGGCGCGCAGGAAGACTCCTTCGCCGCGGCGCAGGACGACATGGTTCATCAGCAGGGCGACGACCACTCCGGGATCCGCCGGGTAGTTCGCGGCCACGCCGGCGATCGCCCGGATCGTGGTGCTCCACTCCCCTGCGATTGCACCCGTGCCCGCTGCGGCGGTGCGCACCGCCGCGATGATGTCATCGACCTCGCTCTGCGCCTCGCCTCCGAGCAGCCACCCGATCACCGTGCGGAGGACATCGCCATCGCCGCTCAGCCGCGCACGCAGCGCCGCCACACCCGCACTGTCGCCCAGAGTGTCGAGCAGAGCGAGGGTTCTCGCCACCGGACGCAGGCCGCTGAGCGACTCGAAGGTCTCGCTGAGCGCCACGATGAGCTCCGGCTTGTGATTGTCATCGCGGTAGTTGCGTCGCGGATCGTCGTCCGCGAGACCGCTCTCCCGCGCCCAGCCCTCACGCGCCTGCGCGATCGTCGGGTGCACCTGGATCGACAGCGGCGTGCCGGCCGCGAGCAGCTTGAGCAGGTACGGTAGCGTGCCCCCCGTGATCTGGTCGAGGGTGCCGCCGCCCTCGACGTCCGCCGGGTCACTCGGATGGTCGCCGAACCAGACCTCGGCCTCGGGTGCGCCCGAGGGGACACGGCCCTCGAGCTCGGCGAGCAGGGAGTCGGATCCCCAGGCGTAGTCACGGGGCGCGTTCGTGAGGCTGAGCAGCATGGATCCCAGCGTAGAGCCGCACGGCGGCGCTCAGCGACGCACGAAGCGCGGCGCGGTAGCCTGAACGCGATGGCTCAGTACACCAAGCATCCCGTGGCGCCCCCGCCCACCGCGCCGGAGCGCGAGTCGACGGGGCACCTCCTGCTGCGCGCCTACGTGATCCTCGTGCTCTTCGTGACATTCGCGCACTCGGCCGTCTACAACCTGCTCGGGATGATCGGCGCCGGGATCGTCCTCGTGGTCTTCACCCTCGCCACGCTCGCGATCGGCATCCCGATGCTCGCGCGGAACCGACCGCAGCCGTTCCGCTGGCGGCGGCTGCCGTGGTCGGCGCTCGGATACACCACCCTCGCGCTCGTCTCCGTCGCCTGGTCGCAGTGGCGCGGGCCGACCCTCCTCACCTGGGTGCTGCTCGCCGCCGTCACCGTCAACGGCCTGTTCATCGCGCACGTCCTGACCTGGCACGAGATCGTCCGAGCGCTGTCGTCCGCGTTCAAGTGGATCCTGGGACTCTCCTTGGCGCTCGAGCTCTGGGTCTCACTTGTCATCCACGGCCCGCTGCTGCCCAACTTCGCGACGCTGCCGGACGGCGAGCTCGACCCGCAGTGGTACTGGGTGCGCGACAACCTGTTCGACGGCGGTCGCATCCAGGGCATCGTCGGCAACGCCAACCTGCTGGCGATCATCTCGCTCTTCGCGATCATCACCTTCGGCGTGCTCTTCGCGGCACGCGCACGCTGGCGCACCACGCTCGCGATGTGGGCGCTGCTGGCCGCCTATTTCCTGTTCCGCACGTCGTCCGCCACCGCGCTCGTCTGCGCCGCGGCAGCCGCCGTCGTCCTCGCGGTCGCGCTGATCATGCGCCGCGCAAGCACTCCCGGAGCGCGCACCCGCGTCTACGTGATCGCGATCGGCGGCACCGCCCTGGTCGCGGCGGCGGTGTGGCTGGTCCGTGCGCCCCTGCTCGCGCTGCTCGGCCGCAGCTCCGACCTCACGGGGCGCTCCGACCTGATCTGGTCCAAGGTGCTCGAGCGCGCCGGCGAGCATCCGCTCTTCGGCAACGGCTTCTCCAGTCCCTGGATCCCCACGGACCCCGCGTTCGACGGCTGGATCATCGACCACGGCATCACCGTCTTCCACGCGCACAACATGTGGCTCGACGTGCTGCTCCAGCTCGGTGTCCTCGGCGTCGTCCTCATGGCGCTGGCCTACGTGAGCCTGCTCTGGCGCTCCTGGTTCTTCGCCGTCGATCGCCCGCGCTGGGACCTCGAGGCCGCGCGTCCGTTCTCCCCGCTCACCCTGCTCCCGAGCCTCTTCACGATCGTCCTCCTCGTTCAGGGGCTCTCCGAGTCCACGCCGATCATGCTCTGGGGCTGGATGCTGCTGGTGCTGCTCTCGTTCAAGCTCAAGTCGGTCCCCCTGGTGGGCGTCGGCGAACGCGATCTCCTCTTCGAACGCGGCGCGCGCCAGCGGCGGGTGCCGTGACGCCGATGCGCCCGATCGTGCGCCTTCTCGGGTCCGTCGAGATGGCGAGGGCGTTCACGCTCGCCGCTCTGACGGCGGTCTTCGGATCGTTCGCGATCGGACAGATGACGTCGCCGGTCACTCTGGCCGCCGTCATCACGGCCCTCTGCCTTCTCGGCGGGGCGATCCTCTGGGTCCGCCGCGAGGAGCTGTCGCCGTTGCGCATCGCGCCCTCCTCGCTCTTCGCGTTCCTCTGCTGGGCATTGGTGAGCCTGGTCTGGACGACCGACCGCTCCGACACGGTGTTCGGCTGGCTGTCCCTGTTCGGATTCGCCTTCCTGGCGATCACGGTCGGTCACATCCGCGACACGCTGCAGACCGTCCGCGCGATCGGCGACACGCTGCGCGCGCTGCTGGCCATCTCGCTCGGCATCGAGATCCTGTCCGGGATCCTGCTCGACGTCCCGTTCGCGTTCCTCGGAATCCAGGGGAATCTCGCCGCGGGCGGCCCGATCCAGGGTCTCTTCGGCAGCCGCAACATGCTGGGGTTCATCGCGGTCATCGCACTGATCACCTTCGTGATCGAGTGGCGCACCCAGTCGGTCAACCCGCCGCTCGCCGTGACGTCCGTCGCCCTGGCCGGATCCCTGGCCTTCCTCTCGTCCTCCCCGACCGTGCTGGTGCTCGCCGTCGCCGTCGGCATCGTGACGGTCGCGCTGACGATCGTGCGACACGCGTCGCCGGAACGACGCAATCTCGTGCAGTGGATGCTGGGCATCCTCGTCGCTCTCGCGCTCGTCGTGGCGTTCGCGCTGCGCCATCAGATCATCGCGCTCCTCGATGCCGGCTCCGACTTCTCGATCCGCGCCTCGCTCTGGAACACGATCCTCGACTTCGTCGCCGTCAAGCCGATCCAGGGCTGGGGATGGTTCGGGGACTGGGCGCGGGGCGAGTACCCGTTCACGTACATCAACTTCCAACTGGACGACCGTCATCAGAGCGCGCTGAACGGGTTCTTCGACGTGCTCCTGCAACTGGGAGCCGTCGGTCTCGTGCTCTTCCTGCTGCTCGGCGGGGTGGCACTGGTGCGCTCCTGGCTGGTCGCCAGCGTGCGGCGGTCCGTCGTCTACGCGTGGACGCCGATCACCCTGGTCACACTCGCGGTCGACTCGATGTTCGAGAGCTTCACGATCGTCGGCGCCGGGTGGTTCATGCTCGTGCTCTGCGCGCTGCGCGCTGGTCAGTCCCGGTCCTGGCGCGAGAACATCGACGCGGCGCACACCAGCTCGATTCCGACGCTCCGCCCGCAGGCGTGACGCGGCCGGGGTGAGCCCGGCTCAGCGCAGAGCGCCGAGCTTCTCGGCCCAGGCGATGGCGTCGCGCACGCCGTCGTCGACGGAGCGCTCCGCATGCCAGTCGAGGACCTGCTCGGCACGATCGACGATCGCGAAGGCGCCGGCCTGATCCCCGGGACGGCGCCCCGTCTCGACGACCGCGAGCGGCTCGCCGGTCACGCGTTCGAAGGCGGCGACCAGTTCGCGCACCGTGACGCCGTCGCCGGTGCCGAGATTGATGACCTGATACGGCTCGTCCGCGGTCGCGACCTCGTCGAACCTCTGCACCGCCGCGACGTGCGCGAGTGCGAGGTCCCAGACGTGGATGTAGTCCCGCAGACCCGAGCCGTCGCGCGTCGCCCAGTCGGTGCCGGTGATGGTGAACGGCTCGCCGGCGGCATGCGCCTGCATGATCTTGCCCAGCGCGTGCGAGGGCGCGGGATTCTGCTGCCCGGTGCGCAGCTGCGGGTCGGCGCCGATGGGGTTGAAGTAGCGGAGCGCGATCGCACGGAAGTCGCCGGCGGCGGCCGCGTCGTGCAGGATCTGCTCGACCATCGCCTTCGTCGTCGCATAGGGGCTGGACGGCGCGAGCACACCGTTCTCGTCGACGCCTTCGCCGCTCTCGCCCGCGTAGACGGAGGCGGAGGAGCTGAAGACGATGCGCGCGATGCCCGCATCGCGAAGGCGCTGGAGCAGGAGCACCGTCTTGCCGACGTTGGAGTCGTAGTAGCCGAGTGGATCGGCGACCGACTCCGGGACGACGGCACGGGCCGCGCAGTGCACGACCGCGTCGATGTCGGGATGGTCGGAGAGCAGCTGATCGAGCAGCGCCGCATCCGCGATGTCGCCGACGTAGAGGTTGCGGCCGTCGCCGAAGGCGCGGAGGCCCTTGGAGAGATCGTCGAGGATGACGACCTCATTACCGGCCTCGATGCATGCCGTCGCGACAGTGGACCCGATGTAGCCGGCGCCGCCGGTGATCAATACCTTCATCGCGCTCAGTCTAGCCAGCAGCACGGTCGGGTCGTGGCGCGGACTCTCCGCAGATCCGAAGGAGACGGACGGTAGGCTACTCACTGCTCATCGAGTCGCGCGCTGTCCCGCCACAGCGGTCTGCGGCACCAACATCGGAGAACTACCCAGTGGCCCACGTCCTTCAGAACGTCGTCTTCCCACTTGATCGCGACCCCGATCTGCTTCCCCTCTACGCCGACCCCGAGACCTGGTCGGTCATCGAGAACGAGCCCGTGCGCGTGTCGAACCGGGCGCACCTCGGCAACATCCTCGGCCGCCACCGTGCGCGCATCGTCGCCGGGCGGCGCGTGTCGCTCGGCACGTACTTCAACGCCTTCCCCGCGTCCTACTGGCAGCACTGGACCAGCGTCAGAGAGGTCCGGCTCACCGTCCGCACGACGGGACCCGCGACGATCCTCGTCTATCGCTCCAACGGCTCCGGCATCCGCCAGCGGGTCGCGACCCGCGAGGTGACCGGGGAGGCGACGACGACCTTCGATCTCGAGCTCACGCAATACAGCGACGGCGGCTGGATCTGGTTCGACATCGTCGCCGACGAGAAGCCGGCGGTGCTCGAAGGCGCGGAGTGGACGACCGAGCAGGAGCCCGCGCGCTCGGGCAAGGCGTCGCTCGGCATCACCACGTACAACAAGCCGGACTACTGCGTCGAGACGCTGCGCGCCCTCGCGGCCTCTCCGGACGCTCTGGAGTTCGTCGATCGCATCTTCCTGGTCGACCAGGGCTCGCAGCTCGTCTCCGAGCAGGACGGCTTCGACGAGGTCGCCGAGAGCCTCGGTGAGACGCTGCAGGTCATCCGCCAGGAGAACCTCGGCGGCTCCGGCGGATTCGCCCGTGCCATGCACGAGACGCTGCAGCGCCCGGAGAGCGACTTCGTGCAGCTGCTGGACGACGACGTGCGCCTCGAGCCCGAGTCGCTGCGCCGCTCGATCGTGTTCGGTCAGTACGCGACCACGCCGGTGCTCGTCGGCGGGCACATGTTCGACCTGCTCGACCGCCCCAAGCTCCACGGCTGGGCCGAGGTCGTCGACGAAGACCCGTTCATGTGGCGCAATCTGTACCAGGAGAAGATGCCGCACGACTTCGGCGTGTCGAACCTGCGCCAGTCGACGCTGCTCCACATCCGGATGGACGCCGACTACAACGGCTGGTGGATGTGCCTGATCCCCCTCGACGTGATCCGGGAAGTGGGCCTGGCCCTCCCCGCCTTCATCAAGTGGGACGACGCCGAATTCTGCCTGCGCGCCGGCGAGGCCGGGTTCCCGACGGTGTCGATGCCGGGCGTCGCGCTCTGGCACGTCTCCTGGGTCAACAAGGACGACACGATCGACTGGCAGGCGTACTTCCACGCCCGCAACCGGATCGTCGCCGGACTCCTGCACTCCGGCGCCCCGCGCGGAGGGGCGCTCCTGAAGCACAGCAGGCGCGTCGACCTCAAGCACCTGATGATGATGCAGTACTACCCCGTGGCGCTGCGCGCCCGCGCTCTACGGGACATCCTGTCCGGGCCCGACCACATGCGAGGCAACCTGGCGACGGCCATGCCCGCCGCGCGGGCGCTCGCCGCCGAGTTCCCGGAGACGGTCGTGCACCGCGATCCGGCCAGGGTCCTGCACTCTCGCCGCGGCCGCCGCGTGTTCCAGCAGCTGTCGAACAACGATCTGGACAACCCGAAGGGGATCCGGTTGCGCGTGTTCACGATGCGCACGCTGGTCTCCCACTGGCTCCACCGGCCTCACCCCGCGAACCTGACGCAGCCCGAGGTCGAGTTCGGCAAGGAAGACGCCCGGTGGTGGCGTGTCCCGTCGTTCGACAGCGCCCTCGTGAGCGCGGCGGACGGATCCGGCAAGAACATCTACACGCGCGACCGCGGACAGTACCGCCGCATGCTGCGCGAGAGCGTCCGACTGCACGCCGAGCTCCGTCGACGGTGGCCCCAGTTGCAGAAACAGTATCGCGAGGCTCTCCCCGAGCTCGTCTCGCCCCAGTCCTGGCAGCAGATCTTCGAGGAGAAGGCATGACCGCGGCGCCCGCTGCATTCGACCCCACGGCCGCGACGATCGTCATCGTCACCTTCAACCGTTCTCACCTCCTCTCGGGCCTGCTCACGAGCATCACCGCGATGGACCCGAAGCCCGGACATGTCGTGATCATCGACAACGCGTCCGCCGACGACACCACCGCCGTCGTGGACTCCTTCCGCGAGGGGATCGGCACCGAGATCGTCTACCGTCGCCTGGACACCAACACCGGCGGATCCGGTGGCTTCAGCGAGGGCATGCGCACGGCGTACGAGCTCGGATCCGAATGGATCTGGATGATGGACGACGACGTCGAGGTCCTGACCGACGGCCTCGCCAAGATGGGCAAGTGGGCGCCGCGGTTCAAGAGCATCCAGGGCCGCCGCATCGACTACGACGGCAGCGAGTTCTACTGGCAGTACCGCATCGCGGAGCGCATGGGGATCCCGATCCCGTTCGCGCCGTCCGGATTCGACGCGTCCGGCTACAAGGAGATGAACAGCGGATGCTTCGAGGGCATGTTCATCCACCGCTCGATCGTCACGCAGATCGGCCTCCCCGACCCGAGGTTCTTCATCTACTGGGATGACCAGATGTACGGGTGGCTCGCCTCGCGCCGGACCACCGCCGTCATCGTGGACGAGTTCGTCCTGCGACGCACGCGCGAGATCAAGCAGTGGGACATGGGCATCCGCCACATGAACGCGTCGAGCAACGCGTATCGCTACTACATCATGCGCAATCGCGGGTTCATCAAGCAGTATTACCGTGTGCACGGCGTCTACAACCCGGTCCTGTTCGGGCTGGGCACCGCGGCGACATTCGCCAAGGAGCTGATCCGGCTCGTCTTCGTCGAGCGGACGGTGCGCGGCACGAGCAACCTCTTCCGCGGCATCCGTGACGGCGGCAAGGCCGGTCGCGACCGCACCTGGCAGCCCATGGAACCCCTGGAGGCATGATGACGGACGAGCAGCAGCCGGAACTGCGGTGGGCCCCTCTCCCCGCGCCGCCGAAGCGCACCGGCCGGATCTGGCTGATCGTCGGCCTGTCGGTCGCTGCTCTCGCGATCGTGGGCGTGCTGCTGTTCCTGTTCCTTCCGCGGGGTGATGGCCCCGCGCCCGGTGCGAGCCCGTCAGCCACGCCGTCGGCCTCACCGAGCGCGACGCCGACGCCGACACCGACGCCTTCCGCCACACCCGCGCCGTCGCAGACACCGATCGTGGATCCTCCGCCGGCGAGCGACCCGACGGTCGAGGTCTTCCGTGGACAGGTCAGCGGTTGGCTCAACGATGCTCCTCGCGGGCTCGACATCATCACCGGAGCCAACGGCCCCGACGCGCTTCCGGTCGTCGAGACGCTGCAGCAGGACGTGCAGCGCCTGTCGGACGCACAGCCGCCGTCGTCGATCGCCGACGGATGGCGCGACGGACTCTCGGTGTACTCGCAGAGGCTGGCGGACCTCCAGTCAGCCCTGTCCGCCGGCGCCGCTCCCGCCGAGACGATCGACGCCGCTCGTGCGGCCGTGCAGGACCTGCGCGCCCTCGTCGGACTCTGAGCCCGGTCGTCGACGGTCAGGAGTTGTAGTCGGCGTTGTACCGCGCCAGCACGTCGGCGATCGGCGCGTCGAGCACGAGCTCGCCCTTGTCGAGGTAGAGACCCCGAGTACAGAAACGGCGGAGGTCGCGCTCGTTGTGGCTCACGAAGAACAGCGTGCGCCCCTCGGCGAGCAACTCGTCGATGCGCGTGTAGCACTTCTCGCGGAAGGCCTTGTCTCCCACCGCGAGCACCTCGTCGACCAGGAGGATCGGCTCGTCGAGCTGCGAGACCACCGAGAACGCCAGGCGCACCTTCATGCCGTTGGAGAGGTGCTTGTAGGGAGTCTCCTCGAACCCGGCCAGCTCGGCGAAGGCGATGATGCCGTCGTACCGGCGGGAGACCTCCTCACGCGACATCCCGTGCAGTCCTGCCGTGAGCCGCACGTTCTCGCGCACGGTGAGGTCGCCGACGAAGCCGCCGGTGATCTCGATCAGCGGAGCGACTCCCCCGTTGACCGTGACCGTTCCCGTGTCGGGCAGGAGGACCTTGGCGACGAGACGGAGGAGCGTCGACTTGCCCTGGCCGTTACGCCCGACCACGCCGATCGACTCCCCCGGCTGCACCGTGAACGACACGTCGCGCAGGGCCCAGAACTCCCCGGGACGCGAGCGCCGCGACGCGCCGGAGAAGAGATCCTTGAAGCTGCGCCGTCCTCGACGGTTCCGTCGGAAGTGGACGCCGAGACCCTGGACTTCGATGGCCGCGGACATCACAGCTCCTTCAGCACGGGACGTTCGAGGCTCCGGAACGTCCAGATGCCCAGGGCGAGGATGACGATGCACATGACGGCACTGATCACGACGGGAGTCGTCTGCCAGAGCTCCGGGAAGAACCCGACCCGGTAGAGGGTGAAGATGCCCGCCAGCGGATTGAAGGCGCCGATGGTGTCGAACGGCGCCGGCAGGTCCTGGAAGCTGTAGATCACGGGCGAGGCGTAGAAGAGCGCGCGCAGGATCAGCGCCGTCGTGCGCTCGAGGTCGGCGTAGAGCACGCAGAGCGGAGCCACCAGCAGGCCGAGGCCGACGAGCAGCGTGATCTGCATGAGCATCGCGACGGGGAACCACAGCAGCATCCAGTTGACGGTCGCCCCGCTGAACACCGCGAAGAGCACGAGCACGGGAATCGAGAAGAGGAACTCGATCCCCTTGCTCAGCACGATGCGGTTCACCCAGATGGACCGCGGGATGGCCGTCGACCGCACCAGGCGCGAGTCCTTCTTGAACGCCCTCGTGAAGTCGGACACCGAGGTGTTGAACCACACCCAGGGCAGGAGCGCCACGATGAGGAACACGATGTAGGGATCCTCACCGACGGTGCGGTGGAAGACCTGAGTGAAGACGAACCAGTAGATCGCGCTCATCACGAGCGGATCGAGGACGGACCAGAGGTAGCCGAGGGAGCTCGTCGCGTACCGGACCTTGAGGTCGCGGGCCGACAGCAGCCACAACGAATGCAGATAGCGCCGGGGCGTCCCGGGCGCCCCGACAGCAGCGTGACTCACGATGTCGAGTCTAGGAGAGAGTGTTGTTCCAGAGCGACAGCGCCGAGCCGATGGCCATGTGCATGTCGAGGTACTGGTACGTGCCGAGGCGTCCGCCGAAGTGCACGTCCTGCTCGCCCTTGGCCAGTTCGCGGTACGCCAGCAGACCTTCCCGGTCGGTCGGCGTGTTCACCGGGTAGTACGGCTCGTCCTCGCGGTTCGCGAAGCGCGAGAACTCGCGCATGATGACCGTCTTGTCCTGCGCGAAGACGTCTTTCCGCTCCGGGTGGAAGTGCTTGAACTCGTGGATGCGCGTGTAGGGCACATCCATGTCGGGGTAGTTCATGACCGGCGTGCCCTGGAAGTCGCCGACGTTCAGCACCTCCTGCTCGAAGTCGAGCGTGCGCCAGCTGAGCGCGCCCTCCGCGTAGTCGAAGTAGCGATCGACGGGCCCCGTGTAGACGACGGGCACCTGACCGACCGTGGCCTTCTTGCTCAGGGGCTGCGAGTCGTCGAAGTAGTCGACGTTCAGCTTCACCTCGATGTTCGGGTGATCCGCCATCCGCTCGATCCACGCGGTGTAGCCGTCGGTCGGCAGACCCTCCCAGGTGTCGTTGAAGTACCGGTTGTCGTAGGTGTAGCGCACCGGGAGGCGGCTGATGATGTCACCGGAGAGCTTGTGGGGATCGGTCTGCCACTGCTTCGCGGTGTAGTCGCGGAAGAACGCCTCGAAAAGCGGGCGTCCGACGAGCGCGATGCCCTTCTCCTCGAAGTTCGCCGCCGTCTTGGCGTCGAACTCCCCCGCCTGCTCCTTGACCAGCGCGCGCGCCTGGTCGGGGGTGTACGCGGACTGGAAGAACTGGTTGATCGTGCCGAGGTTCACCGGCATCGGGAACACGGTGCCCTTGTGCGTCGTGTACACCCGGTGCACGTAGTTGGTGAAGGTCGTGAAGCGGTTCACGTACTCCCACACCGTCGGGTTCGAGGTGTGGAAGAGGTGCGCACCGTAGCGGTGGACCTCGATCCCGGTCTCGGACTCCGCCTCGCTGTAGGCGTTGCCGCCGATGTGGTGACGACGATCGATGACGGTGACTTTGCGGCCCGCTTCTGCTGCGCGCTCCGCGATGGTGAGGCCGAAGAAGCCCGACCCGACGACGAGAAGATCCATACCTGCAATCGTATCGGCGCGTAGCTGGGAGCTCAGTCGCGGTCGATCGGACCGATGACGTCGGCCAGCATCGGAGCGAACCGGCGGACGTAGTCGAGGTTCAGATGGTCCGCGTCGTAGAAGACGGCCGTGCCCCCGATCGCGGCGTAGCAGCGCACCTCGTCGCAGAAGTAGGGCCCGGCGTCGAAGGAACGGATCGACGGATCGGCGGCCGCGGATGCCGCGAGCAGGTAGGGATCGGCCGGTTGCGCCTCGGCGATCGGCACCGCACACGCCAGCGGGTTGCGCGCGTTGACGAGAAGGCAGTCGGGAGAGCGCACCTCGCCGTTGAACGGCACGCCGCCGAGGGCGACCACCGTCACACCGGCATCGGCCCAGGCGCGCCACGTGCGCTGCAGACCGTCGGCGAACTGATCGGTCTGCGGGCGGTCGGAGCCGTCGTCCACGAGCTGCACGCGCCCCGCCGAAGACGTGAGCACGACGTCGGGTGCAGCCTCGACCACCGCGGCCTGCACGGCGGACGACCACGTTTCGCACCGCTCCTGCTCCGCGGCGGTCGCGGGCTCGCGGAAGCCGATGAACGGCGCATCGATCACCGGACACCCTCCCCCGAACGACGTCGTCACGATCCATCCCTCCGTGCGGGCGAGGTCGAACACCGCGCCCTGCCACTGCTGCGCGTGCGAATCGCCGACGAGCCAGACCGTCGGCGCATCCGCGGCGCCCGCACTGAAATCGCACACCACCGTCGCCGTGGTGTCGCCGAAGGGGAGCAGCGCGGGATCGGCTCGGCACTCGTCGGGCACGGCGAAGTAGGCGTTCCCCGGGCCCATCACCACGTCGGCCGCCGGCCCGAACCGGTCAGGACACTCCGCGCCGGGATCCATCGCCTGGGGTCCGACGCAGGCCTCGATCGTGACGGTCACGGGCGGCACGTCCGCCGCGGACGCCGCTCGGCCTGTCAGGACGAGCCCGCCGCCGACGAGAGCCACGGTGACGACGGCGCCCAGCATCGCGAGGAGGGTCCGACGCGGAGAG
This sequence comes from Microbacterium luteolum, assembly GCF_039533965.1. NCBI lineage: Bacteria > Bacillati > Actinomycetota > Actinomycetes > Micrococcales > Microbacteriaceae > Microbacterium > Microbacterium luteolum. The sequence continues at coordinate 989,678 of NZ_BAAAUN010000001.1, forward strand.
GCGGCGAGGAACTTCCATCGCTGGCCGGGGCGCTCCACGAAGCGGGCCGTCGCCCAGGCAAGCAGCAGCGAGAGCGCCAGGATGCCGAGCTTCATGACGGTCGACGGAGCCGCTCCGACGAGGAACGGCACGAGCACGATCAGCGGCCAGTGCCAGAGGTAGAGCGAATAGGAGACGTCGCCGATCCACTGCACCGGCCTGGTGCCGGTCACCGCGGTGTGCCAGAGGCGCTCGCGTCCGGTGCCGGCGAGGATCACCGCCGCCGTGCCGAGCACGGGCTGCAGCGCCACGTATCCGGGGAACGGCGTCGCGGCGCCGAAGAACACGGCGGCGAGCGCGATCATCACGAGTCCCGCGAGCGCGAGCACATCGGCCCCCACGCGTGGGAGACGGCGCGTCGCGGTCAGCGCCAGCAGTCCCCCGACGCCGAACTCCCAGGCGCGCGTGTAGGTCGCGAAGTACGCCTGACTCGGGATCAGGGTCGTGGCGATCACGCTCGCCGCGAGCGAGGAGACGACGAGGACGGCCAGGACCACGGCGGCCACGACGCGAGGACGCGCCGACCGCTTGACGGCCCACCACGACGCGGCCAGCAGGAGCAGCGGCCACAGCAGATAGAACTGCTCTTCGACCGACAGGGACCAGTAGTGCTGGGCGACGGTCGCCTGGTCGTTGAGCGCCGAGTAGTTCACCGACATGGCGCTCAGGAACCAGTTCTCGACGTAGCCGGCGCTCGCGGCGATCTCGGCGCCGGCCCGCGGCCAGCGAGGGTACGGCAGGAGCAGCAGCGTGCCGATCGCGCTGACGATCAGCACCAGGAGCGCGGCGGGAAGGAGCCGGCGCACGCGGCGCGCGTAGAACGCGGCCAGTGCGATGCGGCCCGTGGCCGTCATCTCTCGAGTGAGGTGGCTCGTGATCAGGAACCCCGAGATGACGAAGAACACGTCGACGCCGACGTAGCCTCCGGTCAGGCGGGTCGGCCAGAGGTGGTTGAGCACCACCGCCGCGATGGCGATCGCACGGAGCGCCTGGATGTCCGCACGGAACGCGGCACGCCGAGGCGGGGCGGGCCGTGCGCGGTTCAGGTCGTGGCCCCTGCGGTGGCCATCAGCTCGACCGCGGTCCCGACGACGATGCGCGGAGTACCCGCCCAGCGCGCGGCATCCGTCGCGGCACGTCCGTCGACGAGCAGCTTGATGCCGGGAAGCTGCGCAGGCTCAAGCTCGCGATAGGCGGCATGGTCGGTCTGCAGGATCGCGATGTCGATGTCGTCGCCCAGCGTGTACGGCTCGAATCCGAGGCGACGTAGCTCGTCGTCGGTGTACATCGGATCGTGCACCTGGACCACGGCCCCGCGCGACTCGAGGGCCGCCACCGTCGGGAACACACCGGAGAACGCCGTTTCCTTCACGCCGCCGCGGTAGCTGGCGCCGAGGACGACCGCCCGCAGTCCGGAGAGCGAACCGAGGATGCCCTCCGCCTGTGCGACCAGGCGCTCCGGCATGGATTCGTTGACGCGACGCGCGGTCCGCACGATGTCGGCGCCCGGATCCGTCGAGAGGTAGAGCTTCGGGTACACCGGAATGCAGTGACCGCCGACGGCGATACCCGGGCGGTGGATGTGGCTGAACACCTGCGAGTTGCACGCCTCGATCACCTGGTAGACGTCGATCCCGTTCGCTCCCGCGAACAGGGCGAACTCGTTCGCGAGTCCGATGTTCACGTCGCGATAAGTGGTCTCGGCGAGCTTGGCCATCTCCGCGGCCTCCGCGCTGCCCAGGTCCCAGACGCCGTTCGCCCGCGACAGGTCCGGACGCTCGTCGAACTCGAGGACGGCCTCGTAGAACTCGACGGCGCGACGCCCGCCCTCGTCGGAGAGAGCACCGACCAGCTTCGGGTACTTGCGCAGGTCGGCGAAGATGCGGCCGGAGTAGACGCGCTCCGGCGAGAAGACGACGTGGAAGTCCTCGCCCTCGGTGAGCCCGGAGATCTCCTCGAGCATCGGCTTCCAGCGTCCGCGGGTGATGCCGACGGGGAGCGTCGTCTCGTAGGAGACCAGCGTGCCGGGGCGGAGGTGCTCCGCGAGCGACCTCGTCGCCTGGTCCATCCAGCCGAACTCGGGCTCCGCAGTCTCCTCGTTGACGAAGAGGGGGACCACGACGACGACGGCCTCCGCCGACGGGATCGCCTCGGCATAGTCGGTCGTGGCGCGCAGGCGTCCGGCTGCGAGAGCCGCGGTGAGCTTCTCCTGCAGCTGTGCTTCACCGGGGAACGGCTCGACCCCGCTGTTGACCGCGTCGACGAGCGCCGGGTTCACGTCGACGCCGATCACCTCGTGTCCACGATCGGCGAACTGCAGAGCGAGGGGGAGGCCGATCTTTCCGAGGGCCACGACGGCGATACGCATGAGCGATATTCTATTGCGCGGATCGAGGGCGGCCTCGCGCTCCGTCGCTCCCCGCCCCCGCGCGCGAACTGTTCAGGGGCCGTGCGCGGAGTGTGCGGACCCTCCGGTCAGCGGCGCTGCTCCGCGAGGACGGTGATGACGCGAGAGGCCGCGTGCCCGTCACCGTACGGCGCCTGGTCCGTGTCGGACGGCCTCGCGCGCGTCACGCCTGCGGCGATCTCCTGCGCGGTGTTCGCGAGCACGTTCCAGCCGAGCTGCACCGTCTCGACCCATTCGGTCTCGGTCCGCACCGTCGTGCAGGGAACCCGGAGGAGGAATGCCTCCTTCTGCAGACCGCCGGAGTCGGTGACCACCCCGGCGCTCGAGACGGCGGCGGCGATGAGGTCGGCGTACGCGAGCGGCGCGTGCGAGATGAGCGATCCCTGCGTGAGCGCGATGCCGTGGGTGGCGGCCTTCGCGACGACGCGCGGATGCGCCAGCAGGACGACGGGCTTGTCGAGGCCTGCGAGACCGGCGGCGATCTCGGCCAGGCGCGCGGGGTCGTCGGTGTTCTCGGCGCGGTGGATGGTCGCGACGTAGAACCCGCCCGCCTCGAGGCCGAGCTCCTCGATCAGCGCGGACGGAGCCCCCGCCACCTGGTCACGGACCTCGAACAGCACATCGGTCATGACGTCGCCGACGAGCACGGTGCGCTCGGCGAGCCCCTCGTGCGCAAGATGCCCCACCGCGACCTCGGTGGGGGCCAGCAGCAGATCCGCCGCGTGATCGGTCAGCACCCGGTTGTGCTCCTCGGGCATCCGACGGTTGAAACTCCGCAGACCCGCCTCGAGATGGGCGACCGGGATGTGCATCTTCACGGCGCTCAGCGCCGCGGCGACGGTGGAGTTGGTGTCGCCGTAGACGAGCACCCAGTCCGGCCGGTGCTCGTCGAACACGGCGTCGAGGGCCGCCAGCATCGATCCCGTCTGCACGCCGTGCGATCCGCTTCCGACGCCGAGGTGCACGTCGGGCGCTGCGATCCCCAGGTCTTCGAAGAACACGTCGGAGAGCATCGGGTCGTAGTGCTGACCGGTGTGCACGATGACGTGCTCCACGCCCGCGGCGAGCGCCGCCTTGTGGATCGGGGCGAGCTTGACGAACTGCGGGCGGGCGCCGACGACGCTGATGATCTTCACGGCACCCAGCCTAGAGCGGGCCGTTCCGGCTTCGACTCAGTCGGCGAAACGGCGGGCGGCGTCGGGGAAGACACGGGCGGGAACCCCCCGGAGAACGCTGTACGGCGGAGCGACCGTGTTCTCGGTGACGACGGCACCGGCCGCCACGACGCTGTGATGACCGATGTCCGCGCCCATGAGGACGACGGCGTTCGCGCCGATGTGCACGTTCCGGCCGATGCTGCTCGATGCCCGCTGGATGTCGCGGGCGCGCTCGCTGACGCATCGCTCCACGGTCGAGTGCGTGTAGATCTGCACACCGGCGGAGATGTCGCAGCCGTCGCCGATCACGAGTCCGCCGCTGCCGTCGATGACGGTGAACGCCCCGATCCAGACGTCGTCGCCGATCTCGGGCTCACCGACGATCCACGCGTGCGGATTGAATCTGTTGGACGCGATCCCGTGCCACGAGGGGACCTCCTGGTTCGGCGACTCAGCGGGTTCTCTCACGGTTCGGCGCACCTCCATCCCATATGATACTTAGCAGTCTGCCCGCTTCCGTGCTGCCACGGGAGCTCGATAACGAGAGAACTCGAAATCCATGTCTGTGCGTTCAAAATCCATCCTGGTCACCGGCGGCGCCGGCTTCATCGGGAGCCACCTGGTCGATCGACTCATCCGTGACGAGCCCCGGCGGATCACCGTCGTGGACAACTTCTTCCTCGGCAGCATGGACAACCTCGCGGAGGCGAAGGCTGCTCGCCCCGACATCGACATCATCCGTCTCGATGCCGCCGACCTCGCCGCGATGCAGGACGTCGTCACGACCCATGAGATCGACACCGTCTTCGACCTCGCAGTGATCCCCCTGCCGACGTCGCTCACCTACCCGGCCTGGACGGTGCAGACGAACGTCGGCATCGCCACGACCTTCTGTGAGATCGCGCGCCGCGGTCTCGTGGAGCGCCTGATCCACGTCTCCAGCTCCGAGGCCTACGGCTCCGCGCGCTACATCCCGATGGACGAGGGGCATCCGCACGACGCGATCACGCCCTACGCGGCGAGCAAGTCCGCCGCGGACCACATCATCGAGTCCTACGTGCAGACCTTCGGGATCGATGCCACGGTGATCCGGCCGTTCAACAACATCGGCCCGCGCCAGAACCCCGGCTCCTACGCCGGGATCGTGCCGATCATCGTCCGCCGCGTGCTCGACGGCGTGCCGATCGAGATCTTCGGCGACGGGGAGCAGACCCGTGACTTCATCTTCGCCAAGGACAGCGCCGACCTCATCGCCCAGGTGCACGACTCCGACGCATGCCGCGGCAAGGTGCTCAACCTGGCCACCGGCGTCGAGACCACGGTGAACGAGCTGGTCTCACGGATCCTCGGCATCATGGGACGACCCGATCACCCGGTCGTCCACACGGCTGAGCGTCCCGGTGACGTCCGCCGCCACCTCGCGGACGTGTCGCAGCTGGAGTCGCTCCTGGGTCACCAGTCCCCGCGCCTCACCGACGACGCGCTCGGCCAGACCGTCGAGTGGTACACCTCGGTCCTGTCATGAGGCTCAACATCCCGCTGACCGGCGCCCCGGAGGTCGACGCGGTCCGCGAGGTCATCGAGTCCGGCTATCTGACGCAGGGTGCGAAGACGGCGGCGTTCGAGGACGCGGTGCGCGGTTACACCGCCGCCCGCCACGCCGCGGCCGTCAGCTCTGCCACGACGGGTCTGCATCTCGCCCTCGTCGCTCTGGGCGTCCAGCCCGGAGACGAGGTCGTGATCCCGGGCTTCAGCTTCCCCGCGACGGCGAACGCCGTGATCCAGCAGGGCGCCACGCCTGTGTTCGTCGACATCGACGAGGCGACGTTCAACCTCGACCCCGCACTCCTCGACGCGGCGGTCACCGACCGGACCCGCGCCATCATGCCGGTGCACGCCTTCGGGCTCTGCGCGGACATGGACGCCATCAACGCCGTCGCCGCGCGGCACGACCTGCCGGTGCTGGAGGACGCTGCCTGCGCGCTCGGCGGCACGTACGGGGGCCGTCACGCCGGCACGCTCGGCACCGCCGGCGTCTATTCGTTCCACCCCCGCAAGATCATCACGACCGCCGAGGGCGGGATGATCACGACCGACGACGACGAGCTCGCGAAGCGCATCGCCGTGCTGCGCGCGCACGGCGCCGTCCGCGGCGAGCTGTACATGGAGTTCGTCGAGGCGGGCTTCAACTACCGGCTCAGCGACGTCCACGCGGCCATCGGCCTCGCCCAGATGACCCGCATCGACGACATCGTCTCCGGTCGCCGGCGCGCGGCATCCGAGCTCACGAGCCGCGTCTCCGGCATCGAGGGCGTGCAGGTCCCGACGGAACCCGCGGGCACCGCGCACACCTTCCAGTCGTACGTCGTCCTCCTCGACGACCGCATCGACCGCGACGAGGTCATCCGCCGCATGCGCACGCGCGACATCGAGACGACGCTGGGGACCTACGGCATGCACCTGCAGCCGTACTTCCGCGAGCGGTTCGGCATCCCGGACGAGGCGCTCCCGCACACGACCCGCGCGCACCATCAGGCACTCACCCTGCCCCTGTATCCGCAGCTGACCGAGGACGACATGGATGCGATCGCCGACGCGCTGCGGCTGAGCATCGAGGAGAGCACGACGCGATGACCCGACCTGACGTCACGATCGTCGACTACGGCGTGGGGAACCTCGGCTCGCTGCGCAACGCGCTGGCCAAGGTCGGGCGCTCCTCCGAGGTGACCAGCGACCCGCAGACCGTCATCGATGCCGCACGCATCATCCTCCCCGGCGTCGGCTCCTTCGACCACGCGGTCGACCGATTGACGGAGACCGGCCTCGGCGAGGCCGTCGTGACCGCGGCTCGCGAGAAGGGCACGCCACTCGCGGGCGTGTGCCTGGGCATGCAGCTGATCATGGACGGCAGCGACGAGGGCGAACGCCCAGGGCTGGGGCTGATCCCCGGACGGGCCCACCGCTTCCCCGAGGAGTTCGACGGCTCGCGCCTGCTCGTCCCGCACATGGGATGGAGCGCGGCCGTCGCGGCGAAGCCGTCGCGCCTCGCGCCGTCCCTGGGCGACGGCGGACGGTTCTACTTCGTCCATTCCTACGCCGTCACCCCCGATGACGAAGCCGATGTCCTCACGTGGACCGAATACGGCGAGCGCTACGCGTCGTCCGTGGAGCGCGACAACGTGATCGGGATCCAATTCCACCCCGAGAAGAGCCACCGCTTCGGACTCGCGCTTCTCGGCGAGTTCGCGGTGGCGGAGGCCTGATGCACGTCTATCCCCGGCTGATCCCCGTCCTGCTCCTCGAGGGCGACCGCCTCGTGAAGACCAAGGGCTTCGAAGATCCCCGCTACGTCGGCGACCCGGTCAACGTCATCAGCATCTTCAACGACCTCGAGGTCGATGAACTGGTGATCCTCGACATCGGCGCGGCGAAGAGCAGGGTCCCGGCGCGGATGGAGCTGCTGAACCGGATCGCCACCGAGGCGTTCATCCCGCTCGCCTACGGCGGCGGCGTCGAGACCGCTGCGCAGGCGCAGGCGATCATCGCCGCGGGCTTCGAGAAGATCATCGTCAACACGGCGCTGATCACGCACCCCGATGCCGTCCGCGAGATGGTCCGCGCCCTCGGATCGCAGGCGATCGTCGCGAGTCTCGACGTGCGCGGCACCGAGGACGGCTACGTCGTCCACACCGGCGGAGGAGCGGATGCCGCGGCCTTCACGGTCGACGAGTGGGTCGCACTGGCCACCGACGTCGGGGTCGGCGAGATCCTCGTCACGAACATCGACCACGAGGGCACTCGCGAGGGCATCGACCTCGACCTCGTCCGTGCGGTGGCAGCGACGGCGACGGTGCCGGTGATCGCCCACGGCGGTGTCGGCGGACGAACCGACCTCGTCGCGCCGATCGAGCACGCGGGGGCATCAGCCGTCGCCGCCGGCACGGCGTTCGTCATGCAGTCCGGGCGCGAGAGCGTGCTCATCAACTACCCGACGCGTCCGCAGATCGACGCGCTCTTCGGCCACCTCTTCGACGGGCGCGGGGAACCCATCGCCGCGCAGCAGTTCGGCCGCGAGTTCGATGCGGCCACGTCCGATGAGTTCCTGAGCTCGCCGAACGTGTGCCGCCGATGCATCATCACCTCCGACGTGCCCGGCGCGGCCTTCGACGCCGACGGCGTCTGCTACTACTGCCACCTGCACGACTCGCTCGACAAGCAGTACCCGATCGGGGTCGAGAGCGAGAAGGCGCTCGACAAGTTCGTCGCCGAGCTCAAGGCGGCGGGCCGCGGCAAGAAGTATGACTGCATCATGGGGGTGAGCGGCGGCACGGACTCGTCCTACCTCGCGCACCTGCTCGTCAAGAAGGGCGTGCGCCCGCTGGCCGTGCACTTCGACAACACCTGGAACTCCCCCACGGCGACGTCGAACATCTTCGCGGTGCTCGACAAGCTCGGCGTGGACCTCGAGACGTACGTGGTGGACAACGCGGAGTACGACGACATCTACCGCTCGTTCATGCTCGCGGGCGTCAAGGACATCGAGGCGCCGACCGACATCGGCTTCATGGGCGTGCTGTATCGCGCTGCCGAGAAGCACGGCATCCGCCACATCGTCGAAGGCCACTCATTCCGCACCGAGGGCATCTCCCCCATGGGTTGGCTGTACATGGACGGCGGCTACATCAAGGGCGTCCACAAGCTCTTCGGCACGGTGCCGATGAAGACCTATCCGAACCTCGACTTCGCGAACTTCGTCAAGTGGTCGGCGTTCAGCCGGATCCAGCGCACCCGCCCGCTCTACTGGATCGACTACAACAAGGAAGACGCGAAGCGCTTCCTCGCCGACGAGTACGGCTGGCAGTGGTACGGCGGCCACCACCTGGAGAACCGCTTCACCGCGTTCTACCACACGTACTTCCTGCCGACCCGCTTCGGGATCAACTTCCGTCAGATCGAGCTCTCCGCGCTGGTGCGCTCGGGGCAGATGGACCGGAGGCTCGCTGCCGCGCAGTTCATCGAGCCGCGCCACGGCGACCCCGAGCTCATCGCGATGGTGAAGAAGCGCATCGGCTTCGACGACGCGGGCTTCGAGCACATCATGACGATGCCGAAGAAGGACTACACGGACTATCCGACGTACAAGCGGCGGTTCGAGCTGCTCCGTCCGTTCTTCTGGCTCATGTGGAAGCTCGACCGCGTCCCCAAGAGCTTCTATGTGAAGTTCTGCATCCCGCGCAAGAAGCGATGATGACCGCGTCGACGTCGGTGGTCTTCCGGCGCCAGCAGGCGCTCCTGCGCACGCTGTACTGGGTGCTGAAGCCTTTCGCGCTGTTCACGAGGCGGATCGACTGGGTCGTCGGCCCCGAGGACATCGCGCTGATGGCGACGCACATCGCTGAGGCGCTGCCGAACAGCTACACCGCGATCCATGCGAGGAATCCGTTCTACGCGGTGGAGTACGACGCCGTGATCCAGACCTCCTCCACCGCCCTCGGGGGCCGTCTCGCGACGTGGCGCCGTCTGTACGGCGGTCCGATCCTGCTGGCCTGGCTGGTCAATCGCGCACGCGGCTTCATCTACGTCGGCGGAGGCGCCTTCCTCGAAGGCCACCATGACGAGCGCGAGTTCGAGTTCGCGTTCATCCGGAGCCGCGGTCGACGCCTCGTCTGCTACTTCACCGGCAACGACATCCGCTCGCCGCGCCTGTCCGTGACGCGCGCCGAGGAGACGGGTCGCCCGAACATCGGATCCGTGCTCGTCACGATCGATCCGGCATTCGCCGCCCCGGAGTACGATCGGGCGCGCCGGCTGCGGGCGGAGGTCGCTGAGCGGCATGCGGAGGCGATCTTCAATGCCCGCAACGATCAACTCTCCTACCTCGAGGGGCACACCCACCCGTTCCTGTACTTCTACCCGGATGAGCAGTTCGTCGACGCCACGGACAAGTTCGAAGCCCCCGAGCGGATCGTCGTCGTGCACGCACCCTCCAATCCCCTGCTCAAGGGGACGGATGTCGTGCGCGAGGTCATGGCCCGGATCACGCAGTCCCACCCGCAGGTCGAGTACCGCGAGCTGATCGGCGTGCCGCACGAGCAGGTGCTCGCCGCGCTCGACGAGGCGCACATCGCGCTCAACGAGTTCTACGCCTCGGTGCCCGGCGTCTTCGGTGTCGAGGCCATGGCGCGCCGCTGCGTGCTCGTCACGAGCGCGCGCTTCGCGGATGAGCCGGACCTGGGCGAAGACGCCGACGACGCCTGGGTGATCGCGGACGTCGACTCGCTGCACGACGAGCTGCGGACAGTGCTCGCGCACCCCGCGGAGATGGCGGCGCAGGCCGAACGAGGGTGGAACTGGGCGAAGCGGCATGCCTCGGCGTCCGCCTCGACGAAAGCGCTGAATCAGGCTCTGTCGGAAGCCTGAACGTCGACGAGGAGGAGGAACAGGGATGTTCTTTGCGGTGAGTCTGCACCCGGCCGAGAGTGCGGAGCGCGTCGATCGCGCGGCCCTGCTCCATGCCCGCCATCTCTCCGAGACGGCTCGATTCGGAGAGCTGGCCCGACGCGAATTCGACGGCGGCTCTCTGTACTGGGACGGCGGCTCGACGCATGCCGACCTCTTCGACGCTCCCGACGGCGGCGGATTCCTGCTCCGCGGCGGCTACATCTCCGGATCCGACGAGTGGACCGAAGGGACGCACGCGACCGAGCATCCCGACATCTGGGGCGAGTTCGCGGCAGTTCGCGTTCGTCCGGCGGCACAGGGCTCACAGGTCGATGTGTGGGCGGATCGGGCAGGCTCCTGGCCGCTGTACCACGGCAGCGACGGACGCCGCAGCGTGATCTCCAACGACCCGCATTTCGTCGCGGTCGCTCTCGGCTTCACGGCCCTCAGCGCGCAGGGCTCCTACGAGCTCCTGGCGTACTATCACGCGATCGGCCGGGAGACGACCCTCCGCGGCGTCTTCGCCCTCGTGGCCGGCGAGGCGCTGCAGGCGACGACCGACGTCGACGGCTCATCCGCACTCCGGCTGCATCGCCGGTGGATCCCGCGCTACTCGCAGTCCACCGCGAGCATCGATGAGACCTACGAGGCGCTGCGTGACTCGGTCGCGCAGATCGGCCCCCTGCACGACCCGGACCGCACGCTCACGCTGACGATCTCCGGCGGCCTCGACAGCAGGCTCACCCTCGGCGTCCTTGCTGAAGCCGGTCCGCAAAGGCCCGAGGCGGTGACCCTCGATCTCTCCACGCCGGAGGAACTCGAGATCGCTCACCGGGTCGCGACCACGCTCGGGTTCCCGCATCGGACCGCGCGGCTCGACGACCTGTCCCTGCAGGCGGCGAGGTCCGGATGGTCGCTCACCGGCGGCCAGGTCTCCGTCCACGCGGCCGCCGGCAACATCCTCGCCTACGAGGTAGCCGGGAAGGCGGCGAACGGCGACGTCACCCTCGTCGGCGCCTGGCCGGGCGATTGCCTGATCGGCTCCTACGTGCCGGTGACGCCGCTGATGCTCTCCCGCGCCTCGCGCGGCTGGGCGCTGCGGGACTGGTCCCGCAAGCGCGCTCCGCTCTGGCGGGTGCGCGGGGTCGAGGTCGCCGGCCCCCGCGCGAAGCGCATCGCACGTGCGGCCCACGCCTCGCTGAGCCGCAGCGTCCTGCGCTCTCCCGGTCGATCGGCGGCTCAGGCGATCAGCGCGTGGGCGATGTTCGAACGTCAGCCGCGCTTCAGCTACGTGAGTCCCGCGATCCTTTCCCACGACGTGCTGGCCGTTACTCCGGTCCTCGCCGGCCGCTACGTGGATGCGCTCCTCACCCTCGGCCCGACGGACATCATGGCGAAGAACTACTACCGCCGGATGATCTCGTCGCGTCTCGTCTCGCTGCGAGGCGTGCCCAATGCGAACACCGGAGCGCCTGTCACGCCCGCCCCCGAGCTGCCTCCGCGCTTCCCTCGCACGCGACCGGAGCTCTTCGCTCTTCTGCCGACATCGATCCAGGAGTTCGTGCGCCGGCTGCGACCGGCGAATCACTACATCGGCACTCCGGCGCCCACTGCTGAGACCGAGTTCTGGAATGGGCTGTTCGCTGCCGAAGGCGTCGAGGCTCGAGTGGAGCTGGATGGCGTCACCGTGGACGCGCGCACGTCCGGCGATCTCCATGTCGGCAGCGTCGCACTGGCGCTCTCCTGGTCCCGGAGATACCTCGAAGAGGCTTCCGCGGAGCTCGACGCAGCTTCTTAGGCCGAGTGCGCGATCGCGCGAACGGCCGTCACCCAGTTCTCCACCTGCACCTCGGCGGAGAGCGCGCGGGCGTTCGCCTGCACGACGGCCTTGAACTCGTCGACCGCCGCCGGGGTGAGGCCGTTCAGCGCGGCGAGGATGCTGCTCTCGGAGAAGTCCTCGGTCACGATCCCAAGCCCGTCGCGGGTGACGATGCTCGCCATCTCGATCGACGGCCCGACGATGATGCCGAGTCGCGCCTGCACGAAGTCGAAGAACTTGTTCGGCAGCGCGAGGGCGTTGTTCTCACTCGTCGGCGGGAGCACGTGGATGCCGAGATCGTAGTCGTGCAGCACGTCGATCAGTTCGGCCTGCGACACCGGCTCGCGCACGGTGATCCGCGGTCCGAGCTCGTCGGCGAGAGCGACGAGCTGCTCGCGGTCCGTCGGCGGGTTGTAGGTCAGGTAGAGGTCGAGGCTGACGTCAGCGGTCGAAGCGGCGACGGCGCGCATGATCTCCGCGAGACCGCGCTCCCGGAAGGGGTTGCCACTGTGGACCAGCCGGATGGGAGTCTGCGTCGAGGTGGGAGCGAAATCCCGGAACGGTGTCGCGTTCGTCACCACTCCGGCATCGAGGCCGTACTCGCGATAGCGTTTCGCGATCTCGCGGCCGACGGTCGTGGACGACCGGACGCGCGAGGCGAACCGCGTGATGAGCCATGTCCAGTACCGGCGCTGACGCAGCCCCAGCTTCGTCTCGTCGACCGGCAGCCCGGGATAGAACTCGTGAAGATCCGCATGCACACGATCGGCGCCGACGAGCGAGATGGCGGCACCCAGCGTCTCTCCGTCGTTCGCCAGCACGGCGTCGAACGCACGACCCCTCAGACGTCTTCTCGTCTGCTGGACGAGGGGCAGATGATCGTAGGTCCAGCCGAACCACTCGCGTTCGCGGGCGATGTCATCGACGAGATTTCGCAGTCGTCCGAGCGGTCGCACATCCGCGGGGTCGAGAGTGACGTGTTCGACGCGGGGATCCGGCGATCCTCCCGGCGAGCACGTGGTGACCTCGTGGTCCTCGGCGAAGCGGCGCACCTGCTTGATCACGCGAGGATCGATGTCGATCGCGTCGAAGGACAGGATGAGGAGCCTGGGGCGCGATGAGGCGCTCACCACGTCGCCACGAGCCCACCCCAGGACAGGCCGACGCCGAACCCGAGGAGCATGATCTTCATGCCCGGCTTGAGCACGCCGGTCCGTTCGGCATCGGCGAGCGCGATCGGGATCGTCGACGACACGGTGTTCCCGGATTCGGCCAGAGAGACGAAGAATCGGTCGGCCGGCACGCCGAGCTTCTTGCGCAGGTGCTCGAGCATGAACGCGTTCGCCTGGTGGAACACGAAGAGGTCGATGTCGCCCAGTTCCGCGCCCGCCTTCGCGAGGATCTCCTCGACGGTTCCCGGAACGACGCGCAACGTGAAGTTGAAGATGTCCGGGCCGTCCATGTACAGGTCGTACCCGCTGCTGTCGAGCTCGCGAGCCGCAGCATCGGCTTTGGGCTGGATTCCCGCACCCCGCCGCAGGCCTCCGTTGGGCACGATGAGGCTCTTCGCCCCCGCGCCGTCCGTCCCGTAGGTGATGGCGGTGATCGACGCCGCATCACCGTCGTCTGTCACGAGGGTCGCTGCTGCGCCGTCGCCGAAGATGGTCCGCACGGATTTGTCAGCGGGGTTGATGAATTTCGTGTAAGTGTCAGCGGTGATCACCAGAACGCGTCGCGCCTGCCCCGACTCGATGAGCCCCTTGGCGAGTCCGAGTCCGTAGATGTATCCCGAGCACCCGAGCGTGATGTCGGTCGCGCCCGCCGATGTCGGCAGTCCGAGGGCGTCCTGGACGATGCAGGCCGTGGACGGCAGGTAGTAGTCAGGGCTCTGCGTGCAGACGATCAGGTAGTCGATCGACTGCGGATCGATGTCGCGATTCGCGAAGAGCGCGCGGCCGGCAGCGATCGCGAGATCCGATGAGAATTCGTCAGGGCCGGAGATGTGCCGGCGGTCGATGCCGGTCTTCGCCGAGATCTTCTCGACGCTCCACTCCGGGAACTCGCGAGACAGGTCCTCGTTCGTGAGAACCTCATCGGGAAGGAAATAGTCGACGGCAGCGATCCGGGCACCCATGGACCCATTCTATGGTGACCGGGCCATGCGTGCGGGAGGCCGACGCCGCGGCCGGGGCCCGCCTACGCCGCGTCGGTCGAGCCGGCGGAGACGAGCGCGTGGAGATCGCGGACGGTCGCCGCGTTGGAGAGCTCATCAGCGTCGACGGTGACCCCGACCGTCTCGTCGACGTTCGCGATGAACTCGACGTTCGCGAGCGAGTCCCATCCCGCATCCTTCAGGTCATCGTCCAGTGCGACCTGCGAAGCATCGACCTGGAGAATGTCGGCAACGAGTTCGATCAGCGCTTTCTCATCCATTCCTCCAGCATACGACCGGTCGCCTCGTCTCCCGATTCCCGCGCGATACAGTCAGAGAATGAACTCAGAGATCTCCGCCGCCGCGGTGGCCCGCGCTCTCTCTGCTCCGCTGCGGGGCCGCGATCGCGTGCTCTCCGGGCTCGCACCGTTGGGCGCGGCGACGGCGGACCGTCTCACGTTCGTCGTGGATCCCGACGCGTACCGCGAGCAACTCGATGCCGCGCTCGCCGCCGGTGCCGTGGTCCTCGTGCCGCCGACTGTCGCCTCCGCGGGTGAGCATGACGGGGCCATCATCACCGTCGACAGCCCGCGCGCGGCGTTCGCCATCGCGGTGGCGCAGTTCTTCGCTCGGACTCCCTCCCCGGGAATCGCCACGACAGCGAGGATCGACCCGGAAGCGTCCGTGCATCCCACCGCCAACATCGGGGAGTACTCGGTCGTGCGCGCCGGTGCCGTCATCGGAGCAGGAGCCGAGGTCCGCGACCACGTGATCATCGGGCACGACGTGCATGTCGGCGAGCACACCCTGATCAAGAGCCACGCCGTGGTCGGGGAAGAGGGATTCGGCATGGAGCGCGATTCCGCCGGCGACTACATCCGCATTCCCCACGTCGGCTCGGTCGTACTGGAGGATCATGTCGAGGTCGGGAACTTCGTCACCGTCTGCTCCGGCACCATCATCCCGACCCGCGTCGGGGACCACACCAAGATCGATGACCACGCGCATATCGCGCACAACTGCCAGATCGGACGCAACGTCATCCTCACCGCCGGGGTCACGTTGTCCGGGAGCGTCGTCATCGAGGACGACTCGTGGCTCGGGCCGAATGCGTCGGTGATCCAGGGTGTGACGCTCGGCCGAGACTCGGTGCTCGGTATCGGAGCCGTCGCGATCAGGTCGATTCCCGCGAACGAGGTGCGCACGGGCAACCCGGCTCGTCGTCTGGGCGACAATCGGCCGGAACGATCGGGTCAGTAGTTCTCAGCGGGCACCTTGTCGAACCACCAGAACGGGTGCGTGAGCACCTGCATCAGGGGCTCCTTGCCGACCCAGAGCGCGAAGTGTCCCTCACGCCAGTTGCCGCTGCTGTCGCTCAAGTACTTCATGTGCGGCATCATGAAGCGCGGTTCGTAGGAGTGGTAACGGACAGTGTCCGACCACTTCTCCAGCAGTTCTGCGGCGAACGCGAACCCACCGAGACGTGCGGGTTCGTGCAGGCTGAAACCGCCCAGCGGGCGCCCGACGGCGGTCTCGAAGACCGTTCGCTGCCGCTCCGCCCACTCGAAGTTGTCGCCGCCCAGCACCTCGCAGATACCGCCTTCGAGGTGCAGCTGCACCTCATGCCCGAGCTCCTCCATCTCGCGGATCATGAGGAGCGAGGGCAGGCTCATGAGGCTGTAGCCGCGCGCGTGCACGCGCAGGAAGATCGACGACGTGCACCCCGCCTCCGCGTCGACACGCGCGACGCGCATGGCCTGCTCGATGCTGTTGTCGATGTCGTGCCGCAGCACGAGATGCTTGGGCTGCGGGTCGTCGAGGTACTCGCGAAAGCCGGTCACCGCATAGCCGTCATCGAGGTAGGCCTTCAGCGTGTCCGCGTAGTCCTTGAGCGAGAAGCCCAGCTTTCCGGGCTCAGGAGTGGTCATCATCTGCCGTTCGTCTCACGCGCGTTCATCGGCTGTAGGTGCCGGCGCACTGTCCGCAATGATAGTGGCGACGGAGGGTGCACCCAGAATCGACGGGCCGCGCTGGATAGACTGGCCGCATGATCGCCGTCCCCTCGGAGCACCGACAGAGCTCGTGAATCGCAACAGTCTCCCGAGGTGGATCAACTCGCTCATCGACCGCATCGCGGACTCCCCGACGAGTCTGATCGGACAGATCGCCGCGCGCCGGCTCGGAGCACCCGCACCCGATGGCACCGTCCCATCGGTGTCGTTCGATGACCGCCCTGTTCGGGTCCTCATCGCTCCGGTCAACTACTCCGGGCAGGGCCGGGCCTGGGCCCGCGCACTCGAGGCCGCCGACCCTGCCATCTCGGCGCGCAACATGGCCGTCGATGTACCGGGGGGCTTCGCCTTCGAATCCGACCTGGTCGTTCCGGTCGGCACCTATCACAACGGCACCGAGTGGCAGGGGCGTCAGTTCGAAGCCGCCGCGTCGGCAACGCATGTCCTCATCGAAGCCGAGGAGCCTCCGTTCGGGCGTCTGCTCGGGCGCTCCGTCGCCGCCCAGACGGAAGCCCTTCTGCAGAGGGGCGTGGACGTCGCCTTCCTCGCGCACGGTACCGATGTCCGGCTTCCGTCTCGGCACATCGCGGGCAATCGCTGGTCGCACTACGCGGATGCCGGCGTCTACGCACCACGGGACGAGACCATCGCTGCACGCAACATCCGCTTCCTCGAGGCCAGCGGACGCCCGGTGTTCGTCTCCACGCCAGATCTGCTCCTCGACATTCCGAGCGCGCACTGGTGCCCTGTCGTCGTCGATCCGCCGCGCTGGGCAGCGCAGCGAGGCGAACGGCGACCAGGGCCGTTGCGTGTGGCTCACGCGCCGTCCGTCTCCGTCATCAAGGGGACGCAGATGATCATGCCCGCCCTGCAGAACCTCGAGGCCGAGGGCGTGATCGCTCTCCGCCTGATCCAGGGGGTGTCGAGCGCCGAGATGCCGAAGGCGTTCGCCGACGCCGACGTGGTGATCGATCAGATGAGGATCGGATCCTACGGGGTGGCCGCCTGCGAGGCGCTGGCCTCCGGCTGCGTCGTCGTGGGTCATCTGAACCCGCAGGTGCGCGACACGGTGCTCGCGCAGACAGGATCCGAGGTCCCGCTCGTCGAGGCGGACCCCGAGACGCTCGACGAGGTCATCCGCGACCTCGCAACACGGCTGGCGCGCGACGATCTCGAGCCCCTGCAGCGCACGGGCGTGGAGTTCGCCCATGACGTCCACGACGGCCGTCGCTCGGCTCGCGTCCTCGAAGAACACTGGATCGGGCGCAGCGCCGGCCCTCATCAGGAAGGAGGCGGTGAGCGTGCATCACGGAGTTGAAGCGTTGTGGACCCGTCTACCCAAGCCCGCACAGGATGCGATCGCCTCTGGTGTCGATCGGCTGCGGGGCGTGGTCCCCCCGCCTCCGCCAGTCCCGGATCTCGACAAGCCGTACCGGATGCTCGTCGGTCCGGTCAACTACGCCGGACAGGGCTACCGCTGGTCCCGTGCCGCGGAGACGTCCGGCGAGGTGTCCGCACGCAACTATGTGCACGCGGAGAACAATCTGCTGCAGTACCCCGCGGACTACGTCGTCTCCTGGCGGACGTCGGAACACTCCCGCGCATGGCAGCGCCAGATGGTCGAGGTCGTGCGCGCCCACTACACGCACGTCCTCATCGAGGCCTGCTTCCCCATCTTCGGGGGGATGTTCGGCGGTGACCTCCGCCGTCAGGTCGCGCTGCTCCAGCAGGCGGGCGTCGTCGTCGGGATGGCGGCGCACGGCACCGAGGTGCGGTTGCCCTCGACCCACCTCACGAGCACTCCGTGGTCCCACTTCACGGACAGCGACGCCGAGTGGGTGGCAGCGGAGAAGGTCGAGGCGGTGGTCGCCGACAATCTCCGGGTCATCGAAGACCTCGCGCTGCCCACGTTCGTCTCGACAGCCGGGCTGCTCGTCGATCTCCCCCGTGCGCACTTCCTGGGCGTCGTGATCGATCCTGAGCGCTGGGCGAACGACGCACCTCTCCTCGAGCGCGACCGCCCACGCGTCGTGCACGCGCCCACCAACCCGCACGTGAAGGGGACGCCTCTGATCGTGCCGACGGCTCAACGACTCCACGACGAGGGCCTGATCGAATTCATCCAGCTCGAGAGAACGCCCAACGAGGAGATGCCGGGTGTCCTCGCTTCGGCCGACGTGGTGCTGGATCAGTTCCGCGTCGGCGACTACGGCGTCGCCGCCTGCGAGACGATGGCCGCGGGCCGGGTGGTGCTCGCCCACGCCACGGACCAGGTGCGCGCAGAGGTGGAGCGACGTGCCGGCATCCCCCTGCCGATACCCGAGACCACACCTGACTCCCTCGAGGACGTGCTCCGAGACATCGTCGCCCGACGCGACCATTACCGCGATATCGCGCGATCCGGTCCCGACTTCGTGCGCCGGCTTCACGACGGCTCCTTCTCGCGAGACGTCCTGGTGCGGGACTTCTTCTCGGTATGACGTCCCTGCGCGTCACCATCGTCTCGCGGATCTACCGCCCGGAGCCCTCAGCCGCCTCGATGTTCCTCGGATCGGTGGCCGACGAGCTGACCGCCGAAGGACACGCGGTACGGGTGCTGACGGCCCGCCTGCCCGGTCGCCAGAAGCGTCCGTCGTCCGCGGAAGACGTTCGCGACTTCCCCGTCGTGCGCGACAAGCAGGGCTACCTGCGCGGATACATCCCCTACCTGAGCTTCGACATCCCGCTCGCTTTCCGGCTGCTGTTCACCCCGAGGCCCGACGTCGTCTTCATGGAGCCGCCCCCGACCACCGGCGTGGTCGTGCGGATCATCTGCGCACTGCGCCGGATCCCTTACGTGTACGACGCCGCCGACATCTGGTCGGATGCCGCCCATCAGGCGACGGGGTCGTCGCTCGTGATCCGCGTCCTGCGCGGGATGGAGCGCTTCGGCATGAACGGCGCGCGGAGACTGGTCACCATATCCCAGGGGGTCGTCGACCGGGTGCAGGCTCTCGGCGTACGACGCCCGATCGTCGTCACCGGATTCGGAGCGGACACGAGCGCGTTCGCATCCGACGCCGCTGCGCCCGTCGAGCGCCTCTTCGTCTACGCGGGCAGTTATTCGCCCTGGCACGGCGCCGAGGCGCTGGCCGACGCGTTCGCGATCTTCTCACGGGAACATCCCGGGTACATCCTGCGATTCATCGGCAACGGGAGCGAGCGCGACCTCATCGCCGCTCGCGCCGACGAACTCGGGATCGGACGATCGGTCGAGTTCGTCGACGCCGTTCCCGCGGAAGAGCTCGCGCCGCACCTGCATGCGGCGGTCGCGAGCCTCGCGACCCTCCGGCCCGGAACCTCGTATGAGTACGCCTTCACGACCAAGGCGTACTCGTCGCTCGCTGCCGGGTGTCCTGTCATCTTCGCCGGGCCGGGACCGACGGCGCAGTTCATCAGCGAGGCCAACCGCGCTGTACGGGCCGGAGTGGCGTGCGCCCACGATGCAGGACAGATCGCCGCAGCGATGACGTTGATGGCCACGGACCCCCTCAGCACCGAAGAGCGGTCGGCTCTGGCCCGATGGACGGCGGAAGAGCACTCCCTCGCCGCCGTCGCACGCCGTGTCGTCGTGCAGATAGAGTCCGCCGCGACCGAGTCGAGGCGCTGAGATGAGCGGACGTCTGCAGGAGATCGCCGGATGGCTCGTCCGTCGCCGCGCCGACATGCCGGCGTGGATGAATCGCATCATCGACGCCCCGGCCCAGAACCCCGACGGTGTCATCGGCCGCATCGCCTACCGGGTACTCGGTGGCGCTGGCGCCTCGAACACCTCTGTCCCGGAATCGGAGCTGCGAGTGTACATCGCTCCCACGAACTACTCGGGGCAGGGGTATCTGTGGGCGAGGGCGCTCGAAGCCGCCGATCCGCGACTCGGAGCGAGGAACATGGCCGTCGACGTCCCGGGCGGCTACGCGTTTCCTGCGGACAACCTCGTGCCGATCGCGGCCAACAACGCCTCGACCGATTGGCAGAAGACGGAGCGGGACGCCGTCCGGCGTTTCACTCACGTCCTCATCGAGGCGGAACGACCGATCTTCGGCGGACTCTTCGGCCGTGACGTCGCTGCAGAGGTCGAAGCGCTCGAAGCCGCCGGCGTCTCGGTGGCGTTCATCAGCCATGGCACGGACATCCGGGATCCCCGAGAACACGCACGCCGCACCCCGTGGTCACCGTATCCCGACGACCCGCGCACCGATCTCCTCCAGGTGGCCGCAGAGACCAATCTCGCGCTCCTGGAGCGTCTGCGGCGGCCGACGTTCGTGTCCACTCCGGATCTGCTCGACGACGTGCCGTGGGCGCGCTGGTGCCCCGTCGTGGTCGACGCGGACCGTTTCACCACCCTCGCTCCGGTCCTCGCACGCGATACGGCCCGTGTCATCCACGCATCCAGCTCGGTCGTGCAGAAAGGCAGCCACCACATCGAACCCGCCCTGCGTCCCTTGATCGATTCGGGCGACGTCGACTACGCGTTGATCTCCGGGGTGAGCTCGGACCGGATGCCCGGCGTGATCGCGGAAGCCGACATCGTTCTCGACCAGTTCCGGCTCGGCTCCTACGGCGTCGCGGCCTGCGAGGCGATGGCAGCCGGCCGAATCGTCGTCGGACATGTGCTTCCGGCGGTGCGGGCACGGATCGAGCAGGAGACCGGGAAGGAGCTCCCCATCGTCGAGGCCACTCCCGACACGCTTCAGGAGGTGATCCGCAGTCTGCTCGCGGACCGCGATCGCGCCCGCGAGATCGCCGCCGCGGGTCCGCTCTTCGTGGCGGCCGTGCATTCCGGCGACCGCAGCGCCAGGGCGCTCATCGACGGCTGGATCGACCCGAGTTAGGTCGCGGACGCCGGAACCGCCCGGGCTGCGTCACGCGTGTCCTTCCACTTGCGCATCCGTCGCTCAGCGGGCCGCTCGACGAACGAGTGCAGCGCCCAAGCAGCGACGACGCACACGGCGAAGAGCGCGACGTACCAGAGCAGGTTCACCCAGGAAGCCTCCTGGTAGCCGAAGATGCGCAGGGCGGTGTAGATCAGCGTGGCGTGGACCAGGTAGAAGGCGAAAGACCACTCGCCGAGCTTCACCTGGATCTTCGTGTCGAAGAAGACCCGACGTCCGTTCAGGGACGCCGCCGACAGAGCGACGATCGCGATCGCGCATGCGACGGTGAAGAGTTCGTTGGCGAAGATGCCGAGGTAGCCGATCATCGGCAGGGTACCCGCGAGTCGGGTGCTCGCCAGGATGGCGAGGATCACCGCCGCCATCGCCCCGACACCCACGAGGGGATGGATACGAGGACGCCATCCCGACCGCATCGCCCAGGCGAGCGCCATGCCGAGCACGAACTCAGGGAGGCGTTGCACGGGCACCGGCACCAGAGGGAGCCAGGAGTCCGGCGCGAGCGCCACGCCGGCGCGGTAGACGAATGCGTAGAGCACGACGCCGCCCGCGAGGAGCAGCGCCCCGCGCTTCGCCATGGGAACGAGGACACGGGAGATCCAGGGATGCAGCGCGTAGAAGAAGGCCTCGCACGTCAGAGTCCACGCTGCCGGGTTACCGGAGAAGAGAATGGTCGGATTCGACCACCAGGCCTGCAGCAGCACCACGGAGAGCGCGAGGATCCCGAGATCGAACGGCTTGAGGAAGCTCCCCTCCGGGATCGCCGCGAACGTGTAGAAGACCGGGATGGCGAGGAGGAGGGCGACCATGTGCGATGGCCAGATGCGCGCGAAACGCCGCCAGTAGAAAGTCGATGTCGACACTCGCGGACGCGCAGACCAGGTGAGCACGAAGCCCGAGAGGACGAAGAAGAACGTCACTCCGAAATAGCCGTAGGAGAACACCTGAGCGAGGATGCCCGGCACGGGTGCGAAGACCAGCATGTGATAGAAGAACACGAGGAAGGCTGCCCACCACCGCAGTCCGGTCAGCGCATCGAGCCGTTGCGTGGGCTCGGCGAGAACGTTCGTGGCAGGGCGCGACATACAACCTCAGTCCGGAATCATGGCGTCGTCGTTCCAGGATACCCAACGGGTTGGGACGAGTCCTGACACGCCGACTAGAATTCGAACGGTGAGCACTCCGGAAGTCGACGTCATCATCGCGGTCCATACGGTGACGCGGCCGATCCATCGTGCCGCCGCCTCTGCCCTGCGTGGGAACGAAGCGCGGGTCCGCGTCAACGTCGTCGCCCACAACATCGATCCCGATCTCATCGCCGCGAATCTCGGTGATCTGCTCGACGATGAGCGCGTCCGGCTGCTGCCGTTCGCGGATGGGATCCCTTCGCCGGCCGGCCCGATGAATCATGCTCTCGATCAGGCCACTGCCCCCTACTTCGCTCTGCTCGGCTCAGATGACGAGTTCGCGCCCGGTGCGCTCGATTCCTGGCTGGAACTGGCTCGGTCGGTCGATGCCTCCATGGTCCTCGCGCGCATCGACCGCCTCACGTCCGGGCCCGACCCGACGCCGCCGACACGGCGAGGGCGGATCACCGACCTCGACCCCGCTCGGGACCGCCTGTCCTACCGATCCGCGCCTCTCGGTCTCGTGTCGAGGAAGCAGTTTCCCGACCTGCGTTTCACCGAGGGCCTGTTCTCGGGTGAGGATCTCGAGTTCACCGCCGCGCTCTGGTTCACAGGCTCCGCCTTCGCTTACGACCGCCACACCCCCGGCTACGTCGGGCACGAGGACGAGGGCGACCGGGTGACGTCCGCGCCTCGGCTCGTTCGCGAGGACTTCGCGTTCCTCGACGCGATCACGACGTCGGCGTGGTTCCCGCGGTTGACCCGCAGACAGCGGACCGCCCTCGGGGTGAAGACGCTCCGCGTCCACTTCTTCGACGCCGTGCTGAACCGCCTCGATGCGCCTGGTGACTTCGAGTCGACTCGCGTCGCCCTGCTCGAGGTCCTCGGAACCCTGACGACCGTGTTCCCGGGTGCAGTCGCCTACCTCGCACGATGCGACCGGAAGGTCATCGACGCGCTGAGGCGCGGCCCCATGGACACCGCGGAGGTGAGGCGCCTGATCGGAGCGCGGTGGGGCGGCGGGGCGGACGCCCTGCTCACCCGGAATCCGCTGCGTTCCCTGCACGCGCAGGCCCCTTTCCGCACACTCCGCGCGATGACCATCTGATGGGCGACCGCGGCGAGCAGACGCCGGAGGTCGATGTCATCATCCCGGTGCACTCGGAGATGCGGCCCGTCCGGCGCGCGGCGGCATCCGTGCTGGACCATACCGAGGCCGCCGTGCGGGTGACGGTGATCGCGCACAACATCGAGAAGGACATCATCGTCCGCAACCTCGGCGACGTGGCCGCCGATCGGCGGGTGCGGGTCTTGAACCTCGACGACGGCATCCGCTCCCCCGCCGGTCCCATGAACGCCGGGTTGGATCACGTGACCGCGCCCTTCTTCGCCGTGCTCGGTTCCGACGACGAGTTCGCCCCGGGAGCGATCGACGCGTGGCTGGGTCTTCAGCGAGCCACGAACGCCAGCGTCGTCCTCGCCGCGATCGATCTGGTCTCGGGCCGACGCGATCCTTTCCCCCCGGTCCGCTGGGGACGACGGCGCAGACGACTGGATGCGCGACGGGACAGGTTGCACTACCGCAGCGCGCCGCTCGGCTTGTTGCGCACCGCGTCGCACGGAGGCCTGCGGTTCACCGAGGGGCTCTCCTCCGGGGAGGACCTGGCCTACACCTGCGCGCTCTGGTTGACCGGCACCGACATCGCATATGCGCTCGCGCTCCCCCCGTATGTGGGACATGACGATGCCGAGGATCGAGTGACCGAGGGCTCGAGGTCGGTCGAGCGCGACTTCGCCTTCCTCGACGCCGTGGAGGATCTCGACGCATACCGGCGAGCCGGATCCGCCGATCGCACGGCACTGGCCGTCAAGATCCTTCGGGTGCACTTCTTCGACGCCGTCCGCGCGGTCGTTCTCGGCGCGGAGAACATCTCGACGGCAAGACCGCACCTTCTGGCCGTGCTCGAGCGGGTTGCCGCGATGTCGCCGTCTGCGGAGGCACTCCTGTCCCGAGCGGATCGTCGAGTGATCGCCGCCGTGCGCACGAGCGAGGACATCATCCGGATCGGCGAGCTCCTCGATCGACGCCAGCGTTACCGGACCTTCAACGCGCTGGTTCCGCAGAATCCTCTGCTCACCCTGCATGCTCAAGCCCCGGTGCGCACGCTCCTGGCCGGGCTCTCCTCCACGACGGTACGCTGACGCGTCCGCCGCAGACTCTCAGTCCAGGTCTTTCGCGAGTCCTGCCAGGACGACCTGCTCGGCGAAGGCGGGGAGCGTCGCAGCCACCTCGAGGAACTTGCCGGATGCCGCGATGACGCCGTCCTCGACGTAGCAGATCCGGTCGTAGTCCTTGATCGTGGACAGACGATGCGCGACGGAGATGAGCGTGACCTCACCCTGCAGCGCGCGGATCGACTTGGTGACCTCGTCCTCTGTCTTCGTGTCGAGCGAACTCGTCGCCTCATCGAGCACGAGCACCAGCGGATCGGTGTACAGCGCGCGGGCGATACCCAGACGCTGCTGCTGTCCTCCGGAGAGCGATACACCGCGTTCGCCGATGCGCTCATGGATTCCGCCCGCTCGCGAGCGGATGAGCGGCCCGAGCTGCGCGCGCTCGAGCGCGTGGAGCACCTTCTCCTCGTCGACGTCATCGCTCCAGGTGAGCGCGACGTTCTGAGCGATGGTGCCGTCGAAGAGCGCGACGCGCTGCGGCACGTATCCGACTCGCCCGCGCCACTGCGTCAGCACCGAGTTCAACGGTGCGCCGTCGATCGTGATCGCGCCCCGCGACGTCTGGCTGAGCCCGAGCAGCAGATCGATGAGCGTCGACTTGCCGGCGCCGGAAGGACCGACGATCCCGAGCGAGCTGCCGAGCGGGATGTCCAGCGACATGCCGCGGATGACGTCGTCCTCGGCGTTCGGATAGCGGAAGCGCACGTCGGTGAGTCGGAGCTCGCGCGGACTGTCCGCCAGCACCGCGGTATCGGCGGGCGGCTGAGAGT
This sequence comes from Microbacterium luteolum, assembly GCF_039533965.1. NCBI lineage: Bacteria > Bacillati > Actinomycetota > Actinomycetes > Micrococcales > Microbacteriaceae > Microbacterium > Microbacterium luteolum. The sequence goes on from NZ_BAAAUN010000001.1 coordinate 1,014,768, forward strand.
CCGTCATGTCCTTCTCGGCCGACGTGAGGTCTCCGATGACGTCGATCGCGGGCGGAGTGCTGGCGATCGCCTGCACGATGCCGCCCTGGATCCCCGTGATGGCGGGGATCAGCCGGAAGCCGGTGGCGGCGAAGAGCGCGACCGACGAGAGGGCCCCGGCGACGCCGCCCTGTGCGAAGGCGAAGGCGCCGATGAGGATGACTCCGCCGATGAGGGCGGCTTCGAACGCGAAACCAGGGATGATGCCGAGGAACGAGCCGTTGGCGCGTGCTCGAACCGACCGGCTGCGGTTCGCGGTCACGAGGTCCGAGACCTCGGAGAGACGGTTGCGGAGGCTGAGCTCCTTGAGCGCCTCCATCATCTCCGTCATCAGGATCGCGACGCGATAGCTGTACGTCAGATTGACCTGTGCGGCTTCCAGCGACCGCTTCGTGACGACCTGATGGACGATGAAGGCGACGATCGCGAGGTAGACGAAGGCGATGACCGCGGTGAGCGGGTCGGCGACCAGGAGCACCACGATGATGAGCACGAACGTGAAAATCATGCTCGGGACGCGCATGAGCGGCAGCAGGAAACCGGCCATCGTGTTGGCGATGCCGCCATCCGCGATCCGAGTGATCTCGGCGACGGAGCGCTTCGACCGTTCCTCCCAGCTGGAGTTGATGTAGGCCTTGAACATCCGGTCGCCGATCTCCAGCTCGTACGTGGCGAAACGCCTCGTCGCGAACCAGTGCAGCGTGACGGAGAGCACGGACTTGAGGATGATCAGGCCGCAGGCGCCCAGGGCGATCCATGGCAGGGTCTCGGCCGAGACCGCGCCGATGAGGGGCAGGGAGAGTTGGCCGCCGGTAACCGCCGGCCCGATGATGAGCGCCAGGAGCGACATCGCGATCACGTCGAGACCGGTGATGACCGTGGTCGCGATCATGTAGCCGGCGAAGTAGCGACGTGCACCGTCGGGAAGCAGGGGAAGGAGGTCCCGGAGTACGGGCCAGATGCGTTTCACTGGATGCGCGCCTAGAGGGTCTTCGAGGTGCCGGAGGCAGCGGAGGACAGGGCGCTCTCGACGATCTCGAGAGTGCGGAGCCCCTGCTCCATCGTGACGACATGGTTCGGCTTGCCGAGCACTGCGTCGCGGAAGGCCTCGTGCTCCACCTTGAGCGGCTCGCGCTTGGCGAACGAGAAGCGCGTGATGTCACCCTCGGACACTCCCCGGAAGGCGAGCATGGACTCCCACTCCAGCGGAATGGTGCCGTTGGCGTAGAAGGTGAGGTCACCGGTAGCGGTGTCGGCGATGAACGTCCCTCGATCGCCGGTGACCACCGTGACCCGTTCCTTCATGGGGCTGAGCCAGTTCACGAGGTGGTTCACGATCACGCCGCTGGCAAGACGCCCGGTGATCGTGATCATGTCCTCGAACTCGCGGCCGCTCTGGTGCGCCGTCTGGGCGAAGACCGTCGTGTAGTCGCTCTGGGCGACCCAGCTCGTCAGGTCGATGTCGTGGGATGCGAGATCCTTGGCGACGCCGACGTCGGCGATGCGTGCGGGGAAGGTGCTCTGTCGGCGAGTGGCGATCTGATACACGTCGCCCAGTTCGCCGGCTTCCAGCCGACGACGCATCTCCTGCAGAGCGGGGTTGAAGCGCTCGACGTGCCCGACCGCGCCGACGAGGCCCTTCGCCGCGAACGCATCCGTCATGCGCCGCCCGGCTTCCACGCTGTGCGCGATCGGCTTCTCGACCAGGGTGTGCACTCCGGCTTCCGCGAGCTTCAAGGCCGCATCCTCGTGGAAGGCTGTGGGAACCGCGACGACCGCGATGTCGATCTTCTGCTCGATCAGCGCCTCGATGTCGGGGAGGATCTCGAGGTTGCCGGCGACGCCGTGGGGGTCGCCGCCCGGATCGGCGATCGCGACGAGGTCGATGCCTTCGACGTCACGGAGGACGCGCGCATGGTTGCGTCCCATCATCCCGACGCCGAGCAGACCGGCCCGCAGGTTGCCCATCAGGCGCCCGCTCCGGCGACGGTGTTGACGGCGGCGACGATGCGCTCGAGGTCGTCCTGGCTCAGCGACGGGTGCACGGGCAGCGAGGCGACCTCGCGGGCCGCACGCTCGGTCTCCGGCAGGTCGAGTCCCGGCGCGAAATGCGTCAGCGAGGGCAGACGGTGGTTGGGGATCGGGTAGTAGACACCGGCGCCCACGTTGTGCTCGCTCTTGAGCGCGGCGACGAAGCCGTCGCGGTCCTCGGGGACGCGGATCGTGTACTGGTGGTACACGTGCACGGCGCCGTCGGCGACCGGCGGCACGATGACGCCCTGCAGGTTGGCGTCGAGGAACGCCGCGTTCGCCTGGCGCGTCTTCGTCCAGGCGTCGACCTTGGTGAGCTGCACCCGGCCGATGGCCGCGTGGATGTCGGTCATACGGGCATTGAAGCCGATGACCTCGTTCTCGTACTGGCGCTCCATGCCCTGGTTGCGCAGCAGCTTGACCTGACGGGCGATCTCGTCGGTCGCCGTCGTGACCATGCCGCCTTCGCCGCTGGTCATGTTCTTGGTCGGGTACAGGCTGAACATCGCGAACTCGCCGAACGAGCCCACCGGGCGTCCGTCGAGCGACGCGCCGTGCGCCTGCGCCGCATCCTCGTACAGGGCGACGCCGTGCTCGGCGGCGATCTTCTCGAGCTCGCGCATCCGTGCCGGGTGACCGTACAGGTGCACCGGCAGGATGCCCTTGGTCTTGGGAGTGATCGCCGCGGCGACCGCCTCGGGGTCGAGCGTGAACGTGTCGGGCTCGATGTCGACGAAGACCGGGGTCCCGCCCGTGAGCGCGACCGAGTTGCCCGTCGCCGCGAACGTGAAGGAGGGCACGATGACCTCGTCGCCCGCGCCGACGACGGCGGCGAGCAGCCCGAGGTGGAGACCCGCCGTGCCGGAGTTCACGGCGACGGAGGGGCGACCGGGCACGAAGTGCGCCGAGAACTCGCTCTCGAAGGTCGCGACCTCCGGACCCTGCGCGATCATGCCGCTGCGCATCACGCGATCGACAGCAGCACGCTCTTCGTCGCCGATGATCGGCTTGGCGGGGGGAATGAACTCGCTCACACGGTCTCCTTGATCAGTGTTCCGTCAGTCTCGATGTAGTGCGCGCCCGTCGAGGGGCACACCCAGGTCTTCGCGTCATCTCCGGCCACGAGGGGCACGCCCGACTCGCCGACCCAGCCGATGCGGCGGGCGGGAACGCCCGCGACGAGGGCGTAGGCCGGCACGTCCTTGACGACCACGGCGCCGGCGGCGACGGTGGCCCAGGCCCCGATGGTCACGGGGGCGACGCAGGTCGCCCGCGCGCCGATGGCCGCGCCGCGCTCGATCGTCACGCCGACGGGCTCCCAGTCGTGCGCGCTCTTGATCGTCCCGTCGGCGTTGATCGCCCGCGGGTACGTGTCGTTGGTCAGCACGACGGCCGGTCCGATGAACACGCCGTCGCCGAGCTTCGCGGGCTCGTAGACGAGCGCGTAGTTCTGCACCTTGCAGTTGTCGCCCATGATCACGCCCGTGCCGATGTAGGCACCGCGCCCCACGATGCAGTTCTCACCGAGCTGCGCATCCTCGCGTACCTGCGCCAGATGCCAGATGGAGCTTCCTGCTCCGATCTTCGCCTCAGGGGACACATCGGCCGAATCGACGATCCGGACATCGGTCGGTGAGGGCATACGGGTTCTCCTCGTGGGTGAAGAAGGGGACTCGGTCATCCTATCTGTTCACCCAGTCGTTTCCTGAGAGGATAGGAGGGTGATCAACCCAGTCAGCCCCGATCCGCACACCTGGGTCGTCGTCCCGCTGTTCAACGAGGCGAGCGTCATCTCGGGGGTGATCGCGACCCTGCTCCCCCATTTCCCGAATGTCGTGTGCATCGATGACGGCTCCACCGACGGCTCTCTCGAGGAGGCGCGGGCGGCTGGTGCGCACATCGTGGAGCACCCGATCAACCTCGGCCAGGGCGCCGCGCTGCAGACGGGCATCGACTACGCGCTCTCGCAGCCGGGATGCGAGTACATCGTGACCTTCGACGCCGACGGCCAGCACCGCGTCGACGATGCGATCGCCATGGTCGCCGCCGCCCGCGAGACGGGTGCGGCGATCGTCTTCGGGTCCCGGTTCCTCGACGACCGCACGAATCCCGGCCTGATGAAGCGCGTGATCCTCAAGACCGCGGTCTGGGTGACCAACCTCACCACCAGCGTCAAGCTCACCGACGCGCACAACGGCCTGCGGGTCATCCGCGCCGACGCCGCGAGTCAGATCTCGCTGAAGCAGGACCGGATGGCGCATGCCACCGAGATCGTGCTGCAGCTCGGACACACCGGACTCCCGTGGATCGAGCACCCCGTCGAGCTCCTCTACACCGACTACTCGAAGTCGAAGGGGCAGTCGGTGCTCAACTCCGTCAACATCCTCGTCGACCTGATCGTGAGGTAACGCCATGTGGATCCAGATCGTCCTCATCGCCGCCGTCGTCGTCATCGGCGCCGTCTTCATGCGCCGCACGGGCGCCGACAGCCACCTCGCCATCCGCCGCCTGCTCTACGGCGCGTTCGGACTCGTCGCGATCATCTCGATCCTCTTCCCGCAGTGGCTCACCTGGGTCGCCAACCTCGTCGGCGTCGGCCGCGGCACCGACCTGCTGCTCTACGCCCTCGTGCTGATGTTCCTGGTGTTCGTCTACACGCAGTCGCGTCGGAACGCGGCACAGCAGCGGCGACTGACGCTGCTGGCGCGCAAGCTGGCGCTGCTCCAGGCGTCCAGCCCGTCCGCACAGCCCGACGAGACGGATGCCGGGCAGCCGGAGAACCGCTAGTCGCAGGCGGTGATCCGCCAGAGGCTGGCGTCGCCCTCGCGCGCCACCTCGGTGAATCCGGGCTGTCCGTCGAACTCGGTCATCCCCGGCATCAGGTACTCACCGGGCCCCGTGCCCCCGATACCGAAGTCGAGGACGTACTCGGGTGCCCCGTAGGCGGCCAGAGCCTCGCAGACCGCGGGGTCCTCGCCGGCATCGCGGAGTCCGACGGAAAGGGTGTCCCACGCCTGGGTCTGCGGCGGGGACCAGGTGCGCGGGATGATGTCACGGTCTCCGAGCACATACGCGAAGGCGGCGCCCGTGGACGGATTCGCGATGATCACGGCGTCCTCGGGGATGAGGTCCGGGAGCTCGCGGAGGAGCGCGTACTCGTCGGACGAGAGGTAGCTGTCCGCGTCCATGGCGTAGCGGGACTGCTCGTCGGTGTCGGCGGCCACGCGCAGCAGGATGACCGGTGCGACGACCACGCCGATAGTCCCGGCCACGGCGATGAGGGCCATCGCGATACCCGTCAGCGGTGTACGGGCGAGCGCGGCGGCGTCCGGCCATCGTCGCGCCACGACGCGGATGAGCGCAGCGAGCCCGATCGCCGCGAGCGGCACCACGATCAGTGGGACGATCGCCGCGAGGCGGAAGGAGTCGCCGTACCACGGCCCGGTCAGCACACGCTTGACCACGGGAAGGTCCGTGGCCACACTGACCACGTAGAGCGCGGAGATCCCTGCCCAGGCGACGACCAGCCAGCGCAGGCGCGGCGCCCGCACCGCGATGACGAGGCCGACGATCAGAAGTGCGCTCATCCCCCACGCCGCCGGCAGCAGCGAGTGGCTGTTCAGGACGACGTCGACGAGCGCTCCCGGTATCCCGCGGTACGACCTCCAGAGCACGTGACCGGCGAGATACGCCAGCGCGAGCCACACGAACGCGACCGCCGCCCACCCGCCGATGAGCACCACCAGCGACCGACGACGGAAGAGCCGATCGCTCGTGCGATAGCGGAGCAGGACCGTCCCGGTGAGCCACAGCATCACCAGCACTCCCCAGACCAGGATCGACGAAGGCTGGGAGAGTGTCGTCGCCGCGACGGCGAGAAGCGCTGCGGCGGCGACACCGATCGCCCGACGTGTCTTCTCCCCGGGGGCCGCGCCCATCCAGATCCGGACCGCGTCGATCGTGAGCGCTGCCGCTGCCGGGATCACCGCGAGCGACAGAGCGTAGGGGTACAGCACCCCCCACTCGAACATCAGCTGCGGGAAGGCGAGCAGCCCTGCGGAAAGAGCGGCCGCCAGAGCGGTCACGGCGGTGTTCCCGTTGCTCACCACTCGCGCGAAGAGCGCGATGGCGAGCGGCCACATCACCGCGGCGATCACCAGGGAGACGAGGTTGGCGGCGACGGGGATCTGAGCCACGTCCACCGCGACGAGCGAGGTGACGGCGTGCCAGGCGGCGGGATAGAACGTCGTGCCGCCGATGAGCCCTGACACGTCGAGAGACGATGCGCTTCCGGTCTCGGCGATCCAGCGGAGGACGTTGAGGTGGAACACCGCGTCATTCGTCTGCGAGATCGCTTCCGGAACGCCGACGTACGTCATCAGACGGGCCGCGTTGAGCGCGCCGCCGACGAGGAGGCCGGCGAAGAGCAGCAGGTTCGGCACGCTCGACCGCCGTCGCGGCGGCGAGAGCCGACGGCGGCCGACGAGCAGCGACAGAGCGTAGAGCAGCGCGCCGACGATCACCACGCCGATGGCGACGCTCAGATGCCCCCAGCGGATGCCGAGGAACGAGTACGCGATCGCCAGCACCGACAGCAGGCCGACCGAGATCCCCGGCGCCGACGCCCACAGGACGAGGCCGCGCAGTCGGAGGACGAGGCCGACCAGCAGACCGGGAACGAAGACGACGGCCAGAGCGAGGGCGAAGAGCCCGGACTGCGCCAGCCAGTCGGTGATCATTCGTCGACCAGCGCGATGGCGCCCTCGATCTCGCCGTCGTAGACGATCTGGCCCTTGTTGATCACCACGCCTCTGGTGCAGAGCTCTCGGACCATCTCCATGTCGTGGCTGACCACGACGAGCGTCTTCTTCTGCGCGATCAGCTCGCCGAACTTCAGGCGGCACTTCTCCCGGAAGGGGGCGTCTCCGACCGAGAGGATCTCATCGACGAGGAGCACATCGAGCTCCACGTGGATCGCGACCGAGAACGCGAGCCGCATGAACATCCCCGAGGAGTAGTGCTTGACCTCCTGGTCGATGAACTGCTCGATCTCGCTGAACGCGACGATCTCGTCGTAGCGCTCCTCGACCTCCTTGCGCTGCATCCCGAGGATGGCGGCGTTGAGGAAGACGTTCTCCCGGCCGGAGAGCTCGGGGTGGAACCCGGCGCCGACCTCGATGAGACCGGCCACCCGTCCGCGCGTGAGCACCTCGCCGGCGTCGGGCTCCATGACACCCGAGATCAACTTGAGGAGCGTCGACTTGCCCGACCCGTTCAGGCCGAGGATGGCGACGGACTCGCCCTCGTTGATCACGAGGTCCAGTCCCTTGAGCGCCTCGAAGGTGCTGCTCGTCTTGCGACGGCGGATCCAGGCCACGACGGTGTCCTTGAAGGACAGCGCGTGGTTCAGCGTGAAGTTCTTGCGGACACCGTCGACGACGATGCTGGGGCGCGAAGCGATTGCAGTGCTCATAGGTCTTGCGCGAACCTTCCCTCGAGACGTCGGAAGACGAGCTGGCCGAGCAGCAGGGTGACGACGGCGATCAGGAACGTCCAGAGCGTGTTCCAGGCGAGGTCCGGCGGCAGCGCCAGCGTCGTGCTCGTCACCGGACGCCAGAAGGCGTAGTGGAACAGCTCGACGCCCTGGGTGATCGGATTCAGCAGGTAGATGTCGACGAGCCAGTCCGGCCACCCCAGCTTGTCCATCGCCTCCTGCACCATCGTCCAGGCGTAGAGCACGGGCGACGCCCAGGTGGCGAGGAGGAGCAGCAGCTCGACGATGTTCTCCGCATCGCGGAAGCGCACGTTGAGCGCCCCGAAGAAGAGCCCGATGCCGAGAGCGAACAGCGACACGATGATCATCGCCGCCAGCGCGGCGAGGACGCCGAGGATCGAGACGCTCGGGATCCAGCCCATGAACAGGCAGACGATGAGCAGCAGGGCGAGCTGCGGGAGGAAGTGGATGAAGGCGACCACGACCGAGGAGACCGCGAACAGCTGGCGCGGCAGGAACACCTTGCGCACGAGCGGCGCGTTGTTCACGATCGACGTGGTCGCGTTCTTGAACGCTTCGGAGAAGAGGTTGATGACGACGATGCCGGAGAACAGGTACACCGGGTAGTTCGGGATGTCGCGGTTGAGGTTCAGGAAGAGCCCCAGCACCACCCAGAACACGAGGAACTGCGCTCCAGGACGGACGTAGGACCAGGTCCAGCCGAGCACGGAGTTGCGGTAGCGGGTCGTGACCCCCGTGCGCACCAGCAGGTACAGGAGGTAGCGCCAGCGCACGACATCGATGAGCCCTCGGCTGGTGCCGGGAGTATCGAACTCGGAACGCGGGACGACGGCGAAAAGATCTCGGGTATCTGTCACTGGCCCACTCATTCAGCTGCGGTGGCGGTCGCCACGACGCATCCCAGTATCCTATGGCACCCCTGGAAACGCGCCGAGGACACCCCGAAGGGTGCCCTCGCGCGGTGCGGGATGCGGATCAGAAGAGCTGCTTCATGATCTGCCAGCCCGCGTTGATGCGGGGCTGATCGCCTCGCCATGCGCCCTGTCCGTCACCGCGGTAGAGGTACATGTCGCCGTTGGCCGCGATGGCGAGCACGTCGACTCGGCGATCGCCGTCGATGTCCCCGGCGCTGAAGACGGCCAACATGCCGCCCCACCCCTGCCCGATCTGTCGGGCGCGGGCCCAGTTGCCGTCCCCGCTCGTCGAGTAGAGCATCAGAGCACCCGACGCCGATCGACCCATCAGGTCGGCGGCGCCGTCTCCGTCGAAGTCGCCGGCGCTGAAGAGGCTGGTGAAGCCCGACCAGCCCCCCTGACCGATCACCAGGGGCGGCTGGTTGGCCCAGCCGCCGTACCCGTTGCCGCGGTAGAGGATGAGGTCGCCCTTGCTGTCGACGGCGAGCACGTCCGGGAGACGATTGCCGTCGAAATCGAGGTTGCCGACGACCCGGGCGAACGAGCCCCAACCGTTGCCGATGACGAAACGGGCGCCGAAGCCGCCCCCGGCCTTGCCGGGATGCAGGTAGAAGTATCCTGCGGCGTCGACCTGTCCGACATCGCTGAATCCGTCGCCGTTGAAATCGCCCATCGACACCAGGCGATCGGTCGCGCCCCAGGCACCGGGGATGTTGAGGGTGCCGCCCCAGTTGCCGTCGCGCGTCAGACCGTACACGCGCAGCTCGTTGGATGTGGTGAGCCCGACGATGTCACCACCGGGAACCCCGTCGAGATTTCCCGCGCCTGCGGGGAGCGACCGCCGCGCCGTGACCGCCGGGCCCGCCGACGAGGCGTTGAAGTTCTGCCAGCCGCCGCCGATCCCGAGGCCGGCACTCATCGTTCCGCCGCCGAGGCCCCGATACAGGTTCAGCGTGCCGGCCGAGGTCACCGCGAGCAGGTCGGCTCTGCCGTCGCCGTTGAAGTCGCCGTTGTTGAAGATGTCGGTGAAGCCCTGCCAGCCGTTCCCGATCTGCTTCGACGCCTTCCAGCTGCCGTTGCCGTCACCGGAGTAGAGGAAGAGCCGACCGCTGGGATCGCGCGAGATGAGGTCGGCGCGACCGTCGCCGTCGAAATCGCCGTTGCCCGTGATCAGGTTCATCGACGTCCACCCGCTGCCCACGGCGCGCGGGGCGAGGAACCCTCCGCGATCGTTGCCGGACCAGAGCCAGAGCCGGCCCGCGGCGTCGGTCGTGAACAGATCGGGGATGCCGTCTCCGTCGAAGTCGCCGGCGGGCGTCGCCAGCACCACTCCGGACCAGTCGCCGGGCAGCGTGTTCGGCGCGGGGAGCGTGGTGGTCCCGTTGCTCCGCACCACCTGTGCCGAGCCGGAGGTCTTGATCGCGATGAAGTCACGCCGCCCGTCACCGTCGAGGTCTCCGACGCCGAAGAACTTCTTGATCCCGGTGAGACCGCCGCCCACCTTGACGCGGTCGCCCCAGGCGCCGTTCAGGTACGGGTATCCGTAGACGTCCCCCGCTCCGTCGACGCCCATCACAAAGGTGCTCTGGTCGATCGACGACAACGTCGGGACCACCGAGGTCGGGAGCTGCGTCGAGCCGAACCAGTCCGTGAAGTAGTTGTAGAAGTTGCGGTTGCCGTAGGCGGAGCACGGGTCGCCGCTGTCGCCGTACCCGGCGTTGAGCGCGTTCTGGTTCGGCTGGTACGGCGTGTAGTAGTAGAGCGCCGACGTGGCCTTGTTGGCGATGTAGACCGGGGAGGAACCGCAGGCGGCGTTCGGGTTGTACAGGATGTTCCAGGTCCGGCCCGGCGCGTACCACTGGAACCACTTGCCCTCCATGTAGATCTGCATCTGGCGCGCGGCACCGTAGATCTGATGGAAGAAGCCCACGTACTGCGGGTCGCACGGCGCGGTGTCGGGGCAGCCCTGCCCGAGGGCGATGTCGTAGCGCCACGCGCTGGGCCACGAGTGCGTGACGAGGCCCTGCTCCTTCTGGAGCATCACGATCAGCACCTGCGGGTTGATGTTGCACGACTGCGCCACGCGGTAGATGATCCGCGCCGCCGACTCGTTCGCGGCCCCCGTGTATCCGTTGCAGTACGCGTCAGCCGGACGCGTCACGGAGGAGATCGTGAAGTCCTTGAGGCAGACGATCCGCCGGCCGTCTTCATCCGTGCCGCCCAGGCAGCGGGAGACCTTGCTGCTGAAGAAGGCCTGGATCTGCGCCTCGGTCATCGAGTTCTTGTTCGTGAACACGGCGTCGCTGATGATGTTGCCCGCGTTGAAGCCGACGAGCGTCGTCTTCGCGATCCCGGCGGCCGCCGGGTCGGCAGCGGCCTTCGCCGCGGTCGAGATGCTCGACGACATGGACGCCGCGGCAGCGGTGGCGGGGACCACCGTGCCGACGATCAGGGCGGAGACGGCGAGGAAACAGGTGAGGAGTCGGGAGATCCTCAGGGTGTTTCGCGAGCGTGGGGCACGTCGAGACATGTGACCAGTGTGACGGAAGTTACAGGATGATGCCACTGTTACTGAGAATCCGCTGCATGGATTGAGCGTGTCGCCCGCACGCACAGGCCGGATTCAGCCGTCACAGATCGGCGTGCAGGCCCCACACGCGCTCCGCGGAGCTCGCCCACGAGAACGCCCGCGACCGGTCGGTGGCGAGGACGCGCAGGCGCGGCGCTCCTTCTCGAGATGCTGCGGCGAGGGCATCCGCGATGCCGTCCTCAGGCACCAGCAGCCCGCCGTCGGCGATCACGTCCTGATGCGCGCCGCTGTCGATCGCGACGACCGGGGTGCCGAGCGTCATCGCCTCCACCGCACGCCACGGCCAGCCGGCGACAGGGCTGGTGGCCGCGAACGCCGCGGCACCGGCGAGCACGGCGGCACGGTCCTCCGGGGACAGCACTCCGCGCACATGCGCGCGCCTCTCGGGGAGGCCTGCGGCGGACGCCAGCTCGGCCAGTCGCGGCTCCGCCCCTTCCGGCGCATCGAGCACGACCGCATCGACGCCCGCGGCGACAGCACCGCGGAATCCTGCGTCGAGCGAGGCCGCCGTCCCCGTGAGCACCACGTACTCCCCCGGCATCGACAGCGCAGCGCGACGCGCCTCGGCATCACGCGGCGTCACGAACCCGCGCGGCGCGGCGCCGGCGATCACCCGAACGCGACCTCGGAGCTTCGCCACCTCGGACAGCCGCTCCGCCACAGCATGCGACGGCACGACAACGGCGTCGGCGTGCTTGACCGCTCTCTTCAGCATGGCGCGCTGCCAGGCCACCGCGCTCTTCGGGAGCAGCTCAGGGGCGTCCCAGGCCTGCAGATCCCAGACGGTCACCGTGGTCTGATCGTTGTCGTGCACGCGATCGTGTCGCACGAGCGGCGCCATCAGGCTCGGCGAATGGATCAGCCCACCGCCGACGCCGGGCGCGATGCCCAGCTGCCAGGCCGCGGCCAGCTCCCGCCGTCCGAGGTTGAGCGTGCGCACGTCGGAAACCCCGGTCACGGTGACCTCTGCACCGGCGGGCACGATCGCATCGACCGTGCATCCCGAGGGAGCCGTCGCCACGAGGCCGATCGCCAGATCCACGGCAGCCGAGGCCTGATCCGCGTCGACGACGTGCACGAGCTGATCCAGAACAACACGCAGCCGAGCACCCATGCGCTCAGGCTATCCTCGCCGCCACCTTCTGCCGTGGATCCCACCCCCGTGCCGCGCGAAAGTCCGGCCTCCGACGGCATCCGTCCACCGTCGCGGCGGCGGTTCGTGCTTGAATGCTCACGTGAGCGACGGTCGACTTCCCCGGCGGCGCCGATGGATCGGTTGGACCGTCGGCCTCGTCCTGACCCTTCTGGTCCTGGCGATCGGATGGGTCGCCATCCGCGGCATCGGCGCGGTGAGCGATCTCCAGCTGGTCGCCAAGGGGGCTTCGCAGCTCAAGGACGCGATCGCCGAGGGTGACCTCGACGGCGCGGAGCCCATCGCCGAGAGCATCGCAGGCAACGCGCGCTCGGCGCGCGACCTCACCTCCGATCCGGTCTGGCAGGCGTTCGGCTACGTCCCCTGGCTCGGACCGAACTTCCGCGCCGTGAGCGACGTGGCAGAGATCGCCGACGACGTGTCGGCGGACGCCCTCGCCCCGCTCCTCGGCGTCGCCGCCGACTTCGATCTGGGAAGCCTCGGCTTCGCGGACGGCGCGATCGACCTCGAGCCCTTCGCCGAGATCGAGAAGCCGCTCGGGGCGGCGAGTGCGGCCCTCACCGCGGCGGAGCAGCGCGCTCAGCAGATCGACGCGGATGCGACCCTTCCCCCGCTCGCCGAGGCTGTGCGGGAGCTCCGAGGGTCCGTGACCGAGGCCGCGACCGTGGTGGGCTCCCTCCACGGCGCCGCGGTGCTGCTGCCGACCATGCTCGGAGGAGACGGACCGCGCGACTACGTGCTGGCGATGCAGAACAACGCCGAACTGCGCTCGTCGGGCGGGATCATCGGATCGATCGCCCTGCTGCATGCGGAGGGCGGGCGGATCACGCTGGGCACCCAGGCATCCACCAGGGACTTCCCCGGTCTCGACACCGCGCTCCCGCTCAGCGAGTCGACCGTCGCGCTCTTCGACGACCGGCCCGGCCGCTACCTCCAGAACATCACCAGCATCCCCGACTTCGCCGAGGCGGGGGCGACGATCGCGGCGAGGTGGCAGGGCCGCTTCGGTGGCGAGATCGACGGCGTGATCGCGGTCGACGCCGTGGTGGCCGAGCACCTCATGGAGGCCACCGGCGACCTCAGCTTCGGCCCGTTCACGGCGACCCCCGAGACGATCATCAGCATCCTGCTCTCCGAGATCTACGCGGCCGTCCCGGACCCCGCCGCCCAGGACGACGTCTTCGCCCAGGCCGCGAGCGGGCTGTTCGGCGCAGCTCTCTCCGGCGGCGACACGAAGGCGCTCATCGGCGCCCTCGCCGAATCCGCCGGCGAGGGCCGCATCCGCATCTGGAGCGCCCACGAAGACGAGGAGGCGGTGCTCACGGCCTCCGCCCTCGGGGGGACGATCCCGAAGGACAGCGCCGACGCCACGTACGTGGGCGTGCTGATGAACGACACCACCGGCGCCAAGATGGACTACTACACGCGGGCCTCGGTCGTGACCGCGATCGGCAGCTGCCAGGGCGAGGCGACGACGCAGGTCCGCGTCACCTGGACGAACACAGCCCCCTCCGATGCCGCGACTTCGCTGCCGCCCTACGTCACCGGCGCTGGCTACTACGGCGTCCCCGCCGGTTCCGTGCGGACCCTCATCGCCGTCTACGGGCCGGAGGGCGCGACGCCCTCGCACATCGACCGTGACGGCGACGAGGAGAGCGTGCAGACGGCCATGCTGGGCGACCGTTCCGTCGTCCAGCACGAGGTGCTCCTCGCGCCGGGCGAGTCGACCACGATCACCGTGGAGTTCCAGGGCGATGGCGCGGGCGCACGGCTCACGGAGGCGATCGTCACGCCCCTGATCGAGGCTCCGGAGATCTCCCGCGAAGAACTGCGCTGCGGTTCGTGACTTTCGCTGCCGGATAGGCTACTGTCGAGGCACTGGGGAATATCTGGGCTCTGTCTTCCTGCCGTGGGGGCAGGATGAGCCCACGCAGTCGAACGCAGGGGTGTGTTCGGGTGCGATTCCGCGTGAAATTCTGGGGAGAAATCATGCTGAAGAAACTGGCTGCCATCAGCCTTACCGCTGGCGCGCTGGTATTCATCGCGCCGACCGTTGCGACCGCTGCACCTTCTGTGCCGGCTGCGACATCCGGCTCCTACGCCGAGACTCCTGGCGTGAACGTCGATGATCCGATCATCGACATCTGCGAGGTCTCGACCATCGTCTTCGGATCCGGCTACTTCCTGCCGTCCGAGACGGTGAACGTGTCGGTTTCGGGTCTGAACGCCGCGAACGCGGCCGTCTCGGGCAACACCGCCGCCGAAGACGGAAGCATGACCGTGACGTTCCGTCCGCCGTCCGACGGTGAGGGCTCCTATGCCATCGCCTTCGAAGGCTCGCGCTCGTACACGGCGACGATCACGGTCTCGCACGGTCATGACTCTGCCGTGAGCTGCGATCACGATCCGGGCGTCGCGCCTGCAGGATCGGAGCTGGCGCTCACCGGCGGCAGTGTTTCGCCGTGGATCCTCGGTGGCGGAGCCGTTGCTCTCGTCGCCGGCGGGGCGCTCGTCGCCGCTGGTGCGGCTCGCCGCAAGCGCGCCTGAGTCTGGCTGCCGCCTCGTGCGGTGGTCGGCTGGACGACGGTGATCCCTCCCCCTCCGATCACCGTCGTCTGGCGATCCCGGTGGCCGCACCGGAAGCCCACGGCCTCCTCCTCAGGGAGAAGGTCGTGGGTTGCGGCGTGCCTGGGCTGGACCGCGCATTCTGATCGCGGCTCGGATTCGCGCAGGCGTCGGTCAGGGGTTCCCGGCCTACCGGATCACGGCTCGGGCGTCGGCGTCGCCGTCGGGGGATGCAGCGACTGCCGGATCATCTCCTGGATGTACGCGTAGTCCGGCTCGAACTCGTCGACTCCGAAGTCCGGGGTGAGCTCGATCGACGTGACCGTCTGCTCCTTCGCCTTGAGCATCAGGTCGAAGAACTCCGGCAGCTTGTCCTGAGGGAGGTCGGTGCTGATGAGCGCGGTTCCCGCTGCCGCGACCTCGTTGAACCGGCTGAGGACGGTCTGCGGGGTGAACTGGGCGAGGATCGCCTCCTGCAGCTCCCGCTGACGCTTCATCCGATCCCAGTCGCTGGTCGTGTACCGCGAACGGGCATACCACTGGGCGGTGTCGCCGTTCATGAGCTGCTGACCCGGCTCGATCCAGCCGATCGCCCACTCGTTCACATCCGTGCCCTCCCAGCCTTCCGGCGGGCCGCCCATCGGCAGGCGCTCGGTCACGTTGATGTTCACACCACCCAGAGCATCCACGAGCTCCGCGAATCCGTGCATGTCGACGAACACGTAGTACGGGATCTCGATTCCCAGCACGCCTTCCGCGGCATCCTTGGTCGCTTCGATGCCGGGGTCCGACCCCTGCGCGACGGCGTCAGGGTAGAGCGACGCTCCCTGATCCTCACGGCAGATCTCCGCGGCGTTGCGCACGTGGTTCATCCAGCCGTTCCAGCCGCAGTCGTCGGAGCTGTAGCCCTCGAATCCGTCGGGGTAGAGCTCCTGCATCGGACTGCCCTCGCTGAACGGTGCGTTCGGAAGTTCACGCGGGATGCCGGTGATCGTCACGGCGCCGGTGTCGGCGTTGACCGAGACCACCGAGATGCTGTCGAACCGCATCGAGTCGCGCCCGTCGCCGCTGTCGGCGCCCAGGAGCAGGATGTTGTAGTAGCCGTCGCTCGGCGGAAGACTCGGTCCGCTCTGCCCGAAGATCGTGGAGATGGTGCTGCGCGTCGACCCCACCACGGTCGCCGCGTAACCCGCACCGCCGCCGACGAGACCGAGCAGGATCAGCGCCACGACGGGGATCGCGAACCGCGAAGGGCTCGAGACCTTGACGAGGCGCACCAGACGGAGAGCGTCGAAGGTCAGGACGATCCAGAGCACGACATACGCGACCAGCAGGACCTGCACGATCGTGAGCACCGCGGCCGAGAGGAACCCGCCGCCGATCGTGAGCCACAGCAGCACCGGGCGGGCGAACAGGGCGAGACCGGCTGTGACGATCAGCGCGAACCAGGCGAACACCGTGGCGCGGAGGCCGAAGCGTCCGAGCCGCCGATTGCCGGCGAGGACCTGCGCCGATCCCGGAACGAGGAGATTGAGCACGACGAGCCACCACCCGCGCTTCGCCATCTGCCCGGCGTCGGAGGAGTCCGGATGCCGCAGCGGCCGGTTCTCGATCAGCGGGCGCCCTGTCGCGCGCGGCGGCGCGAGGGTCACAGCGAGCCCTTCAGCCGTTCGTTCTTCTGCTCGACCTGAGCCTCGAGGTCGCGCGCGTAAGCCTCCACCCGGTCGGCGAGGTCGGCGTCGGCCGTGCCCAGGATGCGGGCGGCGAGCAGCCCCGCGTTGCGGGCTCCGCCGATCGAGACCGTTGCGACGGGGATACCGGCGGGCATCTGCACGATCGAGAGGAGCGAATCCATGCCGTCGAGGTATGCGAGGGGCACCGGCACGCCCACGACCGGGAGCGCCGTCATCGAGGCGACCATCCCCGGCAGGTGCGCCGCTCCCCCGGCCCCGGCGATGATCACGCGGATGCCGCGGGATCGGGCCTCGCGCGCGTAGGACATCAGCTTGTCCGGCGTGCGGTGCGCCGAGACGACCTCGACCTCATGCGGGATTCCGAAGTCCGTGAGCGCCTGCGACGCGTCGCTCATGACACGCCAGTCGGAGTCGGATCCCATGATCACGCCGACCAGCGGCGCGGCGGAGGAGTGCAGTGGCTCGGTCACCAGATCAGGCTACGGTCTGCTGCTGTGAGAAGCCCTGAACGGCACACCTGTTGACCGGTGTTGCGGGCGCTCAGTCGAAGTGCGCGGCAGCCGCTCTGGCGACGTACACGGCATCGTCGAGGTCGTCGCCCGAGACATTGACGTGCCCGACCTTGCGGCCGGGTCGCGGAGCCTTGCCGTAGGTGTGGATCTTCGCGGTGGGGTGCTCGGCCATCGCCGCGTCGAAACGCTCCTCGAGCGTGCCTTCCGTCGGGCCGCCCAGGATGTTCACCATGACCGACCACGCCGCCCGCGGAGCGGTGCTTCCGAGGGGAAGGTCGGCCACGGCGCGCAGGTGCTGCTCGAACTGCCCGGTCACGGCACCGTCCTGGCCCCAGTGCCCGCTGTTGTGCGGACGCATCGCGAGCTCGTTGACAAGGATCCGCTCGTCGTCGGTCTCGAAGAGCTCCACGGCGAGCATGCCCGTCACTGCGAGCCCTTCGGCGATCGTGCGACCGATCTCCTCGGCGACCTGCGAGAGACGCTCGGTCGCAGCCGGCGCGGGCGCGATGACCTCGGCGCAGACACCGCCGCGCTGCACGGTCTCGACGACCGGGTAGGCGACGATCTGACCGCTGGGACGGCGAGCCACCTGCTGTGCGAGCTCCCGGACGAACGGCACGAGCTCCTCGACGAGGAGCGCATCGCCCTCAGCGACCGCGTCGAGCCAGTCCTGGGCTTCGTCGGCGGCACGGACGACCCGCACGCCCTTGCCGTCGTAACCCCCGCGCGGCGTCTTGACGACGCCTCTGCCGTCGTGGGCGTCGAGGAACGCCTGGAGCTCCTCCGCATCACGCACCGCCGCCCACTCGGGCTGCGGGATGCCGAGCTCGGTGAGGCGCGCTCGCATCGCCAGCTTGTCCTGCGCGAACCGCAGGGCGTCCGGCCCCGGGTGCACCGCGACGCCCTCGGCGACGAGGGTCCGCAGCACATCCTGGGGAACGTGCTCATGGTCGAACGTGATCACGTCGACGCCCGCCGCGAATGCCCGCACGGCGTCGATGTCGCGATAGTCGCCGACGGCTGTCGCCGCGAGTCGGGCGGACATGCCGTCGTCCTCCGCGAGCACCCGCAGGTCGAGTCCGAGTTCGACCGCCGGAGCGATCATCATCCGGGCCAGCTGTCCTCCACCGATCACGCCCACACGCAGCGTCATGTGCCGCCTCCATTCGTCTGGACCATTCTCGCGCACGGAGGAGGTCGCCTTCGACCCCGAGGGCCAGCGACCGTGTGTCGGCAGTGAGCGAGCTGCCGGGTTCAGACGTCGTCGACGTGGTCGGAACCGCCCTGCGCGTCACGATGCGCGAGGATCTGACCGACCTCGATCTGGTCGGCGAGGGTCTCGTGGACCAGCGTGACGTTGGGCACGTTCGGAAGGCGCAGCGGATCGTCGACGCCGTTCGACAGCGTGATCGTCCCTGTCCCCCACAGCCGCTGCAGCGGCCCGCGGCGCACCGCGATCGTGTACCCCCTGGCGTGCGACATCTCACGACGTCGACGCGCCCCGATCCCCTGATGCGCGATGACCCTCCTGGTGGTCACCGTCGTGCTGCGCGAGTACCAGACGACGAACGGCACCACGACGACGAACAAGACCACGAGGCCGGCCGCGGACAGCATCATCCAGTTCTCGAGACCCGCCGGCAGATTGTCGTAGAAGTACGCCGTCGCGCCGAACACGGCGATCAGGACCAGCGCCGACCAGAACAGCCGGCGCGCGTGGCTCCGCAACCGCGCGATGAGCAGCTCTTCGGTCGGCACGCCGGGTGGCGGCATCACCGGCCGACCTCCGAGCGTCACGGGCTGAGTCACCCCACCATTGTGCCCGTGATCTGCGACAAAGCGGTCTGCGCGGCGGCGTGTCAGTTCACGCGGGGCGCACGTGCACCACGTCGCCCGCCGAGATCGCCCGCTCGGACCCGTCCACCGAGACGAGCAGGCGGCCCTCGGAGTCGAGCGCCGTGGCCAGGCCTTCGAGCACGACATCGCCCGGGAGCGAGACACGCACGACGAGACCGAGCGTCGCACAGCGGGCGGTCACGGCGGCGTGCAGCCCGCTCGCGACGGCGTCGTCGGCCGCGACCAGCGCGGCGAGCGAGGAGGAGAGCGACCGCAGGTAGTCCGCCAGCAGCCGGTCCTCATCGACCTCGACGCCGAGCACGGCGAAAGAGGTGGCCGTCGGCACGGGCAGCTGCTCCCCCGTCATGGCCGTGTTGACGCCGGATCCGACGATGACGGCATCCGTCGTCGCCTCCGCCAGGATGCCGCAGATCTTGCGCCCGTCGACCAGGACGTCGTTGGGCCACTTGACCGCGACGTCGCGCCCGGGCAGCTGGGCGGAGACGGCCTCGGCCATCGCCGCTCCGGCAGCCAGCGGGATCCAGCCGCGCGCGGCGGGATCGGCCGGAAGACGGCGCAGCAGGACGGAGACCGCCAGCGACGCCCCGTCCGGCGCCACCCAGGTGCGGTCGAGCCGCCCGCGCCCCGCGGTCTGGTTTCTCGTGACCAGCACGGAGAGATGCGGCCAGCCCTCGACGTCATCGGCCCGCTCGCGGAGATCGGCGTTCGTGGAGCCCGTGCGCGGAAGCGCTTCCAGCCGCGCGGCGACATCGCGAGCACGCGCGAGGTCGGCGCTCATGCGTCTTCCTCGTCGCCCTCTTCGTCGTCGTCGTCCTCGTCCTCGCGGATCGCCCCGAGGTCGTTCGCCTGCCACTGCTCCCACTCCTGCATGAGGCGCTCGATGGCCGCATGGAACTTCTCCGTCGCGACGCCGGGCGTCGTGTCGCCGAAGTAGTGCTGCACCCACATCTTCAGTCGGGCGACGGCCGCATCGTCCGCACGGACACGCTCGACCTCGGAGACGATCCGGGAGGCGTCGGCGACCGTCAGCCACTCGCAGTCCGCGAGGTAGCCCGTGGAATCGATCGCGGCGCGCTCGTCGGCCGGCCGCGTGATCATGAGCGGCTTGCCCGCTGCGAGCCGGTCGTAGACCATGGCCGAGATGTCGACGACCGCGACATCCGCGGCGGAGAGCTGCCAGCCCAGATCGGCACCGTCGTCGTAGATGTGCTGCGCGCTGCGGTCGGCGGCATTGGCAGCGCTGATCGCCGCGATGATCCTGCGGTGGGCTGCTCCGTACGCCTCGTCGACGACGCCGCTGCGGGGATGCGGGCGGTAGATCACCCGGTGCGTGCCGGTCGCCAGCAGCTGCTTCACAAGCGTCTCGCCGTGCGTGGCGATCGAGCCGTAGTGCGCACTGGGGCGGTCGCCCTCCCAGGTCGGCGCGTACAGGACCACGGTGCGCTCGTCGGGCGTGTAGGGCAGCGTGCCGGAGTAGTGATCCGCCTGGGGACGGCCGATGTCCATCGTGCGGCGGTCGACGTCGTAGTCCCACAGCGTGCGCGAGAGACGATCCCGCGCCGCCTGACCTGCCACGAAGGCGTAGTCGTAGGCCTTGTACTGGTTCGTGGTCATGTACATCTTGTCGGACTCGCCGTGGTTGATGAACACGTGCCAGCGGCGTCCGTAGCGGAACATCTGGAAGTTGCGGGTGTTCTGGTTGACGTACAGCACGACCCGGATGTCCTGGTGGGCGATGAACCGTTCGAGGTCGCGGACCTTCGGCACGAAGGCCACCGGCGGCCCGTCCTCGTCGAGCAGCTTCTCGGCGCCCGCCGCCGACCGCGAGAGCACAACGACCGGCCAGCGCTTCGCGAGCTCGGCGAGCGGCCGGTACCACTGCCGCATCTGATACATGTTCACCGCGCCGTCGGCGAAGTACACCGCGACCTGGAAATGATCGAGCGGATGCGGCTCGTGCTCGGCGAGGCGCCGTCGCACGCGCTGCACGGCGCTGCGGGACGCCAGCGCGCGCGTGAGGAGACGGTACGCCTTCTTGGCGTCAGACAATGCACCCATCCCTCCAGAATAGTTCGTCCCGCGCCCGCTCCCGGAGCGCGCATCAGGGAACGCGCGATGTCGTCGTGCCATGATCGTCATGTGCCAGCCAACGAATCCGTCACGCCCGAAGCCGGGGTGTCCTTCGTGATGCCGGTGCTCAACGAGCGCGCGTACCTGGAGCACGCCGTCGCCTCTGTGCTCGCCCAGGATGTCGCCGGCCCCGCCGAGCTCGTCCTCGCACTCGGACCCTCGACGGACGGGACGACCGAGCTGGCCGAGCGGCTCGCTACGGCCGACGACCGCATCCGTCTGGTGCGGAACCCTGCCGCGCACATCCCGGTGGGACTGAACGCCGCGATCGGCGCGAGCCGCTACGCGACGATCGTCCGCGTCGATGCCCACTCGGAGCTCTCCCCCGGCTACGCGGCCCGTGCCCTGGAGACGCTCGAGCGCACGCAGTCCGCGAACGTCGGCGGCGTCATGCACGCCGAGGGCCGCACCCCCTTCCAGAAGGCGGTCGCCCGGCTCTACAACTCTCCCGTCGGCCTCGGCGGCGGCGCGTATCACGGCCGCACGAACGAGGGCGAAGCCGAATCGGCGTACCTCGGCGTGATGCGCCGCGAGGTGCTCGACGAGGTGGGCCTCTTCGACGAGACGATCCGGCGCGGCGAGGACTGGGAGCTCAATCTCCGGATCCGCCAGGCCGGACATCGCGTGTGGTTCGACCCAAGTCTCTCCGTGACGTACTGGCCGAGGGAGAGCTGGCTCCGTCTCGCCCGTCAGTTCCGCGCGACCGGCGCCTGGCGCGGTGAACTGGTGCGCCGGTTCGGCCGCCGCAACGGCATCCGCTACTTCGCTCCCCCGGCGCTCGTGCTCGTCGTCGCCCTCGCCATCGTCGTCGGTGTCCTGCAGCTCACCGGAGTGCTCTCGGGAATCGCCTCCCTGGTCGCCTCCGTCGTGGTCTACGGGCCGCTCGCGCTGTATCTGCTGCTCGTCCTCGCCGTCGCCCTGGCACCGGGCGGAGGCGGGCTCCGCCAGAAGCTGTGGACCCTGCTCGTGCTCCCGACGATGCACCTGTCCTGGGGCATCGGCTTCCTCGGCGGCGTGCTGCGCGGTGCGCGCGACACCGTCGACGCGTCGCGCCTCGGCACCCGGAACACCCCGCTGCCGTGATGGTGCCTCGACGCCTCAGGGGCTGACGAACCCCAGATCCAGGATCCGGTCGACCACGCGCTCGGCGGCACGGCCGTCATCCCGCCGGTTGAACTGCGCGCGCCACGCCGCGTACCGGCTCGCGTAGGCGGCTTCGTGGCCGGGCTCGGCGAGCGCGGAGGCGAGCTCGTCCTGCGTGCGCACCAGCGGCCCCGGTGCCCGCTCGGCGAGGTCGAAGTAGAACCCGCGCAGCTGCCCGCGGTAGTGATCCATGTCGGGCACGAGGAAGTACATCGGCTTGCCCGTGACGCTGAAGTCGAACATCACCGAGGAGTAGTCGGTGATGAGCGCGTCGGCGGCGAGGAGCAGCTGAGCGGTCTCGGGGTAGCCGGTGACGTCGATCACCCGGGCGCCCGCGCGATCGCGCCCCTGCTGCAACGTGCGCGAATGCCCGCGGACGAGCACCACGGCGTCGGCCTGCCGGGCGAGGAGCTCCGGATCGATGAAGTCGACCATCTCCGTGCGGTCGTCGCGCCAGGTCGGCGCGTAGAGCAGGACCCGCTCCTGCTCTACGATGCCCAGAGCCTCACGGATCGCGGTCGGATCGCCGGTGGTGAGAGCATCGTCGCGAGGGTAGCCCTCGACCCAGATCGGCCTGCCGAAGAAGGCATATGCCTTCCGGAGAATGCGCTCGGAGTAGGTGTTCTGCGCGAGCAGCACGTCCCATCGCCGAGATTCCTTCACGACGGCCGCCATCCGGCGCGGGTCGAAGCCCGGACGGTGGAGGGCGAGCCGTTTGAGCGGCGTGCCGTGCCAGGTCTGCAGCACCTTCTGCGCCGGCTTGCGCACGAACCGGCGGCGCAGCCAGTCGTTCACGACCAGGAGCCGCGCGGCGCCTCGGGCGTGCCACCACTCCGGGCTGCCCTCGACGACCGCGATCGCGCCCTCCGGCACCGCGACCGAGAGGTCCACGACGCTCCAGTAGCGTCGAAGCCCCGGTGCGCGAGCCGCGAGCTCGCGGTCGATCGCCTGCGGGTTGCAGCCGACGCTGCGGCCGTAGAAGCTCTCGAAGAAGACGGCGTTCTCGGTGCCCCCGGCCTGGGCCACGTAGCGCCCTTCGAGCGTCGACTGCCCCTCGACGGTCTCGTACACGGGATCGATCGGTGCGGCGACGTGCACCGCGCCGCCGTCGACCGCGACGCGGACGCCGGCCAGCATGGTCGGCGCGATCCGCAGGTCGTCGAGGTCGGCATCGGCGATGCGGAGCGCGTACTCGCCCGAAGGCAGCGGCAGAGCGGGGCCGCCCCACCGCGATGCCTGCAGCGGGAACACGGCCTTCCAGGTCTTCCCTCCGCCGGTGATGCGCGCGTCGACGCGCGCCCGCGGTCCGGACAGCTCCGCGGTCGCCGGTCGCTGACCGGTCCCTGCGATGATCAGCGCTTCGGCCGCTTCATCGATCCGGGCCGTTGTCATGCTGCTCCCTTCGGTGCGGGGATCCCCCGCGCGCGGATTGCCTGGTACACCCGATCGGTGTTGCGCCCGTCTCGGTATGCATGCATCTCCGCGCTGAGCGTAGCGGAACGCGCCGACGCCGCGTCGTACGCGGTCGGCTCGGAAAGCAGGCCGCGGAGCTGCCCGAGGACGGCATCCCAGTCCGGCGCGGGGTCCGCGCCCGCGACGTCCTCGTACCGTCCGTAGAACCCGCGGGTGCGGGCGTACTCCCGCGCGTCCGGGGCGAGATACAGCACGGGCGTCCGGAGCAGACCTACGTCGTACGCGAGAGAGGAGTAGTCGGTGATGAGAACGTCGACCGCGGCGAGTACCGGCGTGACATCGGCGAGGACGGAGGCCCCCAGCATCCGCACTCTCCTGCTGGGCAGCGGAGGGGCGTAGCCGCCTTCGCCGAGCGGGTGAGATCGCACCAGGAGGATCGCATCCTCCTCTTCGAGCACACGGATGATCCGCACCCATTCCGACGCGGACGGCACCGCGGGGTCTGCCGCCCCGTCGCGCCAGGTGGGCGCGTAGAGGATCACGCGAGCGCTCTCGGGGACGGTGCCGACCGCGCGACGCAGCAGAGCGGATGCCGCGGCCCTGCGCTCGTCGACTGATCCGGTGGACAGCACATCGACCCGTGGCTCGCCCGTGACGACGACCCGGTCATCGCCCAGCCCGAACGCCGATTCCAGGCGGCCGCGAGAACGATGCGAGGCCGCGGGCAGGACCCTGATGCGCTGGGCGGCACCGCGATACAGCAGCCCGACGACCCGGCGCAGCAGCGGTGCGCCGGGAACGTTCGGGACCTGCGTGGTGGCCGACGAGTCGAGGCCGATGCGCTTCAGCGGGATACCGTGCCAGAGCTGCACGACGAAGGCCCCGCCGTTCGCGTAGCGGTTGACGTCGCCGAGGCCGTGCGTGACGACGAGCACGCCCGCTCTGGCGGTCGCCCACCAGCCCCGCAGGCCGGTCTTGCGCGCAGTGCGGATGCCGAGCGCCGCGGCATCGCGATCCTCCCGGTCGGACGACGTGAGCCACAGCGTGTCGTGTCCGGCGTCCGATGCATAGCGCTGCAGAGCCAGCGCGCCGTCGCCGATCCCCGCGCCGCAGCCGAACACCCAGCGTCGACCGCGCGGAACGAGGAACGTACCCATGCGTCCTGCGGCATAGAGCGGGATCCGGAGCAGCTTGGCCGCATTGCCGGTGCCGAAGGAGAAGGACGCCACCCCGCGAGCCTATCGCGGGGTGGCGTCCTTCTCTGCGAACAGCGGTCAGCCGGCGAGCTCGCCGAGTGTCACCTCGAGCTCGCCCTCCTTGCCGCCGCGGACGTAGGTCACCTTCGCATCGCTGCCCGCGGCCGCCGCGCGCACCTGCGCGGTCAGATCGCTGGCGCTGGTGATCGGGACTCCGTTGAACGCCGTGACGACATCCTCCGCCTTGAGCCCGGCCGCAGCTGCCGCTCCGCCGTCGGTGACCTCGGCGATGTACGCTCCCGCCACGTTCGCACCCTCGACGCTCGCCGCGTCGCGGACGGATGCGCCGAGCAGGCCGTGCGTGGCTGCGCCGTCGGCGATGATCTCCTCGGAGACGCGCTGGGCGATGTTCGCCGGGATCGCGAAGCCGATGCCGATCGAGCCGGACTCCTCGGATCCGCCCGAGCTCGCGATCGCCACGTTGATGCCGATCAGCTCGCCCTTGCTGTTCACGAGTGCGCCGCCGGAGTTGCCGTGGTTGATCGCGGCATCCGTCTGGATCACGGCGATCGAGATCGACTCGTTGGACTGCTGCCCGGTGTTGCCCGGCAGATCGAACTGGAACGGCCCCTGTCCGTCGCCCTCTTCCGGCGCCTGCTGCTCCGGAGCGTCCTCGGACGACGAGTCGGGCAGGGCCGAGGAGGCGATCTGGATGCTGCGGTTGAGCGCGCTCACGATGCCGGTGGTGACCGAGTTCGCGAGACCGAGCGGGGCACCGAGCGCGACGGCGGTGTCGCCGACGTTGAGCTTGGACGAGTCGGCGAACTCGATGGGCGTGAGGCCCTTGGCGTCCGTCAGCTTGATCACGGCGAGGTCGTAGATCGGGTCGGTGCCGACGACGGTGGCCTCGTAGATGCGGCCGTCGGACGCGGTCACACGGATGCTGGGGTCGGCCACGGCGCCGCCGAGGGTCACGACGTGCGTGTTCGTGAGGACGTAGCCGTCCTCGCTGATGATCACGCCAGAGCCGCTGCCGGCCTCCTGGGAGCCGGCGACCTCGATCGTGACGACCGAGGGAAGCGCCGCCGTCGCGACCGCGGTGGTCTCGTTGACCGATCCGGGGTCGTTGACCGTGACGGTCTGGGGCCCGCCGGCCGTGCCGCCCGTTGGCTGATCCTGAAGTCCGGTCAGCAGCGCGCCGCCGCCGAACCCGGCGACACCGCCGACCAGCGCCGCGGCCACGATGAACGCCGCGAACTTCGCGCCGCCCCGGGACTTGGGCTCTTTCGTCTTGACGCCGTCGGCCGGAGCGCTGCCGAAGCCGAGGGGCGCGGTGCCGTCGAGCGGCTGCGTCGGCTGGGTGTGCGCGGTCGCGGTGGGGATGCCGAAGGCTGCGCCCGGAGCCGATGCCGTCGCGTGCTGCGCCGTGCTCGGCGCGGCGAAGGGCTGCGGTGCGGCCGGGGCGGCGGGCGCGGGCGGCGTGAGCGCGGCGGGGGCGGCGGGTGCCTGCGACGTGAAGGTCGACGGCACCTCATGTCCCTGCGCCGGGGCGGCCGGGGCGGTGGTCTCAGCGGCGGCGGCGGTCGCCGACTGAGCGGTGGCCTCTGCTGCCTCGGTGGACGGCACGGCGTCGTGGGACGCGGGTGCCGAGTGGTTCTGGGTGTCGTCTTCGTTCATGGTGTGCTCCTTCATCAACGCCCCTTCAGACTGCCGCCTGTATCTGTGCGTTTCGTATGGCGAAGATGAGTTTCAGCTATGGCCTTAGCCTGTTCTTCATGAGTGTCATTCCCGGCGCATGGCGGCGCACGGCGGCCGGTGCAGGTCTGCTCGCCGCAGACGGAACCGTCGCACCTACGATCTTCGCAGAGATGTCGGCGGCAGCGGCCAGAACCGGCGCGATCAATCTCGGCCAGGGCTTCCCCGATGAGGACGGGCCCGCGGTGGTGCTGGAGGCCGCGCGCGCCGCGATCTCCGCCGGGGCGAACCAGTATCCGCCGGGGCGCGGCATCCCCGATCTGCTCGCCGCCATCAGCGAGCATCAGCACCGCTTCTATGGTTTGGACGTCGACCCGGCGACCGAGGTCATCGTCACCGCCGGCGCGACCGAGGCGCTCACGGCCAGTCTGCTCGCGCTGATCGACGGGCCGGACGACGAGGTCGTCGTGTTCGAGCCGTACTACGACTCCTATGCGGCGGCGGTGGCGCTGGCGGGCGCTCGACTGCGCACCGTGCCGCTGAGGGCCCCCGACTTCCAGCCCGATCTCGATCTGCTGGCCGCCACGGTGAACGATCGCACCCGGATCATCCTCGTGAACGACCCGCACAATCCGACCGGCGCTGTCTTCGGCGCCGAGGTGCTCGCCGAGGTCGTGCGTCTGGCCCAGCGGCACGACGCGATCATCATCACCGACGAGGTCTACGAGCACCTCTCGTTCCACACCCCGCACACGCCGATCGCCACGCTGCCCGGCGCCGCCGAGCGCACGCTCACGATCTCCTCCGCGGGGAAGACGTTCTCCGCCACGGGATGGAAGATCGGCTGGGTGCACGGTCCGGCCGACCTGATCACGGCCGTGCTCTCCGTGAAGCAGTACCTCACGTATGTGAACGGCTCACCGTTCCAACCCGCCATCGCCGTGGGGTTGCGTCTCGACGACGCCACGTTCACGGATGCCGCGGCGGCGCTCGCGCACAAGCACGAGATCCTCGGGGCGGGTCTGCGGGCCGCCGGGTTCACCGTGCACGCACCCCAGGGCGGCTACTTCACCGTCGCGGACGCGACCGCTCTGGGCGGCGCGGATGCCGCGGCCTTCTGCCGTGCGCTGCCGGAGCGCGCCGGCGTCGTCGCGATCCCCCTGACGGCGTTCGTGTCGGAGGGCAGGCGCAGCGAGTACAGCAGCCTGGTGCGCTTCGCCGCCTGCAAGCGCGTCGAGGTACTCGAAGAGGCCGCTGCGCGCCTCGCGGCCTCGGCGCTCTGACGCGCGGCTCCGCGTCAGCGGGGAACCACGGCGTAGCGCCGCACGCGCAGGGAGGGGTTGACCGCACGCACGCGGTCGATCGCCGCCCGTTCCAGCGCCGCGACCGCGATCCCCTCGCCCGTTCCGACGCCGGCAAGCACGACGCCCTGCGGGTCGACGACCTGCGAATGCCCGACGCCGATCGGCGTCGGATGGTCCGCGGCGACCACGTACACGGTGTTCTCGATCGCCCGGGCAGCCAGCAGGGTGGTCCAGTGGTGCTCCTTGAGCGGACCCCTCACCCACTCGGCCGGCACCACCAGCACGTCGGCGCCCGCGTCGACGAGGGTGCGCGCGAGCTCGGGGAAGCGCAGGTCGTAGCAGGTCATCAGCCCGAAGCGCAGGCCACCGAGCACGAATGTGGCAGGCTCCCCCGGGTCACCCGGCTCGACCCAGTCGGATTCCGTCTGCCCGAAGGCGTCGTAGAGGTGCTCTTTGCGGTAGACGGCGAGGATGCCGTCGCCGCGCACCGCCACGACCGTGTTCCGCACCCGTTCGCCGTCCGCGGCGCGCTCGGCCAGGCCCGCGACGATCACGACCGCGTAGTCGGCGGCCAGAGCCGTGAGCGCTGCGACGAACTCGCCGTCGAGCTCCTCGGCGTTCGCCGCGAGCGTCGCATCCATCGGATCGACGAAGTAGCTCGAGTACTCGGGGAACACGATCAGCTTCGCGCCGCGCGCCGCAGCATCCGCCGTCAGCGCAGCGATCCGCTCGCGATTGTCGGAACGGGATGCCGTCGGTGCGAACTGGCACACGGCGACGGATACGGCTGCGGTCTCGGACATACCTCATCCTCTCGCATCCGCCCGTGCCCGGCCTCGATTCGCCGACCTTCGGAATCCGTGATAGGTTACTTCTTGTGCCGCGGGGTGGAGCAGTTCGGTAGCTCGCCGGGCTCATAACCCGGAGGTCGCAGGTTCAAATCCTGTCCCCGCAACGAGAATGCGACACAAGAAAGGCCCCTGATCAGGAGAAATCCGGATCGGGGGCCTTTCGCTTGCCCGGCGTGAGAGCCACGTGAACGCCCTCAGCCGCGCTCGGCGCCGAAGCTCACGGAGCGCACGCCCATCGCCTCCGCCTCTTCCCTGGCGAGTCGACGTTCCGCGTCGAGATCGAGTCCGCGCGCGAGCAGCACGTACGCCACGGCGGATGCCGCGAGTCCGACGAACAGGGCGATGTCGATGCCGCCCATCGCAGCGGCGATCGGCCCCGTGAACCACGTGGCCACGACGAACGGGATCATCGCGGCGATGCCGATGACGTACGCGGTGATCCCGCGCCATCCCCACGAGCCGTAGATGCCCTGCGGACGGAACATCTCGGCGACGGCGTAGCGCCCGCGGCGCACGAAGTAGTAGTCGACGAGATTGACCGAGGTCCACGGGACGAGCACGTAGAGCAGCACGACGAGGAAGCTGCCGAACGAGTCGAGGAACTCCCCCGTCGAGAACGCCGCGCCGAGCAGGCCGCCGAGGCCGATGATGCTGCAGGCGACGATGCGGGCGAATCGCGTGGGTCGCACCGATCGGAACGAATCGGCGACCGTGATCAGCTCGAGGCTCGCGGCGTAGATGTTGATCGTGATGACGGTGATCAGGGCGGGCAGCGCAGACCAGAGCAGCACCGCGCCCGCACCGGGCACGATCGCATCGGCCGCCGCCGTGATCGCCTGCACCGGATCCGCATCCGCGAAGAGCGAGGCGACGAACGCCCCGAGGATCATCAGCCAGCCCGCGCCGACGATCACACCGGAGGAGGTGTAGAACAGCGCCTTGCGCGGGCTCGTCTGCGGGGGCAGGTACCGTGAGTAGTCGGACACGTAGGGCGCCCAGCCCAGCGCGTAGGCCGCGGCGGCCGCGAACTGCACGAGGAACGCCGGGCCGTCGAACTCCCCCAGCGAGAAGTCCGCTGCAGGGAGCGGAAGCGCGAACAGCGCCACCACGCTGAACACGCCGAAGGTCGCGAGGAACAGCCAGGTCAGCCACTTCTGCACGCGGTGGATCCAGTGATAGCCGATGATCGCCAACGTGAGGGCGAGAGCCGTGATGAGCACGTACCAGCCGGCGCCCGCATCGACGCCGGTCGTCGCCGTGAGCACCTGCCCCGCGAGCAGTTGGTTGAAGATGTTGAATCCGACGATGCTGGCGACGACCACGAGGCACACGATCGCGACGCCGCGGTAGCCGAACTGCGCTCGCGACTGGATCATCTGCGGCAGACCCAGCTGTGGTCCCTGGGCGGAATGGAAGGAGGTGAACACGGTGCCGACGCACACCCCCAGCACGATCGCCAGCAGCGAGACCAGGAAGTTCGCCCCCATCGCGACCCCGACCATGCCCGTCGCGAGCGTGGTGAGGTTCGCGTTGGACATGAACCACAGCGGGAAGAGACTCGACGGCGTGCCGGTGCGCTCGGAGAGCGGCACCCAGTCGATGGACTTGACCTCGATCCCCGTCGCTCGGGAGACCGGGACCTCGGTCCGCACGGGGCCGGGATCTGGCAGGTCGTGCTGCGGCTCGTTCATGGTGCAACAGTAGGTCGCGGGCCGATCCCGTCCCATCCCGGGAATCCGATGGAGACCATAGGTTTCGCCGATACGCGAATCGGGCGCCCCCGAAGGGACGCCCGATTCACTTCAGCTGCGCGAGGTCACTGACCGGCGGCGGCATCCAGTGCGAGGAGCTTCTCGACGGCTGCCGTGAGGCGCTTGTCGGCCTCCGCGAAGGCCTCGAGGTCTCCGGCCTTCAGAGCGGCGTCACGGTCGAGCAGCGCCTGCTGCGCGGCCGCGAGGGCGGCGGCCTCGTCACCCGTGGGCTCGGTGGGCGGCGTCGGCTCTGTCGGCGTCTCGCCGGTGTTCGGATCTTCCGTGCCCGGTTCCGTGGGCTCGACCTCGTCGTCACCGCCGGTCGCTCCCGAGTCACCGCCGAACAGCGTGTCGAGCGCCTCGGTGAGCGTGTTCTCGAAGGCCACGCGATCACCGAAGGCGACGAGCACCTTCTGCAGTCTCGGGAGCTGCGTGCCCTCGGAGGACTGCACGTACACGGGCTGCACGTAGAGCAGACCGCCACCGACCGGGAGCGTGAGCAGGTTGCCGTAGATCACCTCGGACTCGCCCTGCTGCAGCAGGTTCAGCTGCGGCACGACGGCCGTGTCCGAGTTGTAGGTGTTCTGCACCTGGCCGGGGCCGGGCACAGTCGTGTCCGTGTCGATCTCCAGCATGCGGAGCTGACCGTAGCCGTCCCCCTTCACACCAGCTTCCGACCCGGCATCCGAGTCCACCGCGAGGTAGCCCATCAGCACGTCTCGGCTGCCTCCCGCTCCCTGGGAGACAGGGATGAAGGTGGAGAACATCGAGAAGCGCGGAGAATCCTGCCCCGGCATCTGCATCGTCAGGTAGTACGGCGGCTGCAGCATCGCGTCGCTGCGGGGGTCGTTCGGCGTCTGCCAGCGGTTGTCCTGCTGCGCGAACGATCCGGCGGTGTCGACGTGGTAGATCCCGAGCACATCGCGCTGCACCTTGAACAGGTCGGTCGGGTAGCGCACGTGGCTCATCAGTTCGCCGGACATCTCGCTGATCGGCTTCACCGTCGACGGGTAGACCTTCTGCCAGGTCTTGAGCACCGGGTCTTCCTCGTCCCAGGCGTAGAGCGTCACCGAGCCGTCGTAGGCGTCGACCGTGGCCTTCACCGAGTTGCGGATGTAGTTGATGTCGTCGATCGCGAGGGTCGGCGACGGGACGTTGGAGTCGGCGATCGCGTCCGACAGGCTGACGCCGGTCGAGTACGGGTACGTCGAGCTGGTGGTGTAGCCGTCGACGATCCAGACGATGCGACCGTCCACGACGCTCGGGTACGGGTCGCTGTCGAGCTCGAGGTACGGGGCGACCTTCTGCACGCGCGTCTTCGGATCGCGGTCGTAGAGGATCTGCGAGTCCTCGTTCACGAGGTTGGAGAACAGGATCTGCTCTGACTGGAACTTCAGCGCGTAGAGCAGCTTCGTGAACGTGTTGCCGACGGCGGGGCCGCCCTCGCCCTCGAACGTGGTCTTCGTCTCGCTGGACCCGTCCTTGCCGCGCGGATAGTCGATCTCCGCCGGTTCCGAGCCCTCGGGGGCGCCGACGATCGAGTACTCCGGGGAGTTCTCGCCGAAGTAGACGCGGGGCTCGAAGTTCTCCCGGTCGGTCAGGAATCCGGACGACGGGATGCCGCGCTCGAGGAACACCGGCTCGCCGTCGCTCGTGCGCTGGTTGCCGGCCGCAGCCACGAGGCCGTAGCCGTGCGTGTAGACCGCGACGCGGTTGTTCCAGTTGTCGCCGTCGCCGAGGCCCGACATGTCGAGGTCTCGCACGGAGACGACCGTGTCCTGCATCACGCCGTCGATCTCATAGCGGTCGACGTCCATCGTCGTCTGGAACTGGTAGTAGCCGCGGTACTGCTCGAGCTGGCGGACGGTCGGCGGGATGACCTTCGGGTCCATGATGCGGATCGACGCGGTGGTCTCCGCGTCCTCGCGCAGCTGGCCGGCCGCGGCGTCCGTCTCGGCTTCGAAGGCCGTGGTCTCGAGGTCGGCGATGCCGTAGGCCTCTTTCGTGCCGTCGATGTTCCGCTGGTAGTACTCGGCCTGGTAGGCGTTCTGGTTCGGCTTCACCTGGAAGGTGGTGACGATCCACGGGTATCCGACACCCACGACGAGCGAGGCGACGAGGAGCAGCGCGGTCGCCGCGAGCGGGAAGCGCCAGCGGCCGATCACGGCGGTGACGAAGAAGAGGATCGCGACGACGGCGGCGATGATCGCGAGGATCGCCAACCCGGGGATGGTCGCGTTGACACCGGTGTATGCCGCACCGGTGATGCGGTCCTCCGGCGTGGAGAGCGTCTTGTACTGGTCGAGCCACAGGCTCGCCGCCTGCACCAGCAGGTAGAGGCCGGCTATCACGGCGAGCTGGATGCGCGCGGGCTTCGAGATGCGCAGCTCGCCCTGTCCGACGCGGACCGAGCCGTAGAGGTACGACACGAGGGCGGTGACCAGCAGCGACAGCAGCAGCACGGCGGAGACGAACGCGAGCAGGATCGAGTAGAACGGCATCGCGAACATGTAGAAGCCGGTGTCGATGCCGAACTGCGGATCGACGTCGGAGGTCGCTACGCCGTTGGCCCACAGCCAGACCGTCTTCCACTGTCCGGCGGCAGCGAAACCGGCGAAGAGGCCGAAGAAGATCGGCATGCCCCACATCGCCAGGCGACGCAGCGGCTCGATGACCTCCTGGTAGCGGTCCAG
This sequence comes from Microbacterium luteolum, assembly GCF_039533965.1. Taxonomy (NCBI): domain Bacteria; kingdom Bacillati; phylum Actinomycetota; class Actinomycetes; order Micrococcales; family Microbacteriaceae; genus Microbacterium; species Microbacterium luteolum. Next base: position 1,047,814 of record NZ_BAAAUN010000001.1, read on the forward strand.
CTGCGAGCTGAGCCGCACGTAGACGGGTCGCAGACGGTACGCGAGCTGGATCACGAGGAAGAGCGGCGCGGCCATGCCGAGGAAGCCGACCACGAACATCACGGCCGTGGCGATCCACTGCGTGGTGAGGACGCCGGTGAAGCCCACCTGGTCGAACCAGAGGAACTCCGTGTAGAGCGAGGCGAACACGAAGAACGCCGCGATCAGGGCGGCGATGATCACCAGGGAGATGCCGAGGATGCGTCGGGAGGTTCGAGGCGTGGCCGGATTCGGAGCTGAGGCTGAGTTCGAGGTCACCGTTCCATCCTAGGCGGGCCTCACTGTGCGGCGGCTGTCATCCCGGTCACGGCGAGGTCACGGCGACTCCCCCGCTCACGAGCCGGCGAGCTCGCACGTGGGAAGGGAGGTGACGTCGCCGTCGGCCGCGATGACCTCGAGCGCATCGAGGGACTCCTCGAGCGTCGACGTGCGGATCACCTGCAGCCCGTCGGGCACGTGACCCACCACCTCGTCGCAGTTCGACGCCGGCGCGAGGAAGTAGTCCGCTCCGGCGTCGCGCGCCCCGTACAGCTTCTGACGGATGCCGCCGATCGGCCCGACCGTGCCAGCGGCGTCGATCGTCCCGGTGCCGGCGATGTCGTGCCCGCCGTTGAGCTCGCCCTCGGTGAGCGTGTCGATGATGCCGAGCGCGAACATCATCCCGGCGCTGGGTCCTCCGACGTTGTCGAGCTGGAGCGTGACGTCGATCTCGAAGTCGTAGTCCGTGCGCAGCGTGATGCCGATGAGCCACGTCGTCACGTCGTTCTCGGTGTGCTCCTCCGGCGTCACCTCGACGGTCTTCTCCTCGCCTGCGCGGAGCACGGTGAGGACGACCGGGTCGCCGCCGGCATCCTGGATCGCCTGGCGCAGCTGCGCGGCGGAGGTGACCGCGGTTCCGTCGATCGCGGTGATGACGTCTTCGGCGTCGAGGAGCCCATCGGCCGGCGCATCGGCCACGGCCTCCTGCACGACGACCTTCGCACCCGTGTCGTAGCCGAGCTCGTTCAGAGCCGCGGCCGTCGCCTCGTGCTGCGAGTCGACCATCAGCATCGCGTTGCGCTCGTCGCGCTGCTCGGTCGTCACGCCCTCCGGGAACACCGAGTCGAGCGGCACGACGGCGCGGGACGAGTCTATCCAGGCGAGCGCGAGCTCGAACCAGCTCGGCGTGCGCTCGCGGTTGCCGACGACCTGCACGGTCGTGAGGTCGAGCGTGCCGCTCGTCTCGAAGGTCTCGGCGCCGTCGATGCTGATCAGCGGCACCTGCTCGCCGTCGGTCCCCGTGGCGGTGCCGAGGGTGTCGTAGACGGGGCCGGGCCGCTGGATGACGTACGGCGTCGGGAGGAAGGTCAGGACCACGAGCGCGAAGAGCGCGACGATCAGCGCCCAGACTCCGAGTCCGGGCTTTCCAGACCGCGTTCGATCCACAGCATTCCTCCGTCGTTCGCGAGCGGCGTACAGCGATCTGCTCGCTTCGGGGACGCGCGCAGAAACCTGTGACTAGCGTAGATGCCACGGCTATAGGCGTGCTGAGAGGGCGAACGACATGGCAGACAACGACCCGACTCCCGAGGACTTCCAGGAGTTCCTCCGAAAGATGCTCTCGAACCAGGGCGGCGGGGATATCGACCCCGAGGCTCTGCGAGATGCCATGCAGGGCATGGAGGGCTTCCAGTTCGACCCGGCGATGATGCAGACGATCATGTCGCAGCTCCAGGGCGCGTTCGGCGGCGACCCGTGGGAGAACGCGCAGCGTCAGGCGCTGCACATCGCGAACCGCGAAGGCCAGGGGGTGACCGACGGATCGCGCAACTCGCTCATCGACGCGTTCACGCTCGCGAACCTCTGGCTCGGCGAGGCGACGACCATCTCCGAGCTGAGCGAGGCCCCCACCGCGATGACCCGCGGCGAGTGGGTCGAGAAGACCCTGCCTGTCTGGAAGGAGATCGCCGGCCCCGTGTCGACCAGCATCGCCGACGCGCTGACCTCTGCCCTCGACACCCAGGTCCCCGAGGAGATGCGCAGCGTCGTCCAGGGGGCGGGCAAGCTCATGCGCGGTCTGGGCGGCTCGGTGTTCGCCGCCCAGTTCGGCCAGGTGCTCGGCAATCTCTCGCTCGAGGTGGTCTCCGGCGGCGACGTCGGGATCCCCGTGCTGCCGGCCGGGACCGCCGCCGTGATCCCGCAGAACCTCACCGCGTTCGGCGAGGGACTCGAGATCCCCGAAGACCAGATCGCGCTCTACCTGGCGACGCGCGAGCTCGCCTACGCGCGCCTCTACCGCCATGCGAAGTGGCTGCACCTGCACGTGATGGCGCAGATCACCGACTTCGCACGCGGCGTGAGCGTCGACGTGGACGCACTCGAGGACGTCGCCAGCCGCCTCGACCCGTCGGACCCCGAGGAGCTGCGGGCGGCGATCGAGGGCGGAGCGCTGCTCCCCGCGCAGACCGAGGCGCAGCGCGAGGCGCTGACACGGCTCGAGAACCTCATCGCCACGATCGACGGCTGGGTGGACGTGGTCACCGCACAGGCGACCGCCCGGCTGCCCGACGGTGCGCGCATCGCCGAAGCCGCCCGTCGTCGCCGCGCGGTCGGCGGTCCTGCCGAAGACGCCCTGGGCGCTCTCGTCGGGCTGAAGCTGCGTCCGCGGCGCATGCGTGAGGCGTCCGCGATGTGGCAGGCCGTGACGGATGCCGTCGGCATCAGCGGACGCGACGCCCTGTGGGACTACCCCGACCTCATGCCGACCGCCGAGGACATCGACGACCCGAGCGCACTGGTGGCTCGTCTGCAGGCCGCCGAGCGGGGCGAGCAGCCGGTCGCGGACGAGTTCGACGAGGCCCTCGCGCGTCTGCTCGACGGCGACGACTTCTCCGCAGAGGATCCGACGGAGAAGACAGACGGGTCCGACGATCCGGACGGGGATGCCGCGCCCGAGGGCGAACGACCGGTCTGACAGCCTGGAGGAGCGGGCGCGGCGCGCACCGCTCCTCCCCTGATCCGCGGAGCACGGAAGTTCTCCACGGAACCGCGTTCGCGACTCCACGGCATCCGGGGTTTCACCAGAATCAGGTGATGCCGCTGACCCCGCCGACCCTCACCCGCCTGGATCCGAGCGCGCCGCTGCTCTGGCGCGATGAGCGGACCCTGCAGCTCGGCATCGACGACGGTCTGCGCATCGAGGCGGAGGCGCCGTGGGTGGAACTGCTGCTGAGCCTTCTGCGCTCCGGTTTCCGCCGCTCCGCCTTCGATGTGATCGCCCACGGCACGGGAGCGCCGCGTCAGGAGGCTCGGACTCTGCTGGCCCGGATCGAGCACCTCCTGATCGACGACCCAGCGGCGACGCGGCCTGCCTGGGTCGAGACCATCGGCATCACCGACGGGCGCGGCGCCTATCGTGCCAGAGAGGCGCTCGCCGACGAGGGGATCGCGCTGGTCGACCGCTCGGTGCGCGACGCGGTCGGGGTCATCCTCGTGCAGGGCGCCGCAGCGGCTGTGCAGTTCGCGCGCTATCTGCGTGAGGACGTCCCGCACCTGCCCATCGCCTTCGAGCCGGGCCACGTCACGGTCGGACCGCTGGTGCTTCCCGGGGAGACCCCCTGTCTGGCCTGCCGAGACGCCGACGACGCCGATCGCGATCCGGCGTGGCCGCTGCTGCACGCCCAGATGATCGGATACGGCCCCGTGGTGCTGCGGGCGGCGCAGGTGGCCGAGGGCGCGCTCCTGGCGTCGCGACTCCTCGCCGCCGACGGCGGAGGAGGCGAGATGGTCCGGGTCAGCGCTGACGGCTCGCGCGCGCGTCGCGCGGTGACGTTTCACGAAGGATGCCGGTGCCGCGCGCCGTCGTCCCCATCTCCGCCAGGAACCGCGACGGCGCCCGCTCTCCTCGCCCTGCCGAGCGCGACCACGAGATGTCCAGGGTACGCGCGGCGCGCGTGACCCCCACATAGGCCAGTCGCCGCTCCTCGTCGATGGCCTCGAAGCTCGAGGCGTAGGAGATCGGCAGCGATCCCTCCGCCCAGCCCGCGAGATGCACGTGCGGCCACTCGAGGCCCTTCGCGGCGTGGAGGGTCGACAGCGTCACGGTGCGCATCGTCGGCTCGTGCTGATCCTTCGCCCGCGCCATCATGGCATCGCTGAACGTGCGCAGGTTCGCCTCGGGTCCTGCCTCCTCCGCGAGTCGCAGGATCGCCCGTCTGGCCTCCCAGCCGTCGCGCTGGGCGCCACCGGCCGCCGGCGGTTCGTCGGTCAGGCCGAGCTCGCGCAGCACCCGCTGCACGTTCGGGAGAAAGCCCTGCTCGGTGGGAGCCACAGCGGCGGCGCGCAGCGCGAGGATCGCCTGCCGCACCTCGGGCATAGCGAAGAAGCGCGTTCCGCCGAGGACCGAGGTCGGAATGCCCTCCGCCGCCAGCGCCTGCTGCAGCACGCCCGACTGCGCGTGCGCCCGGTACAGCACCGCGATCTCGGCCGGAGACGCGCCGGCGGCGATCCGCGCGGAGATCGCGGCGGCGATGCCGGCGGCTTCGTCGGTCTCGGAGTCGTAGGCCGTGACGGTCGGAGCATCCGCGGTGAACTGCTCCCGCGCGGGAACGAGTTCCAGGGCGCCGGGGCGGCCCTGCATCAGGGCGTTGGCAGCGGTCAGGATGGGCGCCTGCGAACGGTAGTTCGTCTCGAGCCGCACGACGGTCGCGTCCGGGTGCCGTCGTTCGAATTCCAGCAGGAACCGCTGCTCGGCACCCGCGAACGAGTAGATGGTCTGGCTGGCGTCGCCGACCACGCAGATGTCCTGGCGATCGCCCAGCCAGAGCTCCAACAGCCGGTTCTGCAGCGGCGAGACGTCCTGGAACTCGTCGACCGTGAAGTGCCGATACTGCTCGTGCACGGATGCCGCGACCCGCGGCTCCGCCTCCAGCATCCCGGCGCACGCCAGGAGGACGTCCTCGAAGTCGAGCTGCCTGCGCTCGTCCTTCAGCGCCTCATAGCCGCGCATCAGCTCGCCCAGCTGCCCGGAGTCGATTCCCGTCACCGTGCGGCCGAGCGCGGCGTGCTGATCGATCGACAGCATCGACACCTTGCGCCACTCGATCTCGGACGCGATGTCGCGGAGCGTGGCGGTGCTCGGTCGCAGCCGGATCGCGTCGGCTGCCTGCCCCAGCATCCGCACCTTGTTGGTGATGATGGCCGGGGCCGGCGAGCCCGCCAATGTCGGCCAGAAGAAGTTCAGCTGCGCGAGGGCGGTCGCATGGAACGTGCGGGCGGCGACGCCTTCGACACCGAGTGCCCGCAGCCGCCCCCGGAGCTCCCCTGCCGCCTTCGCGGTGAAAGTCACCGCCATGACCCGTGACGGCGAATACGCGCCCGTGTCGACGCCGTGCGCGATGCGATGCGTGATCACACGGGTCTTGCCGGTTCCGGCGCCGGCCAGCACGGCGACCGGACCCCGAAGGACGGATGCCGCGGCCCGCTGCGCCTCGTCGAGGGCATCGAGTGCGCTCACGCGTGATCCTCGTACCAGTCGATGATCAGGGCGCGCGCGATGGACGCCGGGCCCGGCAGCCCCACGGGGCCGTCGCCGGCGAGGGCGGAGGCGATCTCGCTCCGGGTGAACCACCGGACGTCGACGATCTCCTCACCGTCGGCGAGAGCCGTGGACTCGTCGTCGACGACGGCGCGGAAGCCGATCATCAGCGAGCGCGGGAACGGCCAGGCCTGCGACGAGATGTAGCGCAGCGCCGAGAGGCGTACGCCGGATTCCTCCTCGATCTCGCGATGCACGGTCGCTTCGAGCGACTCGCCAGCCTCGGTGAAGCCCGCGAAGCACGAGTACATGCGCCCGCCCCAGTTCGCGTTCGCGCCGAGCAGCAGACGCTCGCCGTCGCGGCTCTCGACCGCGACGATCACGGCGGGGTCGTTACGCGGGAAGTGGTCGCGGCCGCAGACGAGGCAGCGCCGTGACCAGCCGGCCTGACGCAGCTCGGTGCCGCCTCCGCAGGTCGGGCAGAAGGGCGCGTCGCGCAGCCAACCGGCCAGCGCGATCGCCTCGACGAGCAGTTCGGATTCGACGCGATCGATGCGCCCGCCGAGATCGCGCAGACCGAGCCAGATCTCGTCGGGGGCCGTGTCCAGGGCGTCGTTCTCGGGCGGTGCGACGGCGAGCAGCAGCACGGCCCCGTCCTGATCGCGACCGAGCAGCGCCCAGGTCGCGTCGCCCACGGCGTCGGCGGGAACGCGCAGCAGGGTCGAGTCGGCGACCCGTACGCGGCCTTCGCGCACCACGATGACCCGCGTGCCGGGGTCGTCTCGCAGGCGCTCGAGCACGTCCGGCTCCTCGCGGAGTTCGGCGGCGCGGTCGAGGGACGGGGGCTGAAAGGTCATCGACTCCCTCTCTCACGGGCGTGGCGGAGGCGGGACCGCCCCGGCGTCGACCTACCCTGGGGGCATGGGACGCTCTCCATTCACTCTAGCCGCGGCGGTGACGGCCGCACTGCCCGGCGCGGAGGTCACGGGTACTCGCCCTCTGAGCGCCGACGGCGACGGCCGATTCGATTCGGCGGTGGCCTCGCTGGCCGACGGCCGCGAACTCGCGATCCGTGTCGCCGACGATGAGGACGCGGCGCGCGAACTGGCCGCGGAGGCCCTCGCACTGCGGGCTCTGACCGACGGCGCCAGGGCGATGCTGCCGTTCCACGCACCTGAATACATCGGCGAGACCACGGTCGGCGCCGGTCGCGCGCTGGTGACCGAGCTCCTCCCCGGATTCCAGATCGAGGCGTCGCTCGTGCCCGCCGGGCGTGGCGCGGCCGAATCGATGGGTGCCGCCATCGCCGCCGTCCACGGGATGCCGACCTCGGTCGTGCGCGGCGCCGGCCTCGTGACCCGCTCGGCTGACGAGACCCGCGAGGAGTTGAGCCGCCTCGTCGACTCCGCGGCAGCGACCGGCCGGGTTCCCGCACGTCTCACGGTGCGCTGGCGCGACGCCGTCGCCGATGACGCCCTGTGGCGGTTCGAATCGACCGTCGTCCTGGGCGGGGTCCAGGCGACCTCGTTCGTCTTCGCGGACCATCCGGAGCGCGGCCCCGAGGTCACCGGCCTCGTCGGCTGGCACGGACTCTCCGTCGGCGACCCGGCCGTCGATCTCTCCTGGCTGTCAGCTGCGCCGGACGCCGCACCCGACGTGCACGCGACCTACGCGCGAGCGGTCGACCGGGCGCCGGATCCGGGTCTCGAGGTGCGCGCACGACTGCTCGCCGAGCTGGAGTTCGCGCGCTGGCTCGTGCACGGCGACTCGATGCGCCGGCCCGACATCGTCGATGACGCCGCCGCTCTGCTCGAATCCCTCGCCGAAGGGCTGCGCACCGACGACCTCAGCATCATCGCCGCTCGCAGCGATGGCGTCGATTCCGCGATGGATGCTCTGGGCCGCGTGCCGGCCACGGCCGCCACCGACGTCGACACCTCCATGCAGACCGACGCCTACAATCCCAACGAGCTGTGGGCGGACGGCGCCGACGCCGATGACACGCACGACGACAGCGCTGGCGAAGTCGGCGTCAGTGGAGACGACGAGCCGGCATCGCCGCCCTGGGCCGAGCGCGCGGATGCGACCGATTCGCAGAGCGCGGAGGCGTCCCATCGCGCCGAGATGCTGAACCTCGAGACCGAGGATCTGTCCGGGGTCGCGAGCATGTTCGCCGGCACCAACGGTGTCGCGGGGGCGCGCGAGGACTCGCATCCCCTCGCCCCGCAGCGCGCGACCGACGCATCGAGCGATGCCTCTGCTGAAGACTCCGCCGACGACTCCGAAGAGGCTCAGCGCGCGGCGCGCGCCGCGCTCCAGCGGTGGAAGAGCTCGTCCTCCGAGTAGACCCGGTCGCCGCGGATGATGAGGTCGTCCGCGACGTAGTACAGCGCGACGTCGATCTCGTCCAGCGGAACCTCGAATCGCCGGTGGTAGGCAAGACGGTAGAGCGCGAGCTGCAGCATCCGCTCGTCCCGCTCCTGCGCCGTGCGCGGCGCCTTGCCCGTCTTCCAGTCGACGATCTCGATGCGCCCGCCACGGTCGTCACGGCGATACACGGCGTCGAGCTTGCAGATGACGATGTGCGCCTGCTCGGATCGCTCGGCCTCCTCGATTCCCGCGCCGAGAGCGAAGTCGATCTCGATCTCGACAGCGATCGGTCGGAGACCGCCCCACTCGCTGCGCTCGAACGTCTCCTGCAGCGCGGCCAGATCCGCGGCATCCGCCGACGACGCCGGACCGTCGGTACTGCCGTCGGACGAGAACCCGGGTTCGGAGGCGACCTCGTCCTCGTCGACCTCCCACAGAGCTTCGTCGACACGGCTGCCGACGCCGACGAGTTCCGAGCGCTGCTCGACCCAGGCATGGAAGAGCGTACCCAGTCGCGTCTGCCGGTAGGGACGCTCGGGCATCGGCCGCACGATCGATGACAGCGTGCCAGTGAAGTCGGTGACGTAGTCCTTGAAGCGCGATGCCGGGACCCGGGTCGGGGCCGCGACGTCGGTGCCCCGCTGACGCGCAGCGCGCTCCGCCAGCAGGCGGGTCAGCTCGGGAGACGGCTGTGCGAGGCCCGTTCGTGCCGCCTCCTCGACGGAGGTCGCCGCCGCGCTCACGGCGGCCCGCCGCGCGCCCAGCGGATCGAGCGGCCAGCTGAGCGTCGACCCCGGACCCTCGTACGGATTCTCGTCGGGGTCGACGGGGTCGATCGGATCGAGTCCCTGCACCTCGATGGCTTCGACGAGGTACGGGCTCGGGGTTCGAGGGGCCTTCTGTCCCGCCCAGTGCGCACCGCTGAGCAGCAGGTCGGTCCGCGCACGCGTCACCGCGACATACGCGAGACGCCGTTCCTCCTGCTGCTGATACGCGCGGTAGGCGTCCTTGAAGCGCTTGAGCGCCCCGCCCTGCGGGTTGGCCTTCGTCGCTCCGCCCGAGAGCGAGGCCTGCGCGAGCTTCTGCCGCTTCTCGGGGTCGGACTCCTCCCCCATCGCCTCGACGGGATCCCACTCGAAGCGCGGCAGAGCGTCGCGATCGCCGCGGAGCGCGAACGGCACGACGCCGAAGCCGAACCAGCCGGACGTGTCGGAGACGCGACTGGGCAGCTCGTCCGCGACCAGCCGGACCACGGCGACCGCGTCCCACTCCAGCCCTTTCGAGCCGTGGATCGTGAGCAGCTGGACCACTCCCGGTTCCGGCGGCTCCGGTCGGGGCATCAGCTCATCAGTGCTCTCGGCCTTGTCCAGCCAGGCGAGCAGGCTCCCGATGGTGCCGCGGTCGTCGGCGGCGAGGAACGCCCGCACCTCGTCGGCGAAGGCCCGCAGCTGGGTCGCGGCGATGCGGGCAGGGCCCCTGGTCTCGTTCGACGCGAGTTCGATGTCCAGACGCAGCTCCAGCTCGATCAGCCTGATCAGCTCGGGGATCGGCTGAGAGGAGGCGCGTCGCAGGCGCTCGAGCATCTCGCCCGCGGCCCGGATCCGGGCGCGTCCGTCCGGCGTGATCTGCTCGAGCATGCGGTAGTCGTCCCGGACCGCGCGCACGACGTCGACAGCGTCGATGATCGAGACGGCCTCGTCGGCGCCGCGCGATGACCGCAGCCTCGCGCGCACCTCCTCCGGCAGCGGTGCCATGTCGGTGTCGCGCTCGGCGAGAGTGCGGCCGAGGTCGTACAGCGCACCCATGTCGGCCACGCCCACGCCGAAGCGAGGGCCGGTGAGCAGGCGGATCAGCGCCGACCCCGCGGTCGGATCGTGGACGACCCGCAGTGTGGAGACGACGTCGACCACCTCCGGCGTCGTGAGCAGTCCACCGAGACCGAGGATCCGATGCGGGATGCCGCGGGCGGCGAGCGCTCCGGCGAAGGTCTGCATGTGCCGCTTAGACCGGAAGAGGATCGCGCCGGTGTGGGGCTTGTGCCCCTGCCCACGGACAGCGCCGTGCGCCTCATGCGCCGCGCGCCGCTCGGCGAACCACTCCGCCACGGCGGCGGCCTCGTCGTCGACCGTGAACGGGAAGCGCACGCTCACGACGCCCTCGCCCGCGCCCGGCCTCGGCTCGAGCGGTGGCACATCGAGTCCCGGCCGCTGCAACGGCTCGAGCACCCGGTTGGCGATGTCGAGGATGCCGCGATCGTTGCGCCAGCTCGTCATCAGGCTGTACGTCTGCGCGGCTCCTGTGCTCGCGAACGTCTTCGAGAAGGCGTACAGGTTGTCGGCGCTCGCGCCGCGCCACCCGTAGATGGACTGGTGCGGGTCGCCGACGGCCATGACGGCCGAGTCGCGGAAGAGCTCCGCCAGGAAGCGGGTCTGGATGACGGACGTGTCCTGGTACTCGTCGAGAAGCACGACGCGGTGCTGCTCGCGGAGCTCGGCGCGCACGTCGGGGGCGGACTCGACGATGTCGTACGCGCCGCCCACCTGATCGGCGAAGTCGAGCACGCCGCGCCGCTCCTTCTCGGCCATGTAGTCGCGCACGAGGTGGGCGAGGGTCGGCAGGCTCAGCAGGTTCGACGCCGCCTTCTCCACGTCGGCGTTCGACCGGTAGGGCGCGAAGGCGAGTGCCTGATCCCGCGTGATCCGCTCCGCGAGCTCGAGGTCGACGCGGTGATCCAGTGCATCCCCGGCCAGCCGCTGCACCGCGTCGATCACGGTCCCGAGCGCGAAATCGATGTTCTCGAGCTCGGGGAGGTCGCTGCGCAGCACCACCTCGCGCGCCAGCATCCAGGACGCCGCCTGGCTGAGCATCGCCACGTCGGGGTCGCGACCGATCCGCGCGGCGTGCTCGCGGACGATGCCGTCGGCGAAGGCGTTGTACGTCGACACCCGCGGCCGGATCATCAGGTCCTCCGCGGCACGCGGCGTGGTCGGATCCCACCCGGTCTCGAAGCCCGCGGCCAGCTCGTCGAGCACGTGCGCACGCACGAGTTCGCGCTGGCGTCCCGTCGCCGCATCCTCGACGCGACGGAGCGCATCGCCGCGAACGATCTCGGTGAGGTGAGGCAGCAGTCCGCGTCGTCCGTATTCGTCGATCACGGACAGGCGGGTCCCGATCCGCTCCGCGAGCTCCCCGGCCGCCTTGCGGGTGAAGGTGAGCCCGAGGATCTCGTCCCGGCGCACGTGCCCGTTGGCGACGAGCCACACGACGCGTCCTGACATCGTCTCGGTCTTGCCGCTGCCTGCGCCGGCCACGACGAGCGCCGGCTCCGGGGGCGCCTCGATCACGCGCTGCTGCGCGGCAGTGGGCGGCGGCTGGCCGAGCGCGGCCGCGATATCGGTCGCGGACAGGCCGCCGGATGCCGCCCACGCGGTCATGAGCTCACCGCCGGCACGGTGTGGATGCGGCACGGGTGCACGCGGCGCTGCGTGTCGGCGCAGTGCGACTCGACCTGCGCCGTGAAGCTCGACGCCGACATGCCGCGCGCCGCGCCGGCGACCCGACGCAGGAACGCCGAGCGCGACTCGTCGTCGAGCGTGTGCTGGTGGGCGATGCGGTAGTCACTCTTGGCGAGGGTCTTCGACACGATCACGAGGCGGGCGCCCGCGAGAGACTCCGGCGGAGCCCCCTCGATCAGCCCCTGCTGCACGGCGACCTGATACGCCGCGAGCTGGGCATGCTCGAGCACGCCGGAATCGGACTCGGGGTCGGTCTTGCCCGTCTTCAGGTCGACCACCACGGTCGGACCGTCAGGACCTCCCGACATGGGGTTCCAGCCGCGGCCGCGCGCCTGCGCATGCTCGCCGCTCCCCGGTGGGTAGGCCTCGACCCGGTCGATGTATCCGTGGATGATCGCCTGATTCGCGCGGTCCTCCCCGACCGCGTGCACGGCGGGTGTGGCCTCGTCGTCCGCCAGGTCGACGGCGAACCGGAACTCGACCTCGCTGCCGATGACCTCGCCCTCCTCGCGGCGCACGTCGCCGAGGTACGAGTGCAGCCGATCGACGAACAGGTCGGCGCGCCGGCGCTCCTTGCGGCCGATCCACTCGGTCTCGAAGTCGAGCTCGGGCCAGTGCTCGGCGACGATCGCGCGCATCTGCTCGAGATCGCCGTCGGGAACCCGCTCCATCGCCTCATGCACGATCGTGCCGATCCCGGCGGTCGGGGGCATCACGGTGTCGCCGCCGAGGGCTGTGACGACCCAGTTCAGTCCGCACTCCTCGTAGGATTCCATCTTCGACGGCGACACTCGCGCGCCGGCGACCGCCAGGTCGCGCAGCGGAGCATCCGTCGACGGCGGCGTCACCCCGTACCACTCGGCCGGATCCGCGCCCGGCACGCCTTCGCGCGCGAGGACGGCGAGCTGTCCGGCCGCCTCGCGCCGCAGCGGCTCGGCGGGGACGGACGTGAGCGTGCGGCGGTGACGCGCGACCATGCCGCGCAGGGTGAGCGGATGCTCAGCCGAGATGTGCCGTTCCGGCGGCTCTGGGGCGGGCAGGAAGCCGAAGAACGCGCTGGGCGTCAGGTCGTCGTCATCGACCGCCGTGATGAGGAGCCGGTCGCGCGCCCGGGAGATCGCACGCACGAACAGGCGCAGCTCGTCGTGCAGGGCGGCGCGCCGGCGGTCGACCACGCCGGGCGGCTCGATGCTCACCCCGGTGCGTGCGGCCTCCAGCTCGTCGGCCAGCCGCCAGGTCTGCAGCAGGCCTCCGCGCAGCCGCACATTCGGCCAGACGCCGTCCTGCACGCCCGCTACCACGACCACGTCGAACTCGGTTCCGAGTGCGGTCGCGGGTGTCAGCAGCGTGACCTTCCCGGGGCGATCGGGCGTCGAGAGCGAGTCCTCGGGCACCTCGCTGTCGAGGATGTCGCGGACGAACGTCTCGGGCTTCTCGTTGGGGGTGCGCTCGACGAACCGCTTCGCCGCATCGAACAGCGACACCAGCGCGTCGAGGGAGCGTGCCGTCTCCGCCCCGGTCGGCAGCTGCGAGATCTCCCGCCAGGCCACGTGCAGCCGGCGCCCGTCGACCGCGCGGGCCTGATCCCACACCCGCCACAGCAGGTCGTGGATCGTCTCCCCCTCGGCCGCCGCGCGAGCGAGCGCCTCGATCGTCTCGGCGAATCGTGCCGCCGTGCGCGATTCCGCCGCGTCTATCAGCGTCAGGTGGGCGGGGTTCGCCATCGCCTGCCGCAGCAGCTCTCGTGCGGGTGTCGAGCCGCCCTGCTGGAGCTCGATGTGCCGCAGACGCGCGCGCAGGCGCCGCAGTCCGATGGCGTCCATCCCGCCGAACGGGGTGCGCAGCGCCTCCTCCAGCGCCGCCGGGGTGCGTTCGTCCACCGGGGTCAGCGCGAGCCGCACGATCTCGACGATGTCGCGCACGATCCCCTCGCTGCCGAGCGGTCGCTGCACGCCCGCTGCTCGCGTCGGGATCTCGCGCGCGGCCAGCTCGGTCTCGAGCGTCGTCACCTGCCGCGTGTCGTGCGCGATGACCGCCATGCGATCCCAGCGCACACCGTCGGTGAGGTGCCAGTCCCGCATGACGCCGGCGATGCGGTCGAGCTCCTCGTACGGCGAAGGGGCGATGAACGTCGTGACCGCGGCATCGTCATCCTCGATCGGCGGGGCCGGAGCGCGACGGTGCTCGACTCGGCCGGAGACGCCGATGGCCTGGGTGACCGTGCGCGTCAGTGCGGTGAGAGCGGGCTGCTGGCGGTGCGACCCGTCGAGGACGTGCACGTCGCCCAGCACACCGGCGAGTTGCGCGAAGAGCTCGGGGCTGGCACCGCGGAAGGCTCCGGACGAGATGTCGGGGTCGCCGAACGCGAGCACCGCGATCCCGCGGCTCCGCAGGGCCCGCACCACCGCGATCCCGCCCCGGGTCAGCTCCTGCGCATCGTCGATGAGCACCGCACGCAGGGGCGCGAGCGGGCCGAGAGCCGCGGGGTCCGCGGCCTGAAGGACCGAGCTCGCCTCGCTCAGCAGATCGGCGGCATCGCGGTGGGCCGAGCGCAGCGCGTCGAGGACCGTGCGGTACTCGACGAGGAACTCGGCCGCCGCGGCCCAGACCTCGTTGCCCGACGCGCGGAGCTCGTCGGGGTGGACGCCGATCTCGGTGCACTCGGCGAGGAAGGCACGCAACTCGGAGCGGAATCCTCGGGAGGCGCGCACGGATGCGCTGAGCGCCTCGGGCCACCGGATGCGCTCGTCCTCGGCGTCCCCCGCCAGCAGCTCGGCGATGATGCGGTCCTGGTCGGCACCGGTGAGCAGAGCCGGCGGCTCGGCGCCCGCGCGCACCATCGCTCCGCGCACCAGCTGGAAGGCGAACGACCCGAGCGAGCGCGCGAGCGGTCCCGGCGTCGCCTGCCCGATGCGCACGCCGATCCGGTCGCGCAGCGCGGTCGCGGCCTGGCGGCTCGGCGTGAGCACGAGCACCTCTTCCGGGCGCATCCCCTCGGTGTCGAGCAGATGCACGACGCGATCCACGAGGGTGCGGGTCTTCCCGGTGCCCGGTGCGCCGATGATGACCCCGGAGGCGGTCGACGCGGCGGCGACGACGGCTCGCTGCGCAGCATCCGGTGTCATGTCCTCCACGGTATCGGGGCGCGCGGACATCGTCGCCGCGCCCTGCCCGCGCACCGTGTGCGCTCACGGCGAAACCGGCTCCAGCGGCCGATCCCGCCCGGTGCGCGAGGGGTAGAGTTGGGCCAGTCCCCGAACTTCAAGGAGCACGCGTGGAAATCCGCATCGGCATCATCAACACCGGCCGCGAGCTGAGCTTCGACACCGGCGCGAGCGCGGACGAGGTCCGCACCCAGGTCTCCGCCGCCCTCGAGCAGAGCACGACGCACCTGAACTTCTCCGATGTGAAGGGCAACTCGTACCTCGTCCCGACCGCGAACCTCGCCTACATCGAGCTGGGCTCCGAGGAATCCCGCCGCGTCGGCTTCGTCGCCTGACCGGACGATGTACATCCTCCTCGCGCTCATCGGCGCGTGCGCTCTCGGCATCGGCGCGCACTACCTGATCGGCGGCCGCGAACTGCGCGGCGTCGCGGTGACCCCGGGCATCGCGACGGCCGTGTCGGCCATCGTCTACACGAGCCTGCAGTGGGCGGGCATCGGCGAGGACAGCATCTGGCTCTGGCTCGCGAGCGTCCTCGGCGCCGTGGCCGTCGCCGTCCTGGCGACGGTGGCGATCGTCGCGGCCCGCCGCCGATCGGATGCCCAGGCCAAGGCCGCGCTCGGGATCTGATCCGGCGAGCGAGCTGACGTGGACGAGCGGCGCACGCTGCGCTGGATCCGGATCTGCATCGCGATCATGATCCTCGGGCTGTTCGTCAGCGGTGTCACGGCGTTCCCGCTGCGGGTCGAGCTGGGGATCGGCTCCGACATCCTCCACTCGAGCCCTGCCGTGGACTGGTTCCCCGACGCGGTGGCGTGGGTCGACCGGGTCGCCGCTGCACTGGTCGACGTGGACGGTCGCTACCCGTTCATCTCGTACGGCACAGATTGGCTCGCGTACGCGCACCTCGTCCTCGCGGTGGTCTTCATCGGCCCGATGGTCGATCCGGTGCGCAACATCTGGGTGATCCAGTTCGGTGTCATCGCCTGCGCCGGGATCATCCCCCTCGCCCTGATCGCGGGCGGCATCCGCGGCATCCCGCTGGGGTGGCAGCTGATCGACATGTCGTTCGGCGTGCTCGGCGTGATCCCGCTGCTGATCGCCTGGCGACTCACCGCTCGACTCGAGCGGATGCGATCGGCCTAGGAGGCCAGCCCCATCGCGTCCATGCGCCGAGCGTGCGCACCCATGAGCTCGGTGTACACGGGCTCGATGCGCTCGTCATCGGCAGCGAGCCGCTCCGGGCGCAGCGCCGAGCGGCAGACGAGGATCGTGTCGCCGACGAGCCGGCGCGCCCACATCGACAGCAGGGAGCGCCACTCCTCGTCGCTCTCGATCGTCTCCTGGATGATCGCGACGATCTCGTGTCGCGCATCGTCCTCTCGCAGGATCTCCACCACGCGGCGGCCGGTGTCGGCGTAGCTGGAGGCGAGGGCCAGGTAGAAGTCGTCGAGCATGCCTGCGGTGATGTAGACCGCGAGGAGCGTCTCCCTCGGGCGCGCACCGATGGTCTTGCGGCGGAAGGCGTCGAGGTTCTCCCGGAACGGCAGCATGAGCTGCGTGGGGTCGTCGCCGCGCGCGGCGATGAGGTCGATGATCGCGCGGTGCTTGGTCAGAGCCGCTCCGGCCGCACGGGAGAGCGACTCCTTCTCAGAGAGCTCGGGTGTCGCCCGGATCAGACGCGTGAGCGTCTCGAAGTAGCCGAGCTGGAGGTAGGCGGCCTGGCCGAGGAAGCGATTGAGCTCGGGCGCGAGCTCGGCGAAGTCGACGCGGGTCGCGTCGCCCTGATCGCCCCGACTGCGGAGGGCCAGCGTGCGGCGCGGCGCGGCGTCGCGCTGCCAGAACCACTTAACCACGAGGCCTCCCTGTCGAGTTCACCACGTCGTTCACAATACTCGGGCGCAGGGCCTCTTCCTGGCCCGCACCGGCCCTCGGGTAGGCTGGGCGTGTCCCGCCGTCGGAGCGGGCCCCCGCGCCTGTGGCACAAGAGACGGCGTGGATCCGTTTACGTGGTGACCCAGAGGGTCGCCGGACAGGCAATTGAACAAGTGACAACTTTCGCTGAACTCGGTGTCGATCAGGACATCGTCGACGCACTCGCCGCCAAGGGCATCATCGAGGCGTTCCCCATTCAGGAGCAGACCATCCCCCTCGGCCTTCCCGGCCAGGACATCATCGGCCAGGCCAAGACCGGAACCGGAAAGACCTTCGGCTTCGGCATCCCGGTCGTCCAGCGCCTCGGCAAGGACCCCGAGCACGGCGTGAAGGCGCTCATCGTCGTCCCGACCCGCGAGCTCGCCGTGCAGGTCTACGAGGACATCGACCTGCTCACCAGCAACCGCTCCACGAGCGTCGTCGCGATCTACGGCGGCAAAGCCTACGAGGGCCAGATCGATCAGCTCAAGGCCGGCGCGCAGATCGTCGTCGGCACGCCCGGTCGACTGATCGACCTCGCCGGACAGCGTCTGCTCGACCTCTCCAACGCGACCGAGGTCGTGCTCGACGAGGCCGACAAGATGCTCGACCTCGGCTTCCTCGCCGACATCGAGAAGATCTTCCAGAAGGTTCCGGCCGTCCGGCACACGCAGCTGTTCTCGGCGACCATGCCCGGTCCGATCGTCGCGCTCGCCCGCCGGTTCATGTCGAACCCGATCCACATCCGCGCGACCGATCCCGACGAGGGCCTCACGCAGGCGAACATCAAGCACCTCGTGTACCGCGCGCACTCGATGGACAAGGACGAGATCATCGCCCGCATCCTGCAGGCCGAGGGTCGCGGCAAGACCGTGATCTTCACGCGTACCAAGCGCGCGGCGCAGCGCCTCGTCGACGAGCTGGGCGACCGCGGCTTCAACGTCGGCGGCGTGCACGGCGACATGGGTCAGGATCAGCGCGAGCGCTCGATGGCCGCGTTCAAGGCCGGCAAGCGCGACGTGCTCGTCGCGACCGATGTCGCCGCGCGTGGCATCGACGTCGACGACGTGACCCACGTGATCAACCACACGATCCCGGACGAGGACAAGACGTACCTGCACCGCGCGGGCCGCACCGGCCGTGCCGGGAAGACCGGAATCGCCGTGACGTTCGTCGACTGGGAGGACCTGCACAAGTGGGCCCTCATCAATCGCGCCCTCGAGTTCGGCCAGCCCGAGCCCGTCGAGATCTACTCGTCGAGCCCGCAGCTGTTCGAGGACCTCGACATCCCGGCCGGCACGAAGGGCCGCCTCACGACCGCGCCGAAGACCCAGTCGGTGAAGACCGAGCGCACGCGTCGCCCCGAGCGGGCAGCGGATGCCGCCGCCGAGGGCACCGACGAGAGCGGCACCCGTCGTCGTCGGCGTCGTCGCAACAGCGAGAACCCGGTCGGCTCCACATTCGCGGAGGGCACGTCGGATGCTTCCTCGAGTGACGGGCAGTCCGCGCAGGCAGCCGACCGCAGCGCTGACGGCGGCGGCACCCATGACGGTGCGGGCAAGGAGCACCACGACGGAAAGCCGGCACCGGCACGCCGTCGTCGTCGCCGTCGCGGCGGCTCCGGCGCGCCCGGCGCCGCTCCCGTCACCGGGGCCTGATCGACGTCGGACCGACCGATGTGGGAGGGGCGGATGCTGCGCGAGCGGCATCCGCCCCTCTGCTGTCTCCCGATTCCGTGCGCAGCATCGACGCGGGGACCTGCGGCGGATAGACCCACGCGACCAGCACCACCGAGATGATCATCAGCAGGAACCACGAACTCAGCTTGCTCGGCGAGACGGGCTGCCAGCTCTCGGCCTGGTCCGGGTACGCCCACGCGCCGGCCCAGGTGCCGATGTTCTCGGCGAGGTAGATGAACACCGCCACCCCGGCGAACACCAGCAGGAGCGGGAGTCGGAGGGTGCGGCGCCAGACCCGAGCGTGCATCACGGTGGGCAGCCAGAGCAGCACGACACCGGCGAGCAGCACCCAGCGGGCATCCCACCACCAGTGGTGCGTGAAGAAGTTCAGATAGATCGCCGCGGCCAGGATCGCCGTGATCCACCGACGCGGGTAGCGACTGAAGCCCAGGTCGAACAACCGGTACACGCGCACCATGTACGAGCCGACGGCCGCGTACATGAAGCCGCTGAACAGCGGGACGCCGCCGATCCGGAGGAACCCGTCCGCGGCATAGGCCCAGGAGCCGGCATCCGTCTTGAACAGCTCCATCACCGTGCCGGTGAGATGGAACAGGACGACGACCCACAGTTCGCGTCCGCTCTCGAGGCGGAACACCAGCATCGCGACCTGGATGACCACGGCGGCGATCGTGAGCGCGTCGTTGCGGGCGAGGGCCGCGTCGTCCGGGTACCAGAGCTGTGCGGCGACGATCACGAGCAGCAGCGCGGCACCGAAGATGCACGCCCAGGCCTGCTTGAGGACGAACACCGCACACTCGACGAGTGCGCCGCGGATGCCGTTCGCCGGAGCGCCGAGGAGCACGCGCCTCGCCGTGGCATCGACACGGCGCTCCAGGGAAGTCGCTCGCTGCATGCCTGGAACCGTATCCGCGCCGTTCGACAGGCCGCAGGGAGTCTCCCGACAGAATGCCGAGGATCAGGGAAAGCGCACGGCCGTTCCGGTCGCGCGCTCTATGATCCGGGCGACCATCTCCTCGGACGTCGTGTTCTCGCCCGGACGGTTGGGTTTGCCGCTGCCGTGATAGTCGCTCGAACCGGTCACGATGAGGTCGTGCGCGGCGGCGATCCCGCGCAGCTTCCGCTTGCCCGCCTCGGTGTTCTCCCGGTGGTCGATCTCGAACCCGCCGAGCCCGGCGGCGATCAGGCGCTCGAGGTAGGGCACCGGCATCATCAGGTCGCGGCCGGTCACCGGGTGGGCGATGACCGCCACTCCCCCGGCATCCGTGATGAGGCGGACCGCCGTGAGCGGGTCGGGAGCGTAGTGGGGCTCGTAGTACCCCTCGCGCGGATGGAGGATGCCATCGAAGGCCTCGGTGCGGTCGCGCACGATCCCTCGGGCGATCAGCGCATCGGCGATGTGCGGGCGCCCGACGGTGGCGTCGAGCGTGGTCTGCGCCAGCACGTCGTCCCAGTGCAGGTCGTAGTCGCGTCCGATGCTCCGGACGATCCGCTCCGCTCGTCCGATCCGATCGCCGCGGATCCTGTCCGTCTCGGCCAGGAGAGCCGGGTCCTCCGGATCGAAGAGGTACCCGAGCACGTGCACGCTGCGCCACTCGTGCTTCGCCGAGAGTTCCATCCCGGGGAGGAACGTCATCCCCAGCTCTGCGGCGGCATCGCCCGCCTCCCGCCACCCCGTCGAGCGGTCGTGGTCGGTGAGCGCGACCGTCCTCACGCCGTGCGCGTGCGCCTGCCGGACGACCTCCGCGGGGCTCTCCGTGCCATCGGAATGGTTGGAGTGCAGGTGCAGGTCTGCAGGACCGGCGAACCCGTGGGACGGAGTGGACATCCTCTCAGCGTACCGAGCACGGACGGCAGGGACTTCACAGGCGGCGCTTCTAGGCTTGTCAGGATGCTTCGACTACTGGGGGTCCTGTTCACCGTGCTGCTCGCGATCGCGACGGCGATCGTGGTGTGGCCGCAGTTCTTCCACCTCGAGCAGACCTATCCGTTCGCGCAACTGGTGTCGGCTCGCGGCCCCGTTCTGGCCGGATTCCTCATCGTCGCGGTTCTCGCGCTCCTGCTGCTCCTCGCTCGTCCGCTGCGAGGGTTCGCGGCATCCGTCCTCATCGTGGCTCTGGTCGGAGCCGGAGCGATCGGCGCGATCGGCGCCGTGCGCGGCTTCGGAGCCTCCGCGCTCCCGGAGAAGACCGCGGACAGCGTCCGCGTGCTGACCTGGAACACCGCCGGCGAGGCGGTCTCAGCCGCGGACATCGCGCAGCAGATCCTCGAGCAGGGTGCCGACATCGTCGCGCTTCCGGAGACCACACAGGCGGTCGGAGAACAGATCGCGCTGATGCTGCGGGAGCAGGGACACCCGATGTGGGTGCATCACGTGCAGTTCCGTCCCGACGTGGAGGACGGTCCGCAGTCCTGGCAGACGACCGTGCTGGTCGCCCCCGAGCTCGGCGAGTACTCCGTGATCGAGTCGTCGAAGGATGGCACGAGCAACACCGGATCCGTGCCGAGCGCCGTGCTCATGCCCATCGACGGCGCCGGACCCACCATCGTCGCGGTGCACGCGGTGGCGCCGCGCATGGAGGAGATGGAGCAGTGGCGGCAGGATCTGCAGTGGATCGCCGACCAGTGCCCTCCAGGCGACTTCATCCTCGCCGGCGACTTCAACGCCACCATCGACCACATGGCGCCGCTCGGCATGGACGGGGGCGACATCGGGTACTGCCGCGACGGGGCGTCGCGCACGGGCAACGGGATGACCGGCACCTGGCCGAGTTCGCTCCCTCCCCTGGCCGGTGCCCCGATCGACCACGTCATGGTCTCGAAGAACTGGACGCCGTCGGGCTCCGTCGTGCTCGATGACGCGGGCGGAAGCGACCACCGCGCCCTCGTCGTGCAGCTGGAGCCGGCCGGCTGAGCTTCTGCGCCTGCCCACCAGATGACAGACTGGAGGGATGAGCACCGCAGAGCGCGACACGATCGCAGAAGCCGCCGGAGAGATCCCCGCCGAAGTCACGACGGAGACCGTCGAGAACAGCAGTACCAATCGCAAGCAGCCCTTCCCGCAGGGCTTCCTCGACACGATCTCGACCGGCTGGGCCGAGCGGCCGGAGACCCTTCCGGCTCCGCGGGCACAGGCCGCGTTCGCGGCGACGCGGCGGGCGGCGGTCTCCGCGGCCTTCCCCGGCAAGCGACTGGTGATCCCCGCCGGCTCCCTCAAGCAGCGCAGCAACGACACCGACTACGTGTTCCGCGCGCACTCGGCATTCGCCCACCTCACCGGCTGGGCGTCGGATGCCGAGCCCGACTCGATCCTCGTCTTCGAGCCGACGGACGCCGGACACGACGTCACCCTCTACTTCCGCGAGCGCGCCGACCGCACCACGACCGAGTTCTACGCCGACGCCACGGTGGGCGAGTTCTGGATCGGCCCGCGGCCCTCCCTCGCCGGCGTCGCAGCCGACCTCGCGATCGCGACAGAGCACCTGCACGAATTCGCACCGGTCGACGGCGAGCTGATCCTCGACGACGATGACGACCTCACCCGCGTCGTCTCCGAGCTGCGCCTGATCAAGGACGAGTTCGAGATCGCCGAGATGCGTCGCGCCGTGGACATCACCGCGCACGGCTTCGACGACATCATCCGCGAGCTGCCGCAGGCGATCGACCACGCACGCGGAGAGCGCGTCGTCGAGGGCGTCTTCCACCGCCGCGCGCGCGAGGACGGCAACGGCGAGGGGTACGACACCATCGCCGCCTCTGGTCCGCACGCCTGCTACCTGCACTGGACCCGCAACGACGGCAGCGTCGTCCCCGGCGACCTGATCCTCGTCGATGCCGGCGTGGAGGCGGACAGCCTGTACACGGCCGACATCACCCGCACGCTTCCGGTGTCGGGCACCTTCACCGAGGTGCAGCGTCGCGTCTACGAGACCGTGCGCGAGGCCGCGGATGCCGCGTTCGCCGCAGCGCGCGTGGGCGTGCGGTTCCGCGACGTGCACGCCGCGGCGATGACCGTGATCGCCGCCCGCACCGCCGAGTGGGGTCTACTGCCGGTCACTGCTGAGGAAGCCCTCGACGCGGATGCCGGCGGGCAGCACCGCCGCTACATGGTGCACGGCACGTCGCATCACCTGGGCATCGACGTGCACGACTGCGCACAGGCGCGTCGCGAGATGTACTACGACGGCATCCTCGCGCCCGGCATGGTCTTCACGATCGAACCCGGCCTCTACTTCCAGATCGACGACCTCACGGTGCCCGCGGAGCTTCGCGGCATCGGCGTGCGCATCGAGGACGACATCCTGATGACCGCCGACGGACCCGTGAATCTGTCGGCCGGGATCCCCCGCACAGCTGACGAGGTCGAGGCCTGGATCGCCCGCGTGCAGAGCTGACACGCGATGCACGAGGGCGAGCTGCCACTCGACGATGGTCTCGCCGAGCGGCTGATCGCACAGCGCTTCCCGGAGCTGCGCGGTCGACCGCTGCGGCGCGTGCCCACGACCGGCACGGTGAACACCATCATCCGACTGGGCGATGAGCTGGTCGCGCGGTTCCCGCTCCTCGGCGCTTCCGAGGCGGAGCTGCGCGCCGAGGCCGACGCCATGGCCGAGCTGGCCGACGCCGGCCCGTTCCCCGCTGCGCGCCCCTACGGGGTCGCGAACGCCTCCGACGGTTTCGCTTCGGCGTGGTCGGTGCAGACCTGGCTCGACGGCGAGGTGGCCGGGCACGCACGGCACGCGGCATCCGCTTCTCTCGCCCGCGACCTCGTGACGCTCATCACGGCACTGCGGAGCGTCCCGGTCGGCGGACGCGTGTTCGACGGCGCCGGTCGCGGCGGTCATCTCCCCGATCACGACGAGTGGATCGCGGAGTGCCTCGCGCAGAGCGGACACCTGCTCGACACGCGTCGGGCTGCCGAGCTCTGGGCGTCGCTGCGCGTGCTGCCGACAACCGGGCCCGACGTCATGAGTCATCGCGACCTCACCCCGTTCAACCTGCTCGTCATCGGCCGCGACGGCGACGATCGGCTCGCCGGTGTCCTCGACGGCGGGAGCTTCGGACCGGCCGACCCGGCGCTCGACCTCGTCGCCGCGTGGCATCTGTTCGATGCTCCGCGCCGACGGATCCTGCGCGACGGCGTCGGCGCGGGCGATGGGGAATGGCTGGGCGGAGCGGCATGGGCGTTCCAGCAGGCGATGGGTCTCATCTGGTACTACGAGGAGTCGAATCCGCCGATGAGCGCACTGGGCCTCTCTACGATGCGGCGGCTGCTGGAGGACGAGGAGCTGTCGGCGCTCCGCCCGTGAGGGGGCGTCACTCCGCGACGATCTCGACCTTGAATCCTTCGGCGTTCTCCAGCCAGCCGGCGTAGTGGTCGGGTCCGCCGGCGTGCGGATACCGATCTCCGTACAACGGCTGCCACCCATGGGCGACGGCAGCGGACATCACGGCGTCGACCTCGGTCCGGGATCCGCCCCAGAGCGCGAGGTGGTTCATGCCCGGTCGCCGTCGGTCGTGATCGACCGCCGACAGGTTCGGCGAGTTCGTCAGCGTCACGTAGGCGCCACCGGCGTCCCAGGTCCGACCGCCCGGCCACTCCCCTGTGCATTCCAGACCGAGCGAGGTGAAAAGCCAGCTCCAGCCGTCGACGACCGCATCGAGGTCCGCCACCCAGATCTCGACGTGATGAATCCCCTTCATGACGGCTTCGACGCGCTCAGCGGCGCACGAACTCCGCGACGACCGGCGCGAGAGACGCACCGATTTCGGATGCCGGGCGCTTCCGCCCCTTCACCTCGAACGTGTGCCCGCCGCCCTCGATCCAGACGACCTCGGCGTTCTGACACGTCGCGACCGCATCCTCGAACTGGGAGATCGGCTGGATGAACGGGTCGTTCGTCCCCTCGACGAACAGCTGCGGCACGCCGATGGCCGAAAGGTGCTCGATGCGCGGCTTCTCCGGTCTCCCTGGGGGATGCAACGGATACCCGAGGTACGCGAGCCCTTCGACCTCCAGCCCCTCGGCGACGGCCATGGACGCCATCCGTCCGCCGTAGGACTTCCCGGTCGCCCAGACGGTCGCGTCGGGGTCGGCGGCGCGCGCGAAGCCGACGACCGCGTTCCAGGTCGCGATCGCGTGCGCCGCCGGTCCCGGCATCCGGCGACCCTGCTCGACGTACGGGAAGTTGAAGCGCAGGGTCGAGAAGCCGAGAGCGTCGAGCGCAGCCGTGAACCCCGTCAGGAACGGGTGATCCTTGCCGGTCCCTGCTCCGTGCGCGACGATCACCGTCACTCCGTTGTCGCCGGCGGACCAGTCCGCGGAGACCGTCGTGGGCCCGGACGGCAGTTCGACGGCGATCTCCACCATCAGGCGCGGAGGAAGGGGATCGCGAACGGCACCCGCATGACCTTGCCCGAAGACGCCCGCACGGTGCCGATGATCACGATCACCAGGTGCGCGAGCGACAGCGCGAAGTACACGGTGATCGGGATGCCGAGCGGGTAGAAGCCCGTCGTCGGCGACTGCGACGTGAGGACGAACAGCAGCACGAAGTGCAGGATGAGCAGGAGCGTGGACACCATCAGGTAGGTGAGTCCCCAGTTCCGTGCCGCCCGCGCGTTCTCGCGCGCCGTGCCGCCGGCGCGGAGAGACGATCCGCCGCTCACCGCCATCGCGATTCCGGAGGCGAGACCGCCGGCGAACGGGAACGGGATGACGATCAGGAACCCGAGCACCCAGGGCAGCAGGCCACGGGGCGGAACCGCCGCCGGGTAGGCGGGGTACGCCGGGGCGGGGTACCCCGCGGGCGCACCCGGTGCGGGATAGGCCTGTGCGGGCTGAGCAGGCGCACCGTAGACCGGCGCGGGTGGCACCGGCATCTGAGCCGGGGCGGCCGGCGGCGCAGGAGGAGCAGGAGGCGGAGGCGGCGCGAACTCACCCGGACCCTGGGGATCCTGTCCGCTCATCGAGCGCCGTCCTGCGGGCCCTCGACGTCGGTGGCGACACCGGGCTCATCGACCGGACCCGGCGCGGGCGGCTCGGGAGTGGTTCCCTCGGGCTGCGGAACGGGATCGGCCGGGCGTGGCGGGATCACGGGCTCCGGCGACGGCTCCGGCGCCGGCACCGGTGCACCCGCGGGGATCCGCTCGCCGTACCGGGGCGGCTCGTCGAGGTTCACCGGCGGCCTGACCGGGGCGACATGCGCAGACCCGAGCACCTGACGGGCCTTGGACAGCGACGTGGGCAGCACGGTGACCTCGTAGTGGTCGGCGGCGAACTGGGTGACGCTCGCGAAGTCGCGGCGACGGCGCACGATCGCATAGGTCACGAGGCTCAGCAGCATCCCCACGGCCACGCCGATGAAGACGAAGCCGACGAACAGCTGGATCGGCACCTCGGGGTTGCCGAGCACGAGGATCGCGGAGAGGAACAGTCCGAGCAGCACTCCGTTGATCGCGCCGGAGCGGGCGGCCGCGGCGTAGCCGAGCTTCCCGGTGACTCTCTCGATGGTGCGCACGCTCTGCCCGACGATGGCGATGTCCCGCGCGGGCACCTCCCCCGCGATCAGCTTCGACACCGTCTTCTGCGCGCTCTCGTAGTCGCGCGTCGACGCGACCATCTCGCCGGTCTCGGTACCGTTCACAGGACGGTTCAGCATGCTCATCCGGCCATTCTTTCACGCCCTGCCATCCCGGGCCCGTGTGTGCAACCCTCCGGCGCCCTGAGGGCCCGCGCACTACGCTGGGGAGGTGAGCACACAAAGGGTTTTCGCCGCGCGCCTGGCAGGTTGCGCCGTCTTCGACCCCCAGGGCGATCGGCTCGGCAAAGTCCGCGACGTCGTCATCGTGTACCGAAGTACCGCCGCTCCCCGCGTCATCGGACTGGTGGTCGAGATCCCCGGCCGCCGACAGGTCTTCCTGTCGATCGGGCGGGTCACGTCGATCCGCGCCGGCCAGGTCATCACCACCGGCCTCATCAACGTGCGACGGTTCTCGCCCCGCGCCGGTGAAGTGCGCATCCTCGCGGAGATGCTCGGGCGACGGATGACGTTCGCCGACGGCAGCGGCACAGCCGTCATCGAAGACGTCGCGATCGAGCCGAACCGCCTCGGCGAGTGGGCCGTGAGCCAACTCTTCCTCCGCCGCCCGAAGACCAGCGCCTCGCCGTTCGCCAAGGGCCCGACGACCTTCGCCGCGTGGAGCGAGGTCGCCGAGAAGGTCGCACCCGGCGAGTCGCAGTCCGCCGAGCAGCTGGTCGCGTCGTATGCCGAGCTGCACGCCGCCGACCTCGCCAACACCCTCTTGGATCTGCCGCAGAAGCGCATGATCGAGGTCGCCGAAGAGCTCTCCGACGACCGGCTCGCCGATGCCCTGGAAGAGATGCCCGAAGACGATCAGGTGCACATCCTCGATTGGCTGGGCGACGAGCGCGCCGCGGACATCCTCGACCAGATGGAACCGGACGACGCCGCCGATCTCCTGGCCCAGCTGCCTCCCAAGCGGCTCGAGCAGCTGCTCGAGCTGATGGAGCCGGAAGAGGCCGAAGACGTCAGGATGCTGTTGCGCTACGGCCCGGACACCGCCGGTGGTCTGATGACTCCGGAGCCCATCATCCTCTCGGCGGATGCCACGGTGGCCGAGGCACTCGCGCTGATCCGTCGCCATGAGCTGCACCCTGCCCTCGCGTCTGCGGTGTTCGTCACGCTTCCGCCGTTCGAGACGCCGACCGGTCGCCTGCTCGGCATGGTGCACTTCCAACGGATGCTGCGCTACCCGCCGCACGAACGTCTCGGCGGGATCATGGACGACAGTCTCGAGCCCGTGCCCGCGAACGCGTCCGCCGCCGAGGTCGCGCGTCTCCTGGCGAGCTACGACCTCGTCTCGCTTCCCGTCGTGGATGCCGCGCGTCGCCTCGTCGGCGCGGTCAGCATCGATGATGTGCTCGACTACCTGTTGCCGGACGACTGGCGCTCGCATGACAGCGACGAGACTGCGACGCCCGCGAAGGAGGTGCGCTGATGGCACGTTCTCCGCGCCTCGACGCGCCCCTCGGCCGGGGCACCACGCGCGCACGCCCCACCTCGCGCGACCGCTTCGGGCGGTTCACCGAATGGGTCGCCCGGGCGATGGGGACCCCCGCGTTCCTGCTGATGCTCACGCTGTTCTGCGTGGCCTGGATCCTCTGGAACACGCTGACGCCCGATCATCTGCGATTCGACGATGCGGCTCTGGGCTTCACCGCGCTCACCCTCATGCTCTCGCTGCAGGCCTCGTACGCCGCTCCCCTGATCCTGCTCGCGCAGAACCGCCAGGACGACCGCGACCGGGTGCAGATCGAGCAGGACCGTCAGCGCGCGGAACGCAACCTCGCCGACACCGAGTACCTCGCCCGTGAGATCGTCGCGCTGCGGATGGCGCTCGAGGAGCGCAACACGCAGCTCGTCACCCGCGATGTGCTGCGGAACGAGCTGAAGGCTCTGCTCGCGGAGCTCGACCCCGCAGATGAGAAGCACGGCGAGAAGCTCGGCGCCGAGAAGCACACCGGCGGCGCCGCCTCATGACAGCGGTCGACAGAGTCCGCGCCGCCGTGGCCGCGGTCACGGATCCGGAGCTGCGCCGTCCGATCGGCGACCTCGACATGGTGCGCGAGATCGAGGTGGACGGCGATCTGGCGCGGGTCGGGATCGTGCTCACGATCGTCGGCTGTCCCGCGGCGTCGCGCATCGAGTCGGATGTGCGACAGGCGGCGGCATCCGTTCCCGGCATCACCGCCGTCGAGGTCGCGGTCGGCGTGATGACGCCCGCCGAGCGCAAGGCGCTGACCGAGAAGCTCCGCGAGGGACGGCCGGCGAGGCAGATGCCGTTCGGCCCCGAGTCGCTCACCCGGGTCATCCTCGTCTCCAGCGGCAAGGGCGGGGTGGGCAAGTCGACGGTCACCGCGAACCTCGCCGTCGCCCTCGCCGACCAGGGACTGTCCGTCGGACTCGTGGATGCCGACGTGCACGGATTCTCGATCCCCGGCCTGCTCGGCATCCCCGCGGGGACCCAGCCCACGCGCATCGACGATCTCATGCTGCCGCCGGTCGCGCACGGCGTGAAGACGATCTCGATCGGCATGTTCCTCCGCGACGGGGAGGCCGTGGTCGCCTGGCGAGGACCGATGCTGCACCGGACGGTCTCGCAGTTCCTCACCGACGTCTTCTTCGGCGATCTCGACATCCTCCTGATCGACATGCCCCCGGGCACGGGCGACATCGCGATCTCGATCGGGCAGCTGCTGCCGCACGCCGAGGTGCTCGTGGTCACGACGCCGCAGGCCGCGGCATCCGACGTCGCCATCCGCAGCGGCCTCGTGGCCCGGCAGACCGGGCAGCGCGTGATCGGGGTCGTCGAGAACATGGCCGCGTACACCCTCCCCGACGGTACCGTCGTCGATCTGTTCGGCTCCGGCGGCGGCGAGGCCGTGGCCGCGGCGCTGTCGGACGGCGGCGACGCCGTGGCACTGCTGGCCTCGATCCCGCTGAGCCCGGCGCTCCGCGAGGGCGGCGACGTCGGCATCCCGATCGTCACCACGGGATCGACGGATGCCGCCGCCACCACGATCCGTGCCCTGGCACGCTCCCTCGCCGGTCAGGGCCGCGGTCTCTCCGGACGATCCCTGCCGGTGTCGATCGGCTGAGCCGCCGACGACCGGAGGCCCCGTGGGAGAATGGGACGATGCCCCCTCGCTCCCTCACGATCGATCAGAGCCTGCTCCGACGGATGGCGCGCGATGCGGCTGTCTACTCGCTCACACGCCCGGTCGCGATCGTCATGTGGGTCGCGCTGGCAGCCGCCCTCGGGATCAGCATCCTGAACCTGTCGGGACGGGTCGCCGCCGGCCAGGACAACGACGGTCTCGCGGCGTGGATGCCGCCGCTGGTCATCGCCCTCGCCGTCGTCGCGATCATCATGTCCATCTCGAGCGCCCGTCACGCAGTGCGCGCCGCCATGCCGCCGGCGACCGTCGTGTGGGTATCGCTGGAGGAGGAGGAGCTGCAGGTGGGTAGCGGCGATCGCCGTTCGACCATCGCCTACAGCACGTTCCAGAGCATCAGGGTGGGCACCGATGCCGTGCTGCTGAAGGTGCGCGACGCGTCGGTCGCGACGGCCATCCCCCGCGCGCTGCTGAGCGACGACGACCTCGCCGCCCTGCGCGCGAAGATCGCCTAGGCCACCGGGTCCCCGGTGCGACGCGCTGTTCGGCGCGATACCGCGAGGCGGATCAGCACGATGATCGTCACGCCGACCGCGAACGGCGGGAGGAAGACCGCGCCGAACGACAGCATCGTCCCGACGGGGTAGTCGGCGTTGCCTCCGCGACCGAGCCCGATGCTCCCGCCTCCGAACGAGTCGCCCGCGATCAGGAAGGCTCCGTCATAGATGTCTAGCGAATCCGTGCAGCGGACCTCGTGAGCACCCGCCGTCGAGGCCGTGAACTGCGTGATCTGCTCGAACCCCGCCTTCGGCGTCATCCACCAGAGAGTGCTGCTCCAGTCGAGCGCTGGCGCCCCGCGCTGCGCCACGGCTCCTCCGTCCGGTGCGGTGACGACGCAGTCCAGGGTGCCGAGGCTCGCGGAGACTCCCTGCGCCCAGACGCCCGCGCGTTGGTCCGCGCCGAGCTCGACGACGATCGCGTCACCGAGCGGGCGGGGCTCCGCACGGTCGACCGACGCGACGATGGGGAGGACCCAGAGCACCCAGATCAGCGCGCCGCCGACGCCGCCGAGGACCGCGGCGGCCACCGCCACGCGAAGACGAGTCGCCGGGTGAGTGCGCGACCCCGCCGGCCTCACGTGGATTCGGGGTCGTACGGCGGCCGGTTCTCGGCGCTGAACTCCTGCGGGGCGCGCGGCGCCACGGGCTCGGCGATGGTGGCTCGCGCCTTCGTCGCGGCAGCGGGCTGCGGCTCCTCCAGCAGCGCATCGCGGATGATGCGGCGCGGGTCGTACTGCCGCGGATCGAGCTTGCGCCAGTCGACGTCATCGAGCTCGGGGCCCATCTCCTGGCGCATCTTCGACTTCGTGTCGCGCACGTACTCGCCGACCTTGCGGACCATGCGCGAGAATCCCTCAGCAGCCCGCGGAAGACGTTCCGGACCGATGATGAGGACCGCGATGAGGCCGATCAGCAGCAGCTTCTCGAAAGTGAGCCCGAACGTCATCTCTACAGGCTACCGCCGCGCCTGCACTGCCCGCGCACACCGAACGAATACGCTGAGAACAATCACAGTGCAAGCACGGAAAGGCAGGCCATGAGCGAGCACGAAGCGAACGCGCGTTTCCTTCGCGAGTCCATCATCGAGCCGGATGCCATCGCGCGCGCCCGAGCCCATGCCGTCGAGCTGGGAGCGGCGCCCGTCAGCGCCGTCGTCGGGTCGCAGCTCGCCGTGATCGCCGCCGCGACCGCCGCGCGATCGATCGTCGAGATCGGTACCGGCGCCGGCGTCTCAGGACTGTGGCTGCTGCGCGGAGCACCCCAGGCCGTGCTGACCTCGATCGACAACGAGCCGGAGCATCTCGCCGCGGCCCGTCAGGCCTTCTCCGATGCGAAGGTCCCCTCGACGAAGGCCCGTTTCATCACCGGACGCGCCTCCGACGTGCTCCCCCGCATGAATGAGGCCTCCTACGACATCGTGCTCGTCGACGCCGACCCCGAGAACGTGATCGAGTACGTCGAGCACGGTCTGCGGCTCGTCCGCGCCGGAGGCATCGTGCTCGTTCCCCGCGTGCTCGGTGGCGGCCGTGTGGCCGACCCGGTGCAGCGCGACGAGGTCACCGCCGCGTACCGCTCGCTCGTGCAGGAGACGCAGGAGTCGTCGGCCGTTCTCGCGACCGTCTCCCCCGCGGGCGAAGGCCTCCTTCAGCTCGTCAGCCTCGCCGACCGCAGCTGAGCCGCGCCCGCAACGAGAAAGAGGGCGACGGATCCGAAGATCCATCGCCCTCGAAGATCCGCAGAGCGGATCCTGGGTCTATCAGGCCGGTGCCACGACGGCGGCCAGCACGTCGTGAAGTTCCTTGGCCTCGGCGTCGTTCACGGAGACGACCAGACGGCCGCCACCTTCGAGCGGAACGCGCACGATGATGAGTCGCCCTTCTTTCACGGCCTCCATGGGTCCGTCTCCGGTCCTCGGCTTCATCGCTGCCATCGTGGCTCCTTTTCCTCGGTGGTATGAGATGAGTTTATCGGGTGTAACCGGTGCCTGGACGTCACCTGTGAAGAAAAGCGACGCACGTTCACTTTCACGGCACCTGCCAGAAGGTGTTCCCGAGGGCGTACATGGGGAAGATCCAGGCCCATTGACCGACCAGGCAGAGGGTCAGTACACCGCCTCGCCACCACCGCGACCGAGGCACTGCGACCGCTCCCCACGTCGGACTCAGCGGCAGCAGCAGTCGGAACGTGCTCGACTGCGGGAAGAACACCGCGAGCAGATACAGCAGATAGCTCGCGCTCCACAGCCGTATATCCGCTCCCAACGCTCGTACCTGCGGGAGATACAGCAGCGCAGCTCCGGCCGCGACAGTCAGCAGAGCCAGTGCCACCGGCCCCGCCCAGGTCGGCAGGCCCCACAGCCCGAACCAGAACTGCGAAGCCTGGACCCATCCCTCGAACGGCACGAACCCCTCGACGCCGCCGGCGATCCAGTGCCGCCGCCATGCGAGCTCCGTGGCGAGGTAGGCGCCGGGATCGCCCGTGATGATGCCGGCGATCAGCTGCCAGGCGAAGCCGGTCGCGGTGGCGAGGGCGCCGAGCGCGACGATGTGCGCGATCTCCCGGCCGGTGAGCGGATCTTCGCGGCGGCGCACCCACCGGACGATGCCGTGCAGTCCGATGTAGAGCGCGAAGGCGAGGATGCCCGGCCGCGTGAAGGCCATCACCGGGATGAGCACGTAGAGCCAGGCGTACTGCCGGCGTGTCATCGCGTCGAGAGCCAGGAACAGCAGCAGGAGGAACAGCGTCTCCGCGTAGCCGACCTGGAACATCGCGGCGAGCGGGCCCGCGGCGAAGAACACCACGGCCCAGGTCGCCGCGGAGACTCCGATGCGATCACGGAGAAGCCGATGCAACGCCAGACAGGCGAGGTAGCCGGCCACGAAGGAGAGCAGGAAGGCTCCGGCGCCCCAGGAGCCGAATACGAACCCGAGCGCCTTGGCCGCGTAGGCGAACACCGGCATGAACGCCCAGGCGTTCTCCGCGACATCGCCGGTATCCGTCACCGGAAGCTCCGCCGGATACCCGCTCTCGGCGACCAGCCAGTACCACTGCGCATCCCAGCCGAGCACGAAGTCGATCAGCCCGGCCCCCGCTCCGAAGCGCGACAGCGATGTCGACAGAGTGGCCGCCGCGATGAGGAAGCCGGTCGTGACGATGCGCGCGGCGAGATAGATGACGGCGATGCGCAGCGCGAGCGGCGCCTGCGCCCAGCGACGGGCGACGCTCAGTGCGAGGTGAGCCATGCGCGCAGGCCCCGCTCCACGGCGTCGATCTGCGCCAGGGGCACGCGCTCCTCGTCGTGATGCGCGAGGTGGGGGTCACCGGGGCCGTAGTTCACCGCGGGGATGCTGAGAGCCGAGAAGCGCGCCACATCGGTCCAGCCGTACTTCGGCCGAGGCTCGGCGCCGACGGCGGCGACGAACTGCTGCGCGATCGGGGCGTCGAGCCCGGGGCGGGCTCCCTCCGCGGCATCCGTGATCTCGACGTCGAACCCGGCGAGCACGCCGCGCACATGCGCCTCGGCGTCGGCCGCCGACTTGCTCGGAGCGAAGCGGTAGTTCACCTCGACCTCGCACGCGTCGGGGATCACGTTGCCCGCGACGCCGCCGGTGATCCGGACCGCACTCAGGCTCTCGCGGTACAGGAGCCCGTCGACGGGCACTTCCTTGGCCCGGTACTCGGCGAGGCGGGCGAGGATCGGCGCTGCGCGATGGATCGCGTTCTCGCCGATCCAGGCGCGAGCGGCGTGCGCACGCACGCCGGTGGTGCGCACGATCGCACGCAGCGTGCCGTTGCATCCGCCCTCGACCTCGCCGTTGGACGGTTCACCCAGGATGGCGAAGTCCGCCTGGAACAGCTCCGGACGCACAGCGGCGAGCAGCCCGAGGCCGTTCTTGGAAGCCTCGACCTCCTCGTTGTCGTACCACATCCAGGTGATGTCGATCGCGGGATCGGTGAGCTCAGCGGCCAGCTTGAGCTGCACGGCGGTACCGGCCTTCATGTCGACCGTGCCGCGCCCCCACAGATAGGGGACGCCGTCGATCTCGATGTCGCGCGTGGGGACGTTCGCGTTGATGGGCACGGTGTCGATATGCCCGGCGATCGCGACGCGCTGCGCCCGGCCGAGGTTCGTGCGCGCGACGATCGTGTTGCCGTGCCGGATCACCTCCAGGTGCGCGAGCGGCGCGACGGCCGCCTCGATCGCGTCCGCCAGGGTCTTCTCGTCGCCCGAGACGCTCGGGATGTCGCAGAGAGCGCGGGTGAGTTCCACGGAGGTCGCGGTCAGATCGAGCAGCATGTCCACCAGCCTACTTACACCGTCATGCGTGACGTCGTCGCTCGGCGGGCGCGATAGCGTGGAAGCATGAGTGAATCGCGCAGCGTGTGGGGCATCGGACTGACCACGATCGCCGGAGACGGCACGGTGCTCGACGCGTGGTACCCCGAGGTCGGCGTCGGAGCGCCGTCTGCGGGCGATGCAGCCGCCGCGGTCGCGACCTGGGAGGCCCTCACCGGCCCCGATGACCGACGCAACGTCACGGTCGAGGTCGTCCAGCTCCAGATCGACCTCGACGAGGCCCCGGCCTCCACGGCTGACGCCTACCTGCGCCTGCACGCCCTCTCGCACCTCGTCGTGCGCCCGAACGACCTCAACCTCGACGGCATCTTCGGCCACCTTCCGAACGTGGCGTGGACGAACGCCGGCCCCGTGCACCCCGCGGATGCGGCCCGCCTGCGCCCGCTGCTGCAGCGCGCCGGCATCCAGGTGCAGGGGCTCGACAAGTTCCCCCGCCTGACCGACTACGTGCAGCCCGCCGGCGTGCGGATCGCCGATGCGTCGCGCGTGCGCCTCGGGGCGTACCTCTCCCCCGGCACGACCGTCATGCACGAGGGCTTCGTCAACTTCAACGCCGGCACCCTGGGCGCCTCGATGGTCGAGGGACGCATCTCGCAGGGCGTCGTCGTGGGCGACGGCAGCGACATCGGGGGCGGTTCGTCGATCATGGGCACGCTGTCCGGTGGCGGGACGCATCGCGTCTCGATCGGGGCGAGGACCCTCCTCGGCGCCAACGCGGGCATCGGCATCTCCCTCGGCGACGACTGCGTGGTCGAGGCGGGGCTCTACGTCACCGCCGGCACGAAGATCGTGCTCGTCGACGGCCCGCAGACCGCCGACGATGGCCGCACCACCGTGAAGGGCGCAGAGCTGTCCGGTCAGGACGGGCTCCTCTTCCGCCGCAACTCGCTCAGCGGCGCGGTCGAAGCGGTGCGCCGTGCGGGCATCGGCGTGACGTTGAACGAGGCCCTGCACGCCTGACATCCGCACCACGCCGACGGTGCCGACCGCGCGTGGCGGGCCGGCACTCAGGTTGTGCGTGATAGTGTCGGCATGACGCCCCTCGCAGTGCGAGACGTCTGCGTCGTCGACACGCTCCCGCGCCACTAGCCTGGTTCTGGCCACTTCGAACGGCGAAACGATGCGCGATCCCGCGCCGTCGCCCACCTTCCGCACCCGGCCCTGATGGTTCGTGCGTGCACTCTCGGAGATATACCCCTATGACTTCCTTCCTCGATCTCGGCGTGCCCGCCGACCTCGCCGCCGTCCTCTCCAAGGACGGCAAGACCGAGGCGTTCGCGATTCAGCGCGACACGCTTCCCGATTCCCTCGCCGGCCGTGACCTGCTCGGCCGCGGCCGCACCGGCAGCGGCAAGACGATCGCCTTCGCACTCCCCCTCGTCGCCCGCATCGCGGCGTCGTCGCGCAAGAGCCGTCCCGGCCACCCGCGTGGCCTCGTGCTCGCGCCGACCCGCGAGCTCGCCACCCAGATCGCCGCGACCATCGCGCCGCTCGCCGAGGCCAAGGGCCTGCGCGTCACCACCGTGTTCGGCGGCGTCAGCCAGCGTCCGCAGGAGCAGGCCATGCGCAACGGCGTCGACATCGTCGTGGCGTGCCCCGGCCGCCTCGAAGACCTCATGAAGCAGCGCGTCGTGCAGCTCGACGCCGTCGAGGTGACCGTTCTCGACGAGGCCGATCACATGGCCGACCTGGGCTTCCTGCCCGGCGTCACCCGCATCCTCACCGCGACCCCGGCCGGCGGACAGCGTCTGCTGTTCAGCGCGACCCTGGACCGCGGCATCGACACCCTCGCCCGCCGCTTCCTCTCGAACGCCGTGAGCCACGAGGTCGACGAGGAGAGCGTGCCGGTCGGCGAGATGACCCACCGCGTGCTGGTCGTGGACTCGACGGACAACAAGACCGCTCTCGTCCGCGACCTCGCCTCGGGCACCGGTCGCCGCATCCTCTTCACGCGCACCAAGCACCAGGCGAAGAAGCTCGCCAAGCAGCTGACCGCGGCCGGCATCCCGGCCGTCGATCTGCACGGCAACCTGTCCCAGAACGCGCGTGAGCGCAACCTGAGCGCCTTCTCGACCGCTCCCGACGAGGGCGGCGTGCGCGTGCTCGTCGCCACCGACGTCGCGGCCCGCGGCGTGCACGTCGACAACGTCGACCTGGTCGTCCACGTCGACCCGCCCGTCGAGCACAAGGCGTACCTGCACCGTTCCGGTCGCACCGCCCGTGCCGGCGCCGCAGGAACCGTCGTCACGGTCGTGCTCCCCGAGCAGCGCCGCGACGTCAAGGACCTGCTGCGCAAGGCTGCGATCGACGCACCGCTCGAGAACGCGACGCAGGATGCCATCACCGGTCTCGTGCCCGAGCGCGCGGCTCACGTGCGCCCGGCGCCCGTGCAGGCGACGCAGCCGCAGCGTCAGGCCAAGCAGCGCCCGGCCGGCGGAGAGCGTGCCGGAGCATCCACTCCCCCCCGCTCGTCGCCGTCGTCCCCGCTCGGGTCAGGGCGGCCAGGGCGGTGCGGCTCGTCAGGGCGGCGCCGCACGCCAGGGCCAGGGTGGCCGCGGCTACCAGGGACGCTGAATCTCTCTCACATCTGATCCGCTCGCAGATCAGATGATGCGAAAGGTCGCCGCGCATTCGTGCCGGCGGCCTTTTTCGTCACCTCGGCGTGCCCAGGCGTCTGGCCGTCAGGTCCGCACCGCGTCCAGCACGACCGGGTCGGAGCATCCGCGGACGAACCCGGCAAGCCGGCGCCGGATCTCGAAGCCGAGGACCCGCGCACCGATCCACTCGGCGAGGGGTGCGAGCCAGGCCGGCCGGCACGAGAAGTTGTACTTCCACACCGCCAGGGTGCCCTCGGGCACCGCGGTGAACCGCCAGCCGCCACCGAGTTTCTCGAAGAACCACGGTCCGGTCTCCATCACCATGCCGACGTTCGTCGGCGGCGCGTACGAGACGTAGCTGCTCACCATCGCGAAGCCGAAGCGCTGCCGGGTGAACGTGCGCACGCCCTTGGCCGGAGCATCCGCCTCATCCAGGAAATGCTGTTCGCTGATGAACGGGTCCCAGCGTCGACGGATCGCTCCCGTCGTCTGCGAGACGGCGAAGGCGGTCGCCGGATCGACCGGGACGACGGCTTCGGCGCTGACGACGGGCATCGGACGCCGGTGTCAGCGGGTCTGGAACGTGCGCTCCGGAGACCCCGTGTACAGCTGCTGCGGGCGACCGATCTTCGTCTGCGGGTCGAGCTGCAGCTCGCGGTACTGCGCGAGCCACCCCGGCAGGCGGCCGATGGCGAAGAGCACCGTGAACATGCGGGTCGGGAAGCCCATCGCCTTGTAGATCACGCCGGTGTAGAAGTCGACGTTGGGGTACAGGCGACGCTCGCGGAAGTAGTCGTCGGCGAGAGCGAGCTCCTCGAGCTCCTTCGCGAGGTCCAGCAGCGGGTCGGTCACTCCGAGCGAGGCGAGCACCTCGTCGGCCGCCTCCTTGACGAGCTTGGCGCGCGGGTCGTAGTTCTTGTAGACCCGGTGCCCGAAGCCCATCAGCTTCACGCCCTCTTCCTTGTTCTTCACCCGTTCGACGAAGCGCGACACGCTCTGTCCGGAGTCGCGGATCTGGCCGAGCATGCTGAGCACGGCCTCGTTGGCGCCACCGTGCAGCGGGCCGGAGAGGGCCTGGATGCCGGCCGAGATCGAGGCGAACTGGTTCGCACCGGTGGAACCCACCAGACGGACGGTCGAGGTGGACGCGTTCTGCTCGTGGTCCTCGTGCAGGATGAGAAGCAGCTCGAGAGCCTTCGACATGACGGGGTTGATCTCGTACGGCTCCGACAGCACACCGAAGTTCAGCTTCAGGAAGTTGTCCACGAAGCTCAGCGAGTTGTCGGGGTACAGGAAGGCCTGGCCGACGCTCTTCTTGTGCGCGTACGCCGCGATCACCGGAAGCTTCGCGAGCATGCGGATCATGTTCAGCTCGACGTGCTCGGGGTTGTGCGGGTCGGTCTGGCCCTCGTAGTAGGTCGAGAGCGCGGCGACCGCGGACGACAGCACCGACATGGGGTGCGCGGTGTGCGGAAGAGCGGAGAAGAAGCGCTTGAGGTCTTCGTGCAGCAGCGTGTGACGACGGATCTTCTCGTCGAACTCCGCGAGCTCGGACGCCGACGGCAACTCGCCGTAGATGAGGAGCCAGGCGACCTCGAGGTAGCTCGTGGTGTTGGCCAGCTGCTCGATCGGATACCCGCGGTAGCGCAGGATGCCCTTGTCGCCGTCGATGAACGTGATGTCCGACTTGGTCGAGGCGGTGTTGACGAAGCCGTAGTCCAGACCCGTGTAGCCGGTCTGCCGGGTCAGGGTCGAGAAGTCGATGCTGTCGTGGCCTGCCGTGCCGCGCACCAGCGGGAATTCGGCGGTCGTGTCGCCGATCGTCAGCTTCGCCGTCTGGTCTGCCGCTGCGCTCACGCGGACCTCCTCCTGGTGTCGGACCCCCGCTTGTCGCGTCGGTGTCAGACAAGATCTTGATCAAGCCGGAACTGGCGATCTCACGGCGCTGAGGCACCAGGTCGGCACCCGACCGAATCGCCTTTACAGCCTAGTAGGCATGCAGGCCTACTGTGACATCCACCAAACAGACGGCTCGTCTGACGAGGGAATCTACAGCTTTCCTTCATGAAGGCGTCGTGCGGCCTCCAGGACACGGTCGGTCGCGGCCGTCAGCGCCAGCCGGACGTGCTGACCGGATGCCGCGCCGTAGAACGGCCCCGGACCCGCGAGGATGCCGAGATCGGCGAGCCGCCCCATCGACTCCCAGGCGTCCCGCCCCTCGGTCGCCCAGAGGTACAGCCCGGCCTCGGAGCCGTCGATGCGGAATCCCGCCGCCTCGAGCGCCGGACGCAGGGCGTCGCGCCGCGCGCGGTACAGCTCCTTCTGGACGGCGACGTGCTCGTCGTCGCCGAGAGCCACGGTCATGGCGTGCTGCACAGGCGCGGGCGGCATCAGCCCCAGGTGCTTGCGTGCCGTGAGAAGGTCGCCGACGATGTGGGCGCAGCCGGCGACGAAAGCCGCGCGGTAGCCCGCGAGATTCGACTGCTTGCTGAGCGAGTACACGCTGAGCAGGTTCGACCGTCGCCCGCCGGTCACGCGGGGGTCGAGGATGGACGGGATGGACTCGGTCGCCCACGGTCCGTCCCAGCCGAGTTCGGCATAGCACTCGTCGCTCGCGAGCACTGCGCCGAGCTCGCGTGCGCGCCGGACCGCGGCTGCCAGCTCGTCGACGGTCCAGGTGCGGCCGTCGGGGTTGCCCGGCGTGTTGATCCAGATGAGCTTGGCACCCTCGGGCCACTCCGCGGGATCGTCTGCGGCGACCGGCTCGGCACCGACCACGCGGGCGCCGACCTCGTAGGTCGGGTAGGCGACGCGCGGATGCACGACGATGTCGCCCGCGCCGAGCCCGAGGAGCGTCGGCAGCAGGGCGACCAGCTCCTTGGAGCCGATCGTCGGGAGCACGTTGTCGACCGTGAGGTCCGGTACACCGCGGCGACGCGCATACCAGGCGACGATGGCTTCGCGGAGGCTGGGCGTGCCGAGCGTCTGCGGATACGCGTGCGCGTCGGTCGCCTCGGCCAGCGCGCGGCGGATGATCTCCGGCGTCGGATCGACGGGAGAGCCGACGGAGAGATCGACGAGCCCCAGAGGATGCTGGACGGCTCGCTCGCGGAACGGCACCACGGCGTCCCACGGGTAGTCGGCGAGGTCGCGGACGCTCACGGGCGGCGCCTACTCGCCCTGAGGAGGCAGGGCGG
The DNA here is from genome assembly GCF_039533965.1 of Microbacterium luteolum. NCBI lineage: Bacteria > Bacillati > Actinomycetota > Actinomycetes > Micrococcales > Microbacteriaceae > Microbacterium > Microbacterium luteolum. Next base: position 1,087,441 of record NZ_BAAAUN010000001.1, read on the forward strand.
CGATGACCGGGTGATCGAACGTGTAGACGCCGACCTTGGCGGCGCCGCCTGGTGAGCCGATCTCGTCGAAGAACTCGACGTTGGCCTTGTAGTAGTCCTGCCACTCGTCGGGCAGGTCGTCTTCGTAGTAGATCGCCTCGACGGGACACACGGGTTCGCACGCGCCGCAGTCCACACACTCGTCCGGGTGGATGTACAACGAGCGTTCACCCTCGTAGATGCAGTCAACGGGGCACTCGTCGATGCAGGCGCGATCCTTGACATCGACGCACGGGAGGGCGATCACATACGTCACTCCCCCAGTCTACGACTCGCGGACGGCCGCTTCCTCCGCAGAGGGGGTCTCCGTGCGCACGGGGAGCCGCGAGAGCGACGGCCAGGCGACGACCAGGAGCACGAGTCCGGCGACCAGGTAGGTCCAGATCCGTCCGGCGAGCGAGTCGGCCACGACGACGGATCCGCCCGGACCGACACCGGAGATCAGCACCAGCATCCCGATCATGCCGAGACCGGCGGCGACGGCGGCGCCCCGGTCGTGGGTGAGCGCGCGGACGGCGATGAGGATCGCCGCGCAGGCGATCGCGCCGACGATGAGTCCGACCGGGATCGGTCCCCACATCAGGCTGTGTCCGATCGTCCCGGCGACGCCGTAGACGCCGCCCACCAGGGCGGCCGCGACCCACGACAGGACTCTCGACAACCAGCTCACACGCACCCGTCGATCCTACCGGCGGGGGCTGTGCATCCGGGGTGCGGCCTCGGGTTCACGCCGCGAGGCCGAAGAGCCGCAGGAGCGCCGCGACGAGTGCTGCCGCCACGACGACCACGAGGAACGACTGACGCAGCCAGAGCAGACCGCCGGCGACCAGCAGCGCAGGCACGCGGGCATCCACCGTGATCGCCTGCCCGTCGCCGAGAGTCTGCACCGCCACGAGAGCGGCGAGCAGCGCGACGGTCAGCAGGTCCGAGATCCGTGCGGGCCGAGGCGCCTCGAGCACCTTGGGTGGCACGAGGTACCCGACCGCCTTCAGTGCGAGGCAGATCAGGGCGGCCAGGAGGATGGCGCTCCACAGGCTCACGACACCGCCTCCGTTCCGGCATCCGCCGCGGATTCCTGCTGCGGATCGCGTCCGAGCCAGTTGAACCAGCCGACCAGGATGGCGACCAGGGCGGCGACCAGCACCGGCAGCCCCGGCATGAGGAAGGGCGTCAGCGCCGCCGCGACGACGGCGGCCGCGACACCGACGGCGATCGCTTGGCGCTGCTTGAGCCGTGGCCAGAGCAGGGCGAGGAAGGCCGCCGCGGCCGCCGCGTCCAGTCCCCAGGTCTTGGGGTCGCCGAGCACATCGCCCACGAGAGCGCCGATCAGCGTCGTGATGTTCCACCCGACGAAGATGCCGATGCCCGTCACCCAGAAGCCGACCTGGCGAAGGCGCGGGACGGTCTGCGAGATCGCCACAGCCGTCGACTCGTCGATCGTGAAATGCGCTGCGGCGGCGCGACGCACGGGTCCGCCTCCGACGATGGGCGACATGCGCATGCCGTAGGCGACATTGCGCACCCCGAGCAGCGCCGCGGAGGCGACGGCCGAGGGCAGCGCCGCCAGCCCGCCTGCCGTGAAGACACCGACGAACGCGAACTGCGATCCACCCGTGAACATCAGCAGACTCAGGACACAGGTCTGCCAGACGTCGAGACCGGATGCCACCGCCAACGCGCCGAACGAGATGCCGTAGGCGCTCGTCGCGAGCACGACGCCGAGAGCCTCGCGCCAGACCTCACGCTCGGCGGTCATCGCACCGATCCGCCGTCGTTCGATCCGATGAACACATGCCTATCATTCTGAACAACGGCGCGTGCATAGTCAAGCGAACGATCGTTTGACATGATGAACGGATGGAGGATCTCCGCACACGCATCTCCCGCACGCTCCGCCGCGAGCGCGAGGCCATCGGCCTCTCGGTCTCCGAGCTCGCCCGGCGCGCCGGCGTGTCCAAGGCGACCGTCTCACAGCTGGAGAGCGGGGCGGGAAACCCGAGCGTCGAGACTCTCTGGGCCCTCGGCGTCGCTCTCGGCGTTCCGTTCGCGGTGCTGGTCGACCAGCAGGCCAACGCACCGACACTGATCCGCGCCGACGAGCTCGCCGGTGTTCCGTCGTCAGCCTCGGCCTACAGCGCGACGCTGCTCTCGGCCAGCCCTCCCGGCGCCCGTCGCGACGTCTACCTGATCCAGGCGGAGCCGGGCGACCCCCGGGTGTCCGACCCGCACCACGCGGGGACGATCGAGCACGTCATCCTGATCGCCGGGCAGGCCCAGGTCGGCCCGGTGGCCGAGCCGATCCTGCTGGGCCCCGGCGACTACCTGACGTACGCCGGCGACGCGCCCCACATCTTCGAGGCGACCGCCGCCGGCACCAGCGCCGTGCTCATCTCCGAGCTGCGCTGATCGTCGGCCGCGCCCGACTCACTCGGCGCCGCCCGCGGGCGAGGGATCGGGGATCTCGTGCGGCCGGTACTGCGGAAGCCGCGACGCCGGGAGGATCGCGAGGGCGCTGATCCCCGCCAGCAGGAGCAGGCCGAGCTTGAGCGTCCCCAGGCGGGCCTCCTCGTTGACGACCACGGCCGCATCGACCTGCCCGGGCGTCGCATCGGTCGCTTCGAGCGCAGCCCGGAGATCGTCGTTGCTGACGAAGTTGAGGTTGTCCATGTCGACCTGGGCCAGCAGCGACGGCGGAAGCTCCGGATGCTCGACCACCGCGCGCCCGATGCTGAGACCGAGCAGCGACACCAGCAGCGCCCCGGCCAGCGCGGTTCCGACCGCCGAGGCGAGGTTCTGCGTGGTCCCCCGCAACGACCCCACATCGCCCGCCAGCTCGGCCGGTGCCGCCGTCACCAGCACGTTGAACACCAGGGTCACGAGCGCGCCCTGACCGATGCCGAACACGATGAGGCCCAGGATCGTCGGCAGCGTCTCCCAGTTGTTGCTCACGACGAAGGAGAGCCAGACCAATGCCGCCGTGGTCAGGATGAAGCCGAAGACGCCGATCGTGCGCGGCGGGAACCGCTTGTAGAACCGCACCACGAGCGTCGCTGTGATGAAGACCGTGAGGTTGAACGGCATCATGGCGATCGAGGTGTCGAACGGCGTTCGGCCCTGCACGATCTGGATGTAGAGCGGGATCGTGAAGTTCACGCACGCTTCCAGAGCCACGACGATGAACATCGCGTACACCGCGGCGCGCTCCCGTGACGAGCCGAGGACGCTCAGATCGATCAGCGGGACCTTCCCCTCGGCCATCCGCCTTCTCGTCCACAGGAAGAAGCCCTGCCCGAGCACGAGTCCGACGCCCACGAAGACCGGAGCAGGCGAGAGCCCCAGGATGCTGAAGGGCGCTGTGTCCGTCGCCGCGACCGCTCCCCAGGCGTTGAGGTTGTTGAAACCCAGCGTGAGCAAGACGATCGCCGCGCCGATCAGGAGCGAGGCGACCAGGTCGATGCGGATCGAGGCGTCGCCGCGGTCGCCACGCAGGGTGAAGCTGAGGGCGAAGACCAGCACGGCGATCCCGAGCACGATGAAGAACATCGGCCGCCAGCCGACGAGCGTTCCGAGCGTGCCGCCGATGAGGAACGCGCTGACCCCGGAGATCGCCCGCGCCGAGCCGATCGCACCGATCGCGGTCGCCTGCTGCGCTCCCCGATAGTTCTCGGCGATGAGGGCGACGATCGACGGCACGATGATCGCCGCAGCGGCTCCGGCGACCGCCTGACCTGCGATCGCCCATCCCACGGTCGGCGCGACCAGCATCATGATCGAGGATGCCGCGAACAGCGCGATCACGATGCGGAAGATGAGGACCCAGCCGATGCGCTGGCCGAGCTTCGCGCCCGTCATCACGAGTGCCGCCACCGCCAGTCCGTACATCACGATGGTCGTGCTCGCGACCGTGGGAGGCACCCCGAAGTCGCTCACCATCCCACCCAGCGAGATCGGCAGCGCGGCGACATTGAACGACATCAGCACCTGCGCGAGAAACAGGCTGACCATCGGCAGCCAGGAGGTCTTCGTCGTCGACTGCTCAATCTGCGTCATGGCTTCTCCTACTCGGGGGATCGAGGAACAGCGCCGGAATGCTCCTGCGCGGGAGCGGAGGCGAAGAGGTTCAGACCGAGCGCACGCGAGAGGTAGCCGATGGCCATCTGCGATCGCACGGAGTTGCCCGCGTCGTCGAGCGGCGGCGAGAACCCGGCCACGGCGCCCTTGCCGGGAGCGACGGCCACGATCCCACCGGCGACGCCGGACTTCGCAGGCAGGCCGATCTCGAACAGCCAGTCCCCCGAGCGCTCATAGAGCCCGGTGGACGCGACGACGGCGAGCGTGTCCCGGCACACCTCCGCCGACACGACGCGCTCCCCCGTCACGGGATTCACACCGCCATCGGCCAGCGTCGCCCCCATCACGGCGAGGTCGTGCGCGGTGACGCTGAGAGCGCACTGACGCGTGTAGACGTCGACGACCTCGTCGGGATCGCCACTGAGTCGGCCGTAGCTGCGCAGCAGCCACCCCAACGCGCGGTTGCGCTCGTTGGTCGCGGCCTCGGAGGCGTACACGACGCCGTCCAGGCTCAGCGAGCGCCCGGCGAAGGCGGAGAGCCCCTCGCGCACGCGCTCCCACTGCTCCGCCGTCGTCGAGCCGGGCATCAGCGCCGTCGTCGCGATCGCTCCGGCGTTGACCATGGGGTTCATCGGATGACCGTCGTTGAGCTCCAGCGCGACGACGGAGTTGAAGGCGAGACCCGTGTTGTTCACCCCGACGATGTCGCGCACGCGCTCGTGCCCGTGCTCCCGGATCGCCAGGGCGTACACGAACATCTTCGAGATCGACTGGATCGAGAACGGATGCCGCGCGTCGCCGGCGTCGTGCAGGCCGCCGCCGACCTCGATCACCGCGAGGCCGAAGAGATCGGGGTCGGCCTCGGCGAGCACGGGGATGTAGTCGGCGACACGTCCTCCGCGCTCCGCCGAGAACCGTGAATGCGCCTCGCGGACGATCTCCTCGACGCGGTCCCAGCCGGGCAGAGCGCCCGTGGACACCTGCTGAGGGACGTCGAGCCAGGCGGCGGGGTCGAGCACGCGTCCTCCTCGGATCGGAGACGTCCCCAGCCGTCAGTGCCACCGTAGCGGTCGGAGGGCGCTCCGACCAGAGGGGCTCAGTACCAGTTCGTCGCCTGCGAGTGCCCCCAGGCGCTGCAGGGAGTGCCGTAGACGGACGAGATGTAGCCGAGACCCCAGGCGATCTGGGTCGTGGCGTTGGTCTCCCAGTCGCTGCCCTCCGACGCCATCTTGCTGCCGGGGAGAGCCTGCGGGATGCCCGTGGCGCCGCTGGGGTTGTACGCCTGGTAGTTCCAGCCGGACTCCTTGGTCCACAGCGAATCCAGGCAGGAGAACTGGTCGCCGCCCCAGCCGTAGCGGCTCGACATCATCTGCTGCGCCGTGGCCTTCGCGCCGTCGACCGTGTTCGCGGAGGCCAGCGCGACGGCGGCGGCCTCTGCTTCGGCGGCTGCCGCGGCGGCGGCGTCATCCGCGGCCTTCTTCTCCTGGGCGGCGGTGAGCGCGCCCTGCAGCGCCACGGTCGCCGTGGCGAGCGTCGTCGTCTCGGCTTCCACTTCGCCCGCGAGCACCGTGACGACGAGGGGCGACATCGCGTCGCGGTCCTCGAGCGCGTCGATGTCGTGCTGCAGCTCGGACACGTCGACGGGCGGCGCGGCACTCACGTCGAGACCGGACGCGGCCACGTCGTACGTCAGGGCCTGTGCGGCGAACACGGCATCCTTCGCATCGACCAGCGGCATGGCCGCGTCGTCCGCGACCTTCGCGTGGGGCTCGGCAGCGGCGACCAGCTGCGCGACGGCTGCGGTCGCATCCGGTATCTCGGAACCGGAGGCGGGAACCGACACGATGCCGGCGGTGAGGGTGATGCCGAGGAGTGTGGCGGCCGCGGTCCCGAGGATCATCATCGGACGGCGGGTCGTGGCGCGGGCGTTCGCCGCGTCGGAGGCGCGCCGAAGCGCACGGGTTTCATGGAGCATGGTTCGACTTTCGGGTCGTCGTACGCCCATACAGGAGACTCATCGGGAGCTCGTCCCAGGCGCAAGTGTTCGAGCCTGCCATGCCTTCCTGAACGAAAATTGTGCCTCATCTGGGATTTACATGAGAAGAGGGCCCCGCACGCGCCTTTCGGCGGTGCGAGGCCCTCTGCAGAGCATCCTCGAGACGAGGGTCAGGCGTTCGCGTCCTGACGCTTGATGCGGGCCGTCTCGCGAGCGCGGGTGTTCTGATCGAGGTTCACCTTGCGGATGCGCACGACCTCCGGCGTCACCTCGACGCACTCGTCGTCACGGGCGAACTCGAGGCTCTCCTCGAGCGTCAGCTGACGCGGCGGGGTCATCGACTCGAACGTGTCGGAGCTCGCTGCACGCATGTTGGTGAGCTTCTTCTCCTTGGTGATGTTCACGTCCATGTCGTCGGCGCGCGAGTTCTCGCCGATGACCATGCCCTCGTAGACCTCCTGGGTGGGCTGCACGAAGAACGACATGCGCTCCTGCAGGGCGATCATCGCGAACGGGGTGACGACACCCTGGCGGTCGGCGACGATCGAGCCGTTCTGGCGCGTGGTGATGTGTCCGGCCCACGGCTCGTAGCCGTGCGAGATCGCGTTGGCGATACCGGTGCCACGGGTCGTGGTGAGGAACTCGCTGCGGAAGCCGATGAGGCCGCGCGACGGGACGATGAACTCCATGCGCACCCAGCCGGTGCCGTGGTTCGTCATGTTCTCCATGCGACCCTTGCGGCCCGCGAGCAGCTGCGTGATCGCGCCGAGGTGCTCCTCCGGCGTGTCGATCGTGAGGTGCTCGAACGGCTCGTTCGTCTTGCCGTCGATCTGCTTCGTGACCACCTGGGGCTTGCCCACCGTGAGCTCGAAGCCCTCGCGGCGCATGTTCTCGACGAGGATCGCGAGCGCGAGCTCGCCGCGTCCCTGGACCTCCCACGCGTCGGGGCGTCCGATGTCGACGACCTTGAGCGACACGTTGCCGATGAGCTCGCGGTCGAGGCGGTCCTTGACCATGCGGGCGGTCAGCTTGTGTCCCTTGACCTTGCCCATGAGGGGCGAGGTGTTCGTGCCGATCGTCATCGAGATGGCGGGGTCGTCGACCGTGATCGCGGGGAGCGGGCGGACATCCTCCGGGTCGGCGATGGTCTCGCCGATGGTGATGTCCTCGAAGCCGGCGATGGCGACGATGTCGCCGGGGGCCGCGGACTCCGCCGGGTAGCGCTCGAGGGCGCGGGTCTTCAGGAGCTCGGTGATGCGGGCGTTCTGGTGCGTGCCGTCGGCGCGGACCCAGGCGACCGTCTGGCCCTTCTTCAGCGTGCCGTTGAAGACGCGCAGCAGAGCGAGGCGGCCGAGGAACGGGCTCGAGTCGAGGTTCGTGACCCACGCCTGAAGCGGAGCCTCGTCGTCGTAGGACGGGGCCGGGATGTGCTCGAGGATCGCGCCGAAGAGCGGCTCCAGGTCCTCGTTGTCGGGCAGAGTGCCGTTCTCCGGGCGGTTGAGCGAGGCGGCTCCGTTACGGCCGGATGCATACACGATCGGCACGTCGAGCAGCGCGTCGACGTCGAGGTCGGGCACGTCGTCGACGAGGTCGGACGCGAGACCCAGGAGCAGATCGTGGGCCTCCTCCTCGACCTCGGCGATGCGGGCATCGGGACGGTCGGTCTTGTTGACCAGGAGGATGACGGGCAGCTTCGCCTCGAGCGCCTTGCGCAGCACGAAGCGTGTCTGCGGGAGCGGGCCCTCGCTGGCGTCGACGAGCAGCACGACGCCGTCGACCATGGAGAGGCCGCGCTCGACCTCGCCGCCGAAGTCGGCGTGACCGGGGGTGTCGATGACGTTGATCGTCACCTCGCCGTCGGTGGCGTGCACGCCCTTGTAGGTGATCGCCGTGTTCTTGGCGAGGATCGTGATGCCCTTCTCGCGCTCGAGGTCGTTCGAGTCCATGGCGCGATCGTCGACGTGGGCGTGTTCGCCGAAGGAGCCCGTCTGACGCAGCATGGCGTCGACGAGAGTGGTCTTGCCGTGGTCGACGTGCGCGACGATTGCGACGTTGCGGAGGTCAGAGCGGAGGGCGTGCGCCATGCAGAAGTCCTAAAGAGGTGTGGGATTGCGCCGGGAAGCCGACGTTCCAGGATAACGCAACCTGAGGGTCGGTTCCTGAGCGGAGGTCGTAGCATCGGGATCGTGACTTCCCGACCCGCCTCGGACCCCCTCCCCTGGGGCTCTCCCGCGCCCTCCCGCAGCCGGCTCTGGTGGGAGATCGCGATCGTCCTCGCGCTGGGCCTCGGCCAGTCCGCGGTGTACGCGATCGTGCAGCTGGCCTACCGTCTCGCGGATGAGACACCGCTGGCAGATCAGACCGCGACGCTCAACCCCTCGCGCAGCGACCGCGAGATCTTCGACCTCATCTACCAGGTGCTGTCGATCGGCTTCTCGCTGGTGCCGGTTCTGCTGGTGTGCTTCCTGCTCTGGCAGTCCCGACGTCCGCACCTGGAGAGGCTCGGACTGGACGGCACCCGGGTCGCAGCAGATGCCGGACGCGGCATCCTCCTCGTCGTCGCCATCGGCGTCCCCGGACTCGCCCTCTACATCGCCGGACGCGCCTCCGGACTCTTCGTCGCCGTGAACCCGGCGGGACTCGACACGCACTGGTGGACCGTGCCCGTCCTGCTGCTCGCCGCCGCGCGGGCGTCGCTGCAGGAGGAGTTCGTCGTGCTCGGATACCTCTTCGCCCGCCTGAAGCAGCTCGGTTGGAGCCCCTGGACCATCATCGTGTCCACCTCGGTGCTGCGTGCGAGCTATCACCTGTACCAGGGGCCCGGCGCGTTCATCGGGAACCTGGCCATGGGACTGCTGTTCGGCTGGCTCTTCCAGCGCAGCGGCCGCCTGCTGCCGTTCCTCGTCGCGCACTTCCTGATCGACGCGACGGTCTTCGTCGGCTACCCCTGGGCAGCCGCGACCTGGCCCGAGCTGTTCGGGTTGCCGAGCTGAGACGCGGTCAGCCGGCGTTCGCGATGAGGACTGCGGCGACAGCCCAGACGACGATCACGGCGAGGGCGATGATCGCCGGGCCGTCCCAGCTCCGCCGGATCGGCGCATCGGCGGCGATATCGGCTGCCTCCCAGCGGTCGCGGATGTCGGTCAGGTCGCGGAGGCTGGTCGGGGCTTTCCGCTCCTCGTCCTGCCGACCGACCGTGCGCCGCTGCCGCGCCCTGGCCGGGCCGCCGTAACACGTGACATCGGTGCCGTCGTCGAGCGAGAAGACGAGCTGCCAGCGAAGATCGATGTCCCGCACACGACGCCACCCGAAGGTCGTGCGTCGCAGCATGTTCTGCACGGTCCCTCCCGCGTCATCGATGCGGACGAACGAGACGAAGGCGACCTCGTACACCACCCACAGGCCGAGGAGGATCCAGGGTGCGAGCAGCAGCATCGGCCCCCAGCCGGCGCGCAGCACGGCATCGCCGAGCAGGAACAGCGCGAGCAGTGCGCAGATGACGAGGAAGACAGGACCGGAGGCCGCACGGAAAGTCCGTGCGGCCTCCGGTCGTGGATCCGTCGGCACGTTCAGCGCCCGCCGAGCGGGATCGACGCACCCGGGATCGCCTTGAGCAGTCGGTCGGTGTACTCCTGCTGGGGGTTCGCGAAGATCTCGTCGACAGTTCCCTGCTCGACGACCTTTCCCTTCTCCATGACGCAGACGAGATCGCTCGACACGCGCACGACGGCGAGGTCGTGCGTGATGAAGAGGTACGTGAGGTTCAGTTCCGACTGCAGCTCCGCGAGGAGCTTCAGGATCTGATCCTGCACCAGCACGTCGAGCGCCGAGACCGCTTCGTCGAGCACGACGATGTCCGGCTTGAGCGCGAGCGCCCGAGCGATCGCGACGCGCTGCCGCTGTCCGCCGGAGAGCTCGTTCGCGTACCGGGTCGCGAGCGCCCTCGGCAGCGCCACCTGGTCGAGGAGTTCCTCCACGCGCTCGCGCTGCGAGGCGCGATCCCCCACTCCGTGGATCTGCAGCGGTTCCGCGATCGTGCTCCCGATGTTGCGGAGCGGGTCGAGCGATCCATACGGATCCTGGAACACCGGCTGCATGCGACGACGCAGGCCGAATGCCTGCGCGTTCGAGAGCTTCGACACGTCCTGGCCGTCGATCTCGATCGTTCCGCTGGTCGGCTCCTCGAGCTTGAGCACCATCTTGGCGACGGTCGACTTGCCGGAACCCGACTCCCCGACGAGCGCGAGCGTCTTGCCTCGCGGGATCTCGAAGGAGACATCGTCGACCGCGCGGAAGGCTTCACTGCGGAAGTTCCCCTGGCGGATCTTGTAGTCCTTCGTGAGACCCGCGACCCGCACGGTCGGCGGGATGTCCGCGAGGTCCTCGAGCGTCTCGATGCCGCGGTCCTCGACCACGGCCTGGATGCGCTGCGAGGCGACGCTCGGGGCGGCTCCGACGAGTCGCTGCGTGTACGGGTGCTGCGGGTTCTCGAGGATCTCCCTGCTCGGCCCGGCTTCGACGATGTTGCCGTTGCTCATCACGATGATCTTCTCCGCGCGCTCGGCCGCGAGGCCGAGGTCGTGCGTGATGAGGAGCACCGAGGTGCCCTTCTCGCGAGTGAGAGTCGCCATGTGGTCGAGGATGACCCGCTGCACCGTGACGTCGAGAGCCGAGGTCGGCTCGTCGGCGATGAGCAGCTTGGGATCCGCCGCCAGGCCGATGCCGATCAGCGCGCGCTGACGCATGCCACCGGAGAACTGGTGGGGGAACTGGTGCAGGCGTCGCTCGGCGTCGCCGAGTCCGGCCTGCTGCAGCACCTCGATCGCTCGCGCCTTGACGTCCTGCTTGCCGCTGGCGATCCCGTTGGCGCGGATCGCCTCCTTCACCTGGAAGCCGATGCTCCATACCGGGTTGAGGTTCGACATGGGATCCTGCGGCACGAAGCCGATCTCCCGGCCGCGGACGGCCTCGATCTCGCGGCGCCCGAGCGTGGTCAGCTCGCGTCCGTCGAGGGTGATCGAACCGCCCGTGATCGTGCCGGTGCCCGGGAGCAGGTTGACGATGGCGCTGGCGGTCGTGGACTTGCCCGACCCGGACTCGCCCACGATGGCGATGGTCTCGCCGGGGAAGATGTCGAAGCTCGCGCCGTGCAGGACCTCGCGGAGCCCGTCCTGTGTGCGGAACGCGACCTTGAGGTCGCGCACGCTCAGCAGGGGCACCTGGTCGGGAGTGCGTTCGCTCATCGGCGTGCCCTCGCTCTCGGATCGATGGCGTCTCGGATGAGCTCGCCCAGGGTGACGAACGCGAGCACGGCGAGCGTGAGCGCGATCGACGGATAGATGAGCGCCATGGGCGCCACCCGCAGCGACGACTGCGCGGCGCTGATGTCATTTCCCCACGACATGGTGTCGCTTCCCAGGCCGACGCCGAGGAACGACAGGGTCGCCTCCGCAACGATCGATGCGGCGAGCGACAGCGTCGAGACGACGAGCAGCGGCGCCAGGGCGTTCGGGATCACGTGTCCGACGAGGGTGCCGAACTTGGATCGCCCGAGCGCTCTGGACGCGACGACGAAGTCGGCCTGACGAACCCTGAGGACCTCGGCACGCACGACGCGTGCGGTCGACGCCCAGGCGAAACCACCGATCGCGAACGCGAGGACCGGCACGGAGCGGTACTGCGAGAAGACCGTCATGACGACCACGGCGGCGAGGATGTAGGGGATGGCGAAGAAGATGTCGCCGATGCGCGACAGCAGCGAGTCCAGCCATCCGCCGTAGAACCCGGCCAGCGCGCCCATGATGAGGCCGACGATCGAGCCGATCGCCGTGGCCAGGAGGCCGACGGCGAGCGAGGTCTGCGCCCCCCAGACGAGCCGGGCGTAGATGTCGCAGCCCTGGAAGGTGAAGCCGAGCGGATGCCCCTCGGCCGGACCGGCGTTGCTGTTGCCGAGCTGGCAGTCGGCGTTCGGCGGAGTCGACGTGAACAGCGTCGGGAAGAGCGCCATCACGAGGAAGAAGAGCGCGAGCACGACCGAGAACCAGAACAGCGGGCGCCGCCGGAGATCGGCCCATGCATCACGCCACAGGTTGCGCGGCTTCTCGGCGATGCGCACGGCGTCGACCGAGATGGTCTCCGTCTCGACCGGCGCGACGAAGTGATTCTGCGAGATGGGGTCATGCATAGCGGATCCTTGGGTCGAGCAGACCGTAGAGCAGGTCGATGACGAGGTTGACCAGGACGTACAGGATCACGAACACCGTGACGAAGGAGACCACGGTCGGCCCCTCGTTGCGGATCGCGGCCTGATACAGCGTGTTGCCGACGCCCGGGACGTTGAAGATGCCCTCGGTCACGGTCGCGCCGACCAGCAGCACACCGAAGTTGGTGGCCGAGTTGGTGATCACCGGGATCAGCGAGTTGCGCAGCACGTGAACGGGGATCACCCGGTTGCGGGAGAGGCCCTTGCTGTAGGCGGTGCGCACCCAGTCCTGGTTGAGCGTGTCGATCACGGAGCTCCGCATCAACCGCATGCTGACCGCGAACAGGCTGAAACCGAGCACGATGGCAGGCAGCCACAGGCCGCCCCAGTCGTTGTCGGAGCCCACCGTGGGCTTGAACCAGCCGAGTTGGATCGCCAGGAAGTACTGCGCGAGGAACGCGACCACGAAGATCGGGATGGCGATCGCGACGAGCGCGATGCCCAGCATCGCGTGGTCGAAGACCTTGCCCTTGCGCAGAGCCGAGATCGTGCCGATGACGATGGCGAGTGCGAACTCGATGGCGATCGCCATGACGGCCAGACGGCCCGTGACGGGGAGGGTCTCTGCGAGGACCTCCGAGACGGGGCGTCCGGAGAACGTGTTGCCGAGATCTCCCTGGAACACGCCGGTGATGTAGTACCAGTACTGCACGAGGAACGGATCGTTGAGGTGGTACTGCTCACGCAGCTGTTCCACGACCGCGGGGTTCGGGGTGCGGTCGCCGAACAGGGCGAGGATCGGATCGCCGGGCATGGCGAACACGAGGAAGTAGATGAGCAGGGTGGCTCCGAAGAAAACCGGAATCACCTGCAGAAGACGTCTGAGGATGTAGCCGAGCATCTGTGGTCCTGTAGCGAGGAGGCGGAGAATCGTGACGAACACAGCCCGCGAGGCGGTGACGACGAATCGTCACCGCCTCACAGGTGAGTGCCGTCCGGCTTACTCGCCGTCCTTCGTGACCTGGTAGAGGATCGGCCAGGTGTCCCAGCCGAACGCGACGTTGTCGACCGACTCGCCCCAGGCGCCCATGGCGTTGGTGTACCAGAGCGGGATGGCGGGCAGGTCCTTGAACAGGATCTCCTGCGCCTCCTGGAACTTCGTGATGCCCTCTTCGACGTCGGCAGCGGATGCGCCCTCATCGAGGAGTGCGTCGAACTCGGGGTTCGAGTAGTCGCCGTCGTTCGAGCCGGCGCCGGTTCCGAAGAGCGGGCCGAGACCGTTGAACATCGACGGGTAGTCGAACTGCCATCCGGTGCGGAAGGCGGTGGTCGACTGACGCTCGGTGATCAGCGTGCGGTGCTCGGCGAAGGTCGGGATCGGGTTGCCCGATGCGTCGATGCCGAGGTTGTTCTTCAGCTGGTTGGCGATCGCGTCGACCCAGCCCTGGTTGGGACCGTCGGCGTTGTACTGGATCTGGAACGAGCCGGTCCACGGAGCGATGGCGTCGGCCTCGGCCCACAGTTCCTTCGCCTTCTCGGGGTCGAAGTCGAGCACGTCGGAGCCGGGGATGTCCTCGGAGTATCCGTCGATCACCGGCGACGTGAAGTCCTTCATCGGGGTGCGCGTGCCGCTGAAGACCACGTCGGTGATCTCCTCGCGGTCGATCGCGTGCGAGATGGCGGCACGGCGCAGCTGGCCCTCTTCACCGCTGAAGTGCTCGAGGCGCTCCGGGATGGTGATGGTCGCGTTGGCTGCGGCCGGCTGGTTCACGGTACGACCCTCGAAGTCGCTCTCGAACGTCTGCAGTGCGCTGTCCGGGATCTCCTGGAGGATGTCGAGGTTGCCGCCCTGGAGGTCGGCGTACGCGGCATCGGTGCTGGCGTAGAGGATCATGTCCACGCCGCCGTTCTTCGGCTCACGGGGACCGGTGTAGTCCTCGTTCTTGATGAGGTCGATGCTCTCGTTGTGCTTCCACGCGCCCTCTTCGGCGAAGACGTACGGTCCGTTGCCGATCGGGTTCTCACCGAAGGCCTCGAGGTCGTCCCACGCCGCTGCGGGCAGCGGGAAGAACGCGGTGTAGCCGAGGCGCAGCGGGAAGTCGGACTCGGGCTGCTTGAGCTTGACCGTGAAGGTCAGGTCGTCGACGACCTTGAGGCCGGAGAGCTCCGGGACGTTCTCCTCGTAGGAGAAGCCCTCGATGGACTCGAAGAAGTAGCTCGAGAGCTGCTTGTTGTCGAGCGCTGCACCGTAGTTCCAGGCCTTGACGAACGACTCGGCGTCGACCGGGTCGCCGTTCGCGAAGGTCTGGTCGGCCTTGATCTTGATCGTGTAGGTCTGCGCGTCGTCGGTCTCGATGGACTCGGCGAGGTCGTTGTGCACGGCGCCCTCGGCGTCGTAGTACACGAGACCGGCGAAGATGCTCTGCAGCACGAGGCCGCCGCCGACCTCGTTCGTGTTCGTGGGGATCAGCGGGTTCTGCGGCTCGGTGTTGTTGACCGAGATGATCGCCGAAGCGTCACCCGACGATTCCTCGGCGGGCTCATTGCCGCCGCCGCTCGCGCAGCCCGCGAGAGTCAGGGCTCCGATCAGGAAAATGGCGCTGCCCGCGAGGGCGATCTTGTTGCGCTTCACTTTGTGTCCTCCTGGACTTGTTACTCAGACTGCGCGCTCACCGTTGAACGCGTAGGGATAGTCGAGCGTAACCCGCGCTCGGGCTCCCGAATGCACTCAGCTAACGAACTGTTACTGAGTGGTGACCATCCGTAACATCCGCGAAACACCCGGAAAGACGCGACGGAGCCGCGCTCCCCGGCGAGGAGCACGACTCCGTTCGGATCCGCGGGCCCGGTGTCAGGCGAAGGCCTCCACGGGCGGGCAGGCGCAGACGAGGTTGCGGTCGCCGTAGGCCTGATCGATACGGCGCACCGGCGGCCAGTACTTCCCGGCGACGAGTGCGTGCACGGGGTACGCGGCGTCCTCCCGGGTATAGGCGTGGGTCCACTCCCCCGCGATCAGCGAGACCGCGGTGTGCGGCGCGTGCACGAGAGGGTTGTCGTCGGCGGGCCAGCGCCCTGCCGCCACGGCATCCGCTTCGGCCTTGATCATGATCATGGCCTCGATGAAGCGCTCGATCTCGGCGAGGTCCTCGGACTCCGTCGGCTCGACCATCAGCGTGCCCGCGACCGGGAACGACATCGTCGGCGCATGGAAGCCGTAGTCGATCAGTCGCTTGGCGACGTCGTCGACCGTGATGCCCGTGGCCTCCTTGAGCGGACGCAGGTCGAGGATGCACTCGTGCGCCACTCGACCGTTCTCACCGGTGTAGAGCACGGGGTAGTGCTCGCCCAGGCGGGCGGCGATGTAGTTCGCCGAGAGCACCGCGGCAGCGGTCGCGCGCCGCAGGCCGTCGGCGCCCATCATGCGCACGTACGCCCAGGAGATCGGCAGGATGCCCGCAGATCCGTAGGGCGCCGCCGAGACGACTCCGCCCTCGAATGTGAAGCCGCCGAAGTGCTCGGCGCGCTGCGCGAGCGGGTGCGACGGCAGGAACGGCGCGAGGTGCGCCTTCGCCGCCACGGGTCCGACGCCCGGGCCGCCGCCGCCGTGCGGGATCGCGAACGTCTTGTGCAGGTTCAGGTGCGAGACGTCGCCGCCGAGGTCGCCGAAGCGCGCGTACCCCAGCAGGGCGTTGAGGTTGGCGCCGTCGACGTACACCTGGCCGCCGGCGTCGTGCACCGCCGTCGTGATCTCCACGACGTCGTGCTCGTACACGCCGTGCGTGGACGGGTAGGTGATCATCAGCGCGGAGAGGGTGTCGGCGTGCGCGGCGATCTTGGCGCGCAGGTCGTCGAGATCGACGTTGCCGAGCTCGTCGCAGGCCACCACGACGACCTTCATCCCCGCGAGCACGGCGGATGCCGCGTTCGTGCCGTGCGCCGACGACGGGATCAGGCAGACCGTGCGCTGCTCGTCACCGTTGGCGAGGTGGTAGCCGCGGATCGCCAGGAGACCGGCCAGCTCGCCCTGCGAGCCGGCGTTCGGCTGCAGCGACACGGCGTCGTACCCGGTGACCTCGGCGAGCCAGCCCTCGAGCTGCTCGATGAGGTCGAGGTAGCCCTGCACGTCGGATGCCGGCGCGAACGGGTGGATGCCCGCGAACTCGGGCCACGTGATCGCGGCCATCTCGGTCGCGGCGTTGAGCTTCATGGTGCACGACCCGAGCGGGATCATGCCGCGGTCGAGCGCGTAGTCGCGGTCGGCGAGGCTCTTCAGGTAGCGCATCATCGCGGTCTCGCTGCGGTGCGCGTGGAAGACCGGGTGGGTCAGGTACTCGTCCTGACGGCGCAGGACAGCCGGCAGAGCGTCGTGCCCATCGATGACCCCGAACACCCGCTCCTGCTTGCCGCCGAAGACCATTGCGACCTGGTGCAGCTCGGAGATCGTCGTCGTCTCGTCGACGGCGAAGCTGATCGTGTCGGCATCCGCGACATGGACGAGGATGCCGTAGCCGTGATGCGCCTGCGCCTGATGCTCCGCCGCACGACCCGGTACCCGCACGGAGACGGTGTCGAAGAACGCGTCGTGCGCGACGTCGGCGCCGGCCTCGACGAGCCAGTCGCGCAGCAGCGCGGCCTTCGTCGCCACCTCCGTCGCGATCGCCTTGAGCCCGTCGGGCCCGTGATAGACGGCGTACATCGAGGCCATGACGGCCAGCAGCACCTGCGCGGTGCAGATGTTCGACGTGGCCTTCTCGCGGCGGATGTGCTGCTCGCGCGTCTGCAGGGAGAGGCGGTAGGCGGGCCTGCCATCGGCATCGACCGAGACGCCGACCAGGCGACCGGGCAGCTGACGCTCGAGTCCCGAACGCACGGCCATGTAGCCGGCGTGCGGACCGCCGAAGCCCATCGGCACACCGAAGCGCTGCGTGGTGCCGACCGCCACATCCGCGCCCAGCGAGCCGGGCGAGGAGATCAGCGTGAGGGCGAGCAGGTCCGCGGCCGCGACGGCGAGACCGCCGGCGAGGTGCGCGGCGTCGATCACGGCCGACGGGTCCCAGACCCGACCGGATGCGCCCGGGTACTGCACGAAGACTCCGAACAGCTCGGTCGGGAGTTCCGCTCCGGCGGCGAAGTCGACGGAGACGAGCTCGATGCCGACGGCATCAGCCCGCGTGGCCAGCAGGGCCTTGGTCTGCGGGAACGCGTCGGCGTCGACCGCGAAGACGTTCGACGACGACTTGGAGGCGCGACGGGCGAGCAGCATGCCCTCGACGACCGCGGTGGACTCGTCGAGCATCGACGCGTTGGCGGTCGTCAGCCCGGTGAGCTCGGCGACCATGGTCTGGAAGTTGATGAGCGCTTCCAGGCGGCCCTGCGAGATCTCCGGCTGATACGGCGTGTACGCCGTGTACCACGAGGGGTTCTCCAGCACATTGCGCTGGATCACCTGCGGGGTGATGGTTCCGTAGTAGCCGAGGCCGATCATCGGCCGGTTCACCGCGTTGCGCGACGCGAGGGCGCGCAGCTCGGCCAGCGCCTCGGTCTCGCTCGCCGCCGGCGGGATGAGAGAGGCCTGGGCCTCCGCGCCCGAGGGAGCAGCCGTGAAGATCGAGCCGGGCACGGCCTGACGCATCAGCGCCTCGACGGGCTCCTCGGATTCGTCGAGGAGCCCGAGTGCATCCAGCATGGTCCGCTGGGCCTGGGCGGTGGGTCCGATGTGACGATCGGCGAAAGCTACCACGGGTGGATCAGCCCTCCGTCAGGGCGACGTACGCGTCGCGGTCGAGCAGGTCGTCGGTGGCGCCGTCGGCCACCGACACCTTGATCAGCCAGCCGCCCTCGAAGGGCTCGGCGTTGACGAGCGACGGGTCGTCGACGACCGCATCGTTGATCTCGACGACCGTGCCGGCGACCGGGGCGTAGAGCTCGCCGACCGACTTCGTCGACTCGATCTCGCCGACGACAGCGCCGGCGGCGAGCTCGGTGCCGACCGCGGGGAGCTCGACGAACACGACGTCACCGAGCTTCTCGGCGGCATAGTCGGTGATGCCGATGCTCACGACCTGGGTTCCTGAGCCTGTCGAAGGACCGGTCGCGATCCACTCGTGCTCTTCGGTGTACTTCAGTGCGTTGAGGTCGGTCATTTTGTCCTCCGGTAGAAAGGCAGGGCGGTCACGGTCGCGGGGATCTTCGTCCCCCGCACATCAAGGAATACTGCGGTTCCCTCTTCGGCGGAAGACGGGGTCACGTAGGCCATCGCGATCGGGTGGCCGAGGGTCGGGCTCAGAGCACCGCTGGTGATCTCACCGAGCGCTGCGCCCTCGGCATCCACCACGGCGTAGCCGGCGCGTCCGGCGCGCTTGCCCTCGGCGACGAGCCCGACGAGGACCGGAGCATCCGGGGCCGCGTCGACGGCATCCTTCCCGATGAAGCTCTCCTTGTCGGACACCACCACGCGTCCGAGGCCGGCCTGCGCCGGTCGCGTCTCGAGGGAGAGCTCGTGGCCGTAGAGGGGCATCCCCGCCTCGAGCCGGAGCGTGTCGCGAGCGGCGAGCCCGGCGGGAACGAGGCCGTGCGGCTCTCCTGCGACGACCAGCGCATCCCAGAGCGCGGGCGCGAGGGTGCCGGGGACGAGCAGCTCGAAGCCGTCCTCGCCCGTGTAGCCGGTCCGGGCGAGGAGCAGGGGCTCGCCGAGGAAGCGGGCGTCGGCCCAGGCGTAGTACTTCTGCTCGGCCCACGGCGTTCCGACGTCGGTGATCCCCTCGGTCGCCGCGACGATGGCCTCCGCCGCGGGGCCCTGGACGGCGAGGAGGGCGAACGAGTCGGAGACATCCTCGACATCGACCCCGCGGTCGCCCAGGAAGCCGGCGAAGCTGCGCTCCTCCCCCTCCACGCGCGGGGGTCCCTCGCGCTCGATGAGCGACGGGAACGACCGGACGCGCGAGGCGAAGGCGGCATCCACGTATCCGCGGTTCCCGGCGTTCGCGATCACCAGGTAGCGATCCTCCGCGAGACGGTAGACGATGACGTCGTCGACGATGCCGCCGGCCTCGGACAGGATCAGCGAGTACTTGGCCTTTCCCACAGACATCGTGGAGAGACGGCCGGCGAGCGCGTAGTCGAGGAACTCCGCGGCGCTCGGCCCGGTGACGAGGAACTCGGCCATGTGCGAGATGTCGAACAGGCCGGCCGACCGGCGGACGGCGTGGTGCTCCGCGAGGTCCGACGTGTAGCGCACCGGCATCTGCCAGCCGCCGAAGTCGGTGAACGATGCCCCGAGCGCCTCATGGCGTTCGCGGAGCGGGGTGTAGCGGGGATCGGACATGGAGTTCTCCCGTGCGGAATCGGGCGGAACGACGACATCGACGTTCCTCGGAACTCCCCCTCTGTCATGGGCCTGAGAGCTTCGCCCGCGCTGGGGGGCTTTCACCGTCGGCGGATCTCGATATCCCGGTCGTTGAGCGAGCGGAGCGAGACGAAACGCCTCACCGTGCACTCGACTCTCGAACCAGAGCAAGAACGGGGAGACTCGCGGGGCTTGTCTCACCGGGGTTTCGACTCGGGCGCGGGGCGCCCTTGCTCAACCCGATTTCTTGCTTCGCTCGAAATCGCTTTTCAGAGTGGCCGGAACCGCGCGGTACGCGTTACCTGAGAGATTGGCGGGGAGGCTTGCTCCTTCGGTGCCCGGCTGCGTTCGCCGGGGCTCTCCCGCGGGGGTCATTCGGCCTGTCTTCAGTTGTGGGGATCAGTCTAGCGGGAGCCCCGCGCGGAACGGTGCTGTCAGCCGACGATGCCGAGTTCGGCGCGGACCTCGTCCCGCAGACGACCGAGGTTCTCGGGCTCGGGAGCGGCGCCGAGGAGGGTCTTGGTGTACTCGTGCTGCGGGTTGAGGATGACCTCGTCCGCGGGCCCGCGTTCGACGACATCCCCCTTGTAGAGAACCATGATCTCGTCGGAGAAGTGTCGGGCGGTCGCGAGATCGTGCGTGATGTACAACACCCCGAGGTTCTCCTCCCGCTGCAGCTCCGCGAGGAGATTCAACACCCCGAGGCGGATCGACACGTCGAGCATCGACACCGGCTCGTCGGCGACGATGAACCGTGCCCCCGGCGCGAGCGCCCGGGCGATCGCGACACGCTGCCGCTGACCACCCGACAACTCGTGCGGACGACGCTCCGCGAAGCTCTCCCCCGGTGTCAACCGGACCCGCTCCAGCAGCTCCACGGCCCGCTCCCGCACCTGAGCACTTGTCAGCTCCGGGTGGTGCAGGCGGATCGGTCGCTCCAGGTGGTGCACGATCGTGTGGAAGGGGTTCAACGACGCGAACGGGTCCTGGAACACCATCTGCACATCCGACCGGTACCGCTCCAGCGCGCGTCCGCCCGTCCCCGAGGGGGCGCCGTCGAGGAGGATCTCCCCACTCGTGGGGGTCTCCAGCTTCATCAGCATCCGCGCGATCGTCGACTTGCCCGACCCCGACTCCCCCACCAGCGCCACCGTCCGCCCCGGCTCCAACGTGAACGACACGTCCTTCACCGCGTGCAGGGTCGTGGTCCTGAACCCGGAGCGCAGGTGGAAGTCCTTCGTCAGGTTCCGCGCCTCCAGCGTGCCCGTGCCGCGCGCGGCATCCGTCTTCGTGCTCATCGGGTCCCCTCCTGGCTCACGCCCGTGCGGACGAAATCGCCCCGCTCACCCTTCAGCGAGGGGAAGCTCGACAGCAGTTTCTTCGTGTACTCGTGCTGCGGGGTCCGGTAGATCTCCGCAGCCGTCCCCTGCTCCACGATCTGTCCCTGGAGCATCACCGCGATGCGGTCGCTGATCTCGATCAGCATCGGCAGATCGTGCGTGATGAAGATGACCGCGAACCCGAGGCGTTCACGCAGCCGCATGATCTCCCGGATGATCCCCCGCTGCACGACCACATCCAACGCCGTGGTCGGCTCGTCCATGATCATCACCTGCGGATCCAACGCCAGCGCCATCGCGATCATCATGCGCTGCCGCATCCCACCCGACAACTCGTGCGGGAAGCTCGTCAACCGGGCGGGATCCACTCCCACCAGGGTGAGCAGTTCCTCGGCGCGGGCCGTCTTGTCCTTCTTCGACATGCCGGGGCGGTGGGTGTCGAAGATGTCGAAGATCTGCGCCTTCACATCGAGCACCGGGTTGAGCGAGTTCATCGCGCCCTGGAACACCATCGAGATCTTGTCCCACCGGAACGCTCGCAGGCCATCGCCGTCGAGCCCCACGATGTCGATGTCGTGGCCGTCGCGATCGTGGAACACGATCTCGCCGCTCGTCATCAGCGCCGGCGCCTTCAACAGACGGTTCATCCCGTAGGCGAGCGTCGTCTTGCCGCAGCCGGACTCCCCGGCGAGTCCCAGGATCTCGCCGCGGTTCAGCGTGAGCGACACGTTGCGCACGGCCTTCACCGGCGGATCGACCTCGTACTCGATCGACACGTTCGTCGCTGTCAGCACGGCGTCGCTCATGCGGTGACCCCCTTGGTCTTGGCGGCCTTGCGCACGCGGCGGGCCGCATCCGGCGCATTGCGGAGCTTCGGGTTGATGACCTCGTCGATGGCGAAGTTGATGAGGACGAGGCCCGCGCCGATGACGGCGATCATCAGGCCCGGCGGCACGAACCACCACCACGCCCCTCGTCCCAGGGCCTGACCGGACTGCGCATCATTGAGGATCGTCCCCCAGGTGATCGAGTCCGTCGGTCCGAGTCCCAGATACGAGAGTCCTGCCTCCCCGAGGATCGCGAAGATGAGGGCGAACAGGAACTGCGCGGTGAGAAGGGGAAGGAGGTTCGGCATGATCTCGACGAGGATCACGCGCAGCGACCTCTCTCCGGCGACCTTCGAGGCGTAGACGTAGTCGCGGGTGCGCAGCGAGCGCGTCTGCAGACGCAGCACGTAGGCCGCGCCCGCCCACGAGGTGATGCCGAGGAAGATCGCCACCAGCTGCCAGGTGCGCTGAGGGACGAAGGACGCGATCACCATGACCAGCGGAAGTGCGGGGATCACGAGCATCACGTTGGTGAAGAGCGCGAGACCGTCCTCGCGCCATCCGCCCAGGTAGCCGGCGAGAACGCCGAAGACGAGCGACAGCACGATCGCGATGACGCTGGCGATCAGTCCGACGAGCAGCGATCCCTGAGCGCCGATCGCGAGTTGGGCGAACATGTCGTTGCCGAGCTTCGTCGTGCCGAGCCAGTGCTCGGCCGAGGGCGCCTGAAGAGCGGGATTCGCGGTGCTGCGCGGGTTCTGCGTGAAGATCGGCGCGATGATCGCGAACAGGACGGTCGCGATCACCAGGATCGAGCCGACGATGAACTTCGGCGACGTGCTGGGAAGGATGCGACGGCGCTTGCGGCCCTGCTGCGTCGCCATCGCGATCGTGCTGGCGGGTGCCGTCGTGGGCGTCTCCTCGACGGAGAGGAGGCCGGCGGTGTTCTGCGGATCAGACATTCTGGCGAGCCCTCGGGTCGATGAAGCCATAGACGAGGTCCATGAAGAAGTTGGCCGCGAGCACCGTGATGGTGATCACGAGGAACAGACCCTGCATCAGCGCGTAGTCGTTGTTGGTGACCGCCTGGAACATCAGCTTGCCGATGCCGGGGTACGTGAACACCTGCTCCATCACGATGGAGCCCGAGACGACGAAGCCGAGGGTGATCGAGAAGCCGGCGATCGACGGGATCGCGGCATTCCGCGCGGCGTACGTGGTGAGGATGCGCCGCGGGCGAAGGCCTTTGGCCTCGGCCGTGAGGACGTAGTCCTCGGCGAGGGTCGCGACCATCATGTTGCGCATGCCGAACATCCAGCCGCCCACCGAGGAGATGACGATGGTGATCGCCGGAAGGAGAGCATGCGAGAAGGCGTCGGTGAAGAACGCCCAGGTCGGCTCCGGCCCGTCGGGGAAGTCGAAGACGTCGTAGCCCCCGAAGAGCGGGAACCAGCCGAGCCCCACGGAGAACACCGCGACCAGGATCAGGGCCAACCAGAAATACGGGATCGACTGCAGCACGGTCGTCGCCGGGATCAGATGATCGACCCAGGTCCCGCGCTTCCACCCTGCCCAGGCGCCGAGCGCGATGCCGAGGATGAACGAGATGACGGTCGCGGTACCCACCAGGACGAGGGTCCACGGGATCGCGCCGGCGATGAGCTCGGTCACCGGGGTCGGATACTTCGTCACCGAGATACCGAGGTCGCCGCGGAACATGCGCGCCCAGTAGGAGAGGTACTGCTCCCACAGCGAGGAGTCGTCGCCGCCCAGCAGGAGCTTGATGTTCCTGATGGTGGTCTCGGAGATCTCGCCGCCGGCCCGCTGCATCTTGGCGATCATGATGTCGGCGGGGTTCCCCGGCATGAGCCGGGGAAGCAGGAAGTTGAGAGAGATCGCGGCCCAGAGCGTGAACGCGTAGAACCCGATTCTTCGTGCATAGAACTTCATGTCACTGCTTCCTGCTTCCCCATCCCTTCGAATTACTTAGCCGGCTGCAGCTGCGTCAGGACGTAGCCTGCCGCGATCGCACCCCAGGACGGCGGGAAGGCGTACATCTCCTCCTCCGTCGGCCAACCCGTGAAGTCCTGCGTGTTGTAGAAGGTCTGCGTGGCGTTGATCACGAGCGGAATGTAGGGCAGGTCACGGACGATCTCGGTCTGGATCGTGCCGTACAGCTCCTTCTTCTCGGCCTCGTCGTTCGTGCTGATCGCCGACTGGATCGCGGCGTCGACGACGGGGTTGTCGTAGCGGCTGAAGTTCCAGCGTCCGGCGGGAACCTCGGTGCCGACGGGGCTGGTCGACTGGATCGCGGTGCCACCGACCCAGTCGCGGTAGATCTGGAACGGGTCGGCCACCGAGGTGCCGATCATGCCGCCGACGATGAGCTGGTACTCGCCGCCCTGACGGGAGTCCGAGAACTCCTGCCACTGCACGGTCGACGCGGTGATCTTGATGCCCGCTGCCGCGGCCTGCTCGGCGATCAGCTTGGCGGCGTCGTTGTAGTCGGTCCAGCCGTCGACCGAGGTGAGCGTGAGCTCGAGCGGCACGCCGTCCTTCGCGTAGAAGTCGCCGTCCTTGACGTAGCCGGCGGCCTCGAGGATCTTGCCTGCCTCGGCGGCGTCCGCCTCCTGCGGGCTGACCTCGTTGGCAGCATCCGCGACCCACTTCTCGTCGCGCGGGAGCAGCGCGTAGGTCGGCGAGATGTCGCCGGTGAGACCGACGAACGCCTTGTCCTTGATCGCCGCACGATCGATCGCGACGTTGAGCGCCTGGCGCACGGCGACGTCGGTCTGCGGACCGGCGCAGCCGAGCTCGGCGTTCGAGCAGGTGTAGAGCACGGTCGGGTCCTGCGGGGTGTTGACCCAGCTGATCTTGCCGTTGGCGGTCACGTCATCCGGGTTCGGGATGAACATGCCCGTCCAGTCGAGCTCACCCGCCGCGAGCAGGTCCTGTGCGGTCTGGTTGTTGTCGACGGCGATGTACTGGACCTTCTTCACACCGAGCTTGTCGGCGTCGCGGAAGTTCTCGTTCGCCACGAGCGTGTACGACTCGCTGGTGGTCTTGTCGACGACGTATGCGCCGGATCCGACCGGCTCCTCGTTCGCGAAGTTCGCGAAATCGGCGACGTCGGCCCAGATGTGCTCGGGCAGGATGTAGGTCGAGCCGAGGCGCTGGAACTCGGTGGTGTACTGCGCGGCCGCGTAGGTGAGCACCACGGTGGTGTCGTCGGTGGCCTCGGCGGACACGAGTCCGTTGCCCTCGGGGTTGTTCGCCTCGTAATTGAAGGAGAACGCGACGTCCGCAGCGGTCAGCGGCTCGCCGTCGCTCCACTTGAGGTCGGGCTTGATGGTGATGGTGATCACCGTGCCGTCCTCGTTGTACTCGTACGAGTCGCCGATCAGGCCCACGGGCTCGGAGTCGGACGTCTTGTTGAAGAAGAACAGCGGCTCGTAGATGGGTCCGAGCGCGCCATGGAGCACGGTCGGTGCGAACGGGTTGTAGTTCGCGGTGATCGGGGTCTGGCTTCCGGCCCAGACCCGGAGGGCCCGGTCGCCATCGGCGTTGCCGTCATCGCCGCTGCCGCCGGTGCCACAGGCGGTGAGGCCCAGTGCCAGGACGGATGCCCCTGCGACGGCGGTGAGCGCGATCTTGCGCTTTCCGTTACGGATCATTCTTCTGTTTCCTCTCGGTGCTGCACTGCAGGAGGGATTTCTCCGGATGGAGCAGAACCCCGTCTGGGGTTCGTGGAAACCCGGGAGGAGCTGGTGGGCCGACCTCGCAGGGTTTGTTAGGACAGTAACCTAACAAACCCTGCCGCGGCGGACAAGCCTCCACCCGGTCGGGAGATAACGTTTCGGACTCGACGGGAATTCTCGTCATCTGCACCCACTAAGGGTCAGAAGGACACTAAGATCGATCTCGGAGGTTAAGGTAACCATGACTCAAACTCGCGGCATCCGGGTCGCCGGCTCGACGGTGATCCTCACGCTGCGCCGTGCGGAGAACGGCGCAGCGGTCCTGTCGCTGCCGCTGGTGCTGCGCACGCGCGAACCCTTCGCGCACCAGTGGGCACTGCCGGGCGGCTGGCTCACCGCCGACGAATCGCCGGTCGACGCCGCGGCCCGCACGCTCGCCGAGACCACCGGCCTCGCACCCAGCTATCTCGAGCAGCTCTACGCCTTCGGCGCCGTCGACCGCTCCCCCACCCGCGTCGTGTCGATCGTCTACTGGGCACTGCTCCGCCAGGACGATGTGGTGGCGCAGAGCGCGGCGCACATCGCCTCCGGACGCGCGCCGGAGAACGTGCAGTGGTTCGACGTCGACGCCCTGCCTCCGCTCGCGTTCGACCACGCGAAGATCATCGAGTACGCGCTCTGGCGCCTGCGCAACAAGGTCGGCTACAGCCGCGTCGCGCACGGGTTCCTCCCCGCCGAGTTCACGCTCGCCGATCTTCGGGAGGCTTACGAGGCGATCCTCGGAAAGCAGCTCGACCCCGCCAACTTCCGTCGCCAGGTGGAGGCGACGGGCAACCTCCTCCCCACCGAGCGCTTCCGCACCGGGAGCCACCGACCTGCACGTCTGTACCGCTACAACACCGATGTCGAGCTGGCCGACCGCGGCCCTCTCGGTTCCGAAGAAACGAGCACCCGATGAGCATCACCTTCGTCCCGACGCCCGCGGTTCCGCCCCTGGATCCCTCCGTCGACCACGCGATCCAGGCGATCGTCGAGGGAGCGTCGACCGACGCGACCTGTGCGACCGACCTCGCCGCCGGCCCCTGGGACTTCGACGCCAGGCCCGGCTACGGCCCCGGGTCCTCCATGGGCGACGTCATCCCGACCGGTGCCCCGCGCCAGGGCGAGCTCCCCGCCGCCTATCGCGAAGCGGATGAGAGCGAGCTCGATGAGCGCATCCGTTCCGCGAAGGCGACCCTCGGCGATCGCGTCGTGATCCTCGGCCACTTCTACCAGCGCGAGGAGGTCGTGCAGCATGCGGACTACGTGGGCGATTCGTTCCAGCTCGCGACGGCAGCCAAGGGCAGGACGGATGCCGAGGCGATCGTGTTCTGCGGCGTCCACTTCATGGCCGAGACAGCCGACCTGCTCTCGCAGCCCGATCAGGCCGTGATCCTGCCGAACCTGGCTGCGGGATGCTCGATGGCCGACATGGCCGACATCGACCAGGTCGAGGAGTGCTGGGAGCAGCTGGCCGATGTCCTCGGCGATCTGGACACCCCCGACGCCGACGGCCGGGTGCCCGTGATCCCCGTCACGTACATGAACTCCTCCGCGGCGATCAAGGGCTTCGTCGGGCGCCACGGCGGCATCGTCTGCACATCGTCGAACGCCGAGACGGTGCTCGAGTGGGCGTTCGAACGCGGTCAGCGCGTCCTGTTCTTCCCCGACCAGCACCTCGGTCGCAACACGGCGAAGGCGATGGGCGTGCCGCTCGAGCAGATGCCGATGTGGAATCCGCGTCGGCCGCTGGGCGGCTCCTCTGCGGCCGAACTCGTCGATTCGCGCGTCATCCTGTGGCACGGCTTCTGCTCCGTGCACCGTCGTTTCACCGTGGCGCAGATCGATCAGGCACGCGCGGAGCACCCCGGCGTGCGGGTGATCGTGCACCCGGAATGCCCGATGGAGGTCGTCGACGCCGCCGACGAGGCCGGATCCACCGACTACATCCGCCGCGCGATCGACGGCGCAACGGAACCGACCACCTTCGCGATCGGGACCGAGATCAACCTCGTCCGCCGCCTCGCGGCCCAGTACCCGCAGCACGAGATCTTCTGCCTCGACCCGGTGGTGTGCCCGTGCTCCACGATGTACCGCATCCACCCCGGATACCTGGCCTGGGTGCTCGAGGAGCTCGTCGCGGGACGAACGCCCAACCGCATCACGGTGTCAGCCGACGTCGCGGATCCCGCGCGCGTGGCCCTGGAGCGGATGCTGGCGGCGAAGCCGCCCGTGACGGTCGGCGCGCGATGAACGTCCTGGTGGTCGGCTCCGGCATCGCCGGACTCACCGCGGCTCTCCACGCGCGGGAGGCCGGGCATGCTGTCACGGTCGTCACGAAGGGCGCACTCGGCGACGGCAGCACCGGTTACGCACAGGGCGGCGTAGCCGGGGTCTACGGCGCCGGCGACTCGGCGGAGCAGCACGCGGCCGACACTCTGGCCGCCGGCGCGGGGCTCTCGGAGGAGGCGGCCGTCGAAGCCCTCGTCGCGGACGGGGCCGACCGGATCGCCGAGCTGATCGCCCGCGGCGTCGCGTTCGACCGCGACGCGGACGGCATGCTGCTGCTCGGTCGTGAGGCCGCGCACAGCCACGCCCGCATCGTGCACGCCGGCGGAGACGCCACGGGAGCAGCGATCTCCCGCGCGCTCGTCGCAGCGGTGCGTCGCGCGACGATCGACGTGATCGAGCACGCGTTCGTGTCCGACCTCATCGTGAGCGACGGCGCGGTGCGCGGCATCCGCCTGCTCATCCGTGATTCCGCGGGGAACGCGACAGCATCCGAGCTCACGGCCGACGCCGTGATCCTCGCCACCGGCGGAGCAGGGCACCTCTACGCGCACACGACGAATCCCGTCGGGACCACGGGTGACGGCATCGCCGCCGCCCTGCGCGCCGGCGCGGAGGTCGACGATCTGGAGTTCGTCCAGTTCCACCCGACGATCCTCGCCGACAACCCCGCCTTCCTGATCTCCGAGGCCGTGCGCGGGGAAGGCGCCACGCTGATCGACGACGACGGTCGACGGTTCGTCTTCGACAGCCACCCCGACGGCGAGCTGGCACCGCGCGACGTGGTCTCCCGGGCGATCGCCCGCCGGGCCGCGGCGCAGGGTGGTCCGGTGCGCCTGGATGCCGCGATGCTCGGAGCCGCGACGCTCGCCGCGCGTTTCCCGACCATCGACAGGGTGACGCGCGAGCGCGGCTTCGACTGGTCGACCGACCCCATCCCGGTGACACCCGCCGCCCACTACCTGATGGGCGGCGTCGTCACCGACCTGCACGGTCGGAGCACGATCCCCGGGCTCTTCGCCGTCGGCGAGGTCGCGCGCACCGGCGTGCACGGAGCCAACCGCCTGGCATCCAACTCCCTGCTCGAGGGCGCCGTCTTCGGTGCTCGCGCTGCGGCGGCGCTCGGTGCCCCCTGGCCGGGATCCCCCACCCTGGGGTCGCGGGAATCAACCGATCCGGCGCCGGCATCCGTGGAATATCGCGACGGGAGCGAGGTCCCGGACTTCTCCCGCGCGGCTCTGCAGCAGCTGATGTGGAGCGACGTCGGACTCCTGCGCACCTCCGAGGGTCTTCGGAACGCCCTCGACACCGTGCAGGCATGGCGCCTCGCTGCACCCGCGCCCCGCACCGTCGGCGAGCACGAGGACGCCAACCTGCTGCTGCTGGCCGAGGCAACGGCATCCGCCGCCCTGGCGCGCACCGGCTCCGTCGGCGCCCACTACCGGCTCACGGATGCCGAAGCCCGCACCGCCGCACCGATCCTGGAGACCGTCTGATGCTCACACCCGCCATCCTCACGCGCGTCGTCGGCGCCGCCCTCGAGGAGGACGCTCCCTGGGGCGACCTGACCAGCGCGACCCTGCTTCCCGCGGAGGCCACCGCCACGGCCGATCTCGTCGCGCGCGAGGCGGGCGTCTTCAGCGGCGGCGAGGTCTTCTCGACGGCCTTCGCCCTCACCGACCCCGCGCTCACGGTCGACCTGCACGTGGGCGACGGCGACGAGTTCGCCGCCGGCGACGTGCTCGCCTCGGTCTCGGGTTCGGCGCGCAGCATCCTCACCGCCGAGCGCGTGGCCCTGAACTTCGCCCAGCGGATGAGCGGCATCGCGACGCTGACCGCGGCCTATGTGCGCGCCGTCGAGGGCACCGGCGCGCGTATCGCCGACACCCGCAAGACCACGCCGGGACTCCGCGCCTTCGAGAGGCATGCCGTCGTGTCGGGCGGAGCGCGCAATCACCGCTACTCGCTGTCGGATGCCGTGATGGCCAAGGACAACCACCTCGCGGTGCTGAAGCGTTCCGGCGCCGACCTTGCGACGTCGCTCCGCGATGCGCTGTCCCGACTGCCGCACACCACGCATGTCGTCGTCGAGGTCGATCGCCTCGACCAGATCCCGGCGGTCCTCGACGGCGGCGCGCACACCGTGCTGCTCGACAACTTCTCGCTCGACGACCTGCGCGCGGGCGTCGAGCTGATCGGCGACAGGGCTACGGTCGAGGCCTCCGGGGGTGTGAACCTCGACACCGTGCACGACATCGCTGCAACCGGCGTCGACGTGATCTCGGTCGGGGCGCTGACCCACTCGGCGAGGGCCCTCGATCTCGGCCTCGACCTGCGGATCGACTGAGCATCGTGCTGTACCTCGATCACGCCGCCACCTCTCCGGTCAGACCGGAGGTGCTCGAGGCGATGCACCCCTACCTCACCGCGGTGTTCGGGAACCCGTCCAGCCACCACACGGCCGGCGAAGCGGCGGCGAGCGCCCTCGACGACGCCCGGGCTCGGGTGGCGAGCGTGCTCGGCATGCGTCGCGGCGACGTGGTGTTCACCGCGGGCGGCACCGAGGCGAACAACCTCGCGGTCAAGGGCATCGTGCTCGCGGCGCTCGACAGCGGGCGGCGACACCTCGTGGTGTCCCCCATCGAGCACGAGTCGATCCTCGAGTCCGCCGACTATCTCAGCCGCTTCCACGCGGTCTCCGTCACGAGGCTCCGGGTCGACACCGAGGGGCGCATCGAGCCGTCGGCCCTCGCGGAGGCGATCCGCGACGACACTGCGCTCGTCTCCGTCGGCCACGCGAACAACGAGATCGGCACGGTCCAGGACGTCGAGGCCCTCGCCGAGATCGCTCGCTCGGCGGGCGTCCCCCTGCACCTCGATGCGGTGCAGTCCGCGGGATGGCTGCCGCTGCGCGACCTCGGCGCCGATGCCGTGTCGATCGCCGGGCACAAGCTCGGCGCCCCGAAGGGCATCGGCGCTCTGGCGGTACGCGGACGGGTGCCGCTGGAGCCTCTGCTGCACGGCGGCGGTCAGGAGCGCGGACGCCGTTCCGGCACCGAGAACGTCGCCGGCGCCGTGGGATTGGCGACGGCCCTCGAGCTCGCCGAGGCGGAGCGGGCCGTCGTCTCGGCCCGCGTCGGCGCCGCGACCGCACGATTCATCGCGGGCGTGCTGCGCTCCGTTCCTCAGGCCGCGCTCACCGGGGACCCCGAGCATCGGCTCCCCGGCACCGCGAGCTTCACGTTCGCGGGAACGAGCGGCGAGGCGGTGCTGCTGGAGCTCGAGCGCCGCGGTGTGATCTCGTCCAGCGGCTCGGCGTGCGCGGCAGGCAGCGACGAGCCGTCGCCCGTTCTGCTCGCCTGCGGGATCCCGCCCGAGGTCGCGCAGACCTCCGTGCGCTTCACGTTCGGCCGGGAACCCCTTCCCGACGACGCCCCGGAACGTCTGACGGTGCTGGTCGCGGAGTCGGTGCGAGCGGCCTCCGGCTGACGGGCGGCCAATAGACTCGGCTGGTGACTGCATCCGCCCCGATCGTGACGATGATCGTCCCCGGACGCGACATCGCCGCCTTCGCCCCGGCCGCTCTCGATTCGCTGCGCGCCCAGACCGAGACCCGCTGGCGCGCGATCCTCATCGACGACGGCTCGGTCGATGAGACCGGAGCCATCTTCGCCGACGCCGCGGCGGCCGACACCCGGTTCACCGTGCTCCGGCACGAGGCGTCCCGCGGCCTCGGCGCGGCCCGCAACGCCGGCGTCGCCCGCGTCGACACCCCGTACCTGGGCTTCCTCGACGGCGACGACGAACTCACCCGGGAGGCACTCACCCGCCTGACCGGAACCCTCGCCGAGACCGGAAGCGACTTCGTGGCCGGGGCCTACGTGCGACTGCGCCCGCACGGCGACACCTACGACTCCGGACGAGTGCAGCCCTGGGTCGCCGCGGCCACCGATCCGGCACGGCTCCGCACCTCGCTCGCCCGGCATCCGCGGGCGGTGTCGAACATCGTGGCCTGGTCGAAGATCAGCAGCACGGACTTCTGGCACGATCTCCGGTTCCCCGAAGGCGTCGCGTACGAGGATCAGATCGTCGCCCAGCAGATGTACACCCGTGCCCGTTCCTTCGATGTCATCCCCGACGTCGTCGTGAGGTGGCGTGTCCGCCCGGACGGCACCTCGATCACGCAGGGGAAGGCTCAGCTGCCGGTGCTGCGCGACTACCTCGCCGCCCTGCGCGGCGGCATCCGTGTGCTGCAGGACGCCGGTGAGCGCGCGGCCGTCACGGCGCGGCTCGACCTGATCCTCGCGATGGACATGCCGTCGCTGCTCGACATCGCCGCGACCCACGACGACCCCGCCTACGCCGCCGAGGTCGCCGTCTTCATCGACGAGCTCCGCGCGCTTCCGGAGTTCGACGACGCCTCTCCCGATGAGGCCATCGCTGCGGCACTCTCCTGGTGATCGACGAGAACGGTGACTCCATGAACGACTACCTCGACTCGCTCTTCTCGCTCGAGGGCCGCACCGCCGTGGTGACGGGCGGAAGCTCGGGCATCGGCCGCGGCATCGCCACCGCCCTGGCCCGTGCGGGTGCGTCGACGGTCATCGTCGCCCGCGGCGCAGAGCGCATCGACGAGACCGTGCGCGATCTCCAGGAGAGCGGATGCCGCGTCGCCGGTGTCGTGGGCGATCTCGGCACCCGTGCGGGCATCCACGCCCTCGCCGAGGCGGCGGCCGAACCCTTTGGCGCCCCCGACATCCTGGTGAACTCGGCCGGCATCAACATCCGGCCGCCCTACGCCGAGATCACCGAGGACGACTGGGATGCCACGATGACGGTGAACGCCCTCGCGCCCTTCCTGCTCGGACAGCACTATGCCCGCGGAATGGTCGAGCGCGGGTACGGCCGGCTCATCCACATCAGCTCTCAGCAGGCGCATCGCGCGTTCGTCGGCAGCGGCATCTACGGCGCGTCGAAGGGGGCGGTGGAGTCGCTCATGCGGTCGGAGGCCGAGGCGTGGGGCGGCACGGGGGTGACGAGCAACACGCTCGTCCCCGGGTTCGTCCTCACCCCGCTCAACGCCCGGCTCCAGGAGGACCCCGAGAAGATCGCCGCCCTCGCCGCACGCACGATGATCGGTCGCAACGGCCTGCCGAGCGACTTCGCCGGCGCCGCGGTCTTCCTCGCCGGTGCGGGTTCCGGCTACGTCACGGGCCACTCGCTCTTCGTCGACGGCGGCCTCTCGGTGCACTGACCTGGCCCTCGCCGCGCTCAGGTCTCGGCGGGATAGACCCGTTCGTCGACCCTCGGCTCAGCGAGGAGCGGCACCGCAGCCGTGAGCGCGGCCACCGCATCGGCTCCGGCGGAGTCGACCGGTGCACGATCGGCCCTGCGGTCGGTGAGGCCCGCCTGGATGCCCCCCGTCACCGTGTCCTCGACGACCGCCTCGGTCGCGAGCACGCGCGACGCCGCGACCTGCTGTGCGGCGAGCTCGGCGTAGAGGCCGTCCTGGGCGAGCAGCTCGGCGTGCGTTCCCGACTCGACGATCTTGCCGGCCTCGACCACGTGGATGACGTCGGCGCCCATGACCGTCGACAGCCGGTGGGCGATCGACAGCGTCGTCCGTCCGTTCGCGGCCTCGTCGAGCGCCTCCTGCACGACGCGCTCCGAGACGGTGTCGAGAGCCGAGGTCGCCTCGTCGAGGAGGAGGACCGGCGGGTCCTTCAGCAGCACGCGCGCGATCGCGATGCGCTGCTTCTCGCCTCCGGAGAGCCGATATCCGCGTTCTCCGACGACCGTGTCGTACCCGTTCTCGAATCCGGCGATGATGTGGTGGATGTTCGCGGCCTCACAGGCGGCGATGAGCTCTTCCTCGGTCGCCTCCGGGCGCGCGTACATCAGGTTCTCGCGGATCGTCGCATGGAAGAGGTACGTCTCCTGCGAGACGATGCCGACGTTGTCGATGATCGACTCCTGCGTGAGTGCCCGCACGTCGGCGCCGGCGAACAGCACCGCCCCGCCCTTCGCCTCATAGAGCCGCGGCGCGAGGTACAGGATCGTGGTCTTCCCCGCGCCGGACGGCCCCACGAAGGCGACGTGCTGGCCCGGCTCGGCGACGAAGGAGACGCCGTCCAGCGTGGGTCTGGCGTCCGCCGACGCGTCGGGGTAGCGGAAGACGACATCGGCGAACTCGATGCGTCCGCGCGGTCCGGGCGCCTCGTCGACCGAGATCGCGTCCGGCGCGTCCACGATCTCGGGCACCAGATCGAGGTACTCGAAGATGCGCGCGAACAGCGCCGACGATGTCTGCAGATCGAGCGAGACCCGCATGAGTCCCATCAACGGCATCAGCAGCCGCGCCTGCACGGTCGTGAAGGCGACGACCGTTCCGGCGGTGATGGCGTCGGTCCCCCCGGTGATCAGGTAGCCGGAGACGAGGTAGATGACCGCCGGCACGCTGGCCATCAGCACCTGGACCACCGCGAAGAAGCCCTGGCCGCTCATCGCCCGGCGCACCTGGAGGGTCACCTGGTTGCGGTTCTCTGCCTGATACCGCTCCGACTCGGTGCGCTGCCGGTTGAAAGCCTTCGAGAGCAGCATCCCCGAGACGCTCAGCGTCTCCTGCGTGATCGAGGTCAGCTCCGAGAGCGACTCCTGGGTCTCCCCCGCGATCCGTGCGCGCACCTGGCCGACGCGGCGCTGCACGAAGATCAGGAACGGCATCAGCACCACCGCGATGAGGGTCAGACGCCAGTCGATCAGGATCATGGCGACGAGCGACGCCACCACCGTCACGACGTTCCCGAGGATGCTGGTGACCGTGTTGGTCAGCACGCCGGAGACTCCGCCGACGTCGTTCTGCAGCCGCGACTGGATCACGCCGGTCTTCGTGCGGGTGAAGAAGCCGAGCTCCATCGCCTGGAGGTGCTCGAACAGTCTGACGCGCAGGTCGCCGGTGACGCTGTTGCCCACTGTTGCCGTCAGCCAGGTCTGCGCGACGCCCAGCACCGCCGAGAAGAGGAACAGCCCGACCATCGCCGCGACCAGCCAGGCCAGCAGCTGCAGCTGCGGGCTCCCGCCGTCGACGGGGAAGAGTGCATCGTCGAAGATGCGCTGGACGATCAGCGGAGGGATGACGGCGATCGCGGCGCCCGCCACGACCAGGATGCCGGTGAAGAAGATCCGCCACCGGTACGGGCGGAACAGCGTGATCACGCGCGCGCCGAGACCGCTGATGCGCGGCGCCTCGGCGTTCAGCCTGCGCTGCGCGTCTTCGTCCACACCGCGGAACCCGCCGCCGTGCCCGCCACCTCTGCCACCGCCCATGCTCATGGCGCCAGCGTACTCAGCCTCATGGACATGCAGGGCCGCGGGATCCGCTGTCGGCGGATATCGCCGCATCCGGAATGAAATGTCGGAACCTGTGGTTACGCTGAAAGACTTCCGCGATCTCTCGCACTTCCCCTTCATCTCGTCGCCCAGGAGGCCGTCTATGTCTGCCGTCGATACCGGCTCCATCCCGACCACCCGCACGCCCGCGTCCGGCGAGATCTCTCGCACCGACATGCGTGTCATCTGGCTGCTGCTCGTCGCCGCCTTCGTCGCCATCCTCAACGAGACGACGATGGGCATCGCGATCCCGCACCTGAACACCGATCTCGGCATCCCGCCGGAGCTCGGTCAGTGGCTGACCAGCGCCTTCATGCTGACCATGGCCGTCGTCATCCCGACGACAGGGTTCATCCTCCAGCGCTTCACGACGCGCCAGGTGTTCATCGCAGCCATGGTCGCGTTCTCGCTCGGCACGCTCGTGGCCCTGGTCGCGCCCGGATTCGGCGTGCTGCTGGTCGGCCGCGTCATCCAGGCCGCGGGAACCGGCATCATGATGCCCCTGCTGATGACCACCATCATGAACGTCGTGCCGCCGCAGTCGCGCGGCCGCATGATGGGCCGCGTCGGCATGGTCATCTCCCTTGCACCCGCGATCGGCCCGACGCTCGCCGGCGCCGTGCTCGAGGCGTTCAACTGGCGTGCGCTGTTCGCGATCGTCCTGCCCATCGCCCTCATCGCCCTCGGCATGGGCGTCAAGTGGATGACGAACCTCGGCGAGACGCGTCGCGTCCCGCTCGACGTGCTGTCCATCCCGCTCGCGGCGCTCGGCTTCGGCGGCATCGTGTTCGGCCTCAGCCAGTTCGGCGGAGAGGGCGGCTCCGGTGAGACGACCGGCATCATCGCCCTCGTCGTCGGCGCCGTGACGCTCGGCCTGTTCGTCTGGCGTCAGCTCCTGCTGCAGCGCATCGATGACGCGCTGCTCGATCTGCGGGTGTTCCGCGCCGGCAACTTCACGTTCGCGGTCATCATCATGACGATCCTCGCGCTGTCGATGTTCGGAACGCTCACCCTGCTGCCGCAGTACCTGCAGAACGTCGCGGGACTCAATGCGCTGCAGTCCGGGCTGATCCTGCTGCCGGGCTCGGTGCTCATGGGTCTGCTCGGTCCGGTGATGGGTCGCGTCTACGACTCGCGTGGCACGCGCCCGCTGCTGATCCCCGGGACCATCCTGGTGTCGGCCGCGCTGTTCTACTACTCGA
This sequence comes from Microbacterium luteolum, assembly GCF_039533965.1. Taxonomy (NCBI): domain Bacteria; kingdom Bacillati; phylum Actinomycetota; class Actinomycetes; order Micrococcales; family Microbacteriaceae; genus Microbacterium; species Microbacterium luteolum. The sequence goes on from NZ_BAAAUN010000001.1 coordinate 1,123,878, forward strand.
CGGTCGGCGAGCACACCGTGTGGTGGGTGCTCATCATCGTGCAGGCCGCGATGTCGGTCGGACTGGCGATGTCGTTCACCCCGCTGTTCTCCGCCTCGCTGGGTTCGCTGCAGCGCTCGCTGTACTCGCACGGCTCCGCCGTGCTGAACACGCTGCAGCAGGTCGGCGGCGCCGCAGGCGTCGCTCTGCTGACGGTGACGTACTCCGCGATCCTGCACGCGGGAGAGAGCGAAGGCCTCTCCACGGCGACCGCCGGTGCACCCGGGGCGCGCATGGCGTTCCTGATCGCGGCGATCATCTCCCTGGCCGCTGTGGCGCTGAGCCCGTTCGTGCGCAAGCCCGCCGATGACGCGGGCGAGGGCTTCCACGGCGGTCACTGACCGGCACGGATCGCACCCGGTGGCGTCTGCCCGCTACTGCGTCTTCGGCGCAGGGAAGTGGCAGACGCCACCGCTGCAATAACCGGCGGCATCCGCCTCGAGCAGGTTCAGGGCGTCCGCGAGCGGCAGTGTCGCGAGAGGCGCAACCTGCTCCACGGAGTCCTGCTGCGTTTTCTTCATCCTTCGATGGTACGCCTGCCGGAAGCAACCGGCGCCGCCCGCCTCTTCCCTGCCTGATACGCCCGGCGTATCGTTCGCTGTGATGCCGGGCGCGTGCGCGGTCCGGTGACCGCAGCGAAGGAGCCGCCATGATCATCAGCACGCCGGGAGAGTCCGAGGCAGCGGGCCATGTCGCCGAGATGTATGCGGGCGACATCGACGACGACGGCTTCGTCTTCGCGCACACTCGCGCGATGGCTGTGAATCCCGACGCGCATGCCGCGTTCGAGGATCTGATCGGCGCGATCGTGCCGTCGATCGGCATCCGCGTGTACGAGGCAGCCACGCTCGGCGCGGCGCGGGCCATCGGCTCCACCCACTGTCTCCTCGCGCACGGCCGCAAGTCGTTGCGAGCCGACGTCCTCGACGAGAACGCCCTCGAAGCCTTCGCGGCGGGAGACGACGCCGGATTCACCCCCGCCGAGCAGGTGGTCGTCGGGTATGCCGCGCAGCTGTCGAACGACCCCGCTTCGATGACGGATGCCGACACGCAGGCCCTGCGCGACGTGGGCTACTCGGACCGGCAGATCGTGGACATCACTCTCGCGGCGGCGGCACGGAACTTCTTCAGCCGCGCCCTGCTCGCCCTCGCCGTGCCGGTCGACGAGGTCCCCGGCCTGGATCCGACCATCGCCGCCGCGCTGACGCGCTCGGAAGCCGCCGTCCGCTCGCAGCCGACAGGGGATGGATAGCCGCTCTCCCTTACGGTTGAGCCATGCTCAAACGACTCCTCGCCCGCTTGTTCTGGGCGTTCAGCCGCTGGACGCTCACAAGCGAAGGCGCACCGACGCGCCCGACGGTGCTGGTGGGCGCACCGCACACGTCCAACTGGGACTTCGTCCTGATGCTCGCCATCGCGTGGCGCCTCGGCATCGACGTGCACTGGCTCGGGAAGAAGAGTCTCTTCCGCGGGTGGCGGGGTCCGATCATGCGCGGGCTCGGCGGCATCCCCGTCGATCGAGCCGACCCGGCGCGCGTGGTGAAGGAGGTCGTCGGCCAGGTGCACGCCGGCACGGTCTTCGGGCTCGTCGTGACACCGGACGGAACCCGCGGCGGCAACGAGTACTGGAAGTCCGGTTTCTACCGCATCGCCCGCGAGACGGGGATGCCGGTGACCCTCGGCTTCGTCGACCGCACGACCATGACCACGGGTCTCGGACCGACGATCGACCTCACGGGTGATGTGGCAGCCGACATGGACCGCATCCGGGCGTTCTACGCCGACAAGGCCGGCGTGCGCCCCGAGCGACGGACCGAGCCGCGACTGCGCGAGGAGAACCCGGCGGCGTCGCCGGGCGCCGACTGACGAACGGCCCGCTCCGGTCAGTCCTTCGACCCGGTGTGCGCCCGCGCGTAGGCGAGATCCTTGGCGGAGAGCTGCTCCACCATCCCGACGACGGCTCCGGTGATCTCGCGGATCTCCTCCCGGACCGTCTCATCGAGGCGGTGCGAGTCGCTGTCGAGCACGGACTGCTGGGCATCGGGCGACAGCTCCGACCACCAGTCGTCGATCGGGGGAAGCGTCATCATTCCTTCTTTCGGAGGGGCAGGGCAACGGGCTGGACATCACCGGATCACCGGCACGACACTGAGATCATGACAGTGGATCTGCCCCCTGATGAGCCCGACATCGACGATCGGGCCGACGGTCGCGACGAGACGCCCAACGAGAGGGCCGACCGGAACTGGCTCGAGCTCCTGCAGGAGCTGCGCGTCATGCAGACCGGCACGCAGATCCTCACCGGCTTCCTGCTCGCCGTGGCGTTCCAGCCGCGCTTCACCGACATGGATGAACTCCAGCGCGACCTCTATGTCATCCTGGTCGCTCTCGCAGCGGTCGCGACGATTCTCGCGCTCGCTCCGGTGGGCATGCACCGCGCACTGTTCGGGCACCATCGCAAGCCCGACCTGGTGCGGATCGCCGCGCGCATCGTGCGGATCGACCTCGCCGTGATCGGCGTGCTGACCATCGGCGTGACCACGTTGATCGTCGACTTCACGGTCAACCGCACCGCGGGTATCGTCGCGCTCGTGGCCGCGCTCGTGCTGGTCGTGGCGCTGTGGCTGGCGTTGCCGCGGCTGATGCGCGGGCGTCCCCGCTCCGTCGAGACCGTCGAGGACTGACTCCGCGCACCGCGATCAGCGGCCGGCAGGGCTCCGGTTCTCCGCGCTGACCATCCACGCGAACTGCTCCAAGCGCTCGATCACCGCGTGCAGGATGTCCGCCGATGTCGGGTCGGCCTCATCCACGTCGTCGTGCACATCGCGCATCGTCGAGACGACGGCTTCGAGACGGACGGTGATCAGGTCGATGGTCTCCGACGTGGAGACCTCTCCCGCCGGGAACTCGGGCAGGGATGTCGTGGCCGACACCGTGACGCTGCGCCCGTCCGGCACGGCGTGCAGCGCGCGCATGCGCTCGGCGACCGTGTCGCTGAAGGCACGCGCGTCGTCGATGATCTCGTCGAGCTGTCGATGCATGTCGCGGAAGTTGCGTCCGACGACGTTCCAGTGCGCCTGCTTGCCCTGAGTCGCGAGCTCCAGCAGGTCGACGAGCACGGACTGCAGGTTCGCCGCCAGATCCGGCGTGGCGGTGAAGCCCTTCTCGGCGTTCTGCCGTCGCGTCGTCTTCGCTCCGCCCTTCGTGCTGCCGGTGGTCTTCTTGGTCGTCTTCGTCTCAGCCATGGTGCGACGCTAGCGGGGGCGGAAGCGAGCACCGAGGGGGTTGACAGCGATATGCGTCCCCCTCGAATGTGGCCGGAGGACAGAGAGGCGGACCGGGTGGAGAACGACCAGCAGGAGCGATCGCAGATCGAGATCAGCTCGATCCAGGACAGCGACGCGGGCGAGGTGCTGACGGTGCAGCGAGCGGCCTTCGTCTCGGAGGCAGCGATCTACGGGAGCGTCGACATGCCGCCGTTGACGCAGACGCTCTCCGAGCTGGAAGCCGAGCTGCGCACGGAATCCGGCTTCGTCGCGCGGATCGACGGGCGCCTCGTCGGCGCGATCCGATTCGTCGAGCGCGATGGCCTGCTCCTGATCGGCCGGATCGCGATCGCCCCCGACATGCAGGGCGAGGGGATCGGACGGATGCTGCTCGAAGCCGCCGAGGAGTCCTCTGATGCCGACGTGGCCGAGCTCTTCACCGGCAGCCTCAGCGAGGCGAACCTGCGGCTGTACGAATCGTGCGGGTACGAGGAGCACGAGCGGATTCCGGACGGCGACGGGACCGCACAGGTGTTCCTGCGGAAGCGGCTCGGACCTTGAGAGCCTCCTGGCAATCCCGGCAAGGGGGTTGAGCCGAAGGACGAGGTCCGGCATCGTGGCCCGGACGTGTCGCGACCGCGGCATGCCCCAACCGGAAGGAGAGTCTCGTGCTCACCCTCACCGACAACGCCACCGCCATCGTCTCCACCCTCGTGAGTCGTCAGAGCGAAGCCCCGGATGCCGGTCTGCGCATCCACTCCACCGCCACCCCCGGCGCGGACGGCGGAGCCCGCCTGGCCGTCCTCGTGACCGCCGACCCTGAGCCGCAGGACCAGGTCGTGGAGATCTCCGGCACCCGCCTCTTCCTCGATGAGGAGGCCGCGACCGCGCTCGACGACAAGGTGCTCGACGCCGGCGTCGACGACGAGGGCGCCGTGTCCTTCGCCGTGATGCCGAAGGTCGCCTGACCGACAGGATTCCGGATGCCGCGGCCCCCAGGGTCGCGGCATCCGTCGTCTTCCGGCAGCGGGACTGGACGGCGACGCCGCCCACGTCGGGGACCGGTATATGGCATCGATGCAGGACAACTCGCCCCGCCCGTGCCGTTTAGCATCGAGGCATGAGAACTCGCGCGCCCCGTCTCCTGCTCCTCTCCACGTTGGCGGTCTTCGCCGTCGTCGCGACCGGATGCACGCCGACCGCACCGCAGCCCAGCGGCTCGCCGGGTTCGGCTGTGCCCTCGCCGTCCGCGTCCGCCACGTCGTCGGCAGCGAACGCTCTGGTGACCATCGACGGTCTCTCGATCGATGACGGTCCGCTGATCGAGTACACCGACCACGAGGCTGTCCTCGCCGCCCTCGGCGATATCGTGGGCCCCGTACCTGCGGCGCAAGGGCCGGACCAGTACGGGTTCACGTCGTACGACTGGGACGGCGCCGTGCGCCTGAACGTTCCCGAGTCGGGCCGCGCCGGGCTCTGGGTCGGGAGCGCCGATACGCCCGGCGTCGTGTTCACCGTCGCCGACGATATCGGCATCGGCGCGACGCGCGAAGCAGCTCTGGCGGCCGGTGCCGAAGAGCTGCCGTTGGACGATGATGGCGACGGCGTGAACGACTACCTCGCGGTCGGCACACGCGAGGTCCCGGGCACCACGTCGCTCGTCCGGCCGGGCGAAGTCGGAATCGAGTACGTGATGCTCGCCCTCGACGGCGACACCGTGTCGAAGATCTTCGGACTCGCCAACGACTTCAGCGACCTCTGAGAGGTCAGTGCAGGCCGGCCACCAGGTTGATGATGGTGGCGAGGATCACCGTGCCGAAGAGGTAGGCGAGAACCGTCTGAGCGATGACGACGCGGCGGATGGCGTTCCTCGTGACGTTGGTGTCGGCGACCTGATACGTCATGCCGAGGCCGAGTGAGAAGTAGAGGAAATCCGTGTACTGCGGTGGCTCATCCTGATTGAAGTCGATGCCGCCGTTCGGCTCGGAGTAGTACATCCGCGCGTAGCGCAGCACGTAGTCGACCTGGATGAGCAGCCAGGAGGTCGCGACGCTCACGACCGCGATGCCGGCGAGGACGTATTCCTCCGCACCGGGAGCGTTCTGGGCCTGAATGATCACGCTCAGGACCGCGGCGAGGCTCACCAGGCTCCCGATGACCGAGATCAGGCGGGCCACCCGTCGACCGGGCGCCTCGATCGTCGCGTGCTCCCGCGTCTCGGTCGGCCCCATCGGCCAGACGACGCGAAGCACCCAGATGACGTTGACGAGGGCGAAGACTCCCCAGCCGGCGAGGAGACCCGGGGCCGGCCCGAGGACGAACGCCACGGCGACTCCCGCGATGCCGCCGAGGATGATCGAGACCAGGGCACGCAGGCGCACACCCTTCCGCACGGCGTTTGCACTCATCCTCGGATGCTATCCGCCGAAACCCCGGGGTCGTCCCACTAGAGCTCGGTCACCTGACCGGATTCGACACGCCATTGACGATCGGTGTGCACCGTTGCGAGCATCCGCCGGTCGTGCGTGACCAGCAGCAGCGTTCCCTCGTACGATTCGAGCGCCTGCTCGAGCTGCTCGATCGCCGCGAGATCGAGGTGGTTCGTCGGCTCGTCGAGGACCAGCACGTTGGTGCCGCGGGCCTGCAGCAGGGCGAGTCCCGCGCGGGTGCGCTCCCCCGGTGACAGGTCGTCGACGGGACGCCCCACGTGGTCGGCCCTGAGCCCGAACTTGGCGAGAAGCGTGCGCACCTCGCCGCTGGCCATCTCCGGCACGAGTTCCTCGAAGGCGACCGCCAGCGGCTGGGAACCGGCCAGCAGCGAGCGTGCCTGATCGATCTCGCCGATCTGCACGCTCGCTCCGAGGCTCGCGGTTCCCTCATCCGGATGCTGCTGCCCGAGCAGTGCGCGAAGGAGAGTCGACTTGCCCGCGCCGTTGGGACCCGTGATGCCGATGCGCTCCCCTGCGTTGACCTGCAGCGACACCGGGCCCAGAGCGAAGGAGCCCTGCCGGTAGACCGCGGAGCTCAGCGTCGAGACGACCGAACTGGACCGCGGCGCCGCGGCGATGGTGAACTCGAGCTGCCACTCCTTGCGGGGCTCTTCGACCTCTTCGAGCCGCGCGATCCGGCTCTCCATCTGTCGAACCTTCTGCGCCTGCTTCTCGCTGGACTCCGTCGACGCCTTGCGTCTGATCTTGTCGTTGTCCGGCGCCTTCTTCATCGCGTTGCGCACACCCTGGCTGGACCATTCCCGCTGCGTCCTGGCACGACCGATGAGGTCGGCCTTCTTCTCGGCGAACTCGTCGTACTTCTCGCGCTGGTGGCGGCGCACCGTCGCCCGCTCCTCGAGATAGGCGTCGTAGCCGCCGCCGAACACGCGATTGGAGCCCTGCGCCAGGTCGAGCTCCAGCACCCGGGTCACGCAGCGTGCGAGGAACTCGCGATCATGGCTGACCAGCACCGCGCCGCCACGCAGCCCGCGCACGAAGCCCTCCAGCCGCTCGAGACCGTCGAGATCGAGATCATTGGTCGGCTCGTCGAGCAGCGCGATGTCGAAACGCGAGAGGAGCAGCGCCGCCAGCCCGACACGAGCCGCCTGACCTCCGGAGAGCGAGGTCATCAGGACACCGTCGGCGTCGCCGCCGAGTTCGAGACCCAGGTCGGCGAGCACGGCCGGGAGTCGCTCGTCCAGGTCCGCGGCGCCGCTGGCGAGCCACCGGTCGAGGGCCGTCGAGTAGGCGTCTGCGGGGTCGATGCCCGAGGCAGCGAGCGACGGGTCGCCGAGCGCAGCCGCGGCGGCATCCATCGCCGTGGTGGCCGCCGCGCATCCCGTGCGGCGGGCGATGTACGCGGCGATCGTCTCACCGGCGACGCGGTCGTGCTCCTGGGGCAGCCATCCGACGAACGCATCCGACGGAGCCAGGGCGATCGTGCCCGCCTGCGGTTCGTCGAGGCCGGCGAGCAGACGGAGGAGCGTGGACTTACCCGCGCCGTTCGCACCGACCACTCCGACGACGTCTCCCGGCGCGACCGTCAGATCGAGCGAGTCGAAGAGGATGCGATGGCCGTAGCCTCCGGCCAGGCCCTGGGCCACGAGTGTTGCGGTCATGACTCAATCCTGTCATCGAGCGGATGCCGGTTCGCACGCGATCCGCCTCGGCCCGACTGCGAGCTTCAGTCGGGGTGGTGCCCGCTGTGGTCTTCCAGGTCGGGCTTCGCCCGCAGAGCGTCGGCGATCTCCTCTTCCGGCCGCGGTGCGATCGTCTCGTCGTCCTCGAGTTCGGGGATGGTCGCCTCGCCCGGGCCGGGGATGTGTTCGTGCGAGGAGTGGTCGTTGTGGTCGGACACGGCGAACCCTTCGATCGGCGGCATGCTCAGCGTACGCCGACATCCCGATCGAAGACGCGTACGCTGAAGACCGGCCGCGATTCCCGCGGGAAAGGACTGCTCCCCCGTGAAACTCACTCAACTTCGGCGTTTCGTCGCCGTCGCCGAGACGCTGCATTTCCCCCGGGCGGCAGAATCCCTCGACGTGTCGCTGCAGGCTGTCTACTCCTCGATCGAGCAGCTCGAGGAGGAGGTCGGACATCCGCTCTTCACGCGCGGAGGCGACACGCGCCTGACGAAGGCCGGCGAGCTTCTGCTCGACGAGGCACGAGAGCGGATCGCCGCGGCGCCGGCACCGAGCGCGAAGCCGGTCGTTCCGGCGGGTGGCAAGGCCAAGGCCTCGAAGGGCAAGGGCCGAGCCCCCGTGGTGAAGGGGCAGCCGAAGCCGTACAAGAAGCGTCAGGGGCGCTAATTCCGCGAAGCCGCCGGGGTCAGCAGCTCGGCGTCGTCGTGCGTGGCGACCGCGAAGCTCTGTTCGGGGTATCGCAGCCCCGAGAAGTACATGTTGGTGTGCGCGACGATCTGCTCCCCCGAGATCAGCACGCCGTCCCAGTCCGTGTCGACCGTGGTGTGCGCGTCTCCCACGAGGGTGACGTCGTACCCCTCCGCCGCCGCGCGCTGGAGCGTGGTGCGCACGCAGAAATCCGACTGCGCGCCGGCCACGACGAGGTGCGTGACCGCGAGACGGTCGAGCGTCTCGCGCAGGTCCGTCTCGGCGAAGGCATCGCGATAGCTCTTCCGGACCAGCGGTTCTCCGTCGTGACGAGCCAGGGGTGGCGCGAGGTCCCAGTCGGGCGTTCCGACGCCGACCGGATCGTGGTGCACCCACACGACCGGCACATCGGCGACGCGGGCGCGCTCCACGAGAGTGGCGGTGCGAGCGAGCATGCCCTGTTCGTCGAAGCAGCCGGGCATCACCCCGACCTGCGCGTCGATGATGACGACAGCGGTACGCGGCGCGGGGATCGAGGTCATCTCAGTCCCAGTCGAGGTATTCCTCGATGTTCACCGCGGTCTCGATCGGGTGCGTCATCGGGAACAGGTGGTCACCGCCGGTGATGGTCTTCACGCTCGCGCGCTCGGGCACGGTCGACTGCAGACGCTCGCCGGTGGCCGGCGGAGTGGTGGTGTCGTCGGAGCCCTGGATGATGAGCACGGGGATCACCGGTGCGACGGGGATCTCGTTCTCCTCCACGCCGAGCAGGAGCAGGCCGTTGACGCGCTCGTGGTGGGATGCGGCGAGCGCACGTGCGATGGTGCCTCCGAAGCCGTGACCGCCGACCCAGGTGTCGGTGAGGCCGACGTGGTCGATCACCGCGAGGACATCGTCGACGCGGTCCTCGAGCGAGATGTCGGCGTCGCCGCCGCGGTAGCCGATCCGCAGCACGTGGAATCCGGCTTCCTCGGCGAGGTAGTGCCCGACGACGCCCAGGACGTCGGCGGCCAGACCCTGCTCCTGGATCAGCACGAGCTTGACGGGACCATCGCCCTCGTCAACGAAGGGAACGGCGCGGCCGTCGGGCTCGAAAGTCTGGGTGTCGGTCATCGGCGTCAGTCTCCTCGTGCCGTCGGTGTCGGAAGCGCAGGCGGAACGAACTCGGCGGACGCCTGCGGCCGGACCGCGGCTCACGCCGCCTCCGTCCAGCGTAGCTAGTCCCGGTCGCGCTCGGGACCCTCGCCGGCGATCACTGAGAGAGCGGCGAAGTAGCGCCGGCCGATCTCGACGGCCGTGATCGACCTCAAACGGTATCCCAACGACTCGGGGTGCCATGTGGCGTTGGGCCGCACGCCGTGGAAGTACACGAATCGGCCGGTGATCTCGTCGAGGATCCCGACCTGTTTCTCGAGGTCGGACCGCGGGCTCAGCCGGGCTGCCCCGGGCCGAACGACTGCCCGTTGAGTGCGGAGAAGAACAGGGTGAACCACACGATGAAGAAGATCAGCTGCGCCAGGGCGCCCAGGACTCCGATCACCATCGCCCAGCGAGCGAGCCCCGCCCCCGATTCGAGGTTTCCGGGCGCCCGCAGCTGCCGCAGGGCGAACACTCCGAGAATGAGTCCGGCGACGGGGATCACGAACGCGGCGATGAAGCCGACGAGGGACAGGGTGTTCGTGCGCGGTGCAGTGGTTGCCGTTGTCATCGGGACCTTCCGAGGCTTCGTGTCGCCGGGTGGGCCCATCGCGACGATTCGACTATGGAGACATTCTGGTGGTTCGTCGCCTCTTTCCGCACGCGCAAATCGTTACGAGACACCCCACGGGTCGAACAGGTCGACCCCGGTGTGCGCGAAGTCTTTGACATTGCGTGTCGCGCACGTCGCCTCATGGGCGAGGCAGATGGCAGCGATCTGGGCATCAGCCGTGCTGATCGGGCTCCCCGCCGCCTCTCGCGCGAGAAGGACTCTCGCGTAGTGAGCTGCGGAGGCGTCATCGAAGGCCAGGATGGAACGGGTACCGCGAAAGGGCTCGATCGCCGCGTCAACGCGAGCGGTCAGCTCCGTCTTCCGACGGCCGTCCGGGAGCCGTTCCAGGCCCGCCAACAGCTCAGCCAACGTCACCGCAGTGATGGAGACTTCATCGGTGCACGCCTCGAGCCAGGCGACGACCCGTTCATTCGGCGCGGATCGGAAGACCTCCGAGATGACGTTCGTGTCGAGGACGATCACTCGAAGTCCGCAGCCCGCGCGATGTCATCGCGCTTCGGAATCTCCAGGTCATCCGCAACACCCCATTGCTGGGCGGCGTGCATGAGCGCCAGCCCGATGTGCGGTCTCCGAGCGGCCCTGGTCAGAATCTCACGGACCTCAGCCTCCATGGAACGTCCATGGCTCCTCGCCTGCGCGGCGAGTTGCACTTTGACCGACTCATCGAGTCCACGAACAATGATCGATGCCACGAAACGACCACCTCCTTGCCTGATATCACGCACGATAGCACGCGGCGCGGAGGATCTGTTTCCCATGCGTCGAGCCTGCACGCGCGCACGCCATCATGTGAGCAGATTCGAGCGATTGTGGACGACTCTCAGAGACGCGCTGAGAGTGCAGAGCAGGTGAGGCGAGTCTGCGGTTCACCCGAAGCAGTCCACGCCCAGGGGAGCCACCACCACGCAGTCGTGCTTGGCCGGGTCGTAGTATTCGACGCCATCAGGCAGGACGGGACCAGGCTCGCCGATGAGCGCACGGTAGTCGTTCGGGCACCCCTCGGTGCCGCCGCACTCGAAACCGTCCGGATAGATGAGCCAGACCTGGTGACCCTGCGCCCACTCGGGCAGCTCCGGAGGGTACTCCTGGAGCGGTGTGGGGGCAGGCGTCGGCCAGGGAGGTGCCGCCTCTGGCGCTGTCGAGTCGGCGCACCCTGCAAGCACGCCGGTCGTGAGCAGGAGAGCGGCGAGGGTCGTGGTGAGCGTGGCAGCGCGGCGCATGAGGACATGTTCGCAGTTGAACGCTCACACCTGGAGGGCCCCGGCAGAACCCGAGCGTCGTCCGAATGAGTACGCTACCCGTACGGTGGCCGATTCCGGCAGCTGCCATCGCAACGACCGCGAACCGAACTCTGGAGACGAGATTGACGGAGACATACCCGATTCAAGCCCGGTTCGAATCGGCCCTCGGTACCGCACGCGCCGATGAACTTCTGACCAAGCTCGACAACTACTCGAATCAGCCGAACGCCGTCGCAGGCGCGGCGAAGAGACCGAGCGACCCAGAGATCGAGGCGATCGCGCGTGCGGCGTTCGCAGCGGCGACCCCCGAAGAAGTCGATCTGGAACTCGACTCGATCGGCATGTGGGGCCTCCTGACGCTCGCAGCCCGAGCCGACGTCACGATCCTCGACAGTCTCCCCGCATCGCGTGCGGACAGCCCGAAGGTGGCCTCGATCCGGCGTGCGGCCGCGAAGCATCGGAAGGGTCTCTGACAGGCGCCGCGGGGCATCCGTGACCCGCCGAGCCGCATGGCTGCACACTGAAGCGGAATTCCACGACGTCGCCATCCGGACCAACGCATGTGCGACCATCAACGGCAGAGCCCGTCTATCAGCCGGCGGGTGTCATCACTTCGATGCGATTCCCGAAACCGTCGCACGCGTGGAAGCGAACGTATCCCTCGAAGGTGTCCCGCTCTGCCCACGAGAGCTCGTACCCACCGCGCTCGATGCGCTCAGCCGTCGCTTCCAGCTCTCGCAGGGTCGCGCAGACGAGGCCAGGGTGAGCCTTCCTCGCAGGGCTGAAAGGATCGTCGACTCCGAGGTGGATCTCCGCAGCGATGACATCACCATCGAAGGCACGGAACCAGCAGCCGCCGCGGCCGACCAGAGATGGCGGTTTCTGAACCTCGTGCAGTCCGAGGGCTTCGCCGTAGAAGCGACGGGCATCATCCTCTTCGCCTCGAGGCATGGAAATCTGCACATGATGGAGCTTCATCTCCGCCTCCAATTTATCTCGACGTCAAGATAAATATACCAGGCGGCCGCCCCGGGGACTGTGGCTGTGACACCGCGACAGAGCAAAGCGGCGACACCAGCAGTCCGGGCCAGAGGTCGAAACGGGACGGGACTACACGTTGAAGCGGAACTCCACCGGATTGCGTCGCCGATAGGCATCACTCTCAACGGTCGGCATGGCCCTCATCTTGCGTGGTGATCAGTATCTGCTCGTGCGTCACCGTTTCTCCGAGGACCCCGCCCCTTGCGTCGACGAAGAAGATATCGACATCTCCCAGTCCGGTCCAAGGCTCGGGGCTCGCCTCCTCGGGGAAGATCCCGCCCAATCCATCGACGGCACGGAGGATGTCGCGATCGTAGGCGAACCGGCGCCTCACTGCGGTCGGACGCGACCGCACATAACCATTACTCGGTCCCACACCGACAGTTCTCGTCGACTTCAGGTGAGCGAGCAGCGCGATCAGAGCATGGCCCTCGTCGTCTCCACGATTGAAGACGAACTCGAAATGGGAGGTTCGCGATCGCAGCGACTGCATCCACTCTCGCTGGTCGTCGCGCGATGGGTAGTGACGATAGGCAACAACCAACGGTCTCACCTGTCCTCCGCGATCCGAGTATGACGGTCTGATCCTAGCCATCACATCAGTTCGACCACTCAGTTGTTTAAGCGGAACTCCACGACGTCGCGTCACCGATAGGCATTTCGCGCCACCGATAACCTGACGACGTGTCCGACCTTGATGACCAGACCGCCTACCCGTGCCCATGTTGCGGACATCTGACCCTTGGTCAGCCGCCGGGATCATACGAATTATGCCCTGTGTGCTTCTGGGAGGACGACGCAGTCCAACTCCGATGGCCCACATACGCAGGTGGAGCCAATCGCCCCTCCCTCATCGATTCCCAGCGCGCTTATGCGCTGTTCGGAGCAATGGAGGACCGATTCGTCAAGCACGTCCGCCGGGCCTCGGAAGAGGAACAGATGGATGCCGGGTGGCGGCCCATCGACCACGAGCAGGATGCGTTCGAAGCCAAGGACGACCGCGACGCAGAGTGGCCCGACGACCTCACGACCTTGTACTGGTGGCGACCGACCTACTGGCGCTTGGCCCGGTAGAAGCCGAGACGCAGGAGCGCAACCCGATCACACGTTGAAGCGGACCTCCACCACGTCGCCGTCCTGGCTCAACGATGCAACGCGGCGAGCACGGCTCCGAGCCGAGCGTCAACGTCGGACGTTGCCTCGAGAGTGTTGAGACGCGCATCGAGCGCGTCTATTTCCTCCTCGGTGTCCCGCGACTGCAAGATCTCGTAGCGCTCGTCAGGATCGTTCGGATAGGGAGAACCGAGTAGTCCCATCGCGTCGCGGAGCACATCCGCCCATTCGGTACCCAATGCAGCGGGTAGAGCGTCGAGAGCATCGACCGCTGTGTTCCCACCCCATCCCGAGAGGTAGGAATCGAAACCGCCTGACGCGACCTCTTGACGCAAGTCGAGGATGGCGAGCAAGCCTCGCTCATCCTCGGTAAGCATGGACCGGTCGGTCTCAAAGTGATCGTTGTAGAACACCCATACGTCCTCGGATGGCTCCCCCGCCGGGGATTCCCCGTCAGCCCGTCCAGCCGCGGCACACGAGGTTGCGCCAAGGACGACCGCAAGCGAGAGCGTTCCGATCATTGCCAAGCGACTGAGACTCAAGCGCACCGTGTCTCCTCCATCCGGTGGGACCGGCAGATACCTAACTATGACGGAACTCCGCTGCGTCGCCGTCACTCATCGTATCCTCGTCGTCCTCGGCGAGGATACGCGGTTGTACGCATCGCCCCCAACACTTCGGGCGCACCAATCTCCGTCGTCAAGCTTGACCAGGACGAAGACAGCCTCGGCCTTCGTCCCCTCCGGAAGAGGAGCGATACGAAGGTCGCCGAAGATCTCACTCGCGGCTACTGGGGAGCGCGTTTCATCCGCAGCCATGACTACTTCGATCCGCCAGGTCGACCACTCAGTTGTTGAAGCGGAACTCCACGACGTCGCCGTCCTTCATGATGTAGTCCTTGCCCTCGAGGCGCGCCTTGCCCTTGGCGCGGGCCTCGACGACGGAACCCGTCTCGACGAGGTCATCGAACGAGACGATCTCGGCCTTGATGAAGCCCTTCTCGAAGTCGGTGTGGATGACACCGGCGGCCTGCGGTGCCTTCGACCCCTTGGGGATCGTCCAGGCGCGAGCTTCCTTCGGACCTGCGGTGAGGTACGTCTGCAGGCCCAGCGTGTCGAAGCCGATGCGTGCGAGCTGGTCGAGGCCCGACTCGTCCTGGCCGGTCGATGCCAGCAGTTCCGCGGCATCCTCCGGGTCGAGGTCGATCAGTTCGGACTCGATCTTAGCGTCGAGGAAGATGGCCTTCGCGGGCGCGACGAGAGCGGCGAGCTCGGCCTTGCGCGCGGCATCCGTCAGCACGCCCTCATCGACGTTGAAGACGAAGATGACGGGCTTCGCGGTGAGCAGTCCGAGTTCGCGGATCGGCGCCAGGTCGATGCCGGCGACCGACAGCAGCACACCGCGCTCCAGAGCATCCTTCGCGGCGATCGCGGTCTCGAGCACGACGGGCTCGATCTTCTTGCCGCGAACTTCCTTCTCGAACCGGCTGATCGCCTTCTCGACCGTCTCGAGGTCGGCGAGCATGAGCTCCGCGTTGATCGTCTCCATGTCGGATGCCGGGTTCACGGCACCGTCCACGTGCACCACGTCGTCGTCGGCGAATCCGCGCACGACCTGGGCGATCGCATCCGCCTCGCGGATGTTCGCCAGGAACTTGTTGCCCAGCCCCTCGCCCTCGCTCGCACCGCGCACGATGCCGGCGATGTCGACGAACGACACCGCGGCGGGGAGGATGCGCTCGCTGCCGAAGATCTCCGCGAGCGTGTCGAGACGCGGGTCGGGCAGGTTCACCACGCCGACGTTCGGCTCGATCGTCGCGAACGGATAGTTCGCCGCGAGCACGTCGTTCTTGGTGAGTGCGTTGAAGAGGGTGGACTTGCCGACGTTGGGCAGGCCGACGATGCCGATAGTGAGAGCCACGGAGGACGAGTCTACCGGTCGGTCCCGCGCGACCCTGCGTCGCCAGGACAGGCAGACGCGTGGAATCAGGCGGATGCCGACGCAATCGGCCTGATTTCGCGTGATCGCCTGATTCCGCGTGCCTGACCCTGCGTCGTCAGTCGCGCACCGCGCGGAACGCCCTCGTCACGTAGGGAAGATCGATCGTGTCGTCACCGTGGAGGCCGAGCTCGTCGAACAGGGCGTCCATGTCGCGCCGGATGCGCGCCTTCTCATCGTCGGATGCCGTGATCACATAGCTGCGCGACGACGCCATGGCGTGCAGCAGCTCCCGGGTGATGGGCCGCGCCCACTCCCACCGCTGCTGGGCAAGCGGACCGAACGGCGCCGCGACGACAGGGTCTCCCGCGGCGAGCATGATCTCGGCATTGCTGCCGTGCATGATCTCGGTGAGCCTGCGCACCCAGTCCACGCGCTCGTCGCGGATGTTCCAGATGAGTCCGAGCACTCCCCCGCGCCGGACGACGCGGCCGATCTCGACGGATGCCGCGATCGGCTCCACCCAGTGCCACGCCTGGCCCAGCACGACCGCGTCGACGCTGTCATCCGGGAGCGGGAGCCGCTCGGCCGTGCCGACGAACGCGGGGACCCCGGGAACCGCCGTGCGCAGGGTCGCGAGCATCTCGGGGTCGGGGTCGACCGCGACGACCTCGGCGTCCGGCGCACCGAGCAGCGTACGGGTGAGCTTTCCCGTCCCCGCACCCACATCGGCGATGCGGCGCGAACCGTGCGGGAGGGCATCGAGCATCCAGGCGACGGCTGCGAAGGGGTACTCCGGTCGACCGACCTCATAGCTGTGGGCCTGCACGCCGAAGGATGTCGCCTGCTCGTCCGTCATGTCGCCAGCCTACGGCGAGCCTGCGATCGGTCGCCGATGTCGGGAGGGAGAGTGGACCCGTGCCACTGGACTTCACTGCGATCGACTTCGAAACCGCGAACTCCAGCCCCGCCTCCGCCTGTTCCGTCGGACTCGTCCGCGTGCGCGGCGGCGAGGTCGTCGCCACCGCCGGCTGGCTCATCCAGCCCCCGCCCGGACACGACGAGTTCCAGGAGTGGAACGTGCGCATCCACGGCATCCAGCCGCAGGACGTGCTCTCGGCCGCCACCTGGGTAGAGCAGTTCGACCGGCTGTGTGCCTTCGCCGGTGCCGACGTGCTGGTCGCGCACAACGCGGGATTCGATCTCAACGTGCTGCGCCGGGCGGCGGAGGCCACCGATATGTCCTGCCCGCCGTACCGCTCGCTCTGCAGCCTGCAGGTCGCGCGCAAGACCTACCAGCTCGACTCCTACCGTCTGCCGGTGGCCGCGGCCGCCGCGGGGTTCGCCGAGTTCTCGCACCACGACGCCCTGGCCGACGCCCGCGCCTGCGCGCAGATCGTGATCGACGCCGCCCGTCGTCACGGCGCGACCGACGTTTTCGCGCTCGCCGATGCACTCAGCCTGCGCGTGACGTCGCCCGCGGCTCCTGCTCTGGAGCGCGCCGTCGCCTGACGAGCATCGCCGCGCCTGAGCGGGGCGCCCTGGGAATGTCGGATGCCGGCCGCATCATGAGACACATGGATGCTCTCTCGCTCGTTCTCGTCCTCGCCGCACTCGCGGCGGGTGTCGCCGTGGGCTGGTTCCTGCGCGCAGGACGAGGGGCTGCCGACCTGGCACGGGCCGAGGCCGAGCTGGCCGCCGCGCGCGACGACCGGGACCGCCAATACGACCTCTACCGCGACGCCGTCGAGCATTCCCGCACGGAACAGCGCGCCGAGGCGTTGCGCGTGCAGCAGCAGAATGCCGTGCTCACCGCCCTCGCCCCCGTGCGCGAGAGCCTGCAGCAGATGCAGTCGAAGGTCACGGCGATCGAGCAGGAGCGGCAGGCCCAGTTCGGCTCCCTCGCCGAGCAGCTGCGGCGCGCGCAGGAGTCCGACGAGGCGCTGCGGGCGACGACCGAATCCCTGGCCGGAGCCCTGCGCTCCACCGCGACACGCGGCGTCTGGGGAGAGACGCAGCTGCGTCGGGTGGTCGAGGCCGCCGGCCTCACCCGGCATGTCGACTTCGACCTGCAGTCCACGATCTCGTCCGACCGCGGCACCGGCCGTCCCGACATGGTCGTGCGCCTGGCCGGCGGCACGTCGATCGCCGTCGACGCCAAGGTCCCGCTCGACGCGTATCTCGAGGCGTCCGCGCTTCCCGCCGGAGACGCCCACGAGCCGCAGCGACGTGCGCACATGCAGCGGCACGTCAAAGCCGTGCGCGCTCACGTCGACGCCCTCGCGAAGAAGGCCTACTGGTCGGGTCTCGACGCCAGCCCCGAGTTCGTGATCTGCTTCCTGCCGAGCGAGTCCCTCCTCGCGGCGGCGATCGACGAAGATCCCACGCTGCTCGACTACGCCTTCAGCCGGCGCGTCGCGCTGGCCTCCCCCGTCAACCTGTGGGCGGTCCTGAAGACGGTGGCATACGCCTGGACGCAGCAGGAGGTGTCGACCGAGGCGCGCACCCTGCTCAATCTCGGCACCCAGCTCTACGAGCGCCTCGGCACTCTCTCGGGGCACGCCGACGACCTGCGTCGAGCGCTGGAGCGCACGGTCGACAGCTACAACAAGTTCGCCGGCTCCCTCGAGACCCGTGTCCTCGTGACGGCGAGGCAGTTCCCCGGCGTCGACGCCTCGGGCCTCCCCGCAGCGCCGGCGGTCACCGCGGGCATCACCCGACGGTTCACCGCGCCGGAACTCGTCGGCATCGACGACGAGGAATCAGACAGTGCGGTGCGCGCAGACGTGGGCGAGGTGCGCGCACGTCTCGACGACGTGTGAGTCAGGCCGCGCCCGGAACGCCGCTCAGCAGCACGATGACGAGGCCGCTGGTGGCGAGGAAGGCCCCGATCATCCACCAGGCACTGATCTCATGACCTTCGTCGAGACGCTTGCGGAAGAGCACATCGGCGCGGCGGGCCGGGTCACTGACCGAGGTCTGGGGTGGAGCAGTCGTGGCTGGCGCGATCACCTCGGCGTCGGCGCTCACCCGGAGGATGCGCCCCGTGTTCGTCGTGATGATCTTCGTCGGGGCGGCCTTCGAGCCACTCGTGTGCTGCGTTGTCATCTGTTCGCCCTCCTGTGCCCGCGGTGCCTGGCGGCTCCGTCGACGGCGACAAACCCAGGGTCAATTGTGACACGGCGCTCCGAGTAACCGCGGATCACGACGTCTCGACCGGGTACCGGGTCGGTAACGATGAGGCTGTCCAGAAGGCCCGCCGGTCACTCACCGACGGGCGCATACGGCCGCTGCGAGCCTCTCAGAGCCACTTGGAGACGAGGTGCTCCGACGCGATGCGGCGAAGGGTTCCCGACGCTCCGCGGAGCACCACGCTCTCCGTGTAGACGAAGCCGCGCTCCCGGCGCACACCCGCGACGAGCTGCCCGTCCGTGACGCCGGTCGCGACGAAGATGGTGTTCTTGCCCTGAACCAGGTCGTCGGCCTCGTAGACCTTGTCCATGTCGAGACCGGCGTCGATCCCGCGCTGACGCTCGTCATCGTCGCGAGGCCAGAGAATCCCCTGGATGTGCCCGCCGAGCGCCTTGATCGCGCATGCGGTGACGATGCCCTCCGGGCTGCCACCGACGCCCACGCACATGTCGGTGCGCGCGTCGTGCCGAGCGGCGTTGATCCCGCCGGCCACGTCACCGTCGCTCATCAGACGCGTGCCGGCACCGGCATCGCGGATCTCCTGGATCAGCTTCTCGTGACGCGGACGATTCAGCACCGAGACGACGATCTCGTCGACCGGCTTGTCGAGCGCGCCCGCGAGCTTGCGGATGTTCTCGCCGATGGGCAGACGAATGTCGACAACGCCGACACCCGCAGGCCCGGTCACGAGCTTGTCCATGTAGAACACGGATGACGCGTCGAGCATCGTGCCGCGGTCGGACACCGCGATCACGGAGAGCGCGTTCTGCCGACCGGCGGCAGTGAGTGATGTGCCGTCGATGGGGTCGACGGCGATGTCGCACAGCGGTCCGCGACCGGTGCCGACGACCTCGCCGTTGAAGAGCATCGGGGCGTTGTCCTTCTCGCCTTCGCCGATGACGACCTTGCCCTGGAAGTCGACCGTTCCGAGGAACGCCCGCATCGCGTCGACCGCGGCACCGTCCGCCGCTTCCTTCGCGCCACGGCCGATGAACGGCACCGCGCGAATGGCCGCCGCCTCGGTGGAGCGGACGAGCTCCATCGCGAGGTTACGGTCGGGATGAAGAGGGCTCAGATCCGCTGTCAGACTCACCATGCGGTCAGCCTAGCCATCGTCCGTTGCGAAGCGCCCGGCTTTCGGTCGATTTCACGTGAAGGAATCGCGGTTCTTAACGTTCCGGCAGGAGTCCCGGCTCCCCCGCGCCCGGGGGCCTGCGGCATCCGCTCACGCACCCCGATAGAGTGACTGCTGTCCCGGCTTCACCTACCGCAGGAGTTCTCATGCCCGTCGCCACCCCGGATCAGTACGCCGAAATGCTCGACCGCGCGAAGGCCGGCGGCTTCGCGTACCCCGCTTTCAACGTCTCCAGCTCGCAGACGATCAACTCCGTCCTGCAGGGCCTCACCGAGGCCGGCTCCGACGGCATCATCCAGGTCACCACCGGCGGCGCCGACTACTTCGCCGGCCACACGGTCAAGGCCCGCGCCACCGGCGCACTCGCGTTCGCGCGCTACGCCACCGAGGTCGCCAAGAACTACCCGGTCACCGTCGCGCTGCACACCGACCACTGCCCCAAGGACGCGCTGGCCGGCTTCGTCGAGCCGCTCATCGCCGCCTCTGAGGAAGAGGTCAAGGCCGGACGCAACCCGATCTTCCAGTCCCACATGTGGGACGGCTCGGCTGTTCCCCTCGCAGAGAACATCGAGATCGCCAAGGATCTCCTCCCCCGCATGAAGGCCATCAACGCGATCCTCGAGGTCGAGATCGGCGTCGTCGGCGGCGAGGAAGACGGCGTCGCGCACGAGGGTTCGAACGATGCGCTGTACACGACCTTCGCCGATGTCGACCAGGCCGTGCAGGCGCTGGGTCTCGGTGAGCAGGGGCGCTACATCGCCGCCCTCACCTTCGGCAACGTCCACGGTGTCTACAAGCCGGGTGGCGTGAAGCTGCGTCCCGAGCTGCTGGGCGAGATCCAGCAGCAGGTCGCCGCGAAGTACAACACCGGCGCCAAGCCCCTCGACCTCGTCTTCCACGGCGGCTCCGGCTCGACCGACGACGAGATCGCCCTCGCGGTCGCCAACGGTGTCATCAAGATGAACATCGACACCGACACGCAGTACGCCTACACGCGTGCGATCGCCGACTACATGTTCAAGAACTACGACAGCGTCCTGAAGGTCGACGGCGAGGTCGGCAACAAGAAGCAGTACGACCCGCGCGCCTGGGGCAAGG
This sequence comes from Microbacterium luteolum, assembly GCF_039533965.1. Lineage (NCBI taxonomy): Bacteria > Bacillati > Actinomycetota > Actinomycetes > Micrococcales > Microbacteriaceae > Microbacterium > Microbacterium luteolum. The sequence continues at coordinate 1,144,531 of NZ_BAAAUN010000001.1, forward strand.
TCGCGGAGACCGCGATGGCCGCCCGCGTCGTCGAGTCGACCCGCCAGCTCGGCTCCTACGGCCAGTCGAAGAGCTGACGACCGTCGCTGAGCGGCCCTCCGTGGGTCGCTGAGCGGCCCTCAATGGGTCGCTGAGCTTGTCGAAGCGAAGGGGTGCCCGGCCGATCGGCCGGGCACCCCTTCTGCGTCAAGCGGCGGGATCAGCTCCCGCCCACGTTCCCGACGTAGGACATGAACGCGGGATCGCCGAACATCGGCACCGCGAGGCACATCGACGCGATCAGCATCGTCACCACCGCGCCGACCAGCGGAACCCACCAGGCGACCTTCGCACTGCGGAGCCGCCGGATCGACGCCCACGCGGTGAGCGACCAGCCGACGACCAGCACGACCGCGGCGATGGTCCCCCACAGCTTGCCCTGGTCGTAGTTCGTGAACTCTCCCTCGATGCCGAGGATCTTCATGCTCTCGTTCATCACGCGCGTGAGGTCGAGGTAGGACAACGCCGTGACGATCACGTTGATGAGGCCGTAGGCCAGCAACCCGATGGTCACGAACCGATCGACGGCATGGGGGCGGCGCGGAGCCGCATCCGCGACGACCGGCCCCGGCGCGGGGGTCGTGAAGACCGGCTCGGCCACGACCTCGCTCAGCGGCGGAAGACCCGCCGCTCTCCGCTGCTCCTCGGGGGTCGCGAGTTCGCCGTACTGAGGACGCTGATCGGTCATCCCGCCATGCTAATCGCCGTGGCTCGGAGCGGCTCACAGCAGGACACCGCCGAAAATGATGGCGGCCCCGGAGAATTGGGGACTCCTCGGGGCCGCGGACTCGGAACGCTGGGGACGCTCGTCATCCAAGTGGATTCACGCAGAGCTGGGGACCCTCCGCGAATCTGCAGGGCCGTTTGCACAGACGCCTACAGTTCTGATCATAGGAAGACCCTCGCCCCCGCGCTAGAGCGGAAACTTCAGATAGTGAACTCGACATCGGGCGTGCCCGCGTCCAACGCATCGGCTCCGAGCTGGAGAGACAGCCTCCGCGCCACGCTCTGGAGACGGGAAACCAGTGCTCGATCCACGACGGCGAGCTCCGAGGGCAGCGAGATCGCCAGCGAGGCGGTGATGTTCGGAGCGATCACCGGCACGGCGACGCACGTCGCTCCGATGACGTATTCCTCCTGATCCACCACCCAGCCCGGAGAATGCTCGAGCTGCGTCAGCAGCGTGTGGCGATCGCTGATGGTGCGAGGCGTCAGCTCCTCCAGGCGGTGCCGCGCCAGGTAGTCGAGCCGGTGCTCGTCGGGAAGCTCCGCGAGGATCTGCTTGCCGAGGGCCGTGGCGTGGGCGCTGGACTGCAGGCCGACCCAGAGCTCGACCCGCGGATTGTGCACGGCGTCGACGATGTCGACGAGGTGCATCTCGCCGTCGTCGAAGCGAGACAGATAGGCGGTCGCGCCGACCTCCTCCGTCACCTTCCGCAGGGCGGAGCGCACGCGGGCGAGGAAGACCCCTCGCGAGTCGATCTCCTGCTGGAAGGACGGGAACCGGGTGCCGAGCACGAGGCCGTCGGGCTCCGCGGACAGATATCCCTCGTGGATCAGAGTTCGGATGAGGTTGTACGTCGTGCCGGGGGTCAGCCCGGTGGCGGTGGCCAGCATCTTCGCCGGCAGCGGACGGGGCGAGTTCGCGACGATGTCGACGAGACGGAGTGCGCGCTGCACCGACCCGATGAGAGTCGGCTCGCCCTCCGTCGGGCTCACCGCTACGCGCCTCCTCCTGAGGCACGACCGCCGAGCGCCCGGGCGTCGCGCTGGCCGGTGGAGTCCTGGCGCAGCTCCTTGGGCAGAGAGAACATCAGATCCTCCTCAGCCGTCTTCACTTCTTCCACGTCGCGGTATCCGGCGTCACCGAGTGCATCGAGGACCTCGCGGACGAGCACTTCGGGAACGGATGCCCCGCTCGTCACGCCGACGGTCTCCACGCCGTCGAGCCATTCCTGCTTGACCTCTTCGGCGTAGTCGACACGATACGCCGCCTTGGCGCCGTATTCGAGGGCGACTTCGACCAGGCGCACCGAGTTCGACGAGTTCGAGGATCCGACGACGATGACGAGATCCGCGTTCGCCGCCACCTTCTTGATCGCCACCTGCCGGTTCTGGGTGGCGTAGCAGATGTCATCGGACGGCGGGTTCTGCAGATCGGGGAAGCGGAGGCGCAGGCGGTTGACCGTCTCCATGGTCTCGTCGACCGACAGCGTGGTCTGCGAGAGCCAGACGACCTTCGACGGGTCCTTCACCTGCACCGTGTCGGCCTCGGCCGGCGAGTTCACGATGGTCACGTGCTCGGGCGCCTCGCCCGCGGTGCCCTCGACCTCTTCGTGGCCCTCGTGACCGATCAGGAGGATCTCGAAGTCGTCCCGGGCGAACCTCACGGCCTCGCGGTGCACCTTCGTCACCAGCGGGCAGGTCGCGTCGATCGCATGAAGGCCGCGATCGGATGCCGCGTTCACCACGGCCGGCGAGACGCCGTGCGCGCTGAAGACGACGTGGGCTCCGGCCGGGACCTCGTCGACCTCTTCGACGAAGATCGCGCCCTTCTCCTCGAGCTCGGTGACGACATGGATGTTGTGCACGATCTGCTTGCGCACGTACACCGGTGCGCCGTAGCGCTCCAGCGCCTTCTCGACCGCGACCACGGCACGGTCGACGCCCGCGCAGTAACCGCGGGGAGCGGCGAGCAGAATCCGCTTGTGTCCGACGATCGGGTTATCCTGAAGCCGCCCTGCCGCCGCGCGCACGCGTGGGATGCGGGGGACGGGGAGATGAACGGCAGTCGAAGTCACCCCATGATTCTACCGGCGTGTGCCTGTGGAAGGCCGGGATGCCGCCACACGACGCGACGGCACGGAACGGGAGCAGATGACAGTCTTCGAAGCGGCCGCGGGTCCGGGCGAGACGCCGCCGGCCGATGCCGTCGCCCCGCGGGATTCCACCTCCGACGCGCCCACCTCCGTCGCGCGGTTGAACGCGACGATCCGCGACTTCATCGCACGCTGGAACACAGTGTGGGTGGAAGGCGAGATCACCTCGTGGAACGTGCGGGCCGGGAACATCTTCGCTCGCCTGAAGGACACTCAGTCCGATGCGCAGATCTCGATCCGGATCTGGTCGAGCGTGCGCGGACGCATCCCCTCCGACCTCGGCGTCGGCGACCACGTGGTCGCGGCGGTGAAGGCCGACTACTTCGTCAAGTCCGGTGACTTCAGCTTCGCCGTCTCGGCGATGAAGCACGTGGGCCTCGGCGACCAGCTCGAGCGCTTGGAGAAGCTGCGGCTGCAGCTGCGCCAGGAGGGGCTTTTCGATGCCGCCCGCAAGAAGCGCCTGCCGTTCCTCCCACATGTCATCGGCCTGATCACCGGCGAGCGCTCCGATGCCGAGAAGGACGTGCACCGCAACGCCGAGCTGCGTTGGCCGCAGGTGCGATTCCGCACCGAATACGCGGCTGTGCAGGGCGACCGCTGCGTCCCCGACACCCTTGCGGCGCTCAAGCGCCTCGACGCCGATCCCGAGGTCGACGTCATCATCATCGCGCGCGGCGGCGGCGACCCGCAGACGCTCCTCGGGTTCAGCGACGAGCGGCTGGTGCGGGCCGTGGCCGCGGCATCCACTCCGATCGTCAGCGCGATCGGGCACGAGAACGACCACCCCCTGCTCGACGACGTCGCCGATCTGCGGGCATCGACCCCGACAGACGCCGCGAAGCGCGTCGTCCCCGATGTCGGCGAACAGCGCGCGCTCATCGCACAGCTGCGTTCTCGGGCGACCACCCGGCTCACCCAGCGCCTGTCCCACGACATCGCCCAGCTCGAGCAGCTGCGGTCCCGCCCGGTGCTGCGCTCCCCCGCGCCGATCATCGACGCCCGGTCTCAGGAGCTGTGGCTGCTGCTGTCGCGCGGCCGCGACACGATCGCCCGGCAGCTCGACACGGCCGGTCGCCGCACCAGTGAGCTCCGCGCCTCCCTGCGAGCCCTGTCACCGGCCGCGACCCTGGCCCGCGGCTATGCGATCGCGCACCTCGAGGGCGGTGTGATCCTGCGTGACGCGGCGGATGCTCCGGCCGGGAGCGCCCTGACGATCACCGTCGATCGCGGCTCGCTCGCCGCGCGTTCGGAGGGCGAGATCGCCGAAGGTTCCTGAGCGGGCCACCGACGACGCACGCCGTAAGATGGAGGAGTGAGCGCCCTGAACGAGATCCCGGTCGAGACGCTGTCATTCGAGGCAGCCCGCGATGAGCTCGTCACCGTCGTCGCCGAGCTCGAGCAGGGCTCCCCCACGCTCGAGCATTCTCTGGCCCTCTGGGAACGCGGCGAAGCACTCGCCGCCCGATGCGAGGAGTGGCTCCTCGGCGCGAAGCGCCGTCTCGACGCCGCTCGGGCCGCGGCATCCGACTCCGACGCCCCCGGCGGCGCATCGTGAGCAAGCAGCCGCCGATCGTCGCCGAGCTCGGCCGCCCCGAGACCCCGGACGAGACCGCGGCACGCAAGGCCGCGTCCAGCAAGGCGTACCGCGGCAGCCAGACCGTGCGGAACCTCGTCGCGGCGCTCCTCGTCACCGTCGCCGTCGTCGCCGTGATCATCTTCGCCGTCCCTCGCGGGGAACCGGTGAAGGCCGAGGAGATCGACGTCGCGGGCATCGCCGCCGGCGTGGAGTCGACCATGGAGAGCCCGGCGATCGTCCCGGAACTCGATGACTTCTGGCGCGTGAACGCCGCCGAGCTGCAGAGCGGCGCCACTGTCGTGTGGGAGATCACCCTCGCCCCGGCCGCCGACGACGAGCGCGGCTTCATCAAGGTCGCCCAGGCGTTCGACGCCGACTCCTCCTGGGCTCCGCAGCGGCTGAACGGCAACGCCCCCACCGACGAGGTGCGCATCGGCGGACTCGACTGGGACGTCTACAAGCTCGGCGACGCGGGCGCGAACGCCAACGTCAGCTATGCGATCGGCACACAGGCCGGCGACGACTACGTGCTGCTCTACGGCTCGCGCTCCGCGGCGTCCACCGCCGACCTCGCCGAATCCCTCGTGCCCCAGATCCGCGCTCTCTCGGAGGCTTCATGACGAACACCCTCACCCCGGCCGCAGCCTGGCAGCAGATGCAGGAGGGGAACGCCCGTTTCGTGCGCGACGAGCCTCAGCATCCCAACCAGGACGGCGCCAGGCGCCAGCACCTCGCCGCCGCGCAGCATCCGGTCGCCACACTCTTCGGCTGCTCCGACTCGCGTCTCGCAGCCGAGATCATCTTCGACCTGGGTCTGGGCGACCTCTTCGTCGTGCGCAACGCCGGCCAGGTTCTCGGCGAGTCGATCGTGGCGAGCCTCGAGTACGCCGTCGCCGTGCTGGAGGTTCCGCTCATCGTCGTCCTCGCGCACGACTCCTGCGGTGCGGTGCGCGCGGCGATCGACGGCACCGCCATCGACGCCGCTCCCCTTCCGCCGCACATCTGGCGACTGATCGCCCCGATCGTGCCGGCGGCCCGGAAGGTGCTGGCCGAGAACGGCGGCACCACGGTCGCCGAGATCGATGCCGAGCTCGTCGGCGAAGAGCACCTGCGCAACACGGTGAAGGATCTGCTGCAGTCCTCCGAGCTGATCAGCAGCGCCGTCGCCGAGGGCCGTCTGGGCATCGTGGGCGCCAACTACCGTCTGGCCGAGGGCACCGCTTCGCCGGTGATCACGGTCGGAATCGACACCGAGGACGTCGCCATCGAGGGGATCGTCCCCGCAACCAAGGAAGGTTCGGAATGACTGAGTACGACTACCGCATCGAGCACGACACCATGGGTGAGGTGCGTGTTCCCGTGAACGCGCTCTACGGCGCCCAGACGCAGCGTGCCGTGGAGAACTTCCCGATCTCGGGCAAGGGGCTGGAGTCGACGCAGATCGCCGCCCTCGCGCGCATCAAGAAGGCCGCCGCCCTGGCGAACAAGGAGCTCGGCACCCTCGACGGCGCCATCGCCGACGCGATCGCCCAGGCGGCCGACCAGGTCGCCTCGGGTGCGCACGACGGCGAATTCCCGGTCGACACGTACCAGACCGGTTCCGGCACGTCGTCGAACATGAACATGAACGAGGTGCTCGCGACCCTCGCGACCGGCATCCTCGGCGCGAGCGTGCACCCCAACGACCACGTGAACGCCTCACAGTCGTCGAACGACGTGTTCCCGACCTCGGTGCACATCGCTGTCACCCAGGCGCTCATCGACACGCTCATCCCCTCGCTCGACCACCTCGCCGTCGCCCTCGAGGCGAAGGCGGAGCTGTGGAAGGATGCCGTGAAGTCCGGCCGCACGCACCTCATGGATGCGACGCCCGTCACGCTCGGTCAGGAGTTCGGCGGCTACGCCCGTCAGGTGCGCCTCGGCATCGAGCGCGTGCAGTCGGCGCTCCCCCGCGTCGCCGAGGTCCCGCTCGGCGGCACCGCCGTCGGCACGGGCATCAACACCCCGCTCGGCTTCCCGCAGAAGGTCATCGCGCTGCTCGCGGCCGAGACCGAGCTGCCGATCACCGAGGCCAAGGACCACTTCGAGGCGCAGGCCAACCGCGACGGTCTGGTCGAGGCGTCCGGTGCCCTCCGCACGATCGCGGTCTCGCTGACCAAGATCAACAACGACCTGCGCTGGATGGGCTCCGGCCCGAACACGGGTCTCGGCGAGCTGCACATCCCCGACCTGCAGCCCGGATCCTCGATCATGCCCGGCAAGGTCAACCCGGTCGTGCCGGAGGCCGTGCTGATGGTCTGCGCGCGCGTGATCGGCAACGACGCGACGGTCGCCTGGGCCGGAGCATCCGGTTCGTTCGAGCTCAACGTCGCGATCCCCGTCATGGGCACGGCGCTGCTCGAGTCGATCCGCCTGCTGTCGAACGCCTCGCGTGTGCTCGCCGACAAGACGATCGACGGCCTGCAGGCGAACGTCGAGCGCGCGGCCGCGTTCGCGGGCATGAGCCCGTCGATCGTGACGCCGCTGAACAAGCTCATCGGCTACGAGGCGGCGGCGAAGATCGCGAAGCACTCGGTCGCCAAGGGCATCACGGTGCGCGACGCCGTGATCGACCTGGGCTACGTCGAGCGCGGCGACCTCACGCTCGAGCAGCTCGACGAGAAGCTCGACCTGCTCTCGATGACGCACCCCGGCTGAGTCCGGACGAAGACGGAGAAGAGCGGATGCCGTGGGGACCTGGTCCTCGCGGCATCCGTCGTCTCCTGCCTGTGGTCCGCACCCGCTGATGACGACCGTTGCCCACTTCCCTGGGGGCCGACACTCCGGATGTCGGACACGTGTGCCGATTCGGTCCGACATCTGGCGTGTCGGCCCCCGGAATGACGCAACGACTTGTCCTGCACAGCAAGGCTTCCCGCGCTTCATTCCCCCGGTTTCCGCCATCGGGCGCCCTGGCGCCGGTCCCGCACGGCAGGGCCGGGCATGGTGGAAGGATGCTCGATCCACAGCTGCTCCTCACCCGCCTCGGTGGGCTGGCCAGCGGCGTGCAGCTCCGGCAGTACGGCGTCAGCCGGGTGCAGCTGACGAAAGATGTCCGCGAGGGGCGAATAGACCGCGTCCGCCCCGGACTCTTCGCCACGAAGGGCCTGCACGATTCGCTGCATCGCGCAGCTCTGCACGGCGGTTCCCTCACGTGCGCGGAGGCCCTGCGCCGACACGGCGTGTGGGTGCTCGAGCCGGAAGGCCCTCCCCACGTGTGGGTCGGCCGGCGCGGTCGCGTTCATCCGCACGTCGGATGCCGATGCACGAGTCATTTCTTCCGAGGAGTTCCTGGGCTCGGCCTGGTCGACGTCGAGACCGCACTCATTCACCTTCATCGCTGCGCCGGAGATGAGGCGTTCTTCGCCTCTTTCGAGTCGTCCTGGCGTCTCCGCAAGCTGTCCGCCGCCGCACGTTCGCGTATCCGCGCGGCTCTCCCCGCATACGCACGTTGGCTCGTCGACTTCGCGCGCCCGGATGCCGACAGCGGGTTGGAGTCCCTGGTGCGTCTCCGTCTGCACATCCTCGGTCTGTTCCTGGCGTGCCAGGTCCTGCTTCCCGACGTCGGGCGGGTCGACTTCCTCATCGAGAAGCGGCTGATCCTGGAGATCGACGGTCGAGAGAATCATGACGGAGCATCCGAACGGCATCGCGACCTGACTCGGGATGCGGCGGCGTCGCGCATGGGCATCGAGACCCTTCGCTTCGACTATGCCCAGGTGATCCACGAATGGCCGTCGGTGCAGGCCGCGATCCTCGCCGCAGTCGAACGGACTCGGGACCACCGGTGAACCCCGCCACCGGTCGGCCCCTTCCTCGTTCACTTTGGGGGTCGACACGCCAGATGTCGGACACTTGTGCGCATTCGATCCGACATCTGGCGTGNGCGGATGCCGTGGTCGCGGCATCCGCTCCCCCACTGCCGTCAGCTGAGCTCTCCGCCCTCCAGGAGCTCAGTGACGAGTGCGGCGATCGCCGAGCGCTCGGAGCGCATCAGCGTCACGTGTCCGAACAGATCGTGACCCTTCAGAGTCTCGATGACGCTCGCGATGCCGTCGTGCCGACCGACCCGGAGGTTGTCGCGCTGCCCGACGTCGTGCGTGAGGATCACTCGCGAGTTCTGCCCCATGCGGCTGAGGACGGTCAGCAGCACGTTGCGCTCCAGCGACTGCGCCTCGTCGACGATCACGAAGGCATCGTGGAGCGAGCGTCCGCGGATGTGCGTGAGCGGGAGCACCTCGAGCAGTCCGCGCTCGATCACCTCTTCGACGACGTTGCCCGAGACAACCGAGCCGAGCGTGTCGAACACCGCCTGACCCCACGGGCCCATCTTCTCGCCCTGGTCGCCGGGAAGGTACCCGAGTTCCTGCCCTCCGACGGCGAAAAGCGGCCGGAACACGATGATCTTCTTCTGCTGCTGCCGCTCCAGCACGGCTTCAAGACCGGCGCACAGCGCGAGGGCCGATTTGCCGGTGCCGGCCCGGCCGCCGAGGGAGACGATCCCGACCTCCTGGTCGAGCAGCAGGTCGATCGCGATGCGCTGCTCGGCCGAGCGTCCGTGCATCCCGAAGATGTCGCGGTCGCCGCGCACCAACCTGTACTCGCCGTCGCCGGTGACCCTGCCGAGGGCCGATCCGCGCTCCGAGTGGATGATCAGGCCGGTGTTCACGGGGATGCCCCTGGCGTCCTCGCTGATGCCGACCTCGCTCTCGTACAGGTCGCTGATCTCGTCACCCGAGAGGTCGAGCGTGGAGATGCCGGTCCACCCGGAGTCCACGGCCTGCTCGGCGAGGTACTCCTCGGCGCGGATGCCGAGCGACGCCGCCTTGACGCGCATCGGCAGGTCCTTCGAGACGATCGTGACGTCCTGGCCGTCCTGCGCGAGGTGCATCGCGACCGAGAGGATGCGGGTGTCGTTGTCGCTGAGCCGGATGCCGGCCGGGAGCACGGACGGATCCGTGTTCGCGAGTTCGACACGCAGCGTGCCGCCCTCGCCGACCTCGACCGGGAAGTCCAGGCGTCCGTGCTCGATGCGCAGGTCGTCGAGGTGCCGGAGCGCCTGCCGGGCGAAGTAGCCGATCTCCGGATCGTGACGCTTGCCTTCGAGCTCCGTGATCACGACCACGGGGACGACGACGGAGTGCTCCGCGAACCGGAAGAAGGCCTGCGGATCGCTCAGCAGCACCGACGTGTCGAGCACATAGGTGCGCAGGTCCTGATCCGGTTCGATCGACGAGGCGCTCCTCGTCGTCTTACGCGTGGACTGCTGCGCGGTGGTGCTGGACTGCTGCGCTGTACGTGTGGTCACGACCCACTCCCGACCCGGGGATGATCCCCGCCTGAGAACGAGTCGACCTGGGGCCACGAGTCGTCAACCGGAAGGCCGACTCGACCGGGCTCCTTGCCCGATGCCTAGAACGTACGACCCCTCAACGACTTAACCGCGCGTCGACACGCCATGATTCTTTACGCGCTGATGAACGTCTCGTTACCGAAGGCCGCGAGCGCCTCGTCCAGCAGCCGGAGAGTGGCGGCGTCGGTGCCGGCATGCGCGGCGACGCGGACCGACGACCCGCGGGCGGTGACGACCAGTCCGGCGTTGGCCAGCGCGGCGGCCAGACGGGCCGGCTCCTCGGGCGAGAGCGCGACGATGCCGGCCCTGGACGCGCGTTCCCGCGGCGAGGTCACGGCGATGGCGTGGCGGTCGGCGATCTCGAGGACGGCGTCGACGTGCGCGGCGATGCGCTCCTCGATCGCCGCCACTCCGGCGTCGCGGATGTCGCGCGTGCCGATCGCGAGGCGTCCGGCCGCGAGAGTGTCTGGTTGGCTCACCGTGAAGGCCTGAGCGGATGCGGCGGGCGCAGGCAGCTCATCGACGACGAGACCCGTCGCCGTGGTGCCGGTGATTCCGGAGAGGACGGGTGCGATCCGCTCCCTCGCGCGTGGCGAGAACCACGCGAACGCGCTGCCTCGCCCGGCGCGCAGCCACTTGTAGCCGTGGCCGACCACGACGTCGGCGGCGGAGTAGTCGACGTCCACGACGCCGAACGACTGCACGGCGTCGACGATCAGCAGCCGGTCCGGTCCGATGAGCTCGCGAAGCGCGGAGAGGTCGGCGCGGAAGCCCGTGCGGAAGTCGACGTGGCTGACGGCCACCGCGGTGACCTCACCGTCCAGCGCCTCGGCGACGGCATCCGGGGTCATGCGGCCGTCCGCCGGGGTGACCCAGCGCGGCGTCAGTGCGCGGTTCGACGCGGCCGCGGCGCGCTCGAGCGTCAGACTCACGCTGGGGAACTCGGCCGTGCTCGCGATCACCGCGCCCATCATCCCGTACAGCGCATGCATGAGCCCCTGTGTGGACGACGGCTGCAGGGTGACGTCGTCCGCCTCGGCGCCGAGCAGTTCGGCGACCAGTTCCCGCGCCTGCCCGATGCGTTCCGCCACCAGGGACAGCGACGACGGGCGCCCGCTGCCCAGCAGATCGGCATCGGCGAAGATCTCCTCGCGCACGGATGGCGACAGCGGACCGAACGCGGCCCAGTTCAGGTAACCGGACTCGTTGTCGAACGTCCCGACGTAGTCCTCGATAGTGCTCACCGCGTCATTCTGGCACGGCCCGTCATCGGACGCCGGTCCCTGAGCCCGCGGACGGATCAGCGTCCGAAGCGGCGGTCGCGATCGGCGTAGTCGCGGATGGCGCGGAGGAAGTCGACCTGTCGCAGGTCGGGACCCAGTGCCTCGACGAAGTAGAACTCGCTGTGCGCGCTCTGCCAGAGCAGGAAGTCGCTGAGCCGCTGCTCCCCGCTGGTGCGGATGACGAGATCCGGATCGGGCTGGCCGCCCGTGTAGAGATGCTCCCCGATCATCTCGGGGGTCAGGTGCGCCGCGAGATCCTCGAGGGTGCCGCCGGACGCCTCGTGCTTGGTGATGATGCTGCGGACCGCGTCGACGATCTCGTGGCGTCCGCCGTAGCCGACGGCCAGGTTCACGTGCAGGCCGGTGTGCCCCTTCGTGCGCTCTTCGGCGTCGGAGAGCACGCGGGCGAGCTCGGGCGGGAGGATGTCGGAGCGCCCCACGTGCTGCACGCGCCAGTTGTCCTCGCGCGAGACCGCCTCGGCGAGCTCCGCGATGATCTCGATGAGGTCCGCGAGCTCGGCCGAATCCCGCTTGCGAAGGTTGTCGCTGGACAGCAGGTAGAGAGACACCACCCGCACGCCCAGCTCATCACACCAGCCGAGGAACTCGCGCATCTTGGCGGCACCGGCCCGGTGCCCCTCCGCCGGAGTGGTGAATCCGAGCTGCCGTGCCCACCGTCGGTTGCCGTCGATCATCATCGCGACGTGGTGCGGCACCGACGCGGGATCGAGATGGCGTCGCAGCCGGCTGGTGTAGAGCCGGTACAGCGGTCCGCGCCCCGGACTCTCGCGTGACATCACCCACCTACGCTACAGCGTCGGGCCGTCCTGAACCGTGTACGGATGCTGGGGATATGTGCCATCGGTGGCATGCGGGCCCGCCTAGAGTGAGCACGTGAGCACTCCCGAGTCATCCGAACCCGACCTCCCCCAGCTGCCGCTCGTCGAGGAGGCGGAATCCGAGGCCGGGGCCGAGCTGAGGCCGACCTGGCGCGGATGGATCCACGCCGGCATCTTCCCTGTCGCGCTCGTGGCCGGCGTGGTGCTGATCATCGTCGCGCAGGGCGGTGCTGCGAAGTGGGCGGCTGCCGTCTTCATGACGAGCTCGCTGCTCCTGTTCGGGAACTCCGCGTTGTACCACCGCTTCGACTGGTCGCCGAAGGTGAAGCTCACCCTCAAGCGGATCGACCACGCCAACATCTTCCTGTTGATCGCCGGGACCTATACGCCGCTCGCGACCCTGGCGCTCCCTCCGGGGAAGGGCGCCCTGCTGCTCGCGCTTGTCTGGGGTGGAACCGTGGTCGGCATCCTCTTCCGCGTCTTCTGGATCCACGCGCCGCGCTGGCTCTACGTGGCCCTGTACCTGCTGATGGGGTGGGCGGCCGTGATGTTCATGGCGGATCTGTTCGTGGCGAACGCCACGATGATGGTTCTCGTCATCGTCGGAGGCCTGCTGTACACGGGCGGAGCGATCGTCTACGCGCTGAAGAAGCCCAACCCGTGGCCCGGCCACTTCGGCTTCCACGAGATCTTCCACGTGTGCACGGTGCTCGCGTTCCTGTGCCACTGGTTCGCGTGCCTGCTGATCACGCTGGAGCCGCTCTCGCCGTCGCTCGGCGGCTGACGCCCGCTCAGGTGGCGCGCGGGTCGTCGTCGCCTTCGCGGGGGGTGACCGGCAGGTCGGCACCGGCCTGCCCTGTCCCGCCGGTGCCCTGGAGGGTCGCCTCATCCGCGGCGCGTGCCGCCTCTTCGGCGTCGAGCTCCTCCCGTACCTCCTCGCGGTACCGGACACGGCGGATGCGCCGGTTCATGTCCCAGATGAGGAGGATCACCGCGATGAGGATGACGACGATCGCGGCGAAGCCGACGAACCCGGGAGTCACGGCCTCCGGAGCCACCGTCATGACGGGCGTCGGCATCGGAGTCTCGGACAGAGAGCGCATGTGTGTCGGCCTTTCCTACGCAGGTCGCATAACCTGGTAACACCAGCCTAACGACCGGAAGACCGCCCTGTGACGACCGCAGAACAGCTCGACGAACGCTATGGCCGCACCCGCACGCGGCGGATGCCGTGGATCATCGGCGGCATCGTCGCACTGATCGTCGTCGGAGCGTTCGGCTGGATGATCGTCGCGCAGTCGATGAGCTCGGTGGATGCCGATGATCTCGGCTTCGATCTCGTCGACGAGCACACCGTCGACGTGCGATTCCAGGTCACCGGCGTGCAGGGCAAGGACGTCGTCTGCGTGGTCGAGGCCCTCGACGAAGAGTTCGGTGTCGTCGGCTGGAAGGTCGTCGAGATCCCGGCCGGAGACAGCCACTCGCAGGCCGTGTCCGCCTCGGTTCCGACCGTCTCCGCTGCCACCACAGGTTTGGTGAACACCTGCTGGGTCGCCTAGACTCATCGCAGACAGACGACGCCCTGGCACAGAGCCGGGGCGTCTTGGCATATCCCCCGCGGTTCGCGGCCGGGATCCGGATAGAAGGAGCTTCGTCATGTCGACTGATGCTCAGGTTCCCTTCCTCACGCAGGAGGCGTACGACCGGCTCGTCGCCGAGCTGGAACACCTCTCGACCACGGGACGCGACGAGATCGCCAAGCGCATCGAGGCCGCTCGTGAAGAGGGCGACCTCAAGGAGAACGGCGGCTACCACGCCGCGAAGGACGAGCAGGGCAAGCAGGAAGCCCGCATCCGCACCCTCGAGGGCCTCTTGAAGACCGCGAAGGTCGGCGAGGCTCCGGCCAGCCGCGGCATCGTCGAGCCCGGCACCGTCGTCACCGCGGTCGTCGCGGGCGGCGAGGAGGTCTTCCTCCTCGGCAGCCGAGAGATCGCCGCCGGCAGCGACCTCGACGTGTACAGCGAGGCGAGCCCGCTCGGCCAGGCGATCCTCGGCCTCAAGGTCGGCGAGAAGTCGTCCTACGAGGCGCCGAACGGTCGGGCGATCGCCGTCGAGATCGTGAACGTCGAGACGTACACCGGCTGACGCCGGTCACACGCACGCGCCCCGGTGTCCCTGCGGATGCCGGGGCGCTTCGTCTGTGTCGGGAATCAGTCGGGGACGACGATCGGCTCGAAGCCGGCCCCGCGCAGGGTGTCGAGCGTGTGCTCCGAATGCTCCGGTCCGCGCGTCTCGACGCTGAGCTCGAGGATGACATCGCTGATCTGCAGACCGTGGCCGTGCCGCGTGTGCATCGCCTCCATGACGTTGGCGCCAGCCTCGGCGATGAGCTCGGACACGCGCGCCAGCTGACCGGGTCGGTCAGGAAGCGGCACGCGGATCGTGAGGTAGCGCCCCGAGGCCGCGAGCCCGTGCGAGACGACGCGCTGCAGCAGCAGCGGATCGATGTTGCCGCCGGAGAGCACGGCCATCGTGGTCCCCGATCCGGTGACCTTGCCGGCCAGGATCGCCGCGACGCCAGCCGCGCCCGCGGGCTCCACGACGACCTTCGCCTGCTCGAGCAGCACGAGGATCGCCCGCGCCAGGTCGTCGTCGGAGACCGTGACGACCTCGTCGACGAGGTCTTTGATGATGTCGAACGGGATGGCACCGGGGCGCGCGACGAGGATGCCGTCGGCGATGGTCGGGCGCGTGACGATGTCGACGGGCTCTCCTGCCGCGAGCGACGGCGGGATCGCGGCGGCGTTCTCCGCCTGCACGCCGATCACGCGCACGGTGCGGCCGAGCTCGGCCGCGCGGGCCTTGACCGCCGCGGCGACGCCGGCGATGAGGCCTCCGCCGCCGATGCCGAGAACGATGGTGTCGACGTCGGGTGCGTCTTCCAGGAGCTCGAGGCCGAGCGTGCCCTGGCCGATCACGACGTCGCGGTGATCGAACGGGTGGATGAGCACGGCGCCCGTGCGCTCCGAGAAGTCGGCGGCGAGGCGCAGCGAGGTCGCCACGGTCTCGCCCTCCAGCACGACCTCCGCGCCGTAGCCGCGGGTGGCGAGGAGCTTGGGCACCGGGACACCCAGCGGCATGAAGATGGTGGCGGGGATCCCGAGTGCCTGAGCGGCCAGCGCGACGCCCTGTGCGTGGTTCCCGGCGGATGCCGCGACGACGCCGCGGGAGCGCTCCTCGGCGCTGAGCTTTGACAGCCGATAGGCCGCGCCGCGGATCTTGAAGGACCCGGTGCGCTGCAGGTTCTCCATCTTCAGCAGCACCGGAGAGCCGAGCACGTCGGAGAGCGCGCGGGACGGCAGCGTCGGCGTGTGCGAGATCACCTCAGCCAGACTCTGAGCCGCGTACTCGAACTCGGACAGGCTGGGGACTGCGCTCATCGATTCCTCCGTTGCCGCTCGCGCGGCACTGTGCTCCAGATCAGATCTCCGCTCGGAGCGGCGCCGGTGCGCCACGATCCCGAGCTCAGGGTCACCGCCGCGACGTTGACGAACGCCGCCAACGGCACCGCGAACAGCGCGCCGGGGATGCCGGCGATCATCGCACCGCCCGCGACGACGAGCACGACGGCAAGCGGGTGCACCTTGACGGCGGAGCCCATCATGATGGGCTGCAGGATGTGCCCCTCGATCTGCTGCACCGCGAGCACGACCACGAGCATCCACAGCGCGATCCACGGCCCGTTGTAGACGAGCGCGAGGAACACGGCGACGGCGCCGGTGGCGACCGCACCGACGATCGGGATGAAGGAGCCGAGGAACACCAGCACGGCGACCGGCAGTGCGAGCGGCACCTGCAGGAGGAACGCGCCGAGGCCGATGCCGATCGCATCGATCGTCGCGACGAAGAGCTGGGTCCGCGCGTAGTTGACGATCGTGCGCCAGCCGTTGCGGGCCGCACCGTCGACCGCAGGGCGGGCGTTGCGCGGGAAGAGCTTGACGGTCCAGCGCCAGATGCCGCCGCCGTCGGCCAGGAGGCAGATGAGGCTGAACAGCGCGAGGAGGGCTCCGGTGAGGACGTGCCCGAGCGTGGTGCCGATCGCCAGTGCGCCCGAGAGCAGCGCCTGCGTCTGCTCCTCGATCATCGCGAAGCCCTGGTCGATGTAGTCGGCGATCTGGCTGTCGGAAAGCTGCAGGGGTCCTTCGTGCAGCCAGACCTGGAAGCCGTCGATGGCCTTCGCGGTGCTCTCCTGCACGGCGGGAAGCTCGGCTCGCACCTGCCACACGACGAGCCAGACGAGCCCGGTGACGATCGCCGCCGTCCCGATGAGGGACACGGCGATGGCGGCCCACCGCGGGAACCGGTGGCGCAGCATCCATTCGAACGCCGGCCAGAGCAACGCCGTGATGAGGATGGCGACCATCAGCGGGATCACGAGCAGCTTCAGCAGCATGACGAGCCAGATGAAGACGCCGATGACCGCCGCGATGAGCAGCAGACGCCACGCGTACGCGGCGGTGATGCGCAGTCTCGGGGGCACGGCCTCGTCGGCCTCTGTCGTCACGGTTCTGTCGGTGGAGACCGGGCGCGGACGGAACAGGTCTCGCAGCCGGGGTCGCTGGTCCTCGCTCATCGCCCAAGTCTACGGCGGTGGCGCGTCGGGTCATGACGCGATGTCAGCGGCCGGCGATACGCTGACGACGTGACCGACACCCTCAGCGCCGCCCAGGCACGCCGCATCGCTCTGGCCGCTCAGGGATTCACCCGCGCACGTCCGGCATCCGTCTCCCGGCGTCACGTGGATCGGGTGATGGAGCGGCTGGGCGTGCTGCAGATCGACTCGGTCAACGTCTTCGCGCGTTCGCACTACTTGCCGCTCTTCTCGCGCCTCGGGGCCTACGAACCCGCACTGCTGGACCGCGTCTTCCTCGCCCGCACCACGCACTATGTGGAGTACCTGGCCCACGAGGCCACGTTCATCCCGATCGAGGACTGGCCGCTGTGGCGCTTCCGCATGGACGACTTCCGCCGACGATGGGCCGGCGAGGACTCGTGGCTGAGCGCCAACGCCCGCACGGTCCAGTGGGTGCAGGACGAGCTGCGCACGCGCGGCCCGCTGCGCCCGGCCGACCTGCGCGCCGACGCTCCACGGGAGCGGGGAACCTGGTGGGACTGGGACGAGGTCAAGCTCGCGCTCGAGCACCTCTGGCGCACGGGCGACGTCGCCGTGAGCGGACGCCGCGGATTCGAGCGCACCTACGCGCTCGCCGAGCAGGTGATCCCCGACGCCATCCTGTCCCGAGAGATCCCGCGCGCCGAGGCGATCCACGAGCTGATGCGCCGTGCCGCGCGGTCGAGCGGAGTCGCCACTCAGTCCGATCTCGCCGACTACTACCGCATCAAGGACAGGGCGACGGTGGCCCGGTCGATCGCCGACCTCGTCGATGCGGGCGAGCTCCAGCCCGTCCACGTCCGCGGCTGGGAGCGAGGCGGGCGACCGATCCCCGCCTGGCGCCACCGCGACGCGGTCCTCCCCCGCAGGATCGAGGCCGCGGCCCTGCTGACTCCCTTCGACCCCGTGGTCTGGTTCCGCGATCGGGCTCTTCGCACCTTCGATCTCGACTACCGCATCGAGATCTACGTCCCCGCGGAGAAGCGACGATTCGGCTACTACTCCCTGCCCGTCCTCGTCGGCGATCGCATCGTCGCGCGGGTCGACCTCAAGGCCGAGCGGGCGACGTCGACGCTGCAGGTGCAGTCGGCGTGGTGGGAGCCGCAGGCGCGACCGGAAGACGCGGAACGGATCGCCGAGGAGCTCGTCCTCGCGGCAGCCTGGCAGGGGCTCGAGCACATCTCGGTCTCGGGCTGGGGCGACGCGACCGCCGCGATCCACGACGCCCTGCGCGGGCGCGCATACGCATCGGTCCAGCGCCACCTGCACGCCAGGGAAAGGGCGTCGTGACGCGGCGTCGGTGGTGGCTCGTCGGAGGCGTGTCCGTTCTCGTGGTCGCGGCCGCCGTCGCCGGCGTGCTGATCTGGCAGTCCCTCGCCCGCCCCGACACTCCGCAGGAAGCGGCGACCGCCTACCTGCGCGCACTCGAGTCCGGCGACCCGGCGGCCGTGGCGGCGACCGGGATCGACGTCTCCGAGACCGCACTCGGGGCGTTCGCCGGGGCGAGTCATCTCATCGAGGACGCCGAGGTCGCCTCGATCGAGCAGACCGGCGACGCCGAGGCGACGGCCGACGTCTCCTTCCGCCTCGGCGATGAGGACAGGACCGCCCGACTGGACATCATCGAGGTCGACGGCCACTGGATCGTCGGATCGTCTGCGTTCGGCACCTCGACCGCGACGGCCGACCTGGGTTCGTCGGTCAGCATCGGCGAGCAGACCGTCGCCGTGGGCGAGGCGGTGCAGCTGCTGCCTGCCGAGTACGCCGTCTCCGCCGCCCCCTCCTCCCTCCTCGAGGGCTCAGCGAACCTGCTCGTGCTCCCGAGGGAGGATGCCGAGGTCACGGTCGAGGCCACGGCCCTGCCCGCGGCGACCGCGGCCGCACAGGAGCAGCTCGACGAGCACCTCGCCGAATGCACCTCGTCGGACAGCACGACGACGGCCGGCACACCGCCGGACGGCTGCGGCATCCGCATTCCCTGGGGGACCGAGTTCCGGGCCGTCGCCGACGTCCGGTACCGCATCGAGAAGTCGCCCGCGATCACGTTGGGCGCGACCGGATTCGTCGCCGACGGTGGCGTGCTCGTCGCTACCGTCACGGGCACGGGCACGGATGGCGCGGAGCGCACGACGACCTATCGCACCGAGACCTGGAGCATCCGCGGCGACATCGCGTTCACCGAGGAGGAGCTGGTCCTCACGGCGTGGTGAGGGATGCGCGGGACGCGGGTTTCGACTCGCTGCGCTCGCTCAACCTTGATGCGCCGGAGCGAATCAAAACTGGACGCGCGGCGGCTCCGAGATCGCGCCGCTGTCAGCGACCTCGAAGAACTCCCGCTCGGTGAAGCCGAGCCCCTTGGCGAAGAGGTTGTTGGGGAACACCTTGATCTTGGTGTTCAGCTCGCGCACCCCGCCGTTGTAGAACCGGCGCGCTGCCTGGATCTTGTCCTCGGTGTCGACGATCGCCTGCTGGAGCTGGAGGAAGTTCTGGCTCGCCTGCAGCTGCGGGTACGCCTCGGCGACGGCGAAGAGACTGCGCAGCGCCTGCTGCAGGTGCCCCTCGGCGATGCCGGCTTCACCGGGACCGCCGGCGGACAGTGTCTCGGCGCGCGCACGCGTGACGTTCTCGAAGACGGCCTTCTCGTGGGAGGCGTACCCCTTCACCGTCTCGATGAGGTTGGGAATGAGGTCGGCTCGTCGCTTGAGCTGCACCGTGATGCCGCTCCACGCCTCGTCGACGCGAACGTTCAACTGCACCAGCGAGTTGTACGTGGCCCAGAGATAGATGCCGACGAGCAGGATCACTCCGACGACGATCAGTACTGGCACGAGCCATTCCATCAGAGGCCCACCCTTCCTCGTGTTTCTCTCATCCTAGACGGGCTGTCTGCACGTGCACTGGGGATGCCCGGGTGCCCGTGCATCGATCCGGTGTCAATCGCCGAGCACGCGCTCGAGGTACCGGTTGCCGAACCGACGCTCCGGATCCAGGCGGTCGCGCACGGCGAGGAAGTCGTCGAACCGCGGGTAGCGCTCGCGCAGCGTGTCTGCGGACTGCGTGTGGAGCTTGCCCCAGTGCGGCCGTCCGCCGTGCTCCCGCATGATGGCCTCCACCGCGCCGAAGTACTCGGTCGGGTCGGCACGCCAGTAGCGGTGGACTGCGATGTACGCGCTCGCCCTGCCGTGCGCCGTGGACAGCCACCGGTCGTCCTCGGCGGCGAAGCGCACCTCGACGGGGAACTCGATGCGCCAGCCCTGGCGTTCGATGAGCGCTTGCACGGCACGGAAGGCGGGCACGACGTTCTCGGCCGGGATCGCGTACTCCATCTCGCGGAAGCGCACGGTGCGGCTCTGCGTGAGGACGCGGTTCGAGAGATCGGTGTACTCGCGATCTCCGGTGAGCTTCACGGCGAGTCGACTGAACGGCGGGGTGACGGCCGGGACCAGCTGTCCTGCCGCGCACACCAACCGGTAGACGCCGTTGGACAGAAGCGTCTCGTCGATCCACTTGCCCACCACCGGGAGCGGCTTGCGCACGGCCGATTCGGGCAGACGGGACTGCCGCTTGGTGAGCGCGACATCGGTGTGCGGGAACCAGTAGAACTCGAAATGGTCGGATGCCGAGACGTGGCTCTCGAGCTGATCGAGCACGTCCTCCAGCGGCAGGGGCTCGTCGACCGCGTGCATGACGAACCTCGGAACGCACTGCAGGGTGACCTCGACGATGATCCCGAGGGCACCGAGCCCGAGCGCGGCGGCAGGCAGCAGCTCACTGTTCTGCTGCTTGTCGATGCGGAGGAACTCGCCGGCGGCCGTGATGATCGTGAGGCCGACGACCTGGGTGGCGAGACCGCCGTAACCCGCGCCGGTGCCGTGCGTGCCGGTCGAGATCGCCCCGGAGATCGACTGCCGATCGATGTCTCCGAGGTTCTCCATCGCCAGACCGAACGGGGCGAGGAGCGCCGGGATCCGATGCAGCCGCGTGCCGGCGAGGAGGGTCACGCGCCCCGTGGCGGCATCCGCCGAGACCAGGCCCTGCATGTCGTCGAGCTCCAGAAGTACGCCCGGCGCGACGGCGATGCCTGTGAAGCTGTGACCGGCACCCACGGCCTTGACCGTGAGCCCGTGGTGCACGGCGGCGATCACCGCCCGCTGCACCCCCTCGGGGCTGCGCGGGCGCTCCACGCGCACGGGACGGACCGACGCCGACCGCGCCCAGTTCTGCCAGGTGCCGCCGATTCTCGTCACAGGAACGCCTTCCCCTCGCCGCGGTAGGTCGGCAGCTCGTCGATGATCTCGTCGCCCGACACGAGGTGGTACCTCTCGATCCGCTCGGCCGGTTCGCCGCTCTTCGCGTGCCGGAACCAGACCCGGTCCCCCACGCCGAGAGAGGTCGCCGCCGGGCCCTGCAGCGGAGTCTGGACCTCGCCGGCAGCCTCGCGCGGCAGGGTGCGGAGGCCCTCCGGCCACACCGGCTTCGGCTGACGGGAGGCGACCGGCGGGCCGGAGGCGATCCATCCGCCGCCGAGCACGGTCGCGATGTCGGCCGCAGGGCGGCGGACGACGTCGAAGGCGAAGGCGGATGCCGGGGCCGGCTGGAACGACCGATAGCCGTCGAACAGATGACCGCCGAGGAGCCCGCTGCCCGCACTCGCCTCGGTGAGGGACTCGTCGCTGCCGGTGAACTCGAGCGACCCCGTTCCTCCGCCGTTGAGGAACTCCATCGGCGCGAGGGCCGTGACGGCCTCGACGATCGCCGCCCGGCGCTCGCGCAGCTCGGCGCGCGACCGGGCCTGCACCATGCGGATCAGCGGCGCATCGGAACCGGCATCATCGCCCTGACCGGCGATCTGCGCGTCGTACATCTGCAGCCCGACGAGCCGGAACCCGGGACGCGCGATGACCTTCCGGGCGAAGCCGGCCACCTCGCCCGCGGTGAAGAGCGCGGAACGACGAACGCCGATGTGCCCCAGGAGGGACGACTTCCACGAGGCGTCGACGTCGACCGCGACGCGGATCTCCGGACGTTCGCCCGGACCCTTGATGCTGTCGATCAGGTCGAGGTGCGCCAGGTCGTCGATCATGAGCGTGATGCGCTGCGCGGCTTGCTCATCCGCGAACAGGGCCTCGAGGCTCCCCCGGTCGACGGTGGGGTACGCGAGCACGATGTCGTCGTGGGTCTCGGCGAGCCACAGGGCCTCCGCGAGTGTGAAGGCGAGGATGCCGCGGTATCCGGGGAGCTTCAGGACGGCATCCAGGACTGCACGCACGCGCACCGACTTGGATGCGACGCGGATGGGCAGGCCGCCGGAGCGCACCAGGAGGTCCATCGCGTTGTAGCGCAGCGCCTCCCGGTCGATCACCGCGACCGGGGCGGGCAGGTGCTGGGTCGCGGCGGACAGGCGAGGCCAGTAGCGAGCGGGGTCCTGCCACTCGGGAGCTACCACGGGGGCACCCGGAACGGGGCTCAGTTCTTCGGTGAGGTCGAGCACTCCCCCACCTTATGGCTTCGCGGACTCAGGATCACGTCCGGCGGCACCCCGTCGCACCCGGGGTGGTCGCCGCTAGGCTGACGGCGTGGCCCCCGTAGCCCAATGGCAGAGGCAGGCGACTTAAAATCGCTTCAGTCTGGGTTCGAGTCCCAGCGGGGGCACCACGATCCTCAGTCGTCGACCCGGACGGTCTCGCGTCGGGCTGCCGCCCCCTCCCGCAGCCGACGCACGACCAGGACCACCAGCGCGATCGCGATCGCGCCGTAGACGACGTAGTCGAGGTACCCGAGGTACTGCTCGAGCTGCTCGTGCTGCGTGCCGAGCGCGGCACCGACTCCCAGGAGCAGCGCATTCCACAGACCGCTGCCGAGGATCGTGTAGATGCTGAACGTCAGCAGATTCATGCGCGATGCCCCAGCCGGGAGCGAGATGAGGCTGCGCACGCCCGGCACCATCCGGCCGACCAGCACGGTCCACGCGCCGCTCCGCGCGAACCAGTCCGCACCGCGTTCCAGGTCGGTTCGACTGACGAGCCGCGTCGCGGCGAGCAGTCGGATCGCCCGCTGCATGCCGATGGCGGATCCCAGCGCATACAGGAGCATCGCTCCGAGCCAGGATGCCAGCGTGCTCCAGAAGAACAGCCAGCCGAGGTTCAGCTGACCGCTCTGACTGAGGTAGCCGGCGAACGGCAGGATCACCTCGCTCGGGATCGGCGGGACGAGCACCTCGAGGAAGACGAGCACCCCGACGCCGATGTCGCCGAGAGACGTGAGGACGTCGGCTGCGAACCCTGTCAGGCCGGTGAAGCCATGATCAGCAGTCATCGATGCTCGCCTCTCAGCGGCCGAAGATATCGCCGATGCCCGGGATTCCGAGGTCGCCGAGCTTCTCGCCCCAGCCGGTCGCGGTCTCCCCCAGGCCGGACACCGCCTCGCCGGCGGATCCCATCAGCTCTTCCGCACCGCCCGTGAAGCCACCGATGTCGACGCCCGAGGCGAGGGCCTCGAGATCGACGCCCCCAGCCAGCGCGCTGAAATCGACGCCGAGACCCGCGGCCTGCTCCAGGATCGGCGTGGCGACGGCGCTGAGCACGGCGCCGCCCGCGACCGCGCCGAGCACACCGACTGCCGCACCGCCCGCCATGACGGCCGCACCTCCGGCACCGCCGCCGCGCGCGCGGGACAGCAGTCCCCGCATCCGACCAGGGCGCATCGCCTCGGCTCGACCCGCCGCACGGGCGAGGTCGTCGGGTGAGGACGAACGCGGCCGCTCCCCTGGCGCGAGTTCGTCGCGCATCCGCTCCTCGACGAGCTCCCGCTGCTGCGGCGTGAGGCGCGCGAACGCGTCACGATGGATCTGCTCGATGCGCTGCGGATCGGCGGTCTGGAGCAGGTAGTCGTAACGGGCGATCGCGGCGCGGTCCGCATCGCTCGCCACCGAACCGGCTCGGGTAGCCCCAGCGTCGCCGGGAGCGGGCGGCGGTGCGTACGGATCGGCGGATGCCGGCGGCGCAGCCGGCGCGGCGGGGCGTGCCCCGTCGGCGCGTGACGCGTCCGACGGTCCTCGAACGGCGTCGACGGCGCCGCGGAGCATGCCGCTCCAGTCCGTCGACGACCGGGACCCGCCGGCGGGATCGCCGCTGCGGGCGGAGCCGCTGTTCTTCTCCAGGGCGTCGGAGGCGATGCCGATCAGGCGGGAGAGCTTTCCCATGGTGGTCCCTTTCGTGGGGCGGTGCGGACCACCGGGATTCCACGACGTCGGACGACGGCAAGAGTCGAGGCAGCCCGCAGAGCGGGTGCCAAGGTCTCCTCCACCCTCTCGGGCCGACGGGCCGGGACACGATCTCGTGTCCGTAATGACGACTCCGCCGCAGACGGGAGTACTCCCCTTGCGCGCTCGACTCTACGGAACCGAGCTATGCGTGACCTCCATGCCGCACCCTCAGACGCGAACAGCCCTCCCGGAAAGGGAGGGCTGTTCGGACGGGCGGAGCCGTGGAATTACTTGACGGCGACCTTCTCGGCGACCGGCTTCTTGGCAGGAGCCTTCTTGGCCGGTGCCTTCTTCGCGGCCGGAGCCTTCTCGGCCGGAGCGGCGTCGACCGGAGCCTTGTCGTCGGGAACCTTGCCCGCGACGGCAGCGGTGGTCGTCGCGGCATCCGACGACGGCGAGGCGGGAACGGCGGGAGCCGCGGGAGCGGCAGCGCGCGGACGCGCGGCGAACTCCTCGAAGACGTAGCGCGGGTTCTGCACCGTCTCGAGGTTCACCAGGTCGCGGCCGAGCCACAGGTTGTTCCACCAGCCCCAGACGACACGGAACTTGCGCTCCCACGTCGGCATCGCGAGACCGTGGTAGCCGCGGTGGGCGACCCAGGCGACGAAGCCCTTGAGCGCGATCTTGCCGGACTGGAAGACACCGTTGTACAGGCCGAGACCGGCCACGGCGCCCATGTTCTTGTGGAAGTACTCGCGGGGCTTCTCGCCGCGGAGCACGGCGACGATGTTCTTCGCCAGAAGCTTCGCCTGACGGACCGCGTGCTGGGCGTTCGGCACGCAGAAGCCGCCGACGCCACCACCGGAGAGGTCGGGGACGGCCGAGACGTCGCCGGCAGCCCAGGCGCCCTCGACGAAGGCCTCCGGGGTGCCGACCCGCAGGTCGGCGCGGGTCTGGATGCGACCGCGCTCCTCGACGGGCAGGTCGCCGCCGCGGACGACGGTCGGGTTCGCCATGACACCGGCGGTCCACACGATCAGGTCGGTCGGGATGACCTCGCCGGTCGAGAGCTCGACGTCGCCGTCGACCGCGCTGGTGAGCTGCGTGTCGAGGTGCACGTTCGCGCCGCGCTTGGCGAGGTCCTTGAGGACCCACTCGCTCGTCTTCAGCGAGACCTCGGGCATGATGCGGCCCATGGCCTCGATGAGGTGGAAGTGCGTGTCATCGAACGTCAGCTGCGGGTACTTGGAGACGAGCGACGAGGCGAGCGAACGCAGCTCGGCGAACACCTCGATGCCGGCGAACCCACCACCGACGACGACGACCGTGAGCAGACGGTCGCGTGCGGGGCCTGCGGGCAGGGAAGCAGCCTTGTCGAAGTTCGACATCAGGCGGTCGCGGATCGCGACGGCCTCCTCGATCGTCTTGAGGCCGATCGCGTTGTCGGCGATGCCGGGGATCGGGAACGTGCGCGACACGGCACCGGCGGTCACGACGATCTGGTCGTATGCGAACTCGTACGACTCACCCAGCGGCGGCGTGATCGTCGCGGTCTTCTCCGCGTGGTTGATGTTGGTCACCTTGGCGGTGATCACGTTCGTGCGCTTGAGGTGACGACGATGCGCGACCACGGAGTGCCGAGCCTCGATCGAGCCCGCAGCGACCTCGGGCAGGAACGGCTGGTACGTCATGTACGGCAGCGGGTCGACCATGGTCACCTCCGCCTCGCCCTTGCGCAGGTGCTTCTCGAGCTTCCACGCGCTGTAGAAGCCCGCGTAGCCTCCACCGACGATCAGAATCTTGGGCACAGTGCTGTTCTGAGGCACAGGGGAACAACTCCTTGGAGTCAGGAATGTGGCGTACGAGAAACGCGCGCCGATCGGATGCGCCGGGCAGCTGCGGTGACGCCAAGCGCTATCAGGATACCAGGGACTGTGAGCGCGATGAGCGGCAGGGTACCGTAGCGCAGCGAATCAGCGCTGGGAAGCAGCGGTGAGCCCGCCTCGGTGGGAGCGTCGGCATCCGGAAGGGGCTCGACGGCGACCGGAGTGACCGTCGGTTCGGGCTGCGGCTCGGTCTTCGCGCGGCGGAAGAAGTGGATCCATTCGGCGAGATCCCCCATCGGGTTCTTGTCCACCGCGGCGATGTCGGCGGAGATCGCCGCCGCCGCGTCCACGAGGCCGAACCCGTACAGCGGATCCCTCGGTTTCACGGCGTCCGCGACGGGCATCGCGGTCTTGATGATCCGGTTGATGACGTCGATCGCCTTGATGTCGGGATGCGCGGAGCGGATCAGCGCCGCGACGCCTGCCACGATCGGGGCGGCCCCGCTGGTGCCCCTCCAGGAGACGACCTCGCCGTTCGCGGACACGCCCAGCAGCCCCTCGCTGGGAGCGGAGATGCCGATCGTGATGCCCTGGGTGGACGCCTCGATGCTGGCCGTGCCCGTCTGGTCGACCCCGCCGACGGTCAGGACGCCCGGGATCGTTGCCGGCGCACCGATGATGTCGGTGCCGCTCCCCCGGTTGCCCGCGGCGACCACGACGACGACGTCGTGCTCGAAGGCGTACAGGAACGCGTCGTCCCAGCTCTCGTCCCAGTCGAGCGTGTTCGTCGTGAACGACAGGTTGATCACGTCGGCGCCGTTGTCGACGGCCCAGCGCATCGCCTTGGCGACCTGCTCGGTGAACGGTACGGCCGCGGCGGCACCGAAGCCCACGGAGATGGAGAGGAGGTTCGCCTCGGGCGCGACGCCGATCATGCCCTTGCCGTCGGGGGCACCTCGTCCGGCGGCGAGGGAGGCGACCCAGGACCCGTGATTGCCGTCGACCGCTCCGACCGGGGTGCGGCCGTCGGGCGTGCCCGTTCCGGAGACGTCCGTCCCGCCGACCACCGCATCGCCGAACGTCTGCGGGACCTTGCCGATTCCCGTGTCGATCACCGCGATCGTGACGCCGGCACCTCTGGTCGTCTTCCACGCCTCGCGGATCTTGGCCCCGTCGAGCCAGTACTCCGACGCGCGCACGGGATCGGTGGGGTCGTCGGGGATCGGCGGAGGCGTCGCCGTCGCTCCCAGGAGCAGGACGGATGCCGCCACGACCGCGATGGCCGTGACATTTCGCAGCATCCGCCGTGGGCTCACGCCGACCGCGCCTCGTCGCGGGTCGCCGCGCCGGGGTCCTCGCAGCGGCACACCGCAGGAGACCACGAGGATCGTTCCAGAGCGATGTCTCCGATCGGGTTCACTCCCGGCCCTGCCGCGAGCGCATGGCCGGCGAGGGCGTGCAGGCACTTGACGCGGGTGGGCATGCCGCCGGCCGAGATGCCGTCGATCTCCGGCACGTCGCCGAACCCGCCGCGATCGGACAGATACGCCTCGTGCGCCGCGAGATATCCCGCTGCGATCGCCTCGTCGTCGGTGAGGAGCGCCGCGAGCTCCCGCATCACCTGCGTGGCCTCGAGCGTCGACATCGCCGCCGTGGCGGACGGGTGCGTCAGGTAGTAGAAAGTCGGGAACGGCGTGCCGTCGGGCAGACGCGGCGTGGTGGCGACGACCGTCGGGTTGCCGCAGGCGCATCGCGCCGCGATGCCGACCACTCCGCGTGCAGGGCGCCCGAGCTGCGCCGAGACGACGGCGAGCTCGGCGGGCGTGGGTGCGGGGAAGGGCGGCGTGGTCACCACACCAGCGTAGGGGAGCCGCCAGGGAGGATGCTCGGAGCGAACACTCAGGGAACGACGGCCGCCGTGTCGCTGAGCCCGGTCGAGACGAGGGTGCGCAGCAGCTGCGGCATCCAGTCCGCCGGCTTCTCCTCGAGAGTGGCGCTGATCGGGTCCTGCTCGCGCGGGAGCGCGGAGGGGTCGAGGTCGTTGTCGATCAGGTAGACGACCTCCCCCGGCTTCACGTAATAGAGGCGCTCACGGGCCTGCGTCGTGATGTAGGCGGGATCGCTCCAGCGCTCGCGCTCGGCGATCAGGTCGGCGATCTCGTCCTCGCTGACCTTCACAGAGGCCTCGAGCGCTGCGATCTTCTGCCGCTGGTCGATGAAGGTGCCGAGCGTCGGCACGAGCACCCACGCCCCCAGCACGACGAGGGACAGCATGATCACGGAGAAAGCGGAGAGACGGATGCCGGAGGCCCACTCGCGCACATCGACGCGCTGAGAGCTCCCCCGCGTGCGCTTCCGCGACGCGGCGGGCGCGGATGCCGCTCGGACGTTCGCCTTCGCGCGCCCCTTCTTCGCGGTCGCCTGTGGGGGCGCTGACGCCTTCGGAGACGCCGAAGGAGGAGCCGGTCGTCGTGCCACGGCTCCTCCTCCGGTCACCGCTCAGCGGTGTGAATCTGACTCTTCTGTCCTGCTCAGCCCTGGTAGCGCGGGAAGGCCGAACGCCCGGCGAAGACCGCGGCGTCGCCGAGCTCCTCCTCGATGCGCAGAAGCTGATTGTACTTCGCGACGCGCTCGCTGCGCGCAGGCGCACCCGCCTTGATCTGACCCGCGTTCGTCGCGACGACGAGGTCGGCGATCGTGGTGTCCTCGGTCTCACCCGAGCGGTGCGAGAGCATCGCCGTGTAGCCCGAACGCTGCGCCAGGCTGACCGCGTCGAACGTCTCGGTGAGCGTGCCGATCTGGTTGACCTTCACGAGCAGGGAGTTCGCGACGCCGCGCTTGATGCCGTCGGCGAGGCGCTCCGGGTTCGTGACGAACAGGTCGTCGCCCACGAGCTGGACGCGCGAGCCGAGCACGTCGGTGAGGTGCTTCCAGTTGTCCCAGTCGTCCTCGGCGAGGGCATCCTCGATCGTGACGATCGGGAAGTCGTTGACCAGGCCGACGTAGTACTCGGTCAGCGCTTCGGCGTCCCAGTCCTTGTTGTCGAGGCGGTAGACGCCGTCCTTGAAGAACTCGGTGGCGGCGACGTCGAGGCCGAGGGCGATGTCGGATCCGGGCGTGAAGCCGGCCTTCTCGATCGCCTTGACCAGGAAGTCGAGGCCCTCGCGGTTGCTGGGCAGGTCGGGGGCGAAGCCGCCCTCGTCGCCGAGGCCCGTGGCGTAGCCGGCGGCCTTCAGCTCGGAGCGCAGGACGTGGTACGTCTCCACGCCCCAGCGCAGCGCCTCGGAGTAGGTCTCGGCGCCGATCGGCGCCAGGAAGAACTCCTGCATGTCGATGCCGTTGTCGGCGTGCTCGCCGCCGTTGATGACGTTGAACAGCGGAACGGGCAGCAGGTGCGCGTTCGGGCCGCCGAGGTAGCGGAACAGGGGAAGGTCGGCGGAGTCCGCGGCGGCCTTCGAGACCGCGAGGCTCACGCCGAGGATGGCGTTCGCGCCGACGCGCTTCTTGTTCTCGGTGCCGTCGACCTCGATGAGGATCTCGTCGACGATGCGCTGCTCGCTCGCCTCCACGCCCTCGATGGCCGGGCCCAGCTCGTCGATGATGGCTTCGACGGCCTTGAGCACGCCCTTGCCGCCGTAACGGCTCTTGTCGCCGTCGCGGAGCTCGTACGCCTCGAACGCACCGGTGGATGCACCGGAGGGGACGGCGGCCCGCTGGACGATGCCATCGTCGAGGAGCACCTCCACCTCGACGGTCGGGTTTCCGCGCGAGTCGAGAATCTCGCGTGCGCCTACAGCCTCGATCAGTGCCACTGATGTGCTCCTTGCTCAGAGAAAAGGTGTGTGGAGCGTCGTCGGTCCGCGCTCAGTCTAGCCCGGCCCTTCCTCGGGCTCAGGGACCCACCCCCGGGGTTCGGGGAACGCCGGTCAGACGACGAGCGCGAGGGCGACGCCGTCCCAGCCCTTGGCGCCGACCGTCTGCAAAGCCGTCGCGTCGAACCGCGGATCTTCTCCCAGCATCCGCAGTCCGTCGCGGGTGCCGATCACCTTCGAATCCGTCGAGTCCTCGCGCACGATCTCGCCCTCGCGACCGATGTTGTCGAGCACGATCACCGTCCCCGGGTGGCCCAGCTTCGCGGCCCAGTCGAGGTAGACGGTGTTGGACTCCTTGTCGGCGTCGATGAAGACCAGGTCGAATCCGGCGACCAGGGTCGGCAGCACGTCGGCGCCCCTGCCGATGCGGATGTCGACACGATCGCCCACACCGGCGGCATCGATGCTGGCGCGCGCGACGGCAGCGTTGTCCGCCTCCGCCTCGATCGTCACGACCCGCCCTTCCGGGCCGACCGCGCGGGCCAGCCAGATCGTGGAGTACCCGCCGAGCGTGCCGATCTCGAGCACCCGGCGCGCGCCGCTGATGCGGACGAGGAGGTCGAGCAGCTTGCCGGCCACCGGAGCCACCTCGATCTCGGGGAGGCCGGCGGCCCGCTGCGCCTCGAGCGCCGCCTCCAGGGCCGGGTCGTGTCCGACGAGCGTGTCGGCGAGGAAGGCGTCGGCCTGCGACCAGGCTGCGGGAGTGGATTCCATTCCCTCAGCCAACCGCCGGCTCGGCGGCGCGTCAAGAGCGCGGGGCGGAGAGCAGCCTTCCCGGTGCACCGGCGAGTTCGGGCTGCCGCCGGAACTGCCCGGTGGCCACGAGGACCGCGATCACGACGGCGAGGACGATCCAGCCGGCGACCCCGAGCGGTCCCGCGAGCGCCAGATCAGGCTTCGCCGCCGCGAAGATCACGATGAGCCCTGCGGCCGCGTTGAGCGACCCGTGTGCGATGACCGCCGGCCAGACCGATGCGGAGCGCAGCCGGAGCCAGCCGAGCAGGATGCCCCAGGCGACGCATCCGCCGATCATCAGGAGCACGCCGCTCAGGTCGGTGCGGCCGAAGTTGTAGCCGAGGAGGATGATCGGGCTGTGCCAGAAGCCCCAGATGGCGCCGCTGAGGAGCAGCGTCGGCCACGTGCCGAGCGGACGGAGGGCGGGAACGAGCCACCCCCGCCAGCCGAGCTCCTCTCCGAAGGCGGGGATCGCGTTCAGGAGCGCCGCGAAGGGGATCATCGCGATCTGCGCGAACACGACCACCTCGACCGGGGGCATCGGCGACCCCGCAGGCAGAGCCTTCTGGAGCTCGACCGCGAAGGCCGCGAACGTGAGGTCGAGCCGGACGAAGCCGAGGGCGGCCGACACGAGGACGGTCAGCGCGACCAGAAACGGTGGCACCAGCCAGGCCGCGACCATCAGCCAGACGACCCGCTTCGCGGGCCGCAGCGGCCACAGCCCCAGGAATCGGGCACGCTCCCCTCGCGCAGGGATGCGCATCGCGAAGGTGACGATCAGCGCGGCGATGGCAGGCGTCAGCATCATCGCCGGCAGCAGCGCCCCGGCCAGCGGTTCGGCGAGACCGTCACCCAGCCACAGCGGCAGTGCGACCAGCCAGGCGAGACCGCACGCGAGCACCGTGAACACGATGACAGCCGACCAGGGCACCCGCCGGGTCTCGAGCAGTGCGGAGTGGTTCATGAGGTCGCCTTTCCTTGGTCGGTCCGGGGTGCGCCGTGGGGGCGTGCACGGTCGACGAACGTCTGCAGCAGGGCTGCTGCCTCCTCGGCGCCGTCGATCGTGACGAGGAACGGCGGTCGGCCGCGACGCTCGACCTCGATCGCTGATCCCCGACGGGTCACGATGCCGGTCCGCCCGTCCAGGCCGATGCGCCAGCCCCAGCCGCCGAACTCGCCGAAGGGCGAGACGTCGACGGCACGCGCCGACTCGACCTCGTCGAGCGGCATCGTGATGCGCGGCCAGCCGATGAGGGCTCTCGCGGCGAATCCCTCGGGTGTCACGCGCACTCGGAACGCCGTGGTCGCGACCATCGCGAACGCGACGACGACCACCACGATCGCGACGACCCATCCGCCCTGCACACCCGTACCGAGCATGAAGGCCGCGAGCGCGACGAGCGCGAACAGGAGCAGCAGGAGGGCCGAGACCGCGGCACGCGGCATCGAGGTCGTGGCCAGCCAGACGACGCGCTCCCCCTCGGCGATACGCACGGCCTGACGCGGTTCGAGCGTGGGCCCCGATTCGGGACGCACCTGCGGCTGCACCGCCCAGGCGACGGCACCGACGGCCGCGAGCGCGGCGAAGGATCCGGCCAGCACGAGGCCGATACCCGGCACGTCTGCCCCGGCTTCGAGGTCGCGCTGCATCGCCAGCGAGCCGAGGCTCAGCACGGTGGCGAAGGCGGCCATGCCCGCGGCGAGCGCACCCATGAGCCGCGCGGCACCGCCCCACTGCGCGCCCACCGCGGCGAGCGTGATTATCGCCATGAGTACGGGGAGCACCAGGCCGACGCCGAGCAGGATCCAGACATAGGTGGATGCCGGTCCGAACCCGTCGGCACCGTCGACACCCCAGTGGATCGCCACCTGGTCGGGCATCGACGGCAGCCAGGCGAGGAGCACGACGACGCCGATGGCCGAGATCACGATGGGCACGACCACCGCGACGAGGAAGAAGGTGAGACGCGCGCGGCGAAGCGGCGACGACGGTGTGCGGGTCGGGTCGTCTGCGGTCATGGCGAGACCTCCTCGGGGCTCCTGGGGGTTTTCGTCTCTGTGCGAGGATCACGATGCGCGTGCACGATCCCCGCGAGCGTCTCGGCGGAGACACCGAGGGCACCGGCTCGACGCACCAGCGCGTCGATGTCCTGCGCGAGCTCGGCGAGCGGTGCCGCCGACGCCGCGATCACGGCTCCCCTGCCCCGGCGGAGATCGACGAGTCCCTCGTCGCGCAGCCGCTGGTAGGCGTGGAGAACGGTGTGCTGGTTGATGTCGAGGGCCTCGGCGACGTCGCGCGCCGCCGGCAGGCGATCTCCGGGCACGAGCGCGCCGGCGAGGATGTCGGAGCGGACGGACGCCGCGACCTGGTCGTACAGCGGTCGGGGACTGTCGGTGTCGACTCGGATCAGCATCGGCACTCCTCCTCTCGAATCGCTACTTATTCTAATTGAACTAGAACAACTGTGGCAACCCTCCAGTCGCCTTGGTCGACGCGCGGTGCATCCGGGACACTGACGCCATGCGCATCACTCCCCGCCGACTCGCGATCGGCATGAGTCTCTGGATCCCGAACCTCTTCAGCGGCATCCGCATCCGCCGGTTCAGCGACGACTGGACCCACGCGACCGTCGAGCTCCACGTGAACGTGTTCACCCGCAACTACGTCAAGACGGCTTTCGGCGGCTCGATGTCGGCGATGACGGACCCCTACTTCTTCATGCTGGTGATGCATCAGCTCGGACGCGACCACGTCGTGTGGGACACCCGCGGCGAGATCGAGTTCCTCAAGCCCGGCCGCGGCGTGCTCACCGCCGAGTTCGAGGTGTCGAAGGAGAAGGCCGACGAGATCCGCGAGCGCGCCCGAGGCGGAGCGAAGGTGCTCGAGTGGTTCGAGACCGTCATCACCGACCGCGACGGCGACGTCGTCGCGAAGGTGCGCCGGGAGGTCTACATCCGCGAGAAGAAGCGCGTCACCGCGTCGCGGAGCTGACCGGACTCCTGCCGTTCACCCGGGCATGCGACGATGTCGCCATGCCCCTCGCCCGCCGACTGACGCTCGGAGACGCCGTCGCGATCGGCCTGGGTTCGATGATCGGCGCCGGCGTGTTCGCGGTGTGGGCCCCCGCGATGGGCGTCGCCGGCAGCGGCATCCTCATCGCTCTCGCGATCGCCGCCGTCGTGGCGTTCTGCAACGCCACCTCGTCTGCCCAGCTCGCCGCCGTGCATCCCGTCGCCGGCGGAACCTACGCGTACGCCCGCGCGGAGATCGGACCGTGGTGGGGATTCATCGCGGGGTGGAGCTTCGTGATCGGCAAGATCGCGAGCTGCGCGGCGATGGCGATGACGTTCGCCGCGTACGCCGCCCCAGAGGGCTGGCAGATACCGGTCGCCGTCGTCGCTGTCGCGGCGCTCGCCACGGTCAACTGTTTCGGCGTGACCCGCACAGCCCTCCTGACCCGGATCCTCGTCGCGTGCTCGCTGCTCGGCCTCGCCGTCACGGTCGCGGTCGGATTCGGGTCGGCCTCCGCGGCCGCGCCTCCCCCACTCCCGGATGCCTCGGCATACGGCGTGCTGCAGGGAGCCGGGCTGCTGTTCTTCGCGTTCGCCGGCTACGCGCGGATCGCGACCATGGGTGAAGAGGTCGTCGACCCCGCCCGGACGATCCCCCGCGCCATCATCCTCGCCCTCGGCGGCGCGGTCGTCGTCTACGCCCTGGTGGGCCTCGCGGTCATCCTCGTGCTCGGGGCCGATGCCGCCTCATCGACCGCACCGCTGGCCGATCTTCTCGTCGCCGCCGGCTGGCCAGCACTGGCACCGCTCATCCGGGTGGCCGCGGCCGCCGCCTCTCTCGGCGCGCTGCTCGCCCTGCTCACGGGCATCGGCCGCACGACCCTCGCGATGGCTCGGGAGAGCGACGTGCCGCGGTTCCTGGCGAAGGTCGACGAGCGTCATCAGGTGCCGCAGCGCGCCGAGATCGTGATCGCCGCGATCGTCATCGTCATCGTGCTCGTCGCGGATCTGCGCGACGCCATCGGGTTCTCCTCCTTCGGCGTGCTGCTGTACTACCTGATCGCGAATGCGGCTGCCTTCCGCCAGACAGGAGCAGCGCGCCGCTATCCGCGCGTGCTGCAGGTCGTCGGAGCGCTCGGCTGCCTGGTGCTCGTGAACAGCCTGCCGGTCATCGCCTCACTCGTCGGGACGGCCGTCGTCGTCCTCGGCGTCGGGTATCGGATGCTGCGCCTGCACCTCGCCGGTCGCCGACTCGGCAGCTGAGTCCGCTGCTGACTCCGAGCGGTACGTCCGCGGCGCGATCCCGAGCACGGCCTGGAAGTCCCTCGTCAGGTGCGCGTGGTCGGAGTAGCCGAGCTCGGCCGCGATCGTCGCGAGGTCGGCCGCCGGTTCCTCACGGACGAGCAGGGCGGCCTCCTGCAGACGGCGGCGCCGGATCATCGCGGCGGGCGACAACCCGATGTGCCGGTGCGTCATCCGCTGGAGCGTGCGCACCGACACGGCCAGGCGCGTCGCCGCCTCCTCGGGCGTGAGCGCCGCGTCCTCCCCCATCAGCACGTCGGTCAGGGCGTTCGCCTGACGCGCCGCGTCTTCTGGCAGGCCGATCCGCTCGCGGAGCCAGCGGGAGAACGCCGCCACCGCACGCTCCCTGTGCCCCTCGCCGGAACCCATGGCCGCGCTCACGGCGTCGAGCAGGTCGGGCGCGTCGAACCGTGCCTCCGAGTCGATCAGCAGCGCCGGCTCCTCGATCAGCGCGGCAACCGCAGCGGGGCGCAGCAGCGCGCCCACCGCCCAGCCGCGTCCGCGCAGATCGCGATGGGACGCGCGGGTCGTCGCCCCCGACAGCGCGACCCCTTCCGGCTCGACCACGAGGTTGAGCGCGGGATACGAGACGATCTCCTGCCGGGACGAGCGCCCAGGCTCGATGTCCCACTCGGGGATCCAGAACCAGGTGACGAGCTCCACCGCATCGGCCGGCGCCGGCAGGCGATGGAACTCCGGCAGTCGTGCCGGGTACAGGATGCCGCGGGTCGGATTCACCATGGGCCCAGCGTAGGGTCCGACCCCGACACCGATGCGGCCGAGGTTGGCGCGGATCTTCAAGCCGCCGGCATCCCGCCCCTCCTACCGTGAGGACATGACTGATGAGACCCCAACCACCGGCGCCAACGGCGCGTACACGACCGACGGACGACCGAACAGCGCGACGTCGCTCACACCCTTCCTCGCGATCCCCGGAGCGAAGCAGGCCATCGAGTTCTACCGGGACGTCTTCGGCGCGCGGGTCGTCGACGTGACCGAGTTCGGCGGCGTCGTCGCCCACGCCGACCTCGACTTCGGGCTCGGACTCCTCCAGCTCGGCGAGCCGAGTCCCGACTACCACCTGGTGGCCGCTCCCGCCGGCGACGACGACTGCTACTCGATGGGCCTGTACGTGTCCGACGTCGATGCCGTGGTCGAGAAGGCCGTCGCGGCGGGAGCGACCGTTCGCGAAGCGCCGGCGCCGTTCGTGTCGGGCGACCGGTACGCCAGCATCCGCGACCCGTTCGGCGTGCGCTGGTCGGTGATGACCCGCGTCGAGGACATCTCCGATGAGGAGAGCAGCCGTCGCGTGGCCGAATGGGCCGAGTCGTTCAGCTCTGCACCGGCGGACGCCGCGAGCTGACGGCGACCTCGGCCGCCCGGCACACGGCAGGGAGCAGCGCCTCTGCCGTGCGCCGGTATCCGAGGGCGCTCGGGTGGAAGCGGTCGAGGCTGAACATCGCCTCCGGCTCGTCGAAGAACATCGGCCCGACGGCGCGGCGCAGATCGACGGGTTCGGCACCCGCGTGCCGCGCGGTCTCCGCCTGGATGTCGGCGAGACGGCGCGACATGCTGGAGGCCAGACGCCGGAGCGGCTGCGGCACCGGGCGCAGCGCGCCGAGGTCGGGACAGGTGCCGACGACGACCTCGGCGCCGACCTCGCGCAGCCGTCGGATCGTCTCGTGCAGATGCTGGGCCGAGAGCGAAGGCGGAAGGCGGTGCGTCACGTCGTTTCCGCCCACGACGATCACGGCGACCTGCGGACGGTAGCCCTCCGGCAGCACGTCGAGCTGCGCGGGCAGGTCCGGCGACTCCGAGCCGACGATCGCCGCGGTGTGCAGGCGCACGGGGCGCCGCATCCGTCGTGCCGTGCCCTTCGCGAGGCGCCCGCCCAGCGTCTCCTTGCGCCGTTCCGCTCCGAGGCCGGCCGCGATCGAGTCGCCGAGGATGAGCAGGTCGATCGGGTCTCCGTCGAGCCCTGCCCGCCACACGCGATCGGCATCCAGCGACTCCTCGCCGAGCGGCTTCCCGATCCGCTCCCGGGCGAGAGCCGCCTGCCGCGTGAGGACGAGGCGGATGCCGGCGAGGACGGCGGCGACCGAGAGACCGGTGACAAGACCCCGGAACACGAGGACGCGGATACGGCTCACGCCACGATTCGACACGACCGGCGTGAACGCGGCGTGAACGGATCACTCCGGACGGTCATGTACGCCCGTCGTCAGTTCAGCGGCTTGAGCTCCAGCGCGCCCGCCCCTGTCGACACGGTCGCGAACGCGGTGTAGCCGTCAGCGGCCGAGCGCTCGAGCAGCGCCTTGAGGTTCTTGGTCCGACGCTCCAGACGTACCCGAGCGCCGCCCGCGATGAGGCGGGCCTTGTGCGCGACGAGCTCGCTCACGGGCACGTCGGCGTCGTGGATGAGCACGACCGCCTCGGCCACGGCATCCGGTTCCGCGGTGACCAGGTCGACCAAGCGCTCGAAGCCGAGCGAGAACCCGACGGCGGGAACCTGCTGGCCGAGGAAGCGGCCGATCATGCCGTCGTAGCGTCCACCGCCGCCGAGCGAGTAGGCGACCGAGGGATGTGCGAGTTCGAAGATCGTGCCGGTGTAGTAGCCCATCCCCCGCACGAGGAACGGATCGAAGACCAGCGGGATCTCGGTCGGCTCTGTCGAAGCACGCCCGGCGGCGACAGCGTCGCCGATGCCGACGAGGTGCGCGACGATCTCGTCCGGCGCGTCGTCGGGCAGCGCCTTGCGGATCTGCCGCTCGCCGTACGGGTTGTACTCCATGGTCTGCGGACGCCGCAGGAACTCCTCGAACGCGTCGACGGGATCCGTGCTGCTCCCCTGCCGCAGAGCCCGCTCGCGGAGCTCGGCACCGACGCCCTCGGGGCCGATCTTGTCAAGCTTGTCGATCGTGATCAGCACGCCAGGGCGCTCGTCGGCGGTGAAGCCGAAGCTGTCGAGCATCCAGTCCAGCACTCGCCGGTCGTTGATCCGCACCGTGGCGCCCTCGAGTCCGAGCGCGTCGACCGCGTCGAGGGAGGCGACCATGAGCTCGGCCTCGGCGCGCGAGGAGTCGTCGCCGATGATGTCGATGTCGCACTGCACGAACTGGCGGTAGCGCCCCTTCTGCGGACGCTCGGCGCGCCAGACCGGCCCGATCTGGATGGAGCGGAACACGCCGGGAAGCTGCCCGCGGTTGCTCGCGTAGAACCGGGCGAGCGGCACGGTCAGGTCGTAGCGCAGCCCGAGATCGGACAGCTCGGCCGGGTCCTCCGCCGCTTCGCGGATCTCGTCGGCGTCGAGGCCTCGCCGCAGGATGTTGAACGACAGCTTCTCGTTGTCGCCGCCGATGCCGGCGTGCAGGCGGTCGTAGTCCTCCACGACCGGGGTCTCGATCTCGTCGAATCCGTGCGCGAGGTACCGATCGCGGATGACGGAGAGCACACGCTCACGGCGGGCCTTGTCGGCGGGGAGGATGTCGCGCATGCCGCGCGGCGGGTTCACAGTAGCCACGCTCCCATCTTCCCAGGTCCGGCGCGGGGCCCGATCCTCCGGGTGTCAGGACGCCGCTTCGGCGACGCGGACCTCGTCTTCCAGCATCCGCAGTCTCTCGCGCAGCGCGCGTTCCGCATCCCAGCCCTCGGTGCGAGCCGTCGCCACCAGCGCGAGGAGCGCGTCTCCGAGCTCGGCCTCGGATGCCGGAGCGGCAGGCTCGGCCTGCGGCACGATCCCCGCCCCCGCTGCCCGCCCCACGAGCTTCTGCGCGAGCGCGAGCGCCGGCATCCCCCGGGGAACACCGTCGAGCACGCTCGTCCTGGTGCGCTTCTCGGCGGCCTTCGCCGCATTCCAGTGCACGAGGACCTCTTCCGGCGTCGTCGCCACCTCTCCGGCGAAGACGTGCGGATGCCGGCGCACCATCTTCTCGGTCAGGGTCTCGGCCACGTCGTCGATGTCGAACGGGTGGTCCGGATCCTGCGCCGCGATCGCCGCGTGGAACAGCACCTGCCAGAGCAGGTCGCCGAGCTCCTCGCGCAGGTCGGCCCGGGTGCCGCTCTCGACCGCGTCGATGACCTCGTGCGACTCCTCGATCAGATAGGGGACCAGATCGCGATGC
The DNA here is from genome assembly GCF_039533965.1 of Microbacterium luteolum. Taxonomy (NCBI): domain Bacteria; kingdom Bacillati; phylum Actinomycetota; class Actinomycetes; order Micrococcales; family Microbacteriaceae; genus Microbacterium; species Microbacterium luteolum. The sequence goes on from NZ_BAAAUN010000001.1 coordinate 1,183,283, forward strand.
GTGATGCGCTGCGACCACACGCAGCGCTCACGCACCTGGCGCATGGTCTCGGCCGCGGCGCGCAGCGGATCCTCCGTGCCGTCGTGGAGTTCGGGCCGAGTGCTCACGGTTCCTCCTTCGATCCTCCCCGGGGTGCGCTCCGGGCGGGCGGCGCTCACGACGAGGCGGCCGCGACCTGACGGTACCAGCGCGCGCGCAGCGACACGATGATGCCGGAGAGCACGAGGGCGATCAGCGAACCGACGAGCACGCCGAGGATCGCCTGATCGCGGATCTCGTCGTGCGCACCGAAGGCCAGGTTGGCCAGCAGCAGGGAGACCGTGAACCCGATGCCGCCGAGGGCACCCGCCGCCAGGATGTCGGCGAAGGGCAATCCGGGCGCCGCTCCCTTCGGGCGGATGCGCATGGCGATCCAGCCGAACAGGCCGATACCCACGATCTTGCCGACCGGGAGGGCGACGACGATCGCCCAGAATGCCGGCGACAGCTGCGTCGGAGACACGGCGGGGATCACCACGAAGGCGGCGACGAACGCGAAGACGGGCAGGATCACGCCGTTCACCGTCGGCTCGAGCGCGTGCCTGGTGCGACCGGCAGGGACCGGCGACATGACCAGTCCGAGCATCACTCCCGCGATCGTGGCGTGGATGCCGGACGATGCCACGAGGCCCCACGTCACGACTCCGACGATGACCATGGCCACCGCGATCAGCGCGTGCCCGTGTTCGTGGAGCAGCCGGCTGAGCAGCCAGAACACCGCGACCCCGATGATCCCGAGGCCGAGCAGCAGCCACTGCACGTCGTGCGCGAAGAGGACGGCGATGAAGATGATGCCGATGATGTCGTCGAGGATCGCGAGCGCCAGGAGGAAGACCCGCACGGTCGGAGGCAGACCACGTCCGAACATCGCCAGGACGCCGAGAGCGAAGGCGATGTCGGTGGCGGTCGGGATGGGCCACCCCGTCGCCGTGTCGCCGCTGCCGGCGATCAGGAGGTACACCGCGATCGGAACGAGCACACCACCGGCGGCCGCGATCGCGGGTTGCACCGCCTTCTGCGGGGAATCGAGCTCGCCATGGGTCAGCTCGTGCCGCAGCTCGATGGCCACGACGAGGAAGAAGACGGCGAGCAGCCCGTCCGACACCCAATGTGCGACCGACAGATCGAGCCCGGTGCCGGGCACGGCGATGTGGAAGTCGAGGATGGCCGCGAGCGCATCGTGCGTCGGGAGGTTCGCCAGCAGCAGCCCGAGCCCTGCGGCGACGAGCAGGAGGACGGCGGGGAACTGCTGGCCGCGGAGGGGGTTCGCTGAGATGCGCATCCCCTCCATCGTAGATCGCGGGGCGCGGGTGTCCTCGGGCGTCATGCGTTCCAGACACACCGACCGACGGGGATACTCTCGAAGGGTGACCCCCGCACAGAGCTTTCCCGAGCCCACGAACACCGAGGCCATCCGCGTGATCGGCCGCTTCGAAGCCGGCCAGGGCATCCCGGATGCCATGCGCTCCGACGTCAGGATGCTGGGCGGACTGCTCGGCCAGGTGCTGCGCGAAGCCGGCGGCGACGACCTCTTCGAGGACGTCGAGCGTCTGCGCCTCGCCACGATCCAGGCGTACGAGGAGGAGAACTCCGACGCCTTCGAGCGGGCGGCGGCGATCGCCGAGTCCTTCACGGTCGCGCGCGCCGACGAGGTCGCCCGCGCCTTCACCTGCTACTTCCACCTGGTGAACCTCGCCGAGGAGCACCAGCGCGTCCGGGTGCTGCGCGAACGCGCCGGCCAGCCGGGCCGCGAGGATGCCGCCGACACGGTCGCGACCGCGTACGCGCGCCTGCAGAGCGAGGTCGGCGACGACGAGGCGCGCCGTCGCCTGGCCGGACTGCGCTTCCACCCGGTGTTCACGGCGCACCCGACCGAGGCCCGTCGCCGCGCCGTGTCGTCCAGCATCCGCCGCCTGTCCGAGCTGCTCACCCAGCACGATGCGGCGAGCGAACGCGGCGCCGAGCAGCACCGCGCCCGTCGCCGGATGCTCGAGGAGATCGACACGCTGTGGCGCACCGCGCCGCTGCGTTCGCAGAAGCCGTCGCCGACCGACGAGGTCCGTACGGTCATGGGCGTGTTCGACGAGACGCTCTTCACGACCGTGCCGCATGTGTACCGGCGCATCGACGACGCGCTGCGCGGCGAGGACTCCGGCTCGAGCGCGCCCGTCGTCCCCGCGTTCGTCCGCATCGGGTCCTGGGTGGGCGGCGATCGCGACGGGAACCCGTTCGTCACGGCATCCGTCACCCGAGAGGCCTCGCAGATCGCCGCGGACCACGTGCTCCGGGGTCTCGAGCGTGCCCTCGACCGCATCGGCCGCACGCTCACGCTCGCCGCGGACGACACACCGCCCAGCGCCGACGTCACCGCCCTCTGGGAGGGGTTCGCCGCCGCGGAGCCCGATGTCGCCGCCGAACTCGCCGCGCGCTCTCCCGAGGAGCCGCACCGTCGCGTACTGCTCGTGCTCGCGCGCCGCGTCGCCGCGACCCGGAGCGGCGACCGCGAGCGCGGTTACGCACGCCCGGAGGAGCTGCTCGCCGACCTGCGCGCGGTGCAGACCTCGCTCGCGGATGCCGGCGCGAAGCGCCACGCCTTCGGCGGCGTGCAGCACCTGATCTGGCAGGTGGAGACCTACGGCTTCCACCTCACCGAGCTCGAGGTCCGTCAGCACTCGCAGGTGCACAGGAAGGCTCTGGCGGAGCTGGAGGCCGGCGACGCGATCAGCGCGCAGACCGAGGAGGTCCTGGAGCTGTTCCGCGTGATCGCCGAGATCCAGCGCGACCGCGGAGCCCGTGCGGCCGGCCGCTACGTGGTGTCGTTCACCCAGTCGGCATCGGATCTCGCCAACGTGCACCGTCTCGCCCGTCACGCGCTCGGCGACGACGCCCCGGTGCTCGACGTGGTGCCGCTGTTCGAGACGTTCGCCGACCTGCAGGCCGCCCCGGAGATCCTCGCCGAGGCCGTGACCTTCCCGGAGTTCCGCGCCCGCATGGCGGAGACCGGCAACCGCCTCGAGGTCATGCTCGGCTACTCGGACTCGTCGAAGGACGTCGGACCGGTCGCCGCGAACCTCGCGCTCTACGAAGCGCAGGAGAAGATCGCCCGGTGGGCGCAGGAGTCGGACATCGAGCTCACCCTCTTCCACGGTCGCGGCGGCGCCCTCGGACGCGGTGGCGGACCTGCGAACTCGGCCATCCTCGCGCAGCCGCCGCACTCCGTCGACGGCCGGTTCAAGCTCACAGAGCAGGGCGAGGTCATCTTCGCCCGCTACGGCGAGCCCGCGATCGCCATGCGCCACATCGACCAGGTCGCCGCAGCGACCCTCCTGGCATCCGCCCCCTCGGAGGAGGCCCGCACCAGCGGCGCCGCCGCCCGCTATGCCGAGGTCGCGTCGATCATGGATGCGACGTCGCGCGAGCGGTTCTTCTCGCTCGTGAAGGCCGAGGGGTTCGCGCCCTGGTTCGCGACCGTGACGCCGCTCGAGGAGATCGGCCTGCTGGCGCTCGGCTCGCGCCCCGCACGGCGCGGTCTGTCCGTCGAGTCGCTCGAAGACCTCCGGGCGATCCCGTGGGTCTTCGCGTGGACGCAGGCCCGCATCAACCTCGCCGGATGGTTCGGTCTGGGCACCGCGCTGGAGGCCGTCGGCGATGTGGAACTGCTCACCGAGGCGTACCGGGACTGGCCGCTGCTGCGCACCATGATCGACAACGTCGCGATGAGCCTGGCGAAGACGGACGAGCGGATCGCCCGTCAGTACCTCGCACTCGGCGACCGCGACGACCTCGCCACCCTCGTGCTCGATGAGCTCGCGCTCACCCGCCAGTGGGTGATCCGCCTCACCGGCGGCGAGGGACTCCTCGAGAACAAGCCCGTCCTGCAGCGCGCCGTGCAGTTGCGCAGCCCCTACGTCGATGCGCTCTCGCTGCTGCAGCTGCGTGCGCTCCGGGCGCTCCGCTCGGCCGCAGAGGAGGCGGGGGGCTCCGGAGCCGATGCGGAGCAGCAGCGCCTGCTCCTGCTGTCGGTCAGCGGCGTCGCGGCGGGCCTGCAGAACACCGGGTGATCCTGCGCCCAGGCGGCGTGAGAGTTCTCACGTCCGGGGCACCGCTAGAGTGAAATACCGGTCGGATCCGGCCCTTCTCCCTCACGCGACACGATCGCCTGCGCCCTCATCCCCCACCAGAAAGCCCACCTCGCGTGACCGCTACGTCTTCCGTCGACTTCCACCCGCTCTCCCCCGCCGTGCAGCCCGTCTTCGACACGGTGCTCTCGCGGAGCCCGTACGAGCCCGAGTTCCACCAGGCCGTGCACGAGGTGCTGAACTCGATCTCGCCGGTGCTGGAGCAGCACCCGGAATACGTCGACGGCGGCATCCTGGAGCGTCTGGTCGAGCCGGAGCGTCAGATCCTGTTCCGCGTGCCGTGGGTCGATGATGCCGGTCGGCTGCAGGTCAACCGCGGCTACCGCATCCAGTTCTCCTCGGTGCTCGGGCCTTACAAGGGCGGTCTGCGCTTCCACCCTTCGGTGAACCTCTCGATCATCAAGTTCCTCGGGTTCGAGCAGATCTTCAAGAACGCGCTCACCGGTCAGGGCATCGGCGGCGGCAAGGGCGGGTCGGACTTCGATCCGCACGGCAGGTCCGACGCCGAGGTCATGCGGTTCTGTCAGTCGTTCATGAACGAGCTCTACCGCCACCTCGGCGAGCACACCGACGTGCCGGCCGGCGACATCGGCGTGGGCGGACGCGAGATCGGCTACCTCTTCGGGCAGTACCGCAAGGTGACCAACCGCCACGAGTCCGGCATGTTCACCGGCAAGGGCACGGGCTGGGGCGGCGCCGAGGTGCGCACCGAGGCCACGGGCTACGGCGCCGTGTTCTTCGCCCAGGAGATGCTCGCCGTGCACGACGACTCCCTCGCGGGCAAGCGCGTCGGCATCTCGGGATCGGGCAACGTCGCGATCTACGCGATCCAGAAGGCGACCCAGCTGGGCGCAACGCCGGTCACGGCATCCGACTCCTCCGGCTACGTCGTCGACGACGCCGGCATCGACGTCGATCTGCTCCGCCAGCTCAAGGAGGTCGAGCGCGCCCGCATCGTCGAGTACGCGAACCGTCGCCCGAGCGCCCGCTTCGTCGAGGGCGGCAGCGTGTGGGAGGTGCCGGTCGACATCGCCGTGCCGTCCGCCACGCAGAACGAGGTGAGCCTGGCCGACGCCGAGGCGCTGATCGCGAACGGCGTGCGCGCGGTCTCCGAGGGCGCGAACATGCCCTGCGAGCCGGCCGCGGTCGACGCGTTCCAGAACGCCGGGGTGCTCTTCGCTCCCGGAAAGGCCGCGAACGCCGGCGGTGTCGCGACCTCGGCGCTGGAGATGAGCCAGAACGCCTCGCGCCAGCGCTGGACGTTCCACGACAGCGAGAACAAGCTGCGCGAGATCATGGGCGACATCCACCGCGCCGCCTTCGACGCCGCCGAGCGTCACGGCCGGCCGGGAGACTACGTCGCTGGAGCGAACATCGCCGGCTTCGAGCGCGTCGCCGCGGCGATGCTCGCCCAGGGCGTCATCTGATCGCAGGCGCAGAGCGGATGCCGTCAGCCGCCGACCTGCCGGTCGTCGGCGTGCCGGGCGAGCGAGCGGCCGTAGCGCTCGGTGAGCTGCACCATCAGGTCGGGGGTGTCGCGGTCGACGCCGAAGACGTGGCCGGGGAAGTCGAGTTCCGGCTGCGCGGCGGTGATCTCGGCCTCCCGGTCGGGTGACAGCAGCTGCACGGGGTCGCCGACCGCCACCCAGCCGATCGGGACGACGGTCCCTTCCGGGAGCACCGCGCGTCGATGCACGATGGCGTTGACCCGCACCTCGCAGCGGTCGCCGACCAGCGCGCCGTTGAAGATGCGGGCGCCCGAGGCGAAGAAGACCTCCTCGCCGACGGTCGCGCCGGCGATGCTGGCCAGCGTGCCGATGAGGGTGTGCGCCCCGATGTGCACCGCGTTGGCGGCCGTGGCGCGGATGAGGGCGTTCTCCATCACGATCACGTTCTCACCGAGAGTGATCGGTCCGCCCTCCGCGGTGATCACGGCGCCGTGCAGCACCTGGCAGTCCGGGCCGATCTCCACGTCGCCGGAGATCACGGCGGTGGGAGCGATGACGGCGGTGTCATGGATCCGGGGCCGAGCCCCGAGGTGCTCGTACAACATGCGGCCAGACTAGTCCTGCTCGGTACGCTCGAGCGATGACCGAGATCGTTCCGTTTCGCGCACTGCCACTGCAGGCGGATGCCGTCAGCTACGCCTACGGCCCCGACTCGAGGCGTGGCGACGACGTACGCGCCGGAACCATCCGCACCTTCGAGATCGTCGACAGCGTGGCGTATCCCGGTACGGTGCGCAAGATCTGGGTGCATGCGCCGCACGGCCACGATGCTGCTGCCCCGGCGGCGGTCATGGTCTTCAACGACGGCTGGTGGTACCTGGATCCGGCCGGCGATGTCCGAGCGGGAATCGTGCTGGACAACCTCGCGCATCGCGCCGAGATCCCCTCACTCGTATCCGTCTTCGTCGACCCCGGAGTCTTCCCGGACGCCACGAACCCGAAGAACCGCAACGCGGAGTACGACGAGGCAGATGCGCGCTACGCCGGCTTCCTCCTGGACGAGGTGCTACCCCGGGTCGCCGAGACGCACGCGCTGAGGCCCGAGCCGGACCGACGCGGGATCTGCGGAGGGAGTTCCGGTGGGAACGGCGCCCTCACGGCCGCGTGGCAGCGCCCCGACGGCATCCGCCGGGTCATCTCGTTCAACGGGAGCTTCGCGCAGATGCCGAGCGGCAACCCCTACCCCGCGCTCCTCCGCTCCGGCGAGGGCCGCCCGTTGCGGGTCTTTCTGCATGCCGCCCATCGCGACCTCGGCTGGAACGATCGCGATCACAACTGGTTCGCTGAGAACCTCGAGACCGCCGCGGCCCTGACCCGGGCGGGAACCGATGTCCGCCTCGTTGTCGGCGACGGCGGCCACCATCCGAATCACGGCGGCGTCATCCTCCCGGATGCGCTGCGCTGGCTCTGGCGCGATGAGCGTTGACACGGGCTGAGCGACCGATCTACTCTCCCCTGCATGGTCATCGACCGGCTCTTTCCCATCCTCCGCACGCCCGACCTGCCGCAACTCAGCGGGTTCTATGAACAGGCGTTCGACGCCGAGGTCACCTACCGCTACGACCATGAAGGGGTCGACGTCTACGTGGCCCTGGCGGTGGGCGGCGGGCAGATCGGCATCGGGCTCGAAGCGGACATCGCGCGCGGCGACGCGATCGCCGTCTGGTTCTACACCGACGATGTCGATGCCACCTACGCTGCAGCACTCGCTGCCGGCGCGGCATCCGTCGCTCCGCCCGAGGATCTCCCCTGGGGCGAGCGCGTCGCTCAGGTGCGAGACCCCGACGGCAACCTGCTCTACGTCGCGACGGCTATTCGACCTTGACCGGCTCCGGGAAGATCGCGGTGAAGAGCTGTCCGACCCACTCGAGCAGCTGCGCGTCGGGCAGGGGCTCGAGCCCCACGCCCACGTCGGCCGCCACCATCGGCATCGGCACCACGAGCGCCTCGCCGCCGGAGACGAGCTTCGCCTTCGGGTACAGCCGCTGCAGCCGCACCTTGATGGAGTCCTCGAGGCGTGCCGGGGCGATGCGCAGATTCGACCCCATCACCACGACATCCGTCAGCCCCGCGCGCGCGGCGCGGCGGCGCAGGCGCGAGATCGCGAGCAGCCCCTCGACCTCTTCCGGCGGCGTGCCGTAACGGTCGACGAGCTCCTCGATGACCTGATCGATCGCCTCGTCCTTCGCCGTGGCCGCGGATGCCGCCGAGAGCTTCTGGTACGCCTCGAGACGCAGCCTCTCGCTGTCGATGTAGTACTCGGGGATGCGCGCGTCGAGCGGCAGCTCCAGGCGCAGCTCCTGCCCGCTCTCGACCTCGTCGCCGCGGAACGTCGCCACGGCCTCGCCGATCATGCGGAGATACAGGTCGAAGCCGACGCCGGCGATGTGACCGGCCTGCTCGGCGCCGAGCATGTTGCCCGCGCCGCGCAGCTCGAGATCCTTCAGCGCGACCTGCATGCCCGAACCGAGGTCGTTGTTCACCGCGATGGTCTGCAGGCGGTCGGCGGCGGTCTCGGACAGAGGCTTCATCTCGTCGTAGAGGAAGTAGGCGTAGGCCCGCTCGCGCCCACGACCGACGCGACCGCGCAGCTGGTGCAGCTGGCTGAGGCCGTACTTGTCGGCGCGATCGATGATGATCGTGTTCGCGTTGGAGATGTCGAGCCCGGTCTCGATGATGGTCGTCGAGACGAGCACGTCGAACTTGCGCTCCCAGAAGTCGTCGACGACCTGCTCGAGCTGGTGCTCCCCCATCTGCCCGTGCGCGACGGCGATGCGGGCCTCCGGCACGAGTTCGGCGAGCTGGGCGGCGACCCGCTGGATCGACTGCACCCGGTTGTGCACGAAGAAGATCTGACCTTCGCGCAGGATCTCGCGACGGATGGCCGCCGCCATCTGCTTGTCGCTGCGGGGCCCCACGAACGAGAGGATCGGATGCCGGTCCTCCGGCGGCGTCGCGAGCGTCGACATCTCGCGGATGCCGGTGACCGCCATCTCGAGCGTCCGAGGGATCGGCGTCGCACTCATCGCGAGGATGTCGACGTTTGTCTTCAGCTTCTTGAGCGTGTCCTTGTGCTCGACACCGAACCGCTGCTCCTCGTCGATGATCATCAGGCCGAGGTCCTTGAAAACGATGCCCTCGGTGAGGATGCGGTGCGTGCCGATGACCATGTCGACGGAGCCCTCGAGCAGGCCCTGCAGCGTGAGACGCACCTCTTTGTCGCTCTGGAACCGCGACAGCGCCCGCACCTTCACTGGGAATCCGGCGAACCGCTCGGTGAAGGTCTCCATGTGCTGCTTCACGAGCAGGGTCGTCGGCACGAGCATCGCGACCTGCTTGCCGTCCTGGATCGCCTTGAACGCGGCGCGCACGGCGACCTCGGTCTTGCCGAAGCCCACGTCTCCGGAGAGCAGGCGGTCCATCGGGATGGGCCGCTCCATGTCGGCCTTGATCTCGTCGATCGTCTGCAGCTGGTCGGGAGTCTCGGCGAACGGGAACGCCTCTTCGAGCTCGCGCTGCCAGGGGGTGTCCGGTCCGAAGGCGTGCCCCTTCGCGCTCATCCGCGCCGAGTACAGCTTTACGAGCTCGACGGCGATGTCGCGCACGGCCTTGCGAGCCTTGCCCTTGGCCTGCGACCAGTCGCTGCCGCCCATCTTGGAGAGCGTCGGGGCCTCGCCGCCGACGTACTTCGACAGCAGATCGAGCTGGTCCGTCGGCACGTACAGCTTGTCGCCGGGGTAGCCGCGCTTGGACGGCGCGTACTCCAGGACGAGATAGTCGCGGATCGACTTGGTGGCGTTGCGTCCGCCGGTCGACACCTCGCGCTTGGTCATCTCGACGAAGCGGCCGATGCCGTGCGTGGCGTGCACCACGTGGTCGCCGGGCTTGAGCTGCAGCGGGTCGACGACGTTCTTGCGGCGCGAGGCGAGCTTCTTGACAACACGCTGGTCGCCGCCGATCGTGCGGCCGTAGAACTCGTTGTCGGTGAGGACGGCGAGCTTCGCCTCGGAGATCTGGAAGCCCGCCTCGACCGAACCGGTGACGAGTGTCGCGATCCCGGCCTCCGGAGCTTCGGTGAGCGACTCGACGACGCGCGCGGCGATGCCGCGGTCGGCGAGCACGTCGCGCGCCCGATCGACGAGTCCGGAACCCGCGGAGATGACGACGACCCGCCAGCCGTCCGAGACCTTCGCCTCGACGAACGAGATCGCGCCGTCGACGTTGCCGTGGAACGACGGGATGACGGCGGCATCGAGGTTCGTCGCCTCGGCATCGCCTTCGCCGAGTCCAGCCCCGAACGGGCTCAGCCGCCACCAGACGCCGCCGCGGTCGCGCACGACCTCGCGCAGCTGGGCGATCGTGCGGAAGTCGCCGGCTCCGAGATCGATCGGCGCCGAGGCTCCCGACGTGGCCGCGCTCCACGCGGCGTCGAGGAACTCGCGGTTCGTCTCGCCGAGGGTGATGGCGCGCGCGGTCGAGCGCTCCGGGTCGACGACGGCCGTCGCACTCCCGGCCGGCAGGTATTCGGCCAGCGACTTGAGCGGACCCGACACGGCGGGGAGCAGCGACTCCATGCCCTCGACCGGGATGCCCTCGGCCATCTTCTCGAGCATCCCCGAGATCGCCGGGAACCCGCCGATCAGGGCGCGTGCCCGCTCGCGCACGTCAGGTGTGAGCAGCAGCTCGCGGCTCGGGGGCAGGTCGACACCCGGGATGTCTCCCGGCAGCGAGCGCTGATCGGCGACCGAGAACGCGCGGATCTGATCGATCTCGTCGCCGAAGAACTCGACGCGGTACGGGTGCTCCGATGTGGGAGGGAAGACGTCGAGGATGCCGCCGCGCACGGCGAACTCGCCGCGACGCGACACCATGTCGACCCGCGAGTAGGCGCGCTCCACGAGCTGCTCGGCGACATGGTCGAGCTCGTTCCCCCGGCTGCCGGTCACGAGCTCGAGCGGCGCGATCTCGCCGAGGTTGCCCGCGATCGGCTGCAGCGCCGCGCGCACCGAGGCGACGACGACGAGCGGATGGTCGCCGGACCACTCGGCGATCCGGCGCAGCGTCTGCAGTCGCTGTCCGACGGTGTCGGGGCTCGGACTCAGCCGCTCGTGCGGGAGGGTCTCCCAGGCGGGGAACGTGAGGATCTCGGCTGTCGGGAGGTAGGCCGCGAGCGCATGCGCGAGGCTCTCGGCGCGGCGGCCGGTCGGCGCGACGGCGAGCAGAGCCGAGGGGTGCCCCGCGGCACCGCGCTTCTCGAGCAGCCCGGCCAGCGCCGGAGCGTCGAGTCCGTCGACCAGGCCGAGGTCGGCGTCGGTGTGCGCCCAGCTGAGGGCGTCACGGTACAGAGACGCCTCTTCCAAGGCGCGCAGAATCCCCGGAACAGTCACCGGACAAGACTAGTCGCGCCCACCGACATGGCGGCGCGCGCACGCTCACTAGGCTGTCGGGATGGAAACGGTCACCCTCACCACCGAACGACTCGTGCTGCGCGCACCGACCGAGGCCGACATCGCCGCGATCGAGGCGGCATGCCAGGACCCGGAGATCCCGCGCTGGACGACGGTGCCGAGTCCGTACACACGTGAGCACGCCGAGGACTTCGTGAAGCTCGTGACCGGATGGTGGGCCGAGGGGAAGGAGACCGTCTGGGCCATCTTCGCCGACGACATCCTCGTGGGCATGATCGGCTTGCACGACATCGAGACCCACCACGCCGGCGCACACGCCGAGATCGGGTTCTGGGTGACGGCATCCGCTCGAGGCCGGGGATACATCGTCGAGGCCGCCCGCGCGGTGATCGACTGGGGCTTCGCCGAGCTGGGACTCGTCCGCATCCGCTGGCAGGCCGTCGCCGGGAACGAGCCCTCCGCGCGTGCCGCCCGAGCCCTCGGGTTCCAGTACGAGGGTCTGCAGCGCCAGGCGCTCACGGGTCCCCGCGGTCGCGACGACGGCTGGATCGCCGGGCTGCTCGTGGACGACGACCGCACCCCGGTGGCGTGGCCGGTGCTCTGAACGCCGGCCGTAGGCACGTGACAGTGCTCGAGTGACAGTGTCGGATGCCGATGGCAGGATGACACCATGCCCGAGATGCCGGAGGTCCAGGGACTCACCGCGTTCCTCGGCGAGCGCGCCGTCGGGCGCACGATCACCCGCGCGAGCGTGGCGGCAATCGCCGCGCTGAAGACCTACGATCCTCCGATCTCCGCTCTCCAGGGTGCCGAGGTCACGGCATCCGCTCGGCTCGGCAAGTTCGTCGTGCTGTCCTGCGGCGACGACCTGCACCTCGTGTTCCATCTGGCCAAGGCCGGCTGGCTGCGCTGGTACGAGGCGCTGCCGGCGACGTTGATCAAGCCGGGCAAATCGCCGATCGCGCTGCGCATCGCCTTCGACGACGGCAGCGGGTTCGACCTCACCGAGGCCGGGACCAAGAAGTCTCTCGCCGTCTACGTCGTGCGCGATGTGCAGGAGGTCCCCGGCATCGCGAGGCTCGGCCCCGACCCGCTCGATCCGGGGTTCACGCGCGACGCGTTCGCCGCTCTCCTCGCGGATCGCCGCATGCAGATCAAGGGCCTGCTGCGCGACCAGGCGGTCATCGCCGGCATCGGCAACGCATACTCCGACGAGATCCTGCACGCCGCGAAGATGTCGCCGTACGCCATCGCAGGGAAGCTCGACGACGCCGAGGTCGATCGGCTGTTCACCGCGATGCAGGAGACCCTGACCGAAGCCGTCGCCGAGGCATCCGGCAAGCCGCCCGCCGACCTCAAGGACGCCAAGCGCCGGGGCATGCAGGTGCACGCCCGACGGGGTGAGACGTGTCCGGTCTGCGGCGACACCGTGCGCAGCGTGTTCTTCGCCGACCGCTCGCTCGAGTACTGCCCGACGTGCCAGACGGGTGGCAAGGTGCTCGCCGATCGCCGTCTCTCGCGGCTGCTCAAGTGACGAGCACGCGCCGCTCGATGACGCGGAATGAAATGTCCTCAGACGCGTTGAGTACACTCAGAGCATCAAACGTGCTCCGGGGTCGGTGAGAATCCGAACCGGCGGTGACAGTCCGCGAGCGTCTCGGTCCATCCGAGATGCCGATCCGGTGGAATTCCGGGACCGACGGTGATGTGAGGGAGACCTCGCTAGTCCGGAAGGGAGGCAGCACGAGGCGTAGCTGTGCGCGCCTTCTGTCTCCCCTCTCCGATCAGGAGAAGCTCCGGAGCCTCACAGGAGGACGACGGATGGCAGTGAACGGGACAGAGCGCGAGGCGATGAGCCGTGCGCTCGAGCTCGCCGCCCGCGGCCCGCGCGGCGTGAACCCGCAGGTCGGTGCACTCATCCTCTCCCCCGACGGCGAGGTGCTCGCAGAGGGCTGGCACCACGGTGCCGGCACGCCGCACGCCGAGGTCGACGCGCTGTCGAAGCTCGCTCCCGGCGCGGCCCGAGGCGCGACCGCGGTCGTGACTCTCGAGCCCTGCAACCACACCGGACGCACCGGCCCCTGCGCCGTGGCGCTCATCGAAGCCGGCGTCTCCCGCGTCGTCTACGCGCTCGACGACCCCGGCGTCGCCTCGGGTGGCGGAGCCGAGCGTCTGCGCGCCGCCGGCGTGAGCGTCGAGTCGGGCGAGCAGGCGGATGCCGCACATGCACTGATCGATGGATGGCTCACCGCTCAGCGTCTGGGCCGCCCGCACATCACGGTGAAGTGGGCGCAGAGCCTCGACGGGCGGGCTGCCGCCGCCGACGGCTCGAGCCAGTGGATCACGGGTCCCGCGGCCAGGGCCGACGTGCACCTCCGTCGCGCGCAGGCCGACGCCATCGCGGTCGGCACCGGCACCGTGCTGGCCGACGACCCGGCGCTCACGGCGCGGGACGGCGACGCGCTGTACCCGAACCAGCCGATCCCCGTGGTCATCGGAACGCGTCCGACGCCGTCGGATGCCGCGGTGCACCGGCATCCGCATCCGCCCCTGTTCTACGACACCCACGATCTGCAGGCCGTCACAGCCGATCTGCACGCCCGCGGGATCCAGAGCGTGTTCGTCGAGGGCGGCCCGACGCTGGCCAGCGCGTTCATCGCCGCCGGTCTCGCCGACCGCGTGCTCGCCTACATCGCCCCCGTCCTGCTCGGCGGCGACCGCCTCGCATTGACCGACATCGGCGTCGCCTCGATCGACCAGGCCCGCCGCCTCACCGTGACGGAATGGCTCCCCCTCGGTCCCGACCTGCTCGCGATCGCGCGGCCCGCCGACGACCCTCTCTCTCAGAACGAAGGAACCGACTGATGTTCACCGGAATCATCGAGGAGATCGGCGAGATCACCGCGATCGCGCCCTCAGGCGACGGCTGGCGTCTGACCGTGCGCGCCCCCAAGGCCGCGGCGGATGCCGTGCACGGCGAGTCCATCGCCGTGTCGGGCGTCTGCCTCACCGTCGTGGGATCCACCGCAGACACGTTCGACACCGACGTGATGAAGCAGACCCTCGACGTCGCCGCGATCGGCGGGGCGACCGTCGGCACGCGCGTGAACATCGAGAAGGCCATGCCCGTCGGCGCGCGTCTCGGCGGCCACATCGTGCAGGGCCACGTCGACGGAGTCGGCGAGGTCCTCGAGGTGCGTCCAGGAGCCCAGTGGAGCGTGCTGCGCGTGAGCCTGCCGGACGATCTCGCCCCGCTCGTCGTCGACAAGGGCTCGATCTCCGTCGACGGCACCTCGCTCACGGTGAGCGCGGTCAGCGCCGCCCCTTCGACGAGCTCAGGGACCCAGGCAGACTCAGGGACCCAGGGAGATTCAGGGACCCAGGACGGCCACTGGTTCGAGATCTCGCTGATCCCGGAGACCCTCGCCGCGACCACTCTCGGCACCCGTGCCGTGGGCGACCGCGTCAACCTCGAGACCGACATCCTCGCCCGCCACGTCGAGCGCCTGCTCGCGTTCCGGCCGACCACCGCCGCTGCACCGGAAGGAGGCTCGCGATGAGCCTTTCCACCATCCCCGAGGCCCTCGAAGCGCTGCGCGCCGGGCGTCCCGTCCTCGTCGCAGACGACGAGAACCGCGAGAACGAGGGCGACGTCATCCTGTCGGCCGAGCTCGCCACCCCCGAGTGGGTCGCCTGGACCGTGCGCTGGTCGTCGGGCTTCATCTGCGCCCCCATGCCCGCCGATCTCGCCGACAGCCTGAACCTGCCGCCGATGGTCGCCGCGAGCGAGGATGCCCGCTCCACCGCGTACACCGTGAGCGTGGATGCCGCGGAGGGCGTCACCACCGGCATCAGCGCACACGACCGCGCCCACACCCTGAACGTGCTGGCTAACCCGGCGTCGACCGCGACGAGCATCATCCGACCGGGTCATGTCCTGCCGCTCCGGGCCGTCGACGGCGGCGTGCGCGAGCGCAGCGGACACACCGAGGCGGCGGTCGAGCTGATGAAGCTCGCCGGCCTCCAGCCGGTCGGCGGAATCGCCGAGGTCGTGGCCGAGGACGGCAGCATGATGCGCCTCCCCGGACTGCTCGAGCTCGGCGCCCGCGACGGCGTCCCGGTGATCACGATCGAGCAGCTGATCGCGCACCTCAACGAGATCGATCCCGAGGGCGCGACGCCGAAGGCTGTTCGTGGTCGCCGGGTGAGCCTGCGCGCCGACGCGACCGTTCCCACGACCCACGGCACGTTCCGCTTCCTCGCCTACAAGGACCGTGTCACCGGCACCGACCACCTCGCGGTCGTCTCCGGAGAGCTCACCGACACCGCCCTCGTGCGCGTGCACTCGGAGTGCCTGACCGGCGAGGCCTTCGGCTCCCTGAAGTGCGAATGCGGGCCGCAGCTCGACGCGGCACTCGACGCGATCGAGAAGGAGGGCGGCGTCGTCGTCTACATGCGCGGACACGAGGGACGCGGAATCGGGCTCATCAACAAGCTGCGGGCCTACAGCCTCCAGGAGGAGGGCCTCGACACCGTGGACGCCAACCTCGCGCTCGGCCTCCCCGCCGATGCCCGCGAGTACGCGGCGGCGGCCGGCATCCTGAACGACCTCGGGGTCTCGCGCGTGCGCCTGCTCACGAACAACACCGACAAGGTGACGCAGCTGCGCGAGCTCGGACTCGACATCATCGAGCAGGTGCCCCTGATCGTCGGCGTCGGCCCGAACAACCACCAGTACCTGGAGACCAAGCGTGACCGTATGGGTCACATCATCGGCGCGGACGAGCTCGCAGAGGCTCTCGCCCACGGAGAGGACCACGAATGAGCGGCGCAGGAGCACCGAAGACCGAGAAGATCGACGGCCGCGGGCTGAACGTCGTGATCATCGCCGGCACCTGGCATGAGGCGATCTCCGACGGCCTGATCGCCGGAGCCGAGCGCGTGCTGGACGAGGCCCAGGCGACGCACCGCGTGGTGCGCGTGCCCGGGTCGTTCGAGCTGGCGATCGCGGCGCAGGCCGCCTTCGCTGGCGGAGCGGATGCGGTCGTCGCTCTCGGCGTCATCATCCGCGGTGGCACACCGCACTTCGAGTACGTGTCGGCGGCGACGACCGACGGCCTCACGCGGGTCTCGCTCGATGCGGGCAAGCCCGTCGGGTTCGGCGTGCTGACCCTCGACGACGAGCAGCAGGGGCTCGACCGTGCGGGGCTTGCGGGCTCCAAGGAGGACAAGGGCGCCGAAGCCGCGGATGCTGCGCTGCGGACTGCCCTCCTGGTACGCGAGCTTCGCGGCTGAGGTCAGCCTCGCCTTGCTGGCGGAATATCGGTCGGCATCGCTACGGTGAGCGCATGGAGACCCTGCGCCTGATCGTCGTGCTCGTCCACCTCATCGGCTTCGCCGTGCTCTTCGGCTCCTGGGCCGCGCAGGCATTCGGCGGAGAGCGCAAGATCACCAAGATCATGGACTACGGCCTGGCCATCGCCGGTCTCGCCGGTCTCGCCCTGGCGGCGCCGTGGGGCATCGACTACGACCTCAATTACGTCAAGATCGGCACGAAGCTCGTCATCCTGCTGGTCATCGGCGCGATGCTCGGCATCGGCATGGCGCGTCAGAAGCGGGGGGCGGCCGTGCCGTCGCCAGTGTTCTGGCTCATCGGCATCCTGGCGGTCACGAACGCCGCTCTCGCGCTGCTCTGGCGCTGAGCGACCTCAGCGGACCCGCGGGGCGCCCGTGCTCTCGCGCACGATGAGCTCGGTGCCGACGAGCGGCGTATGCACCCGCTCTTCCCCGTCGAGCTCGGCGAGAAGGGCATCGACCGCAAGCGCGCCGACACGTTCCGGATGCTGCTGAACGGTCGTGAGCGGTGGCCATAGCTGCGCGGCATCCGGCAGTCCGTCGAAACCGACGATGCTGACATCGCCCGGCACCTCGCGACCCACCTCGCGGAACGCGCGCAGCACGCCGATCGCCATCTGGTCGTTCGCGGCGAACACCGCCGTCACATCGTCGATCTCGCGCAGACGGAGGCCAGCCTCATAGCCGGATGCGGCAGACCAGTCGCCCTGCAGCACCTCGGGGATGGCGCGGTCGCGCGCGTCGAGGGTCGCCCGCCAGGCCTCACGACGTCGCTCAGCGGAATAGGACTTCGCCGGCCCGGCGACATGCCAGACCGTGTCGTGTCCGAGATCGAGCAGATGCTCGGTCGCGAGCCGCGCTCCCTGAGCCTGGTCCGTGTCGACGAACGGATGCAGGTCGCCGCGGTTCGAGTCCACGAACACGACCGGCAGCGCGGCGGGGATCTCGATGTCGGCCTCATCGAGCTGATGGGCCTCGATCACGATGATGATGCCGTCGACCGCATGCTCCTCGAGTCGGCGGAAGGCGCCTTCGACGGTCTCCCCCGCGCTCGATTCGACAGGGATGAGGGTGAGGGCGTAGCCGAGCTGCGCGGCGCGCACGGCGATCGCGTCGAGCGTGCGCTGGTTGCCGTACGAGCTGAACGAGAACATCACAACGCCGATGGTGCGGAAGCGACCGGATCGCAGGGCGCGGGCGGCGCTGTTCGGTCGGTAGCCGAGGCTCTGCATGGCCGCTTCGACGCGTTCTCTCGTGGCGGCGCCGACGTATCCGCGGGCGTTCACCACGCGCGAGACGGTCTGACCGGAGACCCCGGCCTCCCGTGCCACGTCCTCCATCGACGGCTCGCGACGACGCTGCGAGGGCTCTGCCAGATGCTCCGAGGACACGATCAACCATCCATTCATATGTTGACGTTGACACACTAGCAGTCGATCGCATATGTTGACGTAGACACATGGCGCATCGAGCGCACTTACTCGAAGAAGGTCTCGTCGATGACGACTGAAAACCCCGCAGCACTCGGAGCCCTCGGCATCCGACGCCGCGACAAGCGCGACTGGAAGGGATGGGCCTTCGTCGGCCCGTTCATGGTCGTGTTCGCCCTGGTGTTCCTGACACCTCTCGCCTACGCGCTCTACCTGAGCTTCTTCCAGGAGAAGCTCATCGGCGGCACCGCATTCGTCGGCCTCGACAACTACGTCCGCGCGCTGAGCGACCCGCAGTTCTGGGAGGCGTTCGGCCGCGTGTTGATCTTCCTCGTCGTGCAGGTGCCGATCATGCTGATCCTCGCCCTCGGCGCGGCACTCGCCCTCGACAGCGCCCGACTGCGCGGAGCATCCTTCTTCCGCATCATCATCTTCCTGCCGTACGCCGTGCCCGCCGTCGTCGCCGTTCTCATGTGGGGCTACATCTACGGCGACCAGTTCGGTCTCGCGAGCAACGTCAACGACTTCCTCGGCATCGACGCGGTCACCCCCTTCGCGAAGGAGTGGATGCTGGTCTCGATCGGCAACATCGTGACGTGGGAGTTCGTCGGCTACAACATGCTGATCTTCTACTCCTCGCTCAAGACGATCCCCACCGACATGTACGAGGCCGCCTCGCTCGACGGTGCAGGCGCCTGGCGCACGATCTTCTCGATCAAGATCCCCTCCGTCCGCGGAGCCCTCGTCATCGCGACGATCTTCTCGATCATCGGCAGCTTCCAGCTGTTCAACGAGCCCAACATCCTCCGCCCGCTGGCGCCCAACGTGATCACGACGTTCTTCACGCCGAACATGTACGCGTACAACCTGTCGTTCGCGGGCCAGCAGTTCAACTACGCCGCGACGATCGCCATCATCATGGGCGTCATCACCGCGGTCATCGCCTACGTCGTGCAGCTGCGCGGCTCGAAGTCTGAGGTGCGCTGACATGGCACTCCCCCTCGCCCGCACCTCGCGCAAGCGCCACGACCCGATGAACCCGCGCAAGTCCAACACGCTGCTGATCGTCATGGTCGTCTACGCGCTGTACACGCTCGTTCCCCTGGTGTGGCTGCTCTTCAGCTCGACCAAGACCCAGTCGGGGCTGTTCAGCTCGTTCGGCCTCTGGTTCGCCGACGACTTCGCGTTCTTCGACAACCTCGCAGCCACGTTCTCGTATCGCGACGGCATCTTCCTGCGCTGGCTGGGCAACACGCTGCTCTACGTCGTGGTGGGCGCCGGCGGTGCGACGCTGCTGGCCACCATGGCGGGCTACGGTCTGGCGAAGTACCGCTTCCCCGGCCGCCGCGCGGTCTTCGCCGTCGTCCTCGGAGCGGTCGCGGTGCCCGGCACGGCGCTCGCGGTCCCGACGTTCCTGCTCTTCAGCGAACTGGGACTGACGAACACGCCGTGGGCGGTCATCATCCCGTCGTTGATCAGTCCATTCGGGCTGTACCTCATCTGGGTGTTCGCCACCGAGTCGGTGCCGACCGAGCTGCTCGAGGCGGCGCGCATCGACGGTGCAGGAGAGTTCCGCACGTTCTTCACGATCTCGATGCGGCTGCTCGCTCCGGGCATCGTGACCGTCGCGCTCTTCACCGTCGTTGCCACCTGGAACAACTACTTCCTGCCGCTGATCATGCTGTCGGACCCCGCCTGGTACCCGCTCACCGTGGGCCTGAACCAGTGGAGTTCGCAGGCGATCGGTGCCGGATCCCAGCCCATCTACAACCTCGTGATCATGGGCTCGCTCCTCACGATCATCCCGATCGTCATCGCCTTCCTGCTGCTGCAGCGTTTCTGGCAGTCAGGTCTCACCGCGGGAAGCGTCAAGCAGTAGCCTCCCGTACCCCTGCATCACCCCCGCGCTCCGATGCCGGATCGCACCCCCCGAAAGGACACAGCAATGAAGCACCTTCCCTCACCGACGCGGCGCACCCTCGCAGTGCTCGCGGCAGGAACCGTGGCAGCGCTGGCGCTGGCCGGCTGCAGCACCGGCGGCAGCGGAGACGCCGGCGGCGGCTCCGGCACCGGCTCGTTCGACTCCGTGGAGGCGGCCCTCGAGAAGGGCGGCGAGATCACGTACTGGTCGTGGACCCCGTCCGCCGAGGACCAGGTCGCGGCGTTCGAGAAGGAGTACCCGAACGTCAAGGTCAACCTCGTCAACGCGGGCACCAACAACGAGGAGTACACCAAGCTGCAGAACGCCATCAAGGCGGGCTCCGGCGCTCCGGACGTCGTGCAGGTCGAGTACTACGCTCTGCCGCAGTTCGCCCTGACCGACGCTTTCGTCGACCTCTCCCAGTACGGCTTCGCCGACTTCGAGGACGACTACACCGCCTCGACCTGGAACTCCGTGACCGACGGCGACGCGATCTACGGCCTCCCCCAGGACTCCGGCCCCATGGCGCTCTTCTACAACAAGGCCGTCTTCGACGCGGCCGGCATCGCCGTGCCGACCACGTGGGACGAGTACTACGAGGCCGCCAAGGCCATCCATGCGGCGAACCCCGACGCGTACATCACCAACGACACCGGTGACGCGGGCTTCGCGACGTCGATGATCTGGCAGGCGGGCGGCAAGCCGTTCGCGACCTCGGGAACCGACGTCACCCTCGACCTGCAGGACGAGGGCTCCAAGAAGTGGACCGAGAACTGGAACCGCCTCGTCGAGGAGGACCTCGTCGCGCCGACCAGCAGCTGGAGCGACGAGTGGTTCCGCGCCCTCGGCGACGGCAGCATCGCCACGCTCGTGATCGGCGCCTGGATGCCGGGCAACCTGATCTCGGGAGCTCCCGACGGCGCCGGCGACTGGCGCGTCGCGCCGATGCCCACCTACGACGGCAAGGCGGCGAGCGCGGAGAACGGCGGCGGCGGCCAGGCCGTGACGAAGCAGAGCAAGAACCCGGAACTCGCTGCGGGCTTCCTGTGGTGGCTGAACAACTCGGAGGAGAGCATCTCCATCTTCCTCGAGTCGGGCGGCTTCCCGTCGACGACCGCTGAGCTGTCGAGCGAGGAGTTCCTGGCCGACGCGCCGGAGTACTTCGGTGGCCAGAAGATCAACGAGGTCCTGGCGGCTGCCGCCGATGACGTGGTCGAGGGCTGGAGCTACCTGCCCTACCAGGTGTACGCGAACAGCATCTTCGGCGACACCGTCGGGCAGTCGTACCAGAACAGCAGCGACCTGAACGAGGGCCTCACCGCCTGGCAGGACGCGCTGGTCGAGTACGGCAACGACCAGGGCTTCGCCGTCAACAAGTAACGCCATCGGCCGCGCTGGGGGCCCGGGCCCTTCGACAGGCTCAGGGACCCAGGAGTCCCCAGCGCGGTCTGATCCTCCACCGAAAGCACTGCGAAAAACGTGACCTCCTTCTCCATCGGCGACGCCGACTTCCTCCGCGACGGACAGCCGCACCAGGTGATCGCGGGCGCCATCCACTACTTCCGGGTGCACCCGGACCAGTGGCAGGACCGCATCCACAAGGCGCGGCTCATGGGCCTGAACACCATCGAGACCTATGTCGCCTGGAACGCGCACGAGCCGCGGCGCGGCGAGTGGGACGCGAGCGGATGGAACGACCTCGGTCGATTCCTCGACCTGGTGCACGCGGAGGGCATGGACGCGATCGTCCGGCCCGGACCGTACATCTGCGCCGAATGGCACAACGGCGGTCTCCCCGTCTGGCTCACCGGCGGCGAGCGCGAGCTGCGCTCCTCGGAGCCGGCGTTCCTGGCGGACGTGAGCGCCTACCTCCGTCGGGTCTACGAGATCGTCTCGCCGCGGCAGATCGACCGCGGAGGGCCTGTCGTGCTCGTCCAGATCGAGAACGAATACGGCGCGTACGGCGCCGACAAGGCGTACCTCGAAGCGCTGGTCGCCGTCACCCGTGATGCGGGCATCACCGTGCCGCTCACCACGGTCGATCAGCCCGTCGATCAGATGCTGGCGGACGGGAGCCTCCCCGAGCTCCACAAGACCGGCTCCTTCGGCTCGCGCAGCGCCGAGCGACTGGCGACGCTCCGGAAGCACCAGCCCACCGGACCCCTGATGTGCTCGGAGTTCTGGGACGGGTGGTTCGACTGGTGGGGCGGTGTGCACCACACGACCGATGTCTCCGCCGCCGCTGCCGACCTCGACGTGCTGCTCGCCGCCGGTGCCTCCGTGAACGTCTACATGTTCCACGGCGGCACGAACTTCGGGCTCACCAACGGCGCGAACGACAAGGGCCGCTACCTGCCGCTGGTGACCTCCTACGACTACGACGCTCCGCTCGACGAGGCCGGCGACCCCACGGAGAAGTTCTTCGCGTTCCGCGAGGTGATCGCGAGATACGCCCCAGTCCCCGAGGAGCTTCCGACCCGGACCGCCGCGGCGCCGGCCTTCGACGTCGCGCTCGCTCCCCTGGGCGCGTGGACGGATGCCGCGGCATCCGGTCCCGTCACCGACCGGCCGCAGACGTTCGACGATCTCTCGCACCTCAGCGCCCTCGTGCGCTACGACGTCGAGCTGCATGGCGCGGGTGGTCTGCTCGCCGTCGACGACGTCCGCGACCTCGCGTGGGTGAGCGTCGCCGGGCAGCCGGTCGGCACGCTCTCGCGGACGCGCCACGACCGCAGCGTCCGGATCCCGGCCGGCGGCCTGCTCAGCATCCTCGTCGAAGACCAGGGGCGCGTGAACTACGACCATCGACTCGGCGAGGAGAAGGGGCTGCTCGGCGCGGTGACGCTCGACGGCGTGCCTCTGACGGGATGGCGCTCGACGCCGCTCGACGTCGCGGCCATCGCCGCGGAGTTCGGCGAACGATCGGGCGCCGACACCGCAGACGGACCGCGGGCGTGGGCCGGAGACTTCTCCCTCGAAGAGCCCGGCGACCTGTTCGTCGATACGTCGGAGTGGAGCAAGGGCTACGCGTTCGTCAACGGCTTCTTCCTCGGCCGCTACTGGCGCAACGGGCCGCAGCGCACGCTGTACGTCCCCGCGCCTGCGACCCGCGCGGGTGCGAACCGCCTCATCGTGCTCGAGCTGGAGAACCTCGTGGCACCACGGGCGGCGTTCGTCGGCGCGCTGTCCCTCGGCGACACGGAGGAGTGAGCCGGGGTTCAGTCGCGGTGCGCGTACCAGAGCCCGGCGGACAACCGCTCGGCATCATCATCGTGGATGCGCTGCCAGTTCCGACCATTACGGGCGAAGGTGGCCCGCACACCGGCCGGCACCTCCACCTGGTCGATCGGTTCAGCGAGCCACTCGCAGCGGCGGATGTGTACGAGGTCCGCGGCGGTGGCGTCCTCTCCGGGGTCATACTCCCAGGGGCCGGCAATGCGTCCGAGATAGGTCAGGCCGTCGACATCCCTCGTCCACACGAACGCACCGATGGGCGCCTTCGCGAACCGTTCGATACGCCACGCCAACCGGATGCCGGACTGCGCGTCCGCGGTGACCAACGCCTCGGCCAGTGAGCCTGGAGCCGGCTCCAGCCTGCCGCCGATGCCGCATATGCCGAGCTCGAGCGCCCGCTCCGGCCCCACGCCGCGGGGTACCGCATCGTCGCGCGAGCGCATCGGCGCGCGATAGACCGGCATCTCGCTCATCGAACCGGCACCAGCGTCGCCTCGATCGACGCACCATCGATCGCGACCCACATCATGGTGCAGACCGGCTGACGGCGGCGATCCGTGGGAGATCCGGGGTTCAGCAGCCGCATGCCCGCGCGCGACACGGTGTCCCAGGGGATGTGCGAGTGCCCGAAGACGAGCAGATCGACGCCGGCGAAGGCGGCGTCCATCCGCTCCTCCCTACCGGTGGCCGCACCGGTCTCGTGGATGACCGCGACGTCGACGTTCTCGACCGTGAACCGGGCGATCTCCGGCAGCCGTGCCCGCAGCTCGGGGCCGTCGTTGTTGCCGTAGACCCCGTGGAACGAGCGTGCCCGCGATTCGAGCAGGTCGAGCGTCGGCACGTCCACCCAGTCCCCCGCATGCACCACGATGTCGGCCTCGTCGACCGCCCGCAGGACGCCCTCGGGCAGTCGTCTCGCCCGCTTCGGCACGTGCGTGTCGGCGAGCAGCAGGATCCGCGTCGTCATCCTCGACACGCTAGCGGAGCATCGCACACAGCCAACACTCAGGAAGGCGTAAACTCGCCCGAGTCCCTGGCATCCAGGCACTGAACGGAGAAGCACCTTGAGCACTGCACCCGCGCCCGCGAATCCGCGCTCCCGCGTCATCACGGCCAGCCTCGTCGGCACCACGATCGAGTTCTACGACTTCTATGCGTACGCGACAGCGGCCGTGCTCGTGTTCCCCGTGCTCTTCTTCCCGACCGGCAACGACACGACCTCGCTGCTCGCCTCGTTCGGCGTGTTCGGCGCCGCGATGGTCGCCCGCCCGATCGGCGCCGTCGTGTTCGGGCACTTCGGCGACAAGTTCGGGCGCAAGGCGACGCTCGTCGCCTCCCTGCTCACGATGGGTATCGCCACGTTCCTGATCGGCGTGCTGCCGACGTATCAGCAGATCAACTGGTGGGCGGCACTCCTGCTCCTGGTCCTGCGCCTCGCGCAGGGATTCGCGCTCGGCGGCGAGTGGTCGGGCGCCGCCCTGGTCGCGACCGAGAACGCTCCGAAGGGCAAGCGCGCCTGGTACGGCACCTTCCCGCAGTTGGGCGCGCCGCTCGGCTTCATCATCGCGAACTTTCTGTTCCTCGGCATCAACTGGCTGCTGCCGCACTCCGAGAACCCGGCGCTGAAGTCCGAGGCGTTCCTGTCGTGGGGCTGGCGCATCCCGTTCCTGTTCTCCGCCGTCATGGTCATCATCGGCCTGTGGGTGCGCCTGCGACTCGTCGAATCGGACACCTTCAAGAACGCGGAGAAGAAGGGTGCCGTCCGCAAGCTCCCGCTGGCGACCGTCTTCCGCCACCACTGGTGGCACCTGATCCTCGGCACCTTCATCATGCTGGCGACCTACGTGCTCTTCTACCTGATGACGAACTTCACGCTCGCCTACGGCACCAAGGCGGCCTCGCTCGAGACGGCATCCGCCGCGGCCCAGGCCGCCGCCGAGGCCGCAGGGAAGGACTTCGACGCGTCGGCGTTCGCCGCCCAGTTCTATCCCGGACTCGGCTTCGGCTACACCGACTTCGTGCTGATGCAGATCGTCGGCGTCGTGTTCTTCGGCATCTTCACGCTGCTCTCCGGTCCCTTCGCCGACAAGTTCGGCCGCCGGAAGGTCCTGCTGGTGGTGACCGGGCTCATCATCGTGTTCGGCCTGAGCTTCAACCTGTTCCTGCTGCCGACCGCCGATCCGCGCCTGACCACGACTCTCGTGCAGGCGTTCCTCGTGATCGGGTTCATGCTGATGGGCGCGACCTTCGGACCGATGGGCGCCCTGCTGCCCGAGCTGTTCCCGACGAACGTGCGCTACACCGGCTCGGCCATCTCGTACAACGTGTCGTCCATCCTGGGTGCCGCCGTGGCTCCGCTGATCGCGGTCTGGCTCTGGGAGCTCGGCGGCGGGGCTCCGTGGCTCGTCGGCCTGTACCTGTCGGCGATGGGCGTGCTGACGTTCGTGGCGCTGATCTTCTCTCCGGAGACGAAGGACCGCGATTTCGAGCAAGACCTCGGGGTCGCGGCGCCCGCCACGCGCTAGCCCGCGGCGACGGGGGCACCGCCGGCGAGGAACGTCTCGATCGCGGTGATCGTCTCGGCGTTGTGGCGGTGCAGGATGCCACGGATGCCGACGGCCGCCGCTCCCGCGATGGCCTCGGCGTGGTCGTCGATGAAGAAGGCGTCTTCCGGGGCCGCGCCGAGGCGGTCCAGAGCGAGCAGGTACGCATGCGGGTCGGGCTTGTTCACGCCCTGCTCGTGGCTGTAGCAGATCGGATCGAAGATCTCGGAGAGGCCGAATCGTCGCTCCTCCTCCTCGCGGGCGCCGTCGGCGGAGTTCGACAGGATGGCGGTGCGCGCCCGACCGCGGAGGGAGCGCGCGTACTCGATCAGCTCGGTGTTCCCGGTGCCGCAGTACGCGTCCCAGAAATCCGCGCGCATGGTTCCGCGTTGTTCGGGATCGAGTTCGAGAGCAGACCCGAGTCCCGACCAGAACTCCTCGGCTTGACCGGTCGTCACATCGATCCGGGGCAGATCCGCGTCCTCGACACGCGCATCGACCTCGGCGCGCGAGATGCCCGCACGATCGGACCAGCGCTGCCACCACTGCTCCTGCCAGGTGTCGTCGTCGACGACCTCGAGCACGCCGCCGATGTCGAACAGGATCCATCTCACGTCAGCCATCCGGACACCCTAGAACAGGGCGCCGGGAGTCAGTACTCAGCGACGATGGTGCGAGCCGCGCCGTCCACGACCATCGTGCCGCCGTAGGGCAGGATCCACTGCGGGCGGGTGTGGCCGAACGGGACGCCGATGCAGACGACGGCATCCGGGTTGTAGCGGGCGACCTGATCGAGCACGGCATCCCGCTGCGCCGCGCGGAGCGCAGCCGCCTCCTCGGCCGACGGGTGGAACTCGAAATCGCTGACCGGCGGGCGCGCGACGACCACACCTGACACCGCGCTCAGGATGCCACGCTCCCCCAGTCCTCGCAGCCACCGGGCGACCCACCCGGCGGACGGGCGCTCCTCGCTCGTCTCCAGCAGCAGGATCGCCCCGGTCAGCTCGTCAGCCGCGGGCAGGCGATCGGCGAGCGCGAGTCCGTCGATCACCTCGAGGCAGCCTCCCCAGGTGCGCCCCTCCACGCGCTTCGCAGGACCGGCCCACGTCCACTCCTCGGTCGGAGTGCGGTCGCCGAACTCGGTGAGAGCGCGCGAATCGTCCCAGCGCCGCCCGACGTCCTCCGACTCCCCCGGCTCGGTGATGGCGAGGGACTCGCCGTCGAGCAGCAGCGCACGCAGCGACCGCAGGTGGATGTCATCCACGCCCGGTCCGGGGCCGAGATGCACCGCGGTGGAGCCTCCGTAGTACCCGCGGACGCCGAGGCTCCACAGCCAGTTGAGGATGTTCGTGTTGTCGCTGTAGCCGACGAACGGCTTGGGATCGGCCACAGGAAGCGCGGGGTCGAGATGCGGCACCACGAGGATCTGGTCGTCGCCGCCGATCGTGGCGAGGATGGCACGGATGCCGGGATCGGCGAAGGCCGCGTTCACATCCGCTGCGCGGGCCTCCGGCGGGGCGCCCAGGAGGCGCGTCGTCGGGTACTCGACCGGGATCAGACCGGTGAGCTCCTCGAGGCGGTGCAGGGCCTGTTCGTGCAGCGCCGGCGCGACGGCGGGCGCAGCGAACGCGGGCGAGAGGATGGCGACGCGGTCGCCGGGGACGAGCTTGGGTGCGGCCAGCATCCGTCCAGTCTGCCGGACTCGAAAGGTCAACATGGGTTGACGGCGAGACGACGTCAATATAAGTTGACAGACAGGCGAAGAAGCAGACGAAGAGAGAGGAGCGCGGACATGAGCGCATCCACCGCCCAGGCGACCGACCCGGAAGGCGAGCCGCTGGCCGAGCTGCACCGGCTCGCCGGCATCCGCCAGGAGGTCGCCCGCGCCGAGGAGACCCAGGTGCGCCGAGCGCGGAACGCCGGCTACTCGTGGCAGGCGATCGCGAGCGCGCTGGGCGTGAGCAAGCAGGCCGCGCACCGGAAGTACGGGCGGCACTGAGGTCCGGGCACACAGCCCATCCACAGAATCCCCGCGCGCACGAAGTACGTTCTAAGTACCCTTCTCAGATCGAGGTCCCGCATGTCCCGCACGGCGACACCACGCCGCCGCGGACGCGGCGCGCAGCCCGAAGGCCCCCGCGCCACGTTCCGCCAGCTCCTCCCGTTCCTGTTCGAGCACAAGCGCACGCTGATCGTCGTCGCGGTGCTGAGCGTCGTCGGCGCCGCGACCTCGCTCGTGCAGCCCCTGCTCGTCGGGCAGGTGATCGAGGCCGTGCAATCCGGCGGCACGCTAGGCATCCTGGTGTGGCTCCTCGTCGGCTTCGTGATCGTGTCGTCGATCATCTCCGGCTTCCAGCACTACCTCCTGCAGCGCACCGGCACTGCCGTCGTGTACTCCAGCCGGCGCAAGCTCATCGCCCGCATCCTGCATCTGCCGGTCTCCGAGTTCGACGCCCGCCGCACCGGCGACCTCGTCTCGCGCGTAGGCACCGACACCACCCTCCTCTACGCGGTGCTCACGCAGGGGCTGGCGGATGCCGTCGGCAGCGCGGTGCTCTTCCTCGGCGCGCTCATCGCGATGCTCGTGATCGACCCGGTCCTGCTGCTGCTCATCGTCATCGTGATCGGCCTCTCGGTCGTGACGGTCGTACTGCTCAGCGGACGCATCCGCACCGCGTCCACCGCGCAGCAGGAGAAAGTCGGAGAGCTCGCGTCCGGCGTCGAGCGGGCGATCGGCTCGATCCGCACGGTCCGCGCGTCGGGTGCGACCGAGCGCGAGACCGCCGCCGTGTCGGAGCTCGCCTCCGACGCGTACGGCATCGGGGTGCGGATCGCGAAGATCTCCTCGCTTGTCGTCCCGGTCTCCGGCATCGCCCTGCAGCTGTCGCTCCTGGTCGTGCTGGGCGTGGGCGGCTTCCGCGTCGCGGCCGGCGTGATCTCGATCGCCTCGCTGATCGCGTTCATCATGTTCCTGTTCCTGCTCGTCATGCCCCTCGCCACGACCTTCGGTGCGATCACCTCGGTCAACCAGGCTCTCGGAGCGCTCGGACGCATCCAGGAAGTGCTCGATCTGCCGACCGAGACCCAGGACGACGAGAGGATCGCGGCGTCCCTTCGACAGGCTCAGGGGCCCAGGGAAGCTCAGGGGCCCAGGGAGAGTCAGGGACCCACCCCTCAGCCCGTCGGCGATGCCGAGCCGGCGATCGAGTTCCGGGACGTGCGCTTCCACTACCCCGCCAACGTCGTCGCCGCCCGGCAGGCGGCAGCGAAGGAGGCGCGGAACCTGCTCGCCGACGCCCACCTCGAACAGGCGGATGCCGAGACGGCCGCGACCCCGGACCACGAGGTCCTGCGGGGCGTGTCCTTCCTCGTGCCGCGCGGCGCGCGCGTGGCCCTCGTCGGACCGAGCGGCGCCGGCAAGAGCACGATCCTGTCGCTGGTCGAGCGCTTCTACGACCCGACCGGAGGCTCGATCCGGCTGCACGGCCACGACGCCCGCACGTACCCGCGTGACGAGCTCCGCGCGCAGTTCGGCTACGTCGAGCAGGATGCTCCCACGCTCGCCGGAACGCTGGCGGAGAACCTGCGCCTCGCAGCACCCGACGCCTCAGACGCTGACTGCGAGCGCGTGCTGCGTGCGGTCAACCTCGGCGACGTGCTCGAGCGCAATCCGCTCGGACTCGAGGCCCCCGTGGGTGAGGACGGCGTGATGCTCTCCGGCGGCGAGCGCCAGCGCCTCGCGATCGCGCGTGCGCTGCTGACGAACGCGCCGATCCTGCTCCTCGACGAGTCGACCTCGTCACTCGACGGCGTCAACGAGCAGCGGATGCGGGAGGCCATCGACGCCGTGTCGACGGATCGCACGCTCGTCGTGATCGCGCATCGCCTCTCGACCGTCGTCGACAGCGACCTGATCGTCGTGCTGCAGGACGGCGTCGTCGTCGGGCAGGGAACGCATGCCGAGCTGGTGGAATCCACCCCGCTGTACCGCGATCTCGCGCGTCATCAGCTGCTGGCCTGAGCCCTTCGACGAGCCCAGGGGCGTTTCGTCTCGCAAGCTCGCTCAACGACCGGGATGCAGACAGACGCGAAGGCGGGACACCGGAGACACACTCAGCCATGGGTTCGTCTCTGACGTCCCGCCTTCGCGGGTTCGACCGGCCGCGGAGGCCGGAAGGGGAGGTGCCGACTCCCCCGAGTCGGCACCGGTCTGGGGCTACGCCTTCGCGAGGCGGTAGCGGAGCGAGGCGAGCTCGGCGCGCAGGGCCGCGGGGACCTTGTCGCCGAAGGTGTCGTAGAACGCCTCGGTGAGGTCGGCCTCGGTCTTCCAGGCCTCGGCGTCGACGGAGAACAGCTCGTCGAGGTCGGCGGCGGGGATGTCGAGTCCGTCGAGGTTGAGGTCCTCCGGACGGGGCAGGCGACCGATCGGGCTGTCGACGGCGGGCACGTCGCCCGCGATGCGGCGGATGATCCAGTCGACGACACGCGAGTTGTCGCCGAATCCGGGCCACAGGAACCGGCCGTCGTCGCCGCGACGGAACCAGTTCACCTGGAAGATGCGCGGTGCACGGTCGAAGCGCAGGCCACGACCGACCTTCAGCCAGTGACCGAAGTAGTCCGCCATGTTGTATCCGCAGAACGGCAGCATCGCGAACGGGTCGCGACGAAGCTCTCCGACCTTGCCCTCGGCAGCGGCCGTGCGCTCGGACGAGATGTTCGAGCCGAGGAAGACGCCGTGGGTCCAGTCGGTCGCCTCGACCACGAGCGGGACGTTGCTGGCGCGGCGTCCGCCGAAGAGGATGACGTCGAGCGGCACGGCCTGCTCCCAGTCCTCGGAGATCTGCGGGCACTGCGCCGCAGACACCGTGAAGCGCGAGTTCGGGTGCGCCGCCGGGCGATCGGAGTCGGGCGTCCAGTCATTGCCCTCCCAGTCGATCAGGTTCGCGGGTGCCTGCTCGGTCAGCCCCTCCCACCACACGTCGCCGTCCGGGCGGAGCGCGACGTTCGTGAAGATCGTGTTGCCCCACAGCGTCTCGACCGCGGTGACGTTGGTCGACTCGCCGGTGCCGGGAGCGACGCCGAAGAAGCCGGCCTCGGGATTGATCGCCCACATGCGACCGTCCTCGCCGGGACGGATCCAGGCGATGTCGTCGCCGAGCGTCTCGACCTTCCAGCCGGGGATCGTCGGGCGCAGCATCGCGAGGTTCGTCTTGCCGCACGCGGAGGGGAACGCCGCGGCGACGTGGTACGCCTTGCCCTGCGGGTCGATCACGCGGATGAGCAGCATGTGCTCGGCGAGCCAGCCCTCATCGCGGGCGATCACCGAGGCGATGCGCAGCGCGAAGCACTTCTTCGCGAGGATCGCGTTGCCGCCGTAGCCGGAACCGAAGGAGTAGACCTCGAGCGTCTCGGGGAAGTGCACGATGTACTTCTCGTCGTTGCACGGCCACTCGACGTCCTGCTCACCGGGGGCGAGCGGTGCGCCGACGCTGTGCACGGTCTTCACCCAAGGCGCGCCCTCGGCGATCCGACTCGTGACGGCTTCGCCGACGCGGGTCATGATGCCGATGGAGGCCACCGCGTAGGCGCTGTCGGTGACCTGTACGCCGATGTGGGAGAGCGGTCCGCCGACCGGGCCCATCGAGAACGGAACGACGTACATCGTGCGCCCGCGCATCGAGCCCTCGAAGATCTCGTTCATCTTGGCGTGCATGTCGGCGGGGGCGGCCCAGTTGTTCGTGGGGCCGGCATCCTCTTCGCGCTCCGAGGCGATGTACGTGCGTCCCTCGGTGCGGGCGACGTCGCTCGGGTGCGACCGGGCGAGGTAGGAGCCGGGACGCCATTCGGGGTTGAGCTTGATGAGCTTGCCCTCGGTGACGAGACCACGCAGGAGCCAGTCGTTCTCGGCCCGCGAGCCGTCGACCCAGTGCACGGAGTCGGGCTGGGTGAGGGCGCGGATCTCCTCGACCCAGGCCACCAGCTCGGCCATCGCGGGAGTGTCATACGTCGGTGCCGCACCGAACGTGCGCTCTGCGGCGACGGGTGACGTGCGAGGGGTGATGACTTCGGCCATGGCCATGACTGCTCCTTCGAAGTGTGGGGCGTTGCATCCATCTTCTTCCGACTCGGGAGGTATTTTCGGACGAAACGGGCGATAAGAATCCGAATTCTTTCGCTAGACTCAAGGAATGGCGTCCTCTGGCATCCATCTCACGACCCTCGGTCACCGCATCCGTCATCACCGACTGGAGAACGGGTTCACGCTCGACGAACTCGGTGCGCTCGTCGGCGTCGCCGGCTCCCAACTGAGCCTCATCGAGAACGGCAAGCGCGAGCCGAAGCTGTCGCTGCTCCAGGCGATCGCCCAGGCGACCAGCACCCAGGTGACCGACCTCATCTCCGGCGAGCCGCCGAACCGACGCGCGGCGCTCGAGATCGAGCTCGAACGCGCGCAGGAGAGCCCGGTGTTCCGGCAGCTCGGCGTCGCGCCCATCCGCGTCACGAAGGGCACGAGCGACGAGACGATCGAGTCGATCCTCGGCCTGCACCGCGAGCTGCAGCGTCGCGAGCGCGAGGCCATCGCCACCCCCGAGGAAGCACGCCGCGGCAACACCGAGCTGCGACTGCGGATGCGCGCGCAGAACAACTACCTGCCCGAGATCGAGAAGCTCGCCGAGAAGCAGCTCAAGTCCGCCGGGCATGTCCAGGGTGCGCTGACGCACCGCACCGTGAGCATCATGGCCGAGAAGCTCGGCTTCGAGCTGATCTACGTGAACGACCTCCCCCATTCCACGCGTTCGGTCACCGACCTCGAGAACGGGCGCATCTACCTTCCGCCCGCGTCGATCCCCGGTGGCCACGGACTGCGCTCGATGGCGCTGCAGGCCATGGCGCACCGACTGCTCGGGCACACTCCGCCGACCGACTACGCGGACTTCCTGCAGCAGCGCCTCGAGATCAACTACTTCGCGGCGTGCTGCCTGATGCCCGAGACCGCGTCGGTCGCGTTCCTCCAGCAGGCGAAGAAGGACCGCAACCTCGCGGTCGAGGACTTCCGCGACGCCTTCGGCGTGACGCACGAGGCTGCCGGGATGCGCATGACCAACCTCGTCACGCAGCACCTCGGGATGCCGCTGCACTTCCTGCGCGTGGATGCGACCGGTGCGATCACGCGTGTCTACGAGAACGACGACCTGCCGCTGCCGATGGATGTCACGGGTGCGGTCGAAGGACAGCGCGTGTGCCGGAAGTTCCAGGCGCGGGCCGCTTTCACCCAGCAGAACCGCACGACCGAGCACCACCAGTACACCGACACTCCGTCCGGCACGTTCTGGTGCTCGACGCAGACGGGCTCATCGAGCGACGGCGAGTTCTCCATCACGGTCGGCGTGCCCTTCGACGATGCGCGCTGGTGGCGAGGCCGGGAGAGCGTGGACCGGGCCGTGTCGACGTGCCCGGACGAGGCCTGCTGCCGCCGGCCGTCGAACGACCTGGCCGAGCGCTGGAGCGGGAAGGCGTGGCCGAGCGCGCGCGTGCACACGCACATGTTCTCGCCGCTCCCCCGCGGTGCTTTCCCCGGCGTGGACGACAACGAGGTCTACAACTTCCTGGGTCGGCACGCCAGCGAGTGACCGGGGCTCAGCTCTCCGTGAAGCGCTCGAAGCGGGCGAGTGCGGCCATCGCGGCGTCGGCATCGGCCGGCGCCGTGAAGTACTCCGGCGGCACTCCTCTGCTGGCGGTCGCGTGCATCCAGCATCCGATCACGCGGCCCTGCTCGACGAGCGTGGCACGCACCATCCCGTTCTTCCCCGGCCCGACTGTCGCCAGGTGCTCCGGCGCGCAGACGGTCGTGCGGTCGGCGTAGGAGAGGTAGTACTCGTCGAAGGCGCCGAGCGCGATGACGGATGCCGCCCCCGCGGCGCGACGCGGACGCTCGGGCGCCGCGAACAGGCCGTCGGCGACCTCGTCCACGCGGCCCGCGGCACGCTCCGCCGCCTCGCGGGACTGGCCGAGCGTGAGGCCGGACCACCAGGCGAAGTCGGCGACGCCGGCAGGCCCGTGGCCGGTGATGTACCGGACGAACAGCTCGGCCAGCGGATCGTCGGGGTGCGCGTGCTCGCGGATGTGGTCGTCGACGAGCACGAAGCGCTGCTCGCGCGTCACACCGTCGCGGGCGACGACCGGCCCCTGGCAGATGAGCCCGTCGATCGTCAGCACGAACAGCAGGTGGAGGCCCCGCTGGCCGGTGGGGTCGATGCCGACGCCCTCGAGGATCTCGAAGACCTCGGCGCGGGTGCGTCCGCCGTCGTGCAGCGCCGGAGTGAGCGCGCGCACGGCGAGGGCGACCATGTCGTCGTCGATCCCGAGATCACGGTGCCGCCCCGCAGCCTGCTGCCGCTGCCGCGCCGCCGTCACCGAGAGCACCCAGCCGAGGTCGCGCGCCGGCAGCGTGTGGAGGGTGCCCCGCATCGGCCACGCCCGCACGATGTCGCCGGCATCGAATGCCCGGTCCACGTCGCGCATCCGCAGCTCGCCCCGCGTGCGCAGGGCGAGCGCCCAGCGCCCGGCGGTGAAGTCCTGGCTCTGCACGGCGAGCATATGGTGCGCGGCATCCGCCACCGTCTTCGCCGGCGCGGTGAGCCGGTGCGATCGGAGACGCTCGGCCAGCAGGGTCGCGGTCTTCATGAGCCCATCATGCCGGGCGCCGCCGACGTCGCGCACCTGCGAGATCAGGAGTGCAGTGTCACCTCTCGACGCGCCGGAAGCACGACGGGGTGCGAGCCCGCCATCACCTCGAGGACACGGATCACCTGGCACGAGTAGCCGAACTCGTTGTCGTACCAGACGTAGAGGATCAGGGTGTTCTCCTCGGCGACCGTCGCCAGTCCGTCGACGATGCCGGCGCGGTGCGAGCCGACGAAGTCCGTCGACACGACCTCGGGCGACTCGACGTAGTCGATCTGCTGCCGCAGCTTGGAGTGCAGGGAGACGCGGCGCAGGTAGTCGTTGACCTGCTCCTTCGACACCGGACGCTCTGTCGTGAGGTGGAGCACCGCGAGCGAGACGTCGGGGGTGGGCACCCGGATCGAGCTGCCGGTGAGCCTGCCCTCCAGCTGCGGAAGGGCCTTGGCCACGGCCTTCGCCGCTCCGGTCTCGGTGATGACCATGTTCAGCACCGCCGAGCGGCCCCGCCGGTCGCCCTTGTGGAAGTTGTCGATCAGGTTCTGGTCGTTCGTGAACGAGTGCACGGTCTCGACGTGGCCGCGCACGACGCCGTAGGCCTCGTCGATCGCTGCCAGGACCGGCGTGATCGCGTTCGTCGTGCACGACGCGGCCGACACGATGCGGTCGTCGGCATCGATCGTATGGTCGTTGATGCCGTGCACGATGTTCTTGAGCGGCCCCTTGCCGGGCGCCGTGAGCAGCACGCGGGCGACGCCCTTCGCCTCGAGGTGCTGCGAGAGTCCGGCCTCATCGCGCCAGCGCCCCGTGTTGTCGACGACGATCGCGTCGTGGATGCCGTAGGCCGTGTAGTCGACGGATTCCGGAGCATCGGAGTAGATCACCTGGATGCGCGTGCCGTTGGCGATGATCTGCTCGGCCTCCTCGTCGACCGTCACCGAACCGGCGAATCGCCCATGCACCGAGTCGCGCAGCAGCAGGGACGCGCGCTTGATCAGATCGTTCTCGGATCCGCGCCGAACGACGATGGCGCGCAGGCGCAGGCCGTTGCCGCCGCCGGTGTGGGCGATGAGGATGCGGGCGAGCAGACGCCCGATCCGTCCGAAGCCGTAGAGCACCACGTCGGTGGGCGCTGCGGCCACCGCGCCGACGGCGGGGGCGAGCGCTTCCGCGACGTAGGTCTCGAGGGATTGACCGCTCTCGGCATGCCCGGAGACCAGTCGCGCGACGTCGAGGGACGAGGCGCCGGGAGCCAGCTCATGGATGGCCTGCAGGACGGCGAGGCTGTCTTCGAGACGCAGCTGCTCGTGACCGAGCTGCGCGACGCGCTCGTGCACCTCGACGAGTCCCGTGGCGGAGAGTCCGAGCAGGCGGTGGCCGTGCAGCGACGTCACCACGTCGTGTTCGCGCCTGAGTGCGCCGATCAGCGGGATCATCCGCTCGGCCAGCTCTTCTCTCGCCGTCCAGTCGTCGTGGGGTGCGACGGAATCGTTCATCTGCGTCCTTGCATGTGTGAGCGCGCCGAGATCGCCGGCGCGCGAGGTTGCCGGGTGATTCGGGGGATGCCACCAGCGTACGCGTGGTCGGCGGCGGCATCCGAATCGAGGGTCATCGACCGTCCCCGGAGATGCCCTTTTGTGTCTACACTGGTGGAATAATGAGTGAAGATTCTTACGGCGACGGCGCCGACCTGATCATCCGCGGCGGACGCGTGCACACCTTCGATTCCGCCGACGCCCTCGCCAGCGCCGTCGCGGTGCGCGGCGGACGGATCGTCGCGACGGACGCGGATGCCGAAGCGATGGGAGCCCGCGAGACGATCGAGCTCGACGGGCGCACCGCCATCCCCGGCATCAACGACGCGCACCTGCATGCCGCCTGGCTCGGAGCCCGCTGGCCGCACCTGTTCTTCTCCGACACCCCGCCGGAGCAGCAGCCGTCCGGGCGGCTGGTGTCGACGGCCGCCGAACGCCGCGCCGCGCTGCAGCAGGCGTGGCGCCTGCTCGCCGAACTCGGGATCACCAGTTACACGGAGCCGGGGATCGGACCAGGCGAAGACGGCGGCGAGACCGGATGCTTCGGCACCGACATGCTCTCGACCTACATCGATCTGCACCGCGCCGGGGCACAGACCTCCCGGGTGACGATGCTCCGCCTGTTCGGCACCATCGACGGCGAGAGCAGGCTCGACGACTTCGAGCGCGGCATCCGCACACCCGTTCCGGCAACCGACCCTGGCTGGTTGGCGATCACCGGCGTGAAGATCTTCGCCGACGGCATCCCGCCCATGGCGACGGCGTGGGTCGACGAGCCGTACACGGACGGCACGACCGGCGGCCTGCTCACGCGTGGCGGCCACGACCCGCTCTCCGCCTTCCAACGGATGCTGGAACTCGCGGCATCGCTCGGACTGCAGATCGCGGTGCATGCCACGGGCGACCGTTCGATCACGGAGTTCGTACGGGTGCTCGAGCGGCCCAGCGGGCACCCGGCACCCCCCGCG
Organism: Microbacterium luteolum; assembly: GCF_039533965.1. Taxonomy (NCBI): domain Bacteria; kingdom Bacillati; phylum Actinomycetota; class Actinomycetes; order Micrococcales; family Microbacteriaceae; genus Microbacterium; species Microbacterium luteolum. The sequence goes on from NZ_BAAAUN010000001.1 coordinate 1,220,045, forward strand.
CCGCACTACGTGGTGCACGGCGACCTCGCGACCGTCGAGCAGATCGAGCGCATGCGGCGGCTGGGGGCGGGGTTCGCCGTGCAGCCGCTGATCGCCGCGCACACGCATAACTGGGCCCGCGCTCAGCTCGGCGCGGAGCGGCTCGCCACCGCCTGGCCACTGGCGGAGATGCTCGCCTCCGGCGTGCTGACCACGATCACGAGCGACGCCCCGATCGCCACGCCGGATTGGCGGCGAGGCCTCGATGCCTCACTCGACCTGCTCGCCGCGGCCGGAACTCCGGACGATGCCCGCACGCGTCGCGCGCTGCTGCGGACCATGACCGTGGAAGCGGCGCGTCAGGACGGCGCTCTGACGTGGAAGGGCTCTCTCGAGACCGGCAAGGTCGCGGACCTCACGATCCTCGACGAGGACCCGCTCGAGCCGGGTCGCGCGTTCTCCTCCGCCGAAGTCGCGCGCACGATCGTCGACGGCCGGACGGTCTTCGTGCGGGACTGAGCAGGTTCGGGACTGAGCACGTTCGAGGGACGGCAACGGCGGGCGGCATGTTCACGCATGCCGCCCGCCTCTGATCCCCCTCGGACCAGTCCCTGCCCCGGCGCCGCATGAGCGGGCGCCGGGGCAGAGCTCATACCGCGGTGGCCAGCAGCACCCGCGGGCTGCCGGGGAGCGCGACCTTGTCGCGTACCTTCCACCCGGCATCGTTCAGCCATCCGCGCACCTGCGCCTCGGGATACACGATGGTGCCGTCGATCACGAGGTACTCCCCCGCGTGCAGGGCGTCGAGGCCGCGCTGGTCGACGTCGTCATCGAGGAAGAAGTCGAGCACCGTCAGAGTCGCGCCGTCCACCGCGGCCGCCCGAAGATTGCGGAAGATCTGGGCGTTCTCCTCCGCGCTGAAGCGGTGGATCACGTGGTTCGCATAGACCAGGTCGTACTCGCCCTGCGGCGTCGCCGTGGCGGTGTCGCCGACCTCGACGGCCGTACGATCGGTGACGCCTGCGGCCTCTACCGCTTCGGCGATCCCGTCTTCGAACCCCGGGGCGTAGACGAACGTGGTGTGCAGCCCGGGGTTCTTCGCCATCACCGAGAGGGCGAACTCGGCAGAGAGTCCACCGAAGTCGAGCGCTCGGGTGGCGCCGGCCAGGTCGAGGTGTCGCCCGAATTCCTGCGCATGGAGACGGTTGTACGTCATGACGCCGGCCATGAACGTCGCCCAGCGCGCGTCGTCCATCTGCAGATCACCGGGTTCCGTGGTGTCGACCGTGTGGCCGAACTGCAGCCAGTGCGGATAGCTGATCTCGCCGAGGAAGGTGAGGAAGGGAGCGAGGTCGACCTGCGCATCGGCACCGGTGAGGTACGCCGCGGCGTCGTCAGCCACGGTGTAGCGCGCATCGGTGCGCACGAGCAGGCCTTTCGCCGCCATCGCGTCGGCGAGGATGCGGGCGATGCGCTCACTCACACCGCTGCGCACGGCGATCTCCTCGACGGTGTCGGCGCCGTCGGCGATCGCGGCGAAGAGCCCGATGCGGCTGGCTTCGAAGAGCTGCTTCGAAGCCATGTAGCCGGTCGCGATGTCGAGGATGCGCGCGGCATCGGGGGTGGAGGTGGTCGTCATGGTTCTGCCTTTCCTGGGTGATCCGCAGTTGTGCTGCGAGTGTCTGCGTCTGTGTCTGCGTCTGTGAGATGGAGCGTCGGCGCTAGGCCGTCAGGAAGCTCTGCACGGCGGTGCGGAACTCGGCGGTGTGCAGAGCCGTGACGTGGTCGCCGGGGACCCGCAACGCTCGCGCGTCCGGCAGCAGGGCGGCGAGCGCGGCGATGCCGTCGGACATCGTGTCGTGCACGCCTCCGACCAGGAGCACCGGCATCTGCGGGCCGCGCGCCTCGGGCGCGAACGGCTCTGCGGCCAGTCCCTCGATCAGATCGAGCAGCTGCGCCGACCGGGCGCCGGGCGACGACACCATGTTCACGATCATCGCCGTCAGCGGGTCCAGCGGGGCGGGTCCGCCGCCGATCGCTGCCCTCGCCGCTGCGAGGTCGAGATGACCGAACGGCTCCGCGGCACTGAGCCCGCCGAGCACGAGACGTCGCACGTGCACGGACGGATGCTGCGCCAGATCCCAGGCGAGACGTGCCCCGAGCGAGTAGCCGACGAGGTCGATCTCCTCCTCCCCGACCGCGAGCGCCAGTGCATCGATCACCGCCGTTGTGGGCGCGGTCCCTGTCGCAGGACTTCGGCCATGCGCGGGGAGGTCGATCACGACCCGCGGACGATCGGCGAACACCCCCGCCCACTCGGCATCCGGCCAATCCTGCTTCCCGCGCGACGCGAGACCGTGGAGGAAGACGACAGGCCGGCCGGAGCCGCGGTGTCGGTCGGCGTGCAGGGAGATGGTCACGGCGCGCCGTCCTCTCGGATCGGGCGCGTCGCCGTCAGCGGAGTCGCGCCAGGAACTGGTCGATATAGGTCTCGTAGTCGGCGATGCGTTCGCCGTCCGGGTACATCAGGTTGATGACGGTCGCTCCGACCGCGACCGAGATGTACTCGTTCGCTCGGGCGCCGAAGTCCTGGTCGCGGATCGCGCCCTCGTCGCGCGCGGCTTCCATCCGCTCGATGAGTGACCCCCGCCAGGCAGCGAGGTGGCTCCGGTACAGGTCCGCGAGCGACTCGTTCGCCATCGCGTACTCCCACAGGGCGAGGAGCACCCGCCCCGCGGCGATCTGTGCCTGATCGCGCGGGATCGTGGCCTCCAGGAATCCCCGCAGCGCGGCATCCGCCGTCGTCGGCTCCTCGCCTGCGGCCTGAACGCCCTCCGACATCTGCTGCAGGATCGTCTCGAAGGTCGCGGCGACGATGCTCTCCTTGCCGGGGAAGTAGTGCTTCAACGCTCCGTTGGCGAAGCCCGCCTCGGCGGCGATGCTGCGCATCGTCGCCGCTTCGAAGCCACCCTTGAGGATGATGCTCTTCGCCACCTCGACGATGTCCCGTCGACGCTGGTCGTGATCGATGATCTTCGGCATGGAGTCCTTCCGGCCGGTCGTGGACGACGCGATGATCCGGCCTGGAGCTACCGTACCGCCGCATCGCGCACCTCCCGGAGAGCGAGCCACCCGGCACGTCGTTCGCGCTGAGCGACGGGGTCGGCGACCGGCGAGGCCAGGCGCAGCCGCTCGGAGTACGGATGCTGCGGCGACCGCGTCACCTGCTCGCCGTCGCCGATCTCCACGATCTCGCCTCGGTACATCACCGCGACCCGGTGGCAGACCCGGCGCACCACGCCGAGGTCATGGGACACGAAGAGATACGCGACGCCGGTGTCTCGCTGCAGCTCGATGAACAGGTCGAGGATCGTCGCCTGCGTCGTGAGGTCGAGAGCGCTCACCGGCTCGTCGCACACGATGAGGCGCGGACCGCGCACCAGCGCCCGGGCGATCGCGATCCGCTGGCGCTGTCCGCCGGAGAATTCGCTCGGGTAGCGGTCCATGACCGATTCGGGCAGCCGCACACGGTCGAGCATCTCCCGCACCTTCGACTCGGCCGCCGTCGCCCCGATGCCGGTGGTGAGGAGGGGCTCGGCGAGGATGTCGCCGATGGTCATCGCCGGATTCAACGATCCGTACGGGTCCTGGAAGACCACCTGCACGTCATCGGCGAGTCGACGCCGGGCCCGGCGTCCGAGACCGCTGATCTCCTGCCCTTCGAACCGGATGCTGCCGCTGGTGACCGGCGCGAGTCCCAGGATGGCCTTGCCGAGGGTCGACTTCCCCGATCCGGACTCGCCGACGAGCCCCAGGCATTCCCCCGGCGCGATATCGAGCGAGATGCCGTCGAGAGCACGGAAGGCACGGCGTCCGTGGCCGTAGTCGACGACGAGATCGTTCACTTCGAGCAGCGCGGTCATGCCGTCACCTCCGTTGTCTGCACGGCCGGGCCCACGGCGCGGTCGAGTTCGGCGCGGCCGGCGACATCGTCGAGCGACGCCGAGATGAGTGCGCGCGTGTAGTCGGCGGCCGGTGTGGCGAAGAGGTCGTCGACCGGGCCCGCTTCGACGATCTCGCCGTCGCGCATCACGATGACGCGATCGCAGATGTCGGCCACGACGCCGAAGTTGTGGGTCACGATGAGCAGCGCCATCCCGTACTCCGCCTGCAGTTCGCGCAGCAGCTCGAGCACTTCGGCCTGCACGGTGACGTCGAGCGCGGTCGTCGGCTCGTCGGCCACGAGCAGCGAGGGCTTTCCCGCGATCGCGCCGGCGATCAGGACCCGCTGGGCCATGCCACCGGAGATCTGGTGGGGGTAGCTGCGCAGGACGCGGGCCGGATCGGTGAGCCCGACACGGACGAGCATGGCTCGCGCGCGTTCCTTCGCCTCTGCCCGGCTCAGGCCATGGGTTCGCCGGAGCGGCTCGATGAGCTGGTGGCCGATCGTGTAGGACGGGTCGAGGTTGCTCATCGGCTCCTGCGGCACGTACCCGATCTCTCGCCCGAGCAATGCGTGGCGCTGCTTCCCGGTCGCACGGCTGACGTCCTTGCCGCCCACCCAGATCGCGTCGGCCGTCGCGCGTCCTGTCGAGGGCAGCAGGTCGAGTACAGAGAACACGGTCTGCGACTTGCCGGACCCGGACTCCCCCACGATCCCGACGACCTCGCCCGGCGCGATGTCGAGGGTGACGCCGTGCACGACCTCGGTCTCTCCGTTCGGCGTCGCGTGCGCGACGCGGAGGTTGTCGATGCGGAGCGCGGCGTGCGCGGCTTCGTGCTGGGCGCTGCCCGTGGCCGGGGTCGATGGCGCAGCGGCGACGGCATCCGCCTTCCGACGCGACGCCCGTGGGGTGCGTACCTGCACGAGTTCCGCGAGGGTCGACCCCATGATGGCCAGCACCGCGATGGTCAGCCCGAGCGCTGCCGACGGCCAGAGCAGCATGAGCGGGTAGGTGAGCATGAGCCGGAAGCCCTCGAGCATCATCGCGCCCCAGCTGGGGACGTTCGAGTCGCCGATGCCGAGGAACTGGAGCCCGGCCTGCATACCCATCGCGATGCCGGCGGTGAGCGCCGTCTGGATGATCACGGGCGGGTAGACGGCCTTGATCACGTGGCGGAAGATGATGCGCGCATCCGACAGTCCCGAGACGCGGGCGGCGTCGATGTAGGGCTCGCCCCGCACCGCGAGCGTCTGCGAGCGCGAGATGCGGAAGTAGCCGGGCACCATGAACACGCCGACGGTGGCCATGAGCACCTCGAAGTTGTTGCGGCTGCCCGCGGCGACCACCAGCAGGATGATCATGCCCGGGATCGACTGCAGCGCATCGCTGATCCACGTCGCGACGCGGTCGAAGACGCCGCCGAAGTACCCGGCCGCGACGCCGGTCGGCACGCCGAGCACGAGCGCGGTGACGACCGTGATGAGAGCTCCCCGCAGCGTGGTGCGGGTGCCGTAGATGAGCCGGGACAGGATGTCGCGTCCGGTCGAGTCCCCGCCGAGGAGGTGTTCGGGGCCCGGCGCGGCCTTCGCTGCGGCGAGGTCGACGAAGTTCGGGTCCATGGGCGCGAGGAGCGGGGCGAGGACCCCGACCAGCACGACGGCCGCGAAGATCGCCAGCGGGATCCAGCCCCCGGGGTGGCGGAGGAAGCGGCGGAACAGGCCGGACCGGCGCTTCTGGGCCGCCCTGTCGAAGGCGACGCGGATGTCTGTCGTGGTCATGCGACGCGCACCTTCGGGTTGATCCAGCCGAGCACGAGGTCGAGCAGGAGGTTGATGAGGACGACGAAGACGATCGAGATCACGGTGATGCCGAGCAGCATCGGGATGTCGCCGTTCTGCGAGGACTGGTTGGTGAGCTGCCCGAGACCCGGGAGGCTGAAGATCTGCTCGACCACGATCGCGCCGGAGAGCAGCCCGACGAACATCAGGGCGATCACCGTGAGGGCGGCGGGCGAGGCGTTGCGCAGGATGTGCAGGTTGACCCTGGCGGACGACAGGCCGCGACTGCGGAGGGTTCGGACCCAGTCCTGCCGGCTCTGCGCGATCACTGCGTTGCGGAGCTGCTCGGCGACGGCGACGATGCCGCCGAGGGCGAGCGAGATGGCGGGCAGCGTGATCGAACGGAGCCACCCGTCGACGGACTGCGTCGGCGGGACGTAGCCGACGGCCGGGAACCACTTGAGCTGGACGGCCAGCCACATCACCAGCACGAGGCTCACCCAGAAGCCGGGGAGGGCGAAGAGCACGACGGAGATGCCCTTGATCCCCCTGTCGAACCAGGTGCCGGGTCGGAGACCGGTGATCATCCCGAAGGCGACGCCGATCACCGCGGTGATGAGGGTCGCGAACGTGACCACCGAGAGGGTCACCGGGACCTTGACGGCGAGCTGCTCCGAGACCGGCTGGAAGTTGCGCCAGGAGACGCCGAAATCGAGCTGCGCCGCCTGCGAGAGCCAGTCCCAGAACTGCACCAGCAGCGGACGGTCGAGCCCGATCTTCTCGGCGAGCGCGGCCTGCTGCGCGGGGCTCGCCGTGGTGCCGAGGAGCGATGCCGTCGGATCGCTGATCGCGAGGTGGGCGAGGAAGAAGGTGCCGATCGAGACCGCGATGAGCAGAACCAGACCGGACAGCACTCGCTTCGCCGTGAACAGGAGCATGGGGACCTCTCGGGTCGGAGGGGAAGGATGCCGGGGCGGTCGGTGTCGCCGACCGCCCCGGTGGGTTTCAGCCCTGGGAGATGTAGCGCAGTGTCGGGAACATCATCCCCACGACCGGCTGCAGCTGGATGCCGGTCGCCATGTAGTAGGTGTTGTTCGCCTGATACCAGACCGACCACCACGCCTGATCGACGAGGGCCTTGTTCAGCTCTTCGATGGCCGCGGTCTGCGCGTCGCCGCGTTCGGTCTGCACCTTCTCGACGAGCGGAGCGATGACGTCGTTCTTGGCGTAGTCGGGCTCGGGGTTGAACCACTGCACGCTGGTGACCTGCCGAGCCACCGTCGCGACGTCGTTCCCGTCCATCGCGAGGAAGGAGATGAACATCGGATAGTTCGGCGCGTTCAGCTGGTAGTCCGGCATCTGCATGTTGTCCCAGGTCACCGTGACCCCGAGCTCCTTGAGCGCCTGCTCGGCGGATGGCTTCCACATCTCGAAGATCGGCGACATGGGCATCGAGATCGCGAAGCCGTCGGGGTAGCCGGCGTCTGCCAGCAGCTCCTTGGCCTTGTCCATGTTGTACGCATAGGTCTCGTTCAGCGCCGGATCGTTGATGTCACCGCCGTCGGGGAAGACCTGGTTGGTGGAGACTCCCGCACCGCTGCCGACGGCGGCGAGGACCGCGGCGCCATCGAAGGCGTAGTTGAGGGCCTGGCGCACCTCGAGCTTGCCGAGGGGCTCGCTCTTGGCACCGGTGTGGTCCGTGATCACGAGGCCCGCCCAGCCGGACACGCGCTGGGCGACGTTCCACCCCTGCTGCTCCGCCTGCTCGAGATTCGCCACATCCCCGTACTGGACGTTGATCTGGCCGCTGAGCATCGCGTTGTGACGGGCGGTGGCGTCGGTGATCGGGAAGATCGACAGCTCGGAGAACGGGTACGTCTCGGCATCCCAATAGTCAGCGGTCTTGGTGAAGTGGTACTCCGCGCCGGCGATGCTCGTGGTGCTGTCGAGCACGTACGGGCCGGAGCCGATCGGCTCCTTGCCGAGAGTGCCCGCTTCGATGGACGCCGGCGACATCACGTAGCTGCGGCCGAGGCCCATCAGGTACAGGATCGTGTCGTCGCGCTGCGTGAGCCGGATGCTGATCGTGTCGTCGTCGACCTTCTCGAACGAGGCGACGTTGAGGTACGCCTCGCCGGATCGCGGGCCGGCCTTGAGATACTCGAGGCTCTTCACGACGGCATCTGCGTCGACCGGGGTTCCGTCGCTGAACACCGCGTCGGTCCGGATGTCGAGGTCGATGCTCAGATCGTCGTCGGCGACGGTCCATTCGGTCGCGAGCGACGGGATGGGCGCTCCGTCCGCGTCGAGTGCGATCAGGGCGTCGTAGACCGCGGAGAGGTAGGGACCGTCGAAGCCGATGTCGGCGAGCGACGGATCCCAGGAGGTGACGTCGAGGAAGTTGCCGATGTTGAGAGCGTCGGGTCCTTCGGCACCGCTGCCGTCGGACGGTGACGGAGACGTTCCGCCGCTGCAGCTGGTGAGCGCGAGGGTCGCGGCCACTGCCGCGGCAAGCGCGAGGGGCATTCGTTTCATGGTTCCTTCTCTCGGATGCAGGGAGGGTGAAGAAGGGTTCGAAGAGCCGCTGGCCGGAGAGCCGGATCCGACGCCACTTCGATGTGTCGTGCTGGTTAGTCTACATGCGTGGAAAAAGAGTGCAAGGGCATGACTGGCCGGTCTCGGCATCCGCCATGCCCGGTCGCGCACACGGCTTGTCCGAGCGCGCAGACCTGCCACCGCTGTGCCGCTCAGGCGGCGATGTCGAATCGCGCCCGCCCACCCAGGCGCGGTGTGCGGGCGGGATCGATGTAGCGGGGTGGGGTGAACCAGACCCGGGCGGTGGTCCCGGTGCCGTCGATGTGGATGTCCCATCCGTTGTCGTGGATGCGGTGGTGGCAGGTCTCGCAGAGCAGCACCCCGTTGGTGAGGTCGGTGGGTCCGTGGTCGCGTTGCCACCACCGGATGTGGTGGGCTTTCGTCATCTCCGGTGGGAGTCCGCACATCGCGCACCCGCCGTCCCGTTCCACCAGGGCGAGGCGTTGCGGGCGGGTGAAGAGGCGTTTCTCCCGACCCCAGTCGAGGATCTCGCTGCGCCCGCCCATGACCCACGGGATCACCCCGCCCCCGGCGGCCATCCGCCGCGCCGCCCCGGCGCTGACGGGCTGGTCGAGTCCGTCGATCGTCGCCGACCCGGTCCCCGACTGGAGGTTGTCGAGAGTGACCCGCACCACGATGGTCGCTCCGGCGAGCGGCACCCGGGATTCGCATCCGAGGACGTGCGCGCAGAACACCGCGAGAGCATCGGCCTGGATCATCGACACCGTGCGGCGATCCGCATCCGCCGCCCCCGGATCCGGGGCATCCTTCCGGGCAGCGAACGCGGCGGACACGAATCCGCGGATCGCGGTCACCACCGGTGCCGCGGTCTCCGCATCGAGGACCGCGTTCAGGTGCACCATCCCGTCGCGTTCGAAGATCGTCAGCGATCTCTTCGCCCGCTTCTCCTCCTCCTTCGGCTCCACCCCGTCCGGGTCCAACCAGGCCTCCGCCCGCGTGATCAGCCTCCGCAACTCATCCAGCCCCAACCCGACCGCACGTTCGGTGAGCAGCGCCTCCGCCTCGGCAATGCGTTCCACTCCCGCCACCACCCGGCACCGGTCCAGCAGGGCGACGATCAGCGCTTCGGCCGGTACTCCGATCACCCCGGTAGCCAACGCCGCCCGCAGCACTTCATACCGGGCCGGCAACCTCCCACCGAGTAGATCCGTGCGGGGAGCGGTCGCCTCCCCCACTTTCACCAACCGGGACGCATCCCCCGACGACACCCCCGTGGTCGCGGCGATCAACTTCGCCGCCGACCGGAACCCGTGCTCTTTCGCCAGGCTCCCCGATCCGAGCTCGGCCCGCGACTCGTGAGAGATCCGTGCGGCCACATCGACATGCGCGGCATCCAGTTGACGCTGCACCACCCCGATCGTCGCCTCCACCGCGATCAACTGCTCCCGCGTCAACCCCGTCGCGTCATCCGCGCTCGCCCACACCGCATCGAGACGGGTGACCGCCTCCAACAATCCAGTGAGCTTCGACATACCCCCAGTTTACCGCGCGTCCACCCGACTTTCGAAGCTTTGTTCGATCCCATACCGGCCTATCGGCATATCGTGAAAGCACGGATCGTCAACCCAAACACGGACTCAATCCCTCCGAGTAGAGCCTCGCGACGGACCGTTCGCGGCCGACGTCGCTCACAGACGCGTGACAGCGGAAGCCGCACGGCCAACCGCAGCCGACGTCAGCAATCGAGGCCCCTCGCCTTCCGCAGCAGACATCGCCCGGCTTGCGGGAATCCCGCGAGACCCGCCCACGTTGTCCCCTTCGGACACCCCGAGGAAGGCGCACGATGACCACTCCGCCCCGCCGTTCGGCCTGGCCCCCGCTGCTGGTCGCCATCGCGCTCGAGGTGTCGGCGACTCTCGCGCTGCGTGCAGCCGAGGGCTTCACGCATCCGCTCTGGCTCATCGTCGTGGCAATCGGCTACAGCGGCTCTCTCTGGCTGCTGTCGATCGTCCTCGATCGCGGCATGCCGGTGGGTGTCGCGTACGGCATCTGGTCGGCGATCGGCGTGGTGCTCACGGCCGTGCTCGGGACCGTTCTGTTCGGCGAGCTCCTCGGGCCCGTGCAGATCATCGGTGTCGGCGTGATCGTGATGGGCGTGCTGCTGGTCGAGCTCGGCTCTCACAAGCGCGAGCCGGCGAAGGCCACCTCGTGACCTGGCTGCTGCTGGCCCTCGCGATCGCGAGCGAGGTCACCGCGACGTTGAGCCTGCGCGCTTCCGAGGGGCTTCGCCGCAAACGCTGGATCCCCGTGATCGTCGTGGGCTACCTCGCCGCATTCACCCTGCTCGGCACGATCCTCGCGATGGGGATGCCGGTCGGCGTGGCCTACGGCATCTGGGCCGCCGCCGGCGTGGCCCTCACCGCCGTGCTCGGTCGAGTGATCTTCAAGGACCACTTCTCCGCCATGATGGCGATCGGCGTCGCCCTGATCGCGGTCGGAGTGGCTCTCATCGAATTCGGCGGCGCGCACTGACGCACGCCCGCTGACGCACGCCCACTGACGCGCACGGCGCCCGCCGCGGGGTCACCACGCCCCGTCGGCCCTCACATCCCGGTCGACCCCGCAATCGGCGAGCGCGGCTCGCACCTCCGCACCGTGGTCGCGAGCCAGCGCCAGCGCGGCGTGATTCTGCTCCAGCTGATCGAGGCGGGAGGCACCGAAGAGGACGTTCGCCGTCGCCGGATTGGACAGGCAGAAGGCGATGCCGAGCGCGGCGGGAGAGACGCCGAATTCCCCCGCGACGCGCTCGATCTCCGGGTAGATCGCCGCGATCTGCTCGCGGATGCCGCCGACATCGGCGCCGATCTTCCGCTGCGGCGCGCGACCGGTGGCGAGGATGCCGCCCTCGAACACATCGGACGCCTGCAGGGTCAGCGTGCCGTCCGCGAACAGCGGTCCGTACGCCTGCCCCTCCGCCATCGAGCGCCGAGCGATGCCGTACTTCAGCTGCGCGAACACGGGACCCGCGACCCCCTGGGTCGCAGCCTCGGCCAAGGCATCCCGCGTGTGCTCGATCCGCCAGTTGTTGATGCCCCAGGAGTCGAGCAGCCCCTCCCCGATCAGTTCGCTCACGTCGGCGACCAGGCGCGGCATGTCGGGCGCGTCGATGTAGTCGCCCACCACGAGCGTGTCGAATCGATCCAGGCCGGCACGATCGAGGGACTCGACGATCTGCGCCCGGAATCCCTGGTTCGGCCAGTCCCACAGCCAGAGCTTGCCGCACAGGACGATCTCGGAGCGGTCCACTCCGCTCCTCCGGAGCGCCTCCCCGAAGAGGATGTCCGTCTTCGAGTTCTCGGCGTGCGGACCCATGTTGTAGTACGCGACGTCGAAGAATCCGGCATCGAGCTCGACGGCGCGACGGATCAGCGAGACCGCGTCGTCCTGCGACATCCGGTCCCAGGTGTTCCACGACCCGAGCGCGAGCGGCGGCACCGGTGCGCCGCCCGGGTGCAGCGACCTCCGGGCATATGTCTGATCGGGCATGACGGCTCCTCTGGGGTTTATCGACGGATGGGCGTTTCGTCTCGCTCCGCTCGCTCAACGAACGAGAGAGCACGCGCGTTTCGTCTCGCTCCGCTCGCTCAACGAACGAGAGAGCGTCTCGCTGCGCTCGCTCGACGAACGGGGTTGTGTTTTTCTATGTTTGTAGAATATAACGGAGACACCCCGTCGCAACACCGTCAGTGAGGACGAACATGTCTGCATCCCCCCGCCGCATCCTGGTCACCGGAGGCGCCTCCGGGCTCGGTCGCGGTATCGCCGCCGCCTACCGCGCCGAGGGCGCCACGGTCTTCATCGGAGACGTGAACGCGGATGCCGCGGCCGAAGCTGCGGCCGCGATCGGCGCGACCGCCCTCACCCTCGACATCGGCGATGAGGCATCCGTCCTCGCCGCCGCCGAGCTGATCGCCGCAGACGGCGGACTCGACGTGCTCGTGAACAACGCCGGGATCGTCGCCGGTGGCGGCACCCTGCTGGAGGTGCCGGTCGACGTGGTCGACGCCGCGCTCCGCGTCAACGTGCGCGGCACGTTCCTCATGCTGCGGGTCTTCGGGGCCCTTCTCGCCGAGGCCGGTCGCGGCAGCATCGTGAACATCTCCTCGATCGGCGCGCGGCAGCCCACACCCGGCCTCGGCCACTACGAGGCGACCAAGGCCGCTGTCGACGCCCTGACGCGCACGGCCGCGATCGAGCTCGCCGCCTCCGGCGTGCGCGTGAACGCCGTCGCCCCCGGCCCTGTCCTCACTCCCCTGACCGCCGCCTTCGCCGACGACCCGCAGGCCCGCGCCGCCTGGGAGTCGCGCATCCCGCTCGGCGCGATCGCCGAGGTCGACCAGGTCACCCCGCTCGTCCTGTTCCTCGCGAGTGACGCCGCCAGCCACATCACTGGCGTCTCCGTCGCGGTCGACGGCGGACAGCTCCTGGTCTGACCCGACCACCTCCCCCTGACGCCGCGACTCCCCGAGACAGGACAGCCATGCCCCTCCCCACCACGACCCGCGCAGCGGTGCTCACCGCGCACCGCGAACCGCTGACCCTGCAGGATCTCCCTCTTCCCGCCGAGATCGAGCCGGGCGCCGCCCTCGTGCGCATCGCCTGCACGACGCTGTGCGGCACCGACATCGAGATCTGGGAGGGGAAGATGACGTTCCCCGGCATGCTCCCGATGGTGCTCGGTCACGAGATGGTCGGCGAGATCGTCGCCGCCGGCCCTGACACGAACGATGCGCTGGGCCGCCCCCTCTCCCCCGGCGACCGCATCGGCTGGTCGGAGTCGACCTGCGGCGAATGCCACGGCTGCGTGGTGCTGCGGGAACCCGTGGCCTGCTCCCGCCGCGGCTACGGCTTCCTGCAGCGCGCCGACGTGCACCCGTTCGCGACGGCCGGGCTCTCGGAATACGCCTATGTGACCCCTGGCGCCGCGAAGCTGCTGCTCCCGGCATCCGTGAAGGACACGTGGGCGTCGATGGCTGGGTGCGCGGCCAAGACGGTGCTTCGTTCGTTCGAGCGTGCCGGCCGTGTCCGCCCCGGGTCGACGGTGGTCGTCCAGGGCTCCGGCGCCCTCGGCATCTTCGCCACCGCGGTCGCCAAGGTCGCCGGCGCCGGCCAGGTCATCACCGTCGGAGCGCCTGCCGCCCGCCTCGAGCTCGCCGCCCGATTCGGCGCGGACGCCGTCGTTGACTTCCGCGAGGGCCCGGTCATCGAGCAGGTCATGGAGCTGACCGGCGGCCACGGTGCCGACCATGTCTTCGACTTCGCCGGAGCGCCGAGCGTCGGACCCGACGCGATCGGCATGGCGGCACAGCGCGGCACGGTCGCGATCGTCGGCTCGACGGGCCCCGCCGGCGACGGCTTCCCACTGAGCACGATCATGGGCAAAGAGCTCACCGTGGTCGGCTCCCTCAACGGCGACATCTCCGACTACGCCCGCGCCATCAAATTCTTCACCGCCTTCGCCGACCGGTACCCCTGGGACGACCTCTTCAGCGAGCCCGTCGGACTCGCCGAGGCCTCCGCGAAGATCGCGAACATGCACCACCTCGATGAGGTCAAGGCCGTCATCGACCCGAGCCTGTGAGGACCACGACCATGCCCACCGCCACCACCCCGCTTCCCCGCCGCGAGATCGGCCGCAGCGGCATCCACACCTCCCTGTTCTCCCTCGGTTCCTGGCATACCTATGACCGGATGGACTTCGCCGATGCGGTCGCGATGCTGGGCGAGGCCGTGGATCGGGGTGTGGATCTCTTCGACGTCGGCGTGTATTCCGCGCCGGGCATGCCGCCCGTCTTCACCGACGTCATCTTCGCCGGTATGGTCCGCGCGGCGGGACTCCGACGCGAGGAGTGGCTGCTGTCGTCCAAGCTGTGGCTCGAGTCGTTCGGGGCCGACGGCTTCCGGCCGCAGTTGGAGAACGCGCTCATGCGCATCGGCGTGGAGCACTCCGACCTGGTGATCCTCGGCGACCTGCGGCGGGACGACCTCGACCTGCGCGACCTCGTGCTCGATCTGGCGCGGCTGACGGATGCCGGACTCATCCGCGCCTGGGGTGTGAACAACTGGTCGGCGTCCAGCATCCAGCGACTGATCGACATCTCGACCGCCGAAGGCGTGCCCGGCCCCCAGATCGCGCAGCTCAAGTACAGCGTCTCTCGACGCTCGATCCCGGACGGCGAACCCTTCGCACGACTCTGGGAGCAGGGACTCACCCTCCAGGCTTCCGACTGCCTCGAGGGCGGTGTGCTGGCAGGGAAGATCAACGGGGATCGCCAGATCGGACGCGACCCCGGCGACATCCGCGAACGGATCATCGACGACGTCCCCGCGTTCACCGCGCTGGCGGCATCGCTCGACGTCTCTCCCGCACAGCTGGGCATCGCCTTCACGCTGACCCACCCGGCTCTGACCACGACCCTGTTCGGCGCCTCGAGCGTCGAGCAGCTGCGGGCCAACCTGGACGCCGCCGCCCTCGTCGACCGCATCGGCGCCGCCGAACTGCGCAGCCTCGTCGAACCGTTCTGGGCGGACCGCGACGTGGTCTCGCCCGAAGGCCCCTGATCCGGCGCTTCGACACGCTCAGCGAACCGCTCACGAACGAAAGAGACCCATGACCGCCACCGCCGCCGGCCACCCGACCGTCACGCCCGTGCCCTTCGACCCCGAAGTGCAGGCCGTGCTCGACGAGCTCGCGAAGAACCCGCAACCCGCACTCACCCGGGCGTCACTCCCCCGCGAAGGCACCGACACGATGTTCCCCGACAACACGGCCGTCATCGCCGGTCGCGACATCGAGTGGGAGGACCGCGTGATCCCTGGTCCTGCGGGCGATCCCGACATCGAGATCACGATCTTCCGCCCCCGGGACAGCGACACCGAAACACTTCCCGCGTTCCTCAACATCCACGGCGGCGGCATGATCGTCGGTCACCGCTCGTGGGAGACCGGTCGGGTCGTGGACATCGTCGCCGAGCACCGGGTGGTCGCCGTCAACGTCGAGTACCGTCTGGCTCCAGAGCATCCGTTCCCCGCCGGCGTCGAGGACTGCTACGCCGCGTTCGTGTGGCTGCACGCGCACGCGTCCGAATTCGGCGTCGACCCCGAGCGCATCATCGTCGGCGGCGGCAGCGCAGGCGGAGGCCTCACGGCCGCCGTCGCCCTCATGGCCCGCGATCGGCAGGGTCCCGTCATGGCGGGCCAGCTGCTGCTCTGCCCCATGATCGACAACACCAACACCACCGTCTCGAGCCGGCAGTACGACGGCATCGGCACCTGGCAGCGCGAGATGAATCTGCTCGCCTGGTCGTGCGTGCTCGGCGACGACGTCGCCTTCCGCGCAGACGTGCCGGCCTACGCGGCGCCTGCCCGCGCAGACGACCTGTCCGGACTCCCCGCGGCCTACATCGAGGTCGGCGAGGCGGAGATGTTCCGCGACGAGGACACCGAGTACGCCCTCCGCATCTGGGCCACCGGCGGACAGGCCGAGCTCCACGTCTGGGGCGGCGGCGCGCACGGCTTCGACATGTACATGCCGGATGCCGAGCTCTCGCGCGCGGCCCTCGCCGCCCGCGCCTCGTGGCTGCGACGGATCTGGAGCGTCGCACGATGACCGCTCCCGCGCCCGTCCCCTACGACCCCGAGCTCGTGGCCGGCCTCGACGCCTTCGTGAGCCTCGTCGAGATCATCCCCCTGCGCGCCGACTCGATCCACGCGAACCGGGATCACTTCGCCACGATCATCCCGCCGATGACCGTGCAGGCCGAGGGGCGGGCCGTCTCCTGGGAGGACCGGGTGATCTCCGGGCCCGAGGGCGCGCCCGATCTGGAGATCACGATCGTCCGACCGTCACATGCCGCGTCCGGACCGGCGCCGGCGGTGCTCTCGATCCACGGCGGAGGGATGGTGCTCGGCACGCGCTTCTTCGGCACGGGCGAGCTCATCGACCTCGCCGAACGCCACGGAGTGGTCGGCGTGGCCGTCGAGTACCGCCTCGCACCCGAGCATCCGGGCCCCGCCCAGGCCGAGGACTGCTACGCCGCGCTGGAGTGGATGGCGGCGCACGCCGACGAGCTCGCGATCGACCCTGACCGGATCATCGCCTCGGGCATGAGCGCCGGCGGCGGACTCTCGGCCGCCGTGGCGCTGCTCTCTCGCGACCGCGGGGGCCCTCGGCTCGCCGGACAGCTTCTCGGCTGCCCCATGCTGGACGATCGCAACGAGACCGTGTCGGCCCGGCAGTACGACGGCTTCGGCGCCTGGGATCGCAACAACAACGACACCGCCTGGGACGCGATCGCCGGCACCGACCGCTTCAGCGACGCCGTCTCGCCGTACACCGCCCCGGCGCGCGCGACGGACCTGTCCGGTCTCGCCCCGGCGTTCATCGAGGTCGGCGCCGCAGAGACGTTCCGCGACGAAGCCGTCGACTACGCCACTCGCATCTGGGCGACCGGCGGGCAGGCCGAACTGCACGTCTGGGCCGGCGGGTATCACGGCTTCCACGGGTTCTCCCCCGACGCCGAGGTCTCGAAGGCGGCCAACGCCGCGCGCGAGAGCTGGTTGCGCCGCATCCTGCACCTCGACGAATGAGCATCCCCGCGCCGGATCAGCCTCACCACCCGCGGATGAGCACGCTGCACGCGATGCTCGTCCTGGGGATGCTGGAGGCCTTCGGGCCGCTGTCGATGGACCTGTATCTGCCGCAGCTGCCCCAGCTGGCGGCATCCCTCGGCACCACGGAGGCGCTCGGCCAGGCGACGATGTCGGCGTGCATGATCGGTCTCGGACTCGGGCAGCTGATCGCGGGCCCGCTGAGCGATCGCTTCGGCCGACGCCTGCCGCTGATGGTCGGAGTCGCGGCGTTCGCCGTGCTCTCCGCGGTGTGTGCGACGGCCCCGACCATCGAGCTGCTGCTGCTCGCCCGGTTCCTCCAGGGACTCGCCGGATCGGCCGGGATCGTGATCTGCCTGGCGATCGCCCGCGATCAATTCGACGGCGTCGAGCTCTCGCGGATGCTGTCGCTGCTGTTCCTCGTCTCCGGCACCGCGCCCATCATCGCGCCGGTCGTCGGCGGCCAGCTCGCCCTCATCATGGACTGGCGCGGGATCTTCTGGGTGCTCGGCGCCGTCGGGGTCGTCCTCCTGCTCGTCGTCGTCTTCGCGCTGCCCGAGACCCTGCCCGTCGGGGAACGTCACGGCGGCGGTCTGCAGGCGCTGCGCGGACACGCGGGCGCCGTCATGAGCGACAGACTCTTCACCTCGGTGCTGATCGCTGCGGCGGGTGGCGGCGTCGCCTTCTTCACCTATCTGTCGATGTCGTCGTTCGTCCTGCAGGACGAGTTCGGCCTGACGCCGCAGACATTCAGCCTCGCCTTCGCGGGCGGAGCCCTGGCCAGCATCGCGGGAAGTCAGGCGAGCCGCCTCGTCGTGCGCCGCTGGGGTCCGCTGAACATCTATCTCGGCGGGATCACCGCGACCCTGATCGCGACGACGACCTTCCTCGTGCTGGCTCTGAGCGGCACGGGGGTCTCCGGTGTCGTCGCGGCGCTCGTCGGCTTCATGCTGTGCTCGGGGATCGGCGGCCCCAACGGGCAGACGCTCGCGCTCGCGCATCATCGCCCCAGGGCGGGCACGGCATCCGCTCTGCTCGGCATGGCGACGTTCCTGTTCGGACCGGTGGTCGCGCCTCTCGCCGCAGGAGTCGGCGGCACGAACGCCGTGACCATGGCCGTGACGATGACCGTCGCTGCGGCGGTCGCAGCGATCGCCGCCTGGGCGTTCGTCCGCCCCGCCGCCCGCAGCTGATCGGAAGCCGCGCCTGATCAGAAATCGGCGCCGAACGCCCCGTCCGCCTTCAGGAGCTGCCCCGAGATCCAGCGGCCCTCGTCCGAGACGAGGAACTCCACCACCGCGGCCACATCGGCCGGACGCCCGAGGCGCCCGAGCGGGGTCATCTCGCGCAGCTGCGTGCGCGTGGCGTCATCCATCCACCCGGTGTCGATCGGGCCGGGGTTCAGCACGTTCGCCGAGATGCCGCGCGGGCCGAGCTCGCGCGCCGCGGAGATCACGAGCCGGTCGAGCGCACCCTTCGACGCGCCGTACGGCAGGTTCCCGGTGACATGGTCGCTCGTGAGCGCCACGATCGCACCGCCCTCGTCGCCGACCTGGCGGGCGAACGCCGCGATGAGCAGCAGGCTCGCCCGCGCGTTGACGGCGACGTGCAGGTCGAAGCTCTCGGCTGTGGTGTCGAGGATGCCGGATTCGACGTCGTGCGCATGGCTGAGGATGAGCGCGGAGATGGTGCCATGCGTGGCGGTGACCTCGGCGATCAAGGCGTCGGGGCCCTCCGCCGTCGAGAGGTCCGCCGTGTGCTCGGCGTCGTGCAGATCGCTGGTGGCGACCGTCCAACCCGCGGCACGCAGGCGAGAGATGATTCCGGCGGCGATGCTGTTCGCGCGCGCGGCTCCGGTGATCAGGGCGACAGGCATCCGGCCACGCTACCGGACCGCATCGGCGGTCAGAACCCGAGGCACATCACGGCGACACCCGCCGCCATGGCCCAGGCCTCCGTCGTGAGCAGGCGCGCGGTGCGGCCGTGGTGCACCGGCTCGAGCACCCATTCCGCGACGACCGTCCACAGCACCACACTGATGACCCCGACCACCACGAGCACCGAGAGGAGACCCGTCACGCCCTGGCCATGCCCGTGGGCGTGCCCCGCGACGGCGGCGGCCTGTCCGGTCGACGCACTCTCGAAGGAGCAGATCGCCATCACCAGCGAGACGAGCGCACGGTGGCAGCACGTGGCGGCGGCCGGGGTTCCGCGGACTCCCATGGTCCCGAGCATCGCCGAGAGCAGCAGCACCGCCCCGAGGATCAGACCGACGACCGGACTTCCGTCGCCCGCCGCCACCAGCAGCATCACCGCCGCCATGACGAGAGCCGACTGCTTGCCCTGCCAGGGGACGGATCGCCACGCGGCCACGCAGGCGACGGCCGAGACGATCGCCGCCGCGGCCATCAGCCACGGCGCCGCCGGCAGGAGATGCTCCACCCGCGAAGTATATTGATCGGACGCTCAACATAGCTACACCCACCGCGAATACGACAGGATGTGAACGTGCCCCGCATCGTCGATCACGATGAGCGCCGCCGGCAGATCGCCGAGGCGCTGCTGACCGTCGCCGCCCGCGAGGGCCACGAGAACGTGTCGTCGCGCGCCGTCGCCAAGGAGCTCGGGGTGGCGACCGGATCGCTCTGGCACTACTTCGACGGATTCGACGACGTCGTGCGTGCTGCCGCCGCCGAGGTCACCCGTCGCACCGACATGCGGATCGCCGACGCCACCGCGGGCCTGCGCGGCCTCCCCCGACTGCACGCGCTCATGCGCGAGGTTCTTCCGATCGACGAGCGCACGCGCACCGAGGCCCACGTGGTCGTCGGATTCTGGGGCCGCATCGCCACCCTCGAATCGACGCCGGATGCCGGGGCGCCCACCCTCGCGACCTGGCAGGACAGCATCCGCTCCTCCCTCGAAGAGGCCGTCGCCGACGGCGCACTCCGCGCCGAGACCCCGCAGGATGCCGTGATGGCACTGCTGCGCTCGATCACCTACGGGCAGCAGGTGGTCGAGGTCACCGAGCCCCAGCCGGCCTCGGCGCACCTGGCCGTGCTCGAGGGCATCCTGGCCCCCTGGCGCGCCTGAGCCGCCCGGCTGCAGCCCGGGTCTTGTGACGCCGGGCGTTCCGTCGTACGATCGTGCCAACCCGTTTATTGAGCGTTTGCTCGAAAATAGTGAGGTCGACGATGTCCCACCACCCGCAGCCCGTCTCCATCGAGAAGATCGCCGTCCCGCATCCGCTCGATCCGCTCACCGGCGCCGAGATCGCCGCCGCCCGCGCCGTACTCGACGCCGCCGGGCTCATGACCGAGACCACGCGCGTGCCGATGCTGCTCCCCGACGAGCCGACCAAGCAGGAGCGCGCCGCGTGGCGCCCCGGCTCTCCGATCGACCGCCGCGCCGACATCACCCTTCTCGACATCGCCACCGGGGTCGCCACCGAGGTCATCGTCTCCCTCACCCGCGGCGAGGTCGTCCGCGCCGAGCGGGTGCCCAATGACGCGCCGCCCTACGGCCAGCCGCAGTACCTCTTCGAGGAGTACGAGCGCGCCGAGACGATCGCGAAGGCCTCCCCCGAGTGGCAGGCCGCGATGACGCGCCGCGGCCTCGCGGGCCACATGGCGCTGGCATTCTGCGGCCCGCTCGCCCCGGGCTACACCGGCCGAGCCGACGAGGTCGGCCGCCGCGTCATCCGCTCCCTCACGTTCCTGAAGCACGACGAGGCCGACTCCCCGTGGGCGCACCCCGTCGAGGGCCTCATCGTGCACATCGATCTCACGACGAACAGCGTCATCCGGGTCGAGGACCACGGTGATGTGCCGGTGCCGGCCGGTCACGGCAACTACTACCCCGAGGCGCAGGGCGCCGCGCGCACGACGCTCAAGCCCATCGAGATCACGCAGCCCGAGGGCCCGAGCTTCGCGGTCACAGGCTCGCTCGTCGAGTGGGAGGGCTGGTCGATGCGCGTGGACTTCAACGCGCGCGAGGGTCTCGTGCTGCACGATGTCTCGTTCGGCGGGCGCTCGGTGCTGAGCAGGGCGAGCGTGCCCGAGATGGTCGTGCCCTACGGCGACACCGCACTAGGTCGCTTCTGGATCAGCTACTTCGACGCCGGCGAATACCTGCTCGGCAAGAACGCCAACCACCTGGAGCTCGGCTGCGACTGCCTCGGCGTCATCCGATACGTCGACGGCTACGTCGCGGACGATCACGGCAACCCCGTGCGCATCCCGAACGTGATCTGCATGCACGAGGAGGACTACGGCATCCTCTGGAAGCATACCGACCTGTCGGGCCGTTCCGACGTGCGCCGGTCGCGCCGCTTCGTGGTGTCGTACTTCTCGACGATCGGCAACTACGACTACGGCTTCTACTGGCACTTCTACCTGGACGGCTCGATCGAGGTCGTCGCCAAGGCCACCGGCATCGTCTTCGCCGCCGCGGGCGAGCCCGGAGTCCGTCAGAAGCACGCGACGGAACTCGCCCCCGGCGTTTTCGCGCCCGTGCACCAGCACCTGTTCTGCGCGCGGCTCGACGTCGCGATCGACGGGGAGGCCAACCGGCTCGTCGAGATCGACGCCCAGCGCGTGCCGATGGGTCCGGACAACCCCTTCGGCAACGCGTTCACGTGGTCGGAGACGCTCCTCGCCACGGAGCACGCGGCGCAGCGCGAGGCCGACACGTCGCTCGCGCGCGTCTGGGAGGTGCAGAGCGCCACGCAGACGAACCGCGTCGGACGACCGACCGCCTACCACCTCATCCCCGAGCCGACCGCGTTGCTCATGGCCGACCCGGCGTCGTCGGTCGCCGCACGTGCCGCGTTCGCCACCAAGCACCTCTGGGCGACGCGGCATGAGCCGGGTCAGATCTGGCCGGCCGGCCGCTACCCGAATGCGCATCAGGGCGGGGCGGGACTGCCGGAGTACTCGGCAGGAGATCGCTCGATCGACGGCGAGGACATGGTGCTGTGGCACACGTTCGGGCTCACGCACTTCCCCCGCCCGGAGGACTGGCCCATCATGCCCGTCGACTACGCGGGCTTCTGGTTCAAGCCGAACGGCTTCCTCGACCAGAACCCCGCGATGGACGTGCCGGAGTCATCGCAGGCACACGCCGCACCGGGAGCCGGCGGATGCTGCGGCGGAGGCGCCGCCTGCACCTGCGGGCACTGACGCGACCGCAGCGTCAGGCGAGGGCGGCGATCGCGTCGCGGAGGATGCCGTCGGCGTCGACGAGAGCGGATGCCGCGGCCTCGGGCGACGCGTCGGCGGCGAGCATCAGCAGGGCGAGCTTCACCGAACCGTCGGCTGCCCTGAGCGCGACGGAGGCCTCGTCGACGCCGACGCCCGCGAGCTGCGACACCGTGCGGATGGACCGGGCGTGGAGCTTCTCATTGGTGGCGAGCAGGTCGACCATCACGCCGCGATAGGTCTTGCCGAGCTTGATCATCGACAGGGTGGTGAGCATGTTCACCACGAGCTTCTGCGCGGTGCCGGACTTCAACCGCGTGGATCCGGAGATGAACTCGGGTCCGGTGACCACCTCGATCGCGATCTCGGCGGCTGCACCGATCGCGGACCCCGCATTCGAGGCGATCGCGACCGTCAGTGCGCCGAGACCCCGCGCATAGTCCAGCCCGCCCACGACATAGGGCGTCCGCCCCGAAGCCGAGATGCCGACGACCGTGTCGCTCGCGGAGAGGTCGAGGTCGCGCAGCGACGCGGCGGCCGCCTCGTCGTCGTCCTCCGCGTTCTCGACGGCGGATCGGATCGCGGTCTCGCCGCCGGCGATCAGGCCCACGACCATCGAGGGATCCGTGCCGAAGGTGGGAGGGCACTCGCTCGCGTCGAGCACGCCGATGCGTCCTGCCGTGCCCGCACCGATGTAGATGAGCCGTCCGCCGCGGCGGAACCGCTCGGTGATCCCGTCGATCGCGGAGGCGATCTCGGTGGCGCGCTCCGCGACCGCGGCCGGGACGCGACGGTCCTCGGCGTTCATCCGCCGGATGAGCTCGGCGGTGTCGAGCAGGTCGAGGTCGCCGCGCTCCGTGGTCGACGCCTCGGTGTCGAGGCTCTCGAGCACCGAGAGCAGGGCGGTCAGTCGGACGTCGTCATTCGGCACGGTGCACGAACCTTTCGTGGGGAAGATCGACCCGGCGCGCGAGGAGCAGCGCGCCGTCGAGAGCGGTGCCGGCAGCGGGCACGGTCTGTCGCCCTGCCGCCTGCAGCGAGGCGACCAGGGCGGCATGGAACCAGGGATGCTGGATGAGCCCGCCGTGGAGCGTCACCGCGAGCGTGCGGGAGGAGGCGGCGACCGCGGACGCGGTGAGCAGACGCACGGCTTCCTCGACGATCTCGCCGGCCACATCATCGCCCGCTGCTGCGGAGTCGAGCACCAGCGGGGCGAAGGTCGCGAGGCGCCGCGCGAGCGGTTCCGGATCCGCCAGCCAGCCGATGATGTCGGACGCCGTGCCGATGCGCGTCTCGATCGCCGGGACGAGCACGGTGTCTGGTGAGAGGCCGACGGATGCGCGGAGCACCGCGCGCAGGGCCTCACGTCCGAGCCACGAGCCGCTCCCGAAGTCGCCGAGCTCGGGGCCCCATCCGTCGACGAGCCGGGCGCCGTCGGCGTCGATGCCGAGTGCGGCGGCGCCGGTGCCGGCGATGAGGAGCACGCCCTCGCCGCCCTCGAGCGCACCGGCGTGGGCGGCGACGACGTCGGAGGCGACGGCGACCCTGGCGTGCGTCGCCGCTGCCAGCGCGGCAGCCAGTTGCTGTGCTGCGCCGGGAGCGGCCCACGCGCCTGCGGCGCCGACACCGACGAGGTCGAGGGTTCCCCCGTCATCCGGCAGCAGGGGCAGGATGGCGGCGATCGCTGCGGTCACGCCGTCTTCGGCAGCGAGACCCGGGGCGCCGAGACCTTCACGGACCACATCGCCTGACGCGACGCGGCACCGGGACTTGCCGAGATCGACGGCGACGGCGGGACGCGGGGAACTCATGAAAATAGTCTACGCAGATCCAGCTATTCGTGGAACAATTGTTCATCCGGTCGTTTCCGAGCAAGGAGTGGCATGAGCATCCAGACGACCATCGCGACGGCAGCCGAGACACTCCCGCCGTCACTCGCCCGGATCGCCCGCGTCATCACCGACGATCCCACCACCGCCGTCGAGAGCACGATCTCCGAGCTCGCCGCTCTCTGCGACACCTCCGTCGCCTCGGTCGTGCGCTTCTGCCGTGTCATCGGGCTTCGCGGCTACGCCGCCCTGCGCATGTCGCTGGCCGCCGAGCTCGGACGCGAATCCGTGCAGTTCAACGCCCCCGCCGGGTTCGGCTCAGAGATCGCGACGGGTGACACACTCCCGGATGCCGTCGGCAAGATCGCCGCGCTCGAGCTGCTCGCAATCGAGGAGACGATCGGGAATCTCGACTTCGACGTGCTCGCCGCCGCCGTGGAGGCGATCGACCAGGCCGACCGGATCCTGCTCTTCGGGGTCGGCGCCAGCCGCCTGGTCGCCGACGACCTCGGACACAAGCTCCTGCGGATCGGGCGCTCGGCGATCGTCCTGTCCGACGCGCACGAGGCGAGTGCCGCCGCCTCGCTCAGCGCGACCAAGGCGGTCGCGATCGGATTCTCGAACTCGGGGTCCACCAGGGAGACGGTGCGATTCCTGCAGGCCGCACGCGGAGCCGGCACGACCACGATCGGGGTCACGAGCGTCGTCGACTCCCCTCTCGTGCGCGAGTCGGACCATACCCTGTTCAGCCATGCGCGCGAACCCCGCTTCCGGGCGGGCGCGATGGTCAGCCGGATCGCTCAGCTCGCACTCGTCGACTGCCTCTTCGTCGGCGTCGCCCAGCGCCGCCATGCCCACACCGTGCACGCGCTCCAGCGCACGGCCGACGCGGCCAGGGCGCTTCGCGACGACTGAAGCCGGAGCCGTCAGTGCGCCGGCGCGTCCTCCGACGTCAGAGCGGGGGCGGGAACGCGCGGCGATCCCGCCGAGCTCGCCGTGCGCAGGAACACGATGATCCAGCTGAAGATCAGCACGGCGGCGATGAGCTCCACCGCCGTGAGGTTGTAGTAGCCGATCGCGAAGAACACGGCCAGCAGCACGATGACCAGCACGTACACCCAGCCGAACACGACGAAGACCCGAGGGATGCTGCGCAGGAACCACGGCAGTCCGACCACGACGACCGCGAACACCACCGTCATGCCGGTCGCCACGGTGTTGTGCACCAGGAAGAACTCGTCGACGGGGAAGACGCCGACGCAGGCGAGGAAGACGCCCAGCAGGATCAGGCCGCCGCGCACGATGAATCGGCCACGGCGGTCGATCGGGTCCGACGCCGGCAGGCCGGCCGTCGCGTAGCGCGAGATCGTCGTCACCATGACACCCGCGATGATGAGCGTGACGTTGAAGGCGAGCGAGGCGCTGTTGGTGCTCATCCCGAGCGCGGAGAGGTTGTCGCGCCACCAGTGCGGATCGCTCGACGCGAGCATGCTGGCGAAGGCGCCCACGACGAGGAACACCGCCAGCACGAGCGACAGCACCGTCGGTGTGAGCGCGACGGCGCTGAGGAACGAGACGTACCCGGTGAGCGCGAACGCCACAGCGACCAGCACCGCGCCGGGGAACGCGAACACCGGGGCGTCGGTGAAGCTGCGCTCGAGCAGTTCGGCGATCCCGATCCAGCCGAGGTAGGCGATCGCCGCGTGCGCGAAGGCGATCGCGACGAGGTCGTACCAGCGCAGCCGGTCGCCCGGCACGCTGAACCCGTCGCGGAGTCCCTCGGCGTCCGGCTCCGCCGGACGTACCGCCAGACGCCCCACCACGAAGGCGATGACCGCTGTCACCGCGCCGCCGACAGCCGCGAAGACGCCGATCGATCCGGCTCCGCTGATCGCCAGCTCGCGGCCCCAGAAGACCGGCAGCCCGATCGCGAAGCCGAGAACCAGGAACGCCGCGCCCACGATGAGCGCCGTCGCCTCGAAGACGGCATCCGACCTGTCCGCTCCCCGCACCTGTCGCAGGACGCGCAGGATCGTGTCTCCGAGAGCTTTCATCGTCCGTCCTCCGGTCACATCCTAGAAGCAGTGCTGTGCGGCCGTCGCCGGTGATAGCATCACGGAACGGATCGTATACAACGTCGTCGTTCCACCATCCCGAGGTGATCAGTCATGAACGGTGCACTCGCTGCCCCCGTCGCCCCCGCCGAGTCGGTGTCGTCGCTCATCGCGCGCAACATCAGCGAATTCCGTGCGGCCGTCTCCCAGTCCTTCGTCCCTCTGCAGGTGTCGAGCAGCGGCCCTGATCACTTCCGCGGCGTCATCCGCGGAGCATCCGTCGACGAGGTCCACGTGACGGAGGTGCGTGCGACGTCGCACGTGGTCGAGCGCACACCCGAGCTGATCGCCCGCGCCGACCGCTCCTACTTCAAGGTGAGCCTGATGCTCGCCGGCACGGGCCTGCTCATCCAGGACGACCGCGAGGCCGTGCTCCACCCCGGCGACCTCGCCGTCTACGACACGGATCGTCCGTACTCCCTCGTCTTCGACCAGGACTTCCGCACCATGGTCGTGATGTTCCCGAAGCATCTGATCAGCCTGCCGTCCGACATGATCGGCCAGCTCACCGCCGTGCGGATCTCCGGCCAGGAGGGACTCGGCGGCATGGTCGTGCCGTACCTCACGCAGCTCGCCGGGAACCTCGATCAGCTCGCAGGCACCACGGGCGCCCGCCTCGCGCACAGCGCCCTCGACCTCGTGACGACGGTGTTCACACGCGAGCTCGGACTCGACGAGGTCTCCGCCGATCCGCACCGGGCTCTGGTGCAGCGCATCCGCTCCTACATCGACCGCAACCTGGCATCGACCGACCTCGGACCCGCGACGATCGCCGCGGCGCACTTCATCTCCACCCGTCACCTCCACGGGTTGTTCCAGGAGCAGGGCGTCACCGTCTCGACCTGGATCCGCACGCGACGCCTCGAGCAGTGCCGACGCGACCTGCTCGACCCGATGCTGGCCGACCGCCCCGTCGCCGCGATCGCGGCCCGCTGGGGCTTCGTGGATGCCGCGCACTTCAGCCGCGCTTTCAAGGCGGCGTTCCGGGTCTCCCCCAGCGAGTACCGCGCCGCGCACTGACGCCGCTGATCGCGCGGCCTTGCCCGGGAGGGCACGCCGGTTGACTCTCGGCGCGCGATGGCGCCCCCGCTCTTGAGCGGATGCCGCACCGCGGCCGAGCATGAGGCAAGCGCACCGCGATGACGCGGCGCCCGGGGCCTCGATGCTCCGCCACGTGCGATGTCAGGACCTCCATGACCGACACCTCCCTCGATCCGGCGCTCGACGAGTGGCGCACCTACGACGAGTTCGCTGCGGGGATCGACACCTTCCGACTTCCGAACGTGTCCCTGGCCGGCACCGCGCTCGCCCTCAGCCTCGACGACGGCTCCACGCTGTCTCTGCGCTTCGACTCCGTCGCCGTCACGTGGACCGGATTCGAGGCCTCCGGCACCGATCCCTACGACGCTGTGGCCGTACGCGACGACGTCGTCTTCGTGAACATCCCGCTGGAGAGCCGCGAGCGCGAGGCGATCACGGTCGTCTTCTCCCGCACGACGCATCGCGCGACCGTCATCCGCTCCCGCATCGGGGCCGAGGCCGTGGAGGGCACTCCGCAGGTGGGGCAGGACTTCTGGGCAGCGACGACCGACGCCGGCGAGGCGACCGGCGAAGTGCCCGGCCCGAGCCGCGACCTCATCGGCAAGCGCAACGTCTACCGCTACAGCCCCGAGCACCTTTACGAGCACGTCTACATCTCGAGTCAGCGCTACGCGTGGCAGTGCCTGGAAGGCGTGCAGCGCGGCCACGGCGACATGGATCTCTCGACGGTGTGGAAGTTCGCCGACGGCCTGTACCTCTTCTGCTTCCGCGAGTTCCGGATCGCCGTCGCCAGCGTCTGGCTGCACGACCTCGGCTACCAGCTGATGACCACGGGCACCTTCCTCGGGCTCAACGGCGAGGGCCGCGCCGAGCACTCCCGCGGCGGTGGCCACATCTACCCGCTCGGGTCCGTCGCCTATCCCGACGCCCAGCCGGTCTGACCGTCTTCGACAGGCTCACGGCCCAGGAAACGAATCGAGGAGAGCGCACATGAGCAACGCAGAGATCATCCGCAGCCACTACGCCGCCAGCGACCGCGGCGACCTCGACGGGATGCTGGCACCGCTGGCATCCGACGTCCGCTGGACGGAGGCCGCGGGCTTCCCCTACGCCGGCACCTACGTCGGACCGGATGCTGTCGCCGCGAACGTCTTCGCGCGCCTCCAGGAGGACTGGGACGACTACACCGTCGCGATCGACGAGGTGATCGACGGCGGAGACGTCGTCGTCGGCATCGGCACGTACTCCGGCACCAACAGGGCCACCGGGCGCTTCTTCGCCGCTCGCGTCGCACACGTCTGGCGTCTGAAGGATGCCGAGGTCGTCGCCTTCGAGCAGTTCACCGACACCGAGATGGTGAGCCGCGCGTTGCGCGACCCTTCGACGGGCTCAGGGACCCGAGCCTGAGCCACAGCACGACCCGAACACACGAGAGGCAGGAAGCACATGAACAGACGAGCATCCGGCACCGCGGCGCTCCTCGCCGTGGCAGCCCTCACCCTGGCCGGCTGCGCCGGCGCGGACGGCGGAGGCGGCGGAGGTGAAGGCGCCCCGATCGTCGTCGGCTCCGTCAACACGATCAGCGGTCCGGCGACCTTCCCCGAGGCGTCGCAGGCGGCAGCGGCCGTCTTCGACGCGTTCAACGAGGCCGGGGGGCTCGACGGTCGCACGATCGAGTACAAGACCCTCGACGACAAGGGCGACCCCGCGACAGCCACGGCATCCGCTCGCGAACTGGTGGGCAGCGACGGCGCCGTCGCGCTCGTCGGCTCGGCCAGCCTGATCGAATGCGAGATCAACGCCAAGTACTACGAGCAGGAAGGCATCCTCTCGATGCCCGGCATCGGCGTCGACACCGGCTGCTTCGCCAGCGACAACATCTCGCCGGCGAACGTGGGGCCGTTCAACGACATGACCCTCACGCTGCAGTACGGCTCCGAGGTGCTCGGCCTGGACGACATCTGCATCCTGCTCGAGATCGCGGGCTCCACGCGCCCCACCTACCAGGCCGCGATCGACAAGTGGACCGAGATCACCGGCAAGGAGCCGAAGTACGTCGACGACACCGTGCCCTACGGCGCCTCCGACTACACGCCGTACATCGTCAAGGCGCGGGACCAGGGCTGCAAGGCTCTGGCGATCAACCCGGTCGAGCCCGACGCGATCGGCCAGGTCAAGGCCGCCAACGCGCAGGGCTGGGACGACGTGACCTGGCTCTATCTGACGAGCGTCTACAGCGAGAACTTCGCCGACGCGATCGACAACGCCGGCGCCGGGATCTACGTGCCGGCCGAGTTCTACCCGTTCACGGACGACAACGAGATCAACGCCGATTGGCGGGAGCTGATGGAGGCGAACGACATCCCGCTCACCTCGTTCAGCCAGGGCGGATATCTCGCCGCGACGTACTTCATCGAAGTGCTCAAGGGCATCGACGGCGACATCACGCGGGAGAGCGTCTCCGAGGCGCTCAAGGCCATGGACCCGATCGAGAACCCGATGGTGGGCACGCCGTACGCCTTCGGCACGCAGAACACCGCGGGGTGGCCGATCATCCTGAAGTCGGGCACGAATGCCTGGGAGCAGGTCGCCGACGACTGGCTCCGCATCGGCAAGTAGACACTCGCGGGTCCGGTCGTTGAGCGAGCGGAGCGAGACGAAACGCATTCGCAGCGTTTCGTCTCGTCGCTCCGCTCCTCGCTCAACGACCGGGCCATCCCCCTCAGATCAGAAAGGACGCCTCATGCTGCAAGGCGCGATCGCCGGCCTCGCCGCCGGCGGGCTCTACGCCGTTCTCGGCGTGTGCCTGACGCTCATGTCACGCCTCGTCCGCGTGGTGAACTTCGCTCAGGCCGCGACCGGGATGTTCGGCGCGTTCACGGCGGTGTGGTTCGTCCGCGAGATCGGGCTGCCGATCTGGCTCGGGTCGGTGCTCGGGGTGCTGGTCGCCGGTCTCCTCGCCGCGGCGATCGGATTCATCGCCGCGACCTGGCTCTCCGAGGCTTCCACGACGACACGCTCGGCGATGACCGTCGGACCACTGCTCCTGCTGATCTCGATGTCGTTCATCCTGTTCGGCAACAAGCCTCAGCCGTTCACGCCCATCATCGCGGGCCCCGCTTTCTCGTTCGGCGGCGTGGTGATCAGCCAGGTCACCGTCGCGACCGTGGCGATGGCGATCATCACTGCCATCGTGGTCCGGATCGTGCTGCGCCGCACCAGGGTCGGCACGCAGCTGCGGGCCCTCTCGGAGCGTCCGACCACGGCCGAGCTGCTCGGCATCCGCTCGCGTCCGCTGTCGATCGCCGTCTGGTTCGTGACCGGCGTCATCAGCGCGATCGCGATCATCGTCGTCGCCCCGTCGCAGTCGAACGACGCGACGAGCCTCGCGATGCTCATCGTCCCCGCAGCAGCTGCCGCCCTCCTCGGCGGGTTCCGGCGTCTCGACCTGGCGGTGATCGGCGGCGTCGTCCTCGGCGTGCTCGGCGGCCTGGTCGCCCAGATCGACGAGGTCGCGCTCGTGCGCAACTTCCTCCCGTTCCTGTTCATCGTCGTCCTTCTCCTCTGGACCCAGCGCAAGGAGGTGTGGGATGCCGCTCGCTGACCGTCCCTGGTTCCGGATCACCTGGCCGTTCGCGATCGCACTCGCCGGTATCGGCGCCGGAGCGATCCTGAGCGCAGCCCTGCCGGGCTACTTCGTGTTCCTCGCCATCAGCGCCGTGATCGCCGCCATCGCGATCCTCGGTCTCGGCATCGTGACCGGCTCCGCCGGCATGATCGCCCTGTGCCAGCTCACCTTCGCTGCCGTCGGCGCGTGGATCGTCTCGCTTCTGAACGTGATGCAGGCACCGGGCGGATTCATCGTCTGGCTCGTGCTCGGCGGCATCGCCGCAGGTCTCGTCGGCGTGCTGGTCGGGCTCCCCGCCCTCCGCCTCCGCGGGGTGAATCTCGCGGTCGTCACGCTCGGCTTCGCCGCGGCGGCCGACGTCACGCTCGTGCAGATCCAGTTCCCCGGCTCCGCCGACGGCACCGCGATCGAGCGCCCCACGATGTTCTCCAACGACCGGCAGTTCTTCTTCCTCTCGATCGTCGTGCTCGCACTCTGCGCGCTCGGGGTCTTCTTCCTGCAGCGCGGACGCTGGGGATCGAGCTGGAAGGCCGTCGCGTTCTCGGAGCGCGGCACCGCGGCCGCGGGCCAGAGCGTGCAGATCGCGAAGCTCACGGCCTTCGCGGTCTCGGCCGCGCTGGGCGGCGTCGCCGGAGGGCTGCTGGCCGGTCAGGTGCAGCTGCCGTTCGCCTCCAGCTTCACCCCGCTGCAGTCCCTCGCGCTCTACGTCCTGGCGATCATGTCGGGCGCGCACCTGATCGACATGGCCATCTTCGGCGGCATCCTGTGGGTGCTCGTCCCCGAGCTGCTCAAGCGTTGGGGAATCCCGCAGGACTGGGGCTTCGTGGTGTTCGGCGTGCTCGGCGTGCAGGCCCTCACGAGCGGCACCAACCTCGGCCAGGGGATCCGCAACCTGTTCTACCGGCGCGCCGACCGGCGTGCCGCGAACGCGAAGCTCACGGCGCTCCCTCCGGACGTCGGAGCGGATGCCGGGGCCATCACCACGACGACCACCGCCACGGTCGACGCGGCCGCGCTCGAGGGGGCACCCGTGCTGTCCGTCGATGGGCTGACCGTGCAGTTCGGCGCACTGAAGGCGCTCGACGACGTGTCGGTCGTGGTGCCTGCCGCGTCGATCATGGGACTGATCGGCCCGAACGGTGCGGGGAAGTCGACGTTCGTCGATGCGATCAGCGGGTTCCTGCCGAAGCACGGCGGCCGCGTGCTCCTCGGGGATCGCGACCTCGCTGGTCTCTCCCCCACCCGGCGCGCACGCCTCGGGCTGCGCCGCACGTTCCAGCAGGATCGCGTGCCGCCCGCGCTCACGATCGGGGCGTATGTGCGGTTCGTCGCACGGCGTCGGCTCGCGGCATCCGATATCGACGAGGTGCTGGAGTTCTTCGGATGCCCGCCGGCACGCGCTCGCCTGTCGAGCGTCGACGTCGGAACGAGACGACTCGTCGAGGTCGCCGCGAACGTGGTGGCGCGCCCCCGGCTGCTGATCCTCGACGAACCGGCCGCCGGGCTCTCGCACGACGAGCACCTGGCGCTGGCCGCTCGACTGAGAGAGCTCCCGTCCCGCTACGGCATCGCGCTGATCATCATCGAGCACGACCTCGATCTCGTGCGCTCGGTCTGCCCGACTCTCACGGTGCTCGACTTCGGCCGGGTGCTCGCCAGCGGACCGCAAGCCGAGGTCCTCGCGAATCCCGACGTCGTGAAGGCGTACATGGGAGAGACGGAGCTGTTGAAGTGAGCGAACTCGTCCTGGACGCCGTGAGCGTCAGCCGCGGTGCGGGCGCCGTGATCTCCGACGTCTCGCTGCGGGTCGAGGGCGGCGAGGTGCTGGCCCTGGTCGGCCCCAACGGCGCCGGCAAGACCAGCCTGATCGAATCGATCTCGGGCGTGACCCCGCACTCCGCCGGCAGCATCACTCTCGACGGCGAGCCGATCGACAAGTTGTCGCGGGTCGCGCGCTCGCGGCGCGGCATCGTGCACATCGAGCAGGGCAGAGCCGTGTTCCCCTCGCTCACCGTGCGGGAGAACATCTCGCTCACCGCCCGCACCCCTGGGGAGCTGGATGCGGCGCTCGCGCAGTTCCCCGAGCTCGAGAAGCGCATCGACTCGCCGACCGCCCTGCTCTCGGGCGGCGAGCAGCAGATGGTCGTGCTCGCGCGCGCGTTCGCCGCGAAGCCCCGCGTTCTCCTCATCGACGAGATGTCGCTCGGGCTCGCACCGGTCGTCTTCCTGCGGTTGATGCCGATCGTGAAGTCGATCGCCGACTCGGGCGTGGCCGTGCTGCTCGTCGAGCAGTTCACGCAGGTCGCGCTCGGTCTCGCACGCGAGGCCGTGGTCGTGGCGGGTGGCCGGGTGTCCTTCCAGGGCACGGCCGCGGAGCTCGGTGCCGACCCCGCCCTGCTGCATCGCGCCTACCTGGGCGGCTGACGGCGGCTGGCGCGCGCGTCAGTCGATGCTGTCGACCGCGCGCTCGCGCTCGCGGAAGGTGCCTCTGGCGATCAACCAGGCACCAGCGGGCAGCGCCAGCAGCGCCAGCCCGTGGGCGATCCATCCGAGCACGGAGTCCAGCTCCAGCGCCGCCGGCCAGGCATCCTGTCTGCGGAGCACTATCCACCCGAGGAAGGCTGCAACCAGCAGCACCCCTGCGGCGATGAAGAAAACGCGCCCGCGGCGTGTCGGCGTGGTGTCCATGGAATCCCCCCGGTCCTCGAATGCCGTTCGCCAACCTAGCAGGTGACCGCCGTGCGCCAGCTAGCCTGAAGGGGTGACCGAGACCATCCACGCCCGCGCCGTCCTCCTCGACATGGACGGGACTCTCGTCGACTCGACGGCGGTGGTGGAACGGCTCTGGCTGGCCTGGGCGGAGCCGCACGGAATCGCCCCCGAGCACGTGCTCAGCGTCGTGCACGGCCGGCAGGGGCATCAGAGCATGTCGATCATGTTGCCGGAGCGCGATCATGCGATCAATCTCCGCGAGAACGACGAGATGCTCGCGACCGAGACGAACGACGTCGACGGCGTCATCGAGATCTCGGGGGCGAAGGCACTGCTCGAGGCACTCCTCCCCTATCCGCACGCGATCGTCACCTCGGCGAACGTCGCGCTGATGACGGCACGGATGCAGGCGGCCGGACTCACCGTCCCCGCGATCGCCGTCACGGCCGAGAGCGTCTCGGCATCCAAGCCGGATCCCGAAGGCTTCCTGCTCGGCGCGAGCCTGCTCGGCATCGACCCCGCCGACTGCGTCGTGTTCGAGGACTCCGGTGCCGGCATCCAGGCGGGTCTCGCCGCGGGCATGCGGGTGCTCGGCGTCGGACAGCACGCCGCCGCGCACGGGCCGACCTACCGGGTCGACGACCTGACGCAGGTCACGGTCGCCCCCACCACCGAGGGATTCGCACTCACGATCGGCTGAGCTCGCCGCTCCTACATCCCCGCGTGGTCGAACGCGATCGTCGGCACATCGACGACGTGCGATCCGCCGTCGGCGACGATCACGGCGCCGGTGATGTACGACGACTCCCCCGAGCCGAGGAAGCGCACGACCGACGCGATCTCCGACGGCTGTGCGGGGCGACGCAGCGGCACGTCGGCGGTGACCGCGGCATAGGCCTCCTCCCGGGAGGAGAGATCCGCGTGGGTCGCGAACTCGTCCATCTCGTCGTCGGCCATGGGCGTCTGCACCCAGCCGGGGCAGATCGCGTTCACGCGCACCCCGTGCCTGCCGTAGTCGCGGGCGAGGGTGCGGGTCAGACCGATCAGTGCATGCTTGCCCACGGTGTACCCCGCGACCGATGGCCCGGCGAAGAGCCCGGCGAGCGACGACACGATCACGATCTGCCCCTTCGCCTCGATCAACGCGGGCAGCGACTCGCGCGCCATCGTGAACGCGGTCGTGAGATTGGCGCGGATCGCCGCCTCCCATCCGGCGTCGTCGGTCTCGCCGACCGGCGAGAATCCGTGGCCCCCGGCATTCGCCACGAGCACGTCGATGCGTCCGAACCGCGCGAGCACCTCGGCGACCGCCGCCTTCGCCGAGGCCGTGTCGGCGGCATCAGCGACGACCGGTACGGCGCCGACGGCGCGTTCGACCTCCTGCAGCGGCTCCGGGCGGCGCCCGACGACCACGACGTGCGCACCCTCGGCCGCATAGCGCTGGGCGATGGCGGCGCCGATGCCGGTGCCGCCTCCGGTGATGACGACGACGCGTCCGGAGACCGTCGATCCGAATGCGAGTCCCATGTCTGCTCCCTGTACTGTTCTGGCGCGTGCGCGCGGTGGATTCGTGCTCGACGGTTCCGTCGTCACGCGGGGAACCCCGAACGGGCGGTGTACCCGAAGTCGCTGAGCAGTGTCGTCCCGTTGATCGCCCTGCTGCGCGGAGACGCCAGGTAGACGACGTGCGCGGCGACCTCCGCCGCGCTCTGCACCGGGAATCCCGGCGCGTCGAACGCGTCGGAACCGAGATCGCCTCGGCTCATAGGCGTGTCGACGATCGACGGCGCCACCGCGTTCACGCGGATGCGCGTGTCGGCGAGATCGACCGAGAGCGCCCGCCCGAACTGCACGAGCGCGGCCTTCGACGCCGCGTACGGCACCATCCCCGGCGAGGCGACGACGGCGGAGTCGCTCGCGAGCAGGACGACGGATGCCGCCGGTGCGGCGCGCAGCGCCGGGAGCGAATGCTTGAGCACGAGGAACGCTCCGGTCACGTTCACCGCGAACACGGCTTGCCAGTCAGCGAGAGCGGTGTCCTCGATCGATGTCCCGACCGGCCCGGAGATCCCGGCGCAGCAGACGACGGCATCGAGCCGTCCGAGCGACGCGGCACCGGATTCCACCGCCGCACGCACCTCGTCCTCGTCCGTCACGTCGGCGACGAGGATCACGGCATCACGGCATCCGCTCGCCGTCTCGCGGAGCGCGGATGCATCGCGATCCAGCAGAGCGACCCGCACGCCTTCCGCGGCGAGCGCGAGCGCCGTGGCACGGCCGATCCCGCTCGCCGCGCCCGTGACGAGGGCCGTCGTGCCCTGCAGCTGCAGATCCATCTCACCCTCCGGGATCGCCGCCGGGCACCGGATGGTGCGGAGAGGACGGCGGTGTCGTCTCGGTCATCCTGCTCCCCCCTCGCGGCGACGCGAACCGTCGTCGGCGGGGTGTGCGCGCTCGCACCATCGTCTTTCCCTCACGGTCAAGTGCGAACCGACCGGCGCGAGCAGACTCGCTCTATCGACGATTCCCCTCGTCGTCGGTGCCGTGCGAGCACGGCGTCACCCAGCAAAGGAGCCGACGTGGCAACCCCGACCGAAACATCTCACGGGCACACCGCCCTCCGCTCCGGCGCCCTCGGCGTCGCCGGGATCGTCTTCCTGGTGCTCGCCGCGGTCGCACCGCTGACGGGCATCGTGGTCGTCGCCTCGCTGGCGATCGCCCTCGGCAACGGCGGCGGCACCCCGATGTCGTTCTTCCTCGTCGCCGCCATCCTCCTGCTGTTCGCGGTCGGCTACGCGCAGATGTCGAAGCAGCTGGTCAACGCCGGCGGCTTCTACGCGTTCGTCGTGAAGGGCCTCGGTCGCACCGGCGGACTCATCGCCGGTCTCATCGCCACCCTCGGCTACAACTTCTTCGTCGTCGGCACGATCGGCACCAGCGGCTTCTTCATGCAGAACATCATCCGCGACCTCACCGGTCTCGACGTGCACTGGCTGGTGTGGGGTCTGCTGTCGATCGTCGTGTGCTTCGTGCTCGCGCGGGTCGGCGTCGACTTCAGCTCGAAGATCCTCGGCGTGTGCCTGGTGCTCGAGGTGCTGATGCTCGTCGTGTTCGATGTCTCGGTGCTGGTGCAGACCGGCTACGACCTGGGCGCGTTCAGCCCGGAGGCCGTGTTCTCGGGCTCGCTCCCGATCGGCCTGCTGCTCGCCGCGACCGGCTTCCTCGGCTTCGAGGCGACCGCGCTGTTCAGCGAGGAGGCCAAGCAGCCGCTGCGCACCATCCCCCGCGCCACGTACACCTCGATCATCGCGATCGGCGTCATCCTCGGCGTCACGACCTGGGCAGTGGTCAGCGCGACCGGCGTGGCCCAGGCGCAGGCGACGGCGCTCGAACATCTGCCGACCGGCGACCTCATCTTCTCGATCTCGCAGCAGTATCTCGGCGGTCCGCTCACCATCGTGATGATGGTGCTGCTCCTCGTGAGCCTGTTCGCCGCGATGCTGGCGTTCCACAACTCGGCGACCCGCTACCTCTACTCGCTCGGTCGCGCACGGATCCTGCCGCACGCCCTCGCCCGCACCCGGGCGAACGGCGCCCCGCAGCTCGCCGGCATCGTGCAGGCTTCCTTCGCCGCGATCGTCGCGATCGTGTTCGCGATCGCCGGCGCCGACCCCATCCTCACCCTCGTCCCCGCGATGCTCGGCTTCGGCACACTCAGCGTGCTGATCCTCCAGGGTCTCGCCGCGATCTCGATCGTGGTGTACTTCCGGCGCGCGAACGACCCGCGCTGGTGGAGCACGTTCATCGCCCCGGGCATCGGCTTCCTCGGCATCGCGGCCATCTCCGTGCTGGCCGTCGTCAACTTCGACATCGTCGCCGGATCCCAGGAGCTCGCGATCCGCCTCATGCCGCTGCTGCTGGTCGTGGCCCTCATCGGAGGCATCGTCTACGGCGCGTACCTGAAGCGCTCGAAGCCCGCCGTGTACGAGGGTCTCGCCACCGACCTGGAGAAGTTCAGCGACCGCTGACTCTCCCCCACCACCTCCGAGAGAGAAGGAATCCATGACCACGCTGAACCCCGCAGACACCTCCACCTGGCTGCCGCTCGAGGGCCTCGCCCCCGGATTCGACGCGAACAAGGCTCCGCACAGCACCGCGCTCAGCGGCCGGGAGATCGCCGTCGTCGACGCGCGCGGCACCCGCATCGTGCACCGGTTCGACGACACGACCGTCTCGTGGGAGTACCACCCTGGCGCCGAGGATCCCACCGAGGCCGCAGCGGATACCGACGACTACGAGGCGTTCGAGGTCGACGACGACCTCTACTTCGTGCAGTTCCATCACCGCTACCTGCCGAATGAAGCGGTCTCGCTCGTGCTCGATCTGCGCGCCGGACGCGCACTGGCCGTGATCTCGATCATCCTCCCCGCGCCGGAGCAGGGCCGCACCCGTGTGCAGCACGTCTTCGCGCCGAGCGTGATCGAAGGCGCCGAGGTGTCGGGCGCCGAGGCCGCACCGACGACGACCCTGATCGGACGACGGGTCGAGTGGGTCTACAGCGCCGAGCACGCCTACGAGCACGTCTACCTGTCGTCGCGGTGGTACTCGTGGCAGTGCCTCGCCGGCCCGGAGCGCGGACTCGCCGACACCGACGAGAACAGCGTGTGGGAGGTGCGTCCCGGCATCTACATCTTCGCGTGGCGAGAGAAGGTCATCCCGTGCGCCTCGGTGACCATCGCCGACCACCGTGACGTGAACGCCATCCGCTCGCACGGCGTGCTGTTCGGGCTCGACGAGACGGGCGAGGTGCCGACGCACTTCACGTTCGGCGCGCACGGGCGGCTGCTGTCCACCACGCTCCACGCGCCCGAGCTCGAGCCGGCGACCTTCGGAGACTGAGATGGGGACCGTCGCCGACCTCATCGTCACCGGCTCCGTCATCCGGACCGCCGACAGGGACGATCCGCTCGTCGAAGCCTTCGCGGTCTGCGACGGACGTGTGCTCGCGGTCGGCTCCCTCGCCGATGTCGCACGACTGCGCGGACCGGAGACGCGGATGCTGGACGTCGGGGAGGCGGCGGTCTATCCCGGTTTCGTCGATGTGCACAACCATCACGCGCTGGCCGGCCGCACCGACCTGTTCGAGCTGTCGCTGCCGCCGTCGCTGACCCTCGATGAGATCCTCGAGCGCGTGCGCGACAGGGCCGCGACGCTGCCAGCGGACGCCTGGATCGTCGGCGGCGCGGTGCCGACCACGCTGCTGCCTTCGCTGGCGAACACGAAGTCGCGCCGACGACTCGATGACGCGTCCGGCGGGCGCCCGGTGATGCTCATGGAGGACTCACGACACAACCGCTGGGTGAACTCGCGCGCGCTCGAGCTCGCGGGCATCACCACGACGAGCATCCCGCCCTCCGGCGTGACCATGCTCGATCCCGACGACGGCGCGCCGACGGGCGTTCTTCTGGAGGCCGCGGGCATCCCGGTGCAGGAGGCCCACGACGCCGGCGGCGGGCTCTCGCCGCAGCAGCATGCGGACGCCTCGCGCCGCGGCGTCGAGCTGCTGAACTCCTTCGGCATCACGACCTTCCAGGACGCAGGTGTGTCGGTCGACATCCTCGACGCCCTCGCGACCCTCGACCGCGCGGGCGAACTGCACGCGTGGGTCGTGTCGTCGCTGCTCGTCAACGACGACATCTTCGGCGTCTCGCCGATCGGCACGACCCTCATCGAACGAGGCGAGGAGTTCCGCACGGCGCACCACCGCCCCGACTTCGTGAAGATCTTCCTCGACGGCGTGCCTCCGGCGCACACCGCGGCCTTCCTCGACCCGTATCCGGCGGACGCCGCGCACGGCGCGCACTTCCACGGCGAGACGACCATGACGTTCGACGAGCTCCACGGCTGGCTGCGCGCGGTCGCCGACAGAGGTCTCGGCGCGAAGGTCCACTGCACCGGCGACGGCTCCGCCCGGCTCGTGCTGGATGTCGCCGAGCGGCTGCGGGGCGAGGGCGTCACGACCCCGATCCAGATCGCGCACGGCCAGTTCCTCGCCGACGCCGACATCCCGCGGCTGCAGGCCCTGGACGTGTCGGCCGACATCTCGCCGTTCATCTGGTTCCCCGGCGTCATCCCCCATGCGCTCGCCGATGTGCTCGGCGAGCGGGCGGAGCACTCGCAGCCGAACCGCGCCCTGATCGACTCGGGGGCACTGGTCGCCGGCGGGTCGGACTGGCCGGTGAGCGAGTCCCCGAACACCCTGGAGGGGCTGCAGGGCCTGGTGACGCGAGCCGACCCGCTCGGGCGCGCACCCGGCGTGCTCTGGCCGGAGCAGGCCATCTCCGCCGAGGAAGCGCTCGAGGTCTTCACGATCAACGCCGCGACGGCCATGGGCCTCGGTGCGGAGACCGGCTCTCTGACGCCCGGCAAGTCCGCGGACTTCGTCGTGCTGGCACGAGACGCGATCGCCGGCCCCCCGGAGGAGATCGTGCGCACGCCCGTCATCTCGACGTGGTTCGCCGGCCGCGAGGTGTACTCCGCCTGACGCGGGGCCCCTGGACGCCGAAACCCCCACCCGCTGTCATCGCGGGTGGGGGTTTCGAGTCGGAAGGGGCTCGGCGGTTTCAGTCCGCGAGCGCGAACTCCGCCCCGCGCTCGCCGATCATCGCGGCGGGCGCGTTGGTGTTGCCGGTCGGGACCGTGGGCATCACGGACGCGTCGATCACCCGCAGCCCCTCGATCCCGTGCACCCGCAGTCGTGGATCGACCACGGCAGCGGCATCCGTCCCCATCCGGCACGTGCCGACCTGGTGGTGATAGGTGATGGCGGTGCGACGCACCCAGTCGTCGACGTCGGCGTCCGACACCTCGGGACCGGGATAGACCTCGACCGCACCCCACTCCTCGGCGAGGGCCGGCTGCGCGCCGATGCGGCGGCATTGGCGCACGGATGCCGCGAGCGAGGCGACATCGCGTTCGTCGGCCAGCGCGGCCAGATCGATGTCGGGCTGGTCGGCCAGACCAGGGCCGCTGAGCGTCAGCGCACCACGACTGTGCGGGGTCACGAGCCCGGCCATGAGCGTGAAGCCGTCGTCGCCTCGCGGCTCGAGCTCGCCCCACATCGGGACCGAGAAATGGATCGGCTGCGTGTCGGGCTCCGCCAGATCGTCGCGGCTGCGCCAGAAGAGATGCGTCTGCGTCACCGAGACCCCGGTCTGCGGCGGACCCACCGGGCGCGCGGTCGTGAAGATCACCGGCGAGAGGAGGTGGTCGTGCAGGTTCTTGCCGACCCCCGGCGAATCCTGCACGACCGGGATCCCCAGGGCCTCGAGCTCCGCCGCGGGGCCGATGCCCGATCGCAGCAGGATCGTCGGCGATCCGATGGCGCCGGCCGAGAGGATGACCTCGTCGGCGAGCACCTCCTCGGAATCGGACCCCTCCCCCAGCCGGACCCCCCGCGCCCGGCCGTCCTCGATGATCACCGAGTGGACCTCTCGTCCGGTGATGATCGTCAGCTTCTCGGCGATCGGCTGCGCGTACGTCGTCCAGGTGTTCACCCTGCGGCCGTCGCGGATCGTGACCTGCTGCTGGGAGACCCCGTCGAGGACGCCGCCGTTGTAGTTCGGATTGTGCGGCAGCCCCTCCTCCACGGCGGCGGCGATGATCGACGCCTGGATCGGCGAGAGCGCATAGTCGTCGCTCACGTAGAGCAGGTCGTGCTCGATCGCGTCGTACACGGGTTCGACCTCGGACCAGCCCCAGCCGGTCGCACCGGCGCGTTCCCATCCGTCGTAGTCGGGTGCGGCGCCGCGCACCCAGATCATGGCGTTGAGGGCGTGCGATCCTCCGGTCACCTTGCCCCGGGGCAAGTGCAGCCGACGGCCGGCCGCGTGCGCCTGCGGCACGGTGAAGTAGTCCCAGTCCTCTGCGGAGTGCCACAGCTCTCCTGCGCGCGAGGGATCGTGGATGGCCGGATTGGTGTCGTACCCGCCCGCTTCGATGAGGGTCACCGCGACGCCGGCATCCGCCAGTCTCCGCGCGACGATGGCCCCCGACGTCCCCGCTCCGACGACGATCGCAGAGCGCATGGTTCAGCCCTTCCGACCGGGGCCGGACACGACCTGCGTCACGGCCACCGACTTGAGCCCTTCGACGCCGAACTCGAGGCCGTAGCCCGAGCTCTTCACCCCGCCGAACGGGACCATCGGATGCAGCCCGCCGTGCGAGTTGACCCACACGGTTCCCGCCTGCATGCGCGTGGCGGCCTCCCGCGCCGCCGCCGGATCGCTCGACCAGACCGAGGCGCCGAGTCCCACATCGACCGCGTTCGCCCAGGCGAAGGCCTCGTCGACGTCGGAGTACCGGATCACCGGGAGTGCCGGGCCGAACTGCTCCTCCTGCACGAGCGAGGCGTCGTTGGCGATGTCGGCGACGATCGTCGGGCGGTAGAACAGTTCCCCCAGCTCCGGCGCGGGCTCGCCGCCGGCGACGATGCGCGCGCCGCGGCTCTTCGCGTCGTCGACCAGCCGGGTGACGATGTCGAACTGTGCGCGGTTCTGCAGGGGTCCGAGGACGTTGGCCTCGTCGAGGCCGTTCCCCATCGGAACGGATGCCGCGATCTCGGCGAGCGCATCGACGACATCGTCGTAGACGGAGTCGTGCACGTAGAGGCGCTTCATCGCGGCGCAGGTCTGACCGGTGTTGATGAAGGCGCCCCAGAACAGGTCCTGGGCGATGGCGGCGGCATCCGTCCCCGGGAGCACGATGCCGGCGTCGTTGCCGCCCAGTTCGAGGGTGAGACGGGCGAGGTTGCCTGCGGAGCTCTCGATGATGCGTCGTCCGGTCGCGGTCGATCCGGTGAACATGATCTTGGCGACGTCCGGGTGCGACGCGAGCCGCGCGCCCACCTCGCGGTCTCCGGAGATGCCGATCAGCACATCGGCGGGAAGCACCTCGTTCATGACGGCGAGCATCGCGAGCACGCTGAGGGGCGTGTACTCGCTCGGCTTCGCGACGACGGTGTTCCCCATCCGGAGCGAGGGCCCGATCTGCCAGATGGTGATCATCAGGGGCCAGTTCCACGGACCGATCGCGCCCACCACGCCGGCCGCCTTGTAGATGAGCTCGGCGTGGAGCGTCTCGTCGTCGACCAGCACCTGCGGCTCGATCGCGATGCTCGCGTTGGTGCGCAGCCAGGCCGAGCAGGCGCCCAGCTCGAATCGGGCGTTCGGGCCGTTGAGGGGTTTGCCCTGCTCGCGCGAGAGCAGATGGGCCAGCGCCTCGGCGTTCGCGTCGATCGCATCGGCGGCCGCGAGCAGCAGCTCGCTGCGCTTCGCGTGGCCGAGCGCCTCCCATGCCGGCTGCGCGGCGTGGGCCCGCGCGACCGCGTCGTCGAGGTCGGCGACGGCGTGCACCGGCGCGCGGCCGATGACTTCACGGGTCGCCGCATCGGGGATGTCCCGGCCTGCGCCCTCCGGCGCCTGGATGCGGTCGAGCAGCGCGGCGGCGGCTGCGGCGGATTCGGACATCGGTGACTCTCCTTCGAGCAGGACGGTGCCGGCATCGGGGAGGCCGGTCGTCATCTCATTGTCGGATGCCGTCCGGCACGGCACTTGTCCGGGAGCGCGTCGTAGATGTCCGAGTGCGAAGGATGCCGCGGCTCAGCGCGTGCGCAGACCGTCGAGCGCTACGGTCAGCACGTCTCCCGCGAGCGCGTCGGCGTCCTCGGCTCCGCCGGGGCGGTACCACTCGACGAGCGAGTTGACCATGCCGAAGAGCAGTCGTGTCGCGACCGAGGCGTCGACATCCGCTCGGACGGCGCCCTCCCGCTGGG
The DNA here is from genome assembly GCF_039533965.1 of Microbacterium luteolum. Lineage (NCBI taxonomy): Bacteria > Bacillati > Actinomycetota > Actinomycetes > Micrococcales > Microbacteriaceae > Microbacterium > Microbacterium luteolum. Next base: position 1,263,326 of record NZ_BAAAUN010000001.1, read on the forward strand.
CGGCGCGCACGATGCCCGTGACCTCCTGGTCGAAGGCGCGGCGTCGTTCGAGCGCCCGGCGTTCCACATCGCTGTTGCCGCGGACGCGCAGCAGCAGGGTCACCGACGGGAGGTGCGCGGCGAGCACACGGACGGCACCCTGGAGCACGGCCGCCAGGCGCTCGCTCGGGACGACCGTCCGCGTATCGGCGAGCACGCCTTCGAGGCCGTCCAGCGCTTCGCCGAGTGCCGTCTCGAGGATCTCCTCCTTCGAGGAGAAGTGGTGATAGAGAGCGGCCTTCGACAATCCGAGTCGGGTGGCGAGTGCAGCGACCGACGTGGCGTCGTAGCCAGATTCGTTGAAGACGGCGACAGACGCGTCGAGCAGGCCGCGTCGGTCGTATCCCGGACGGCCGCGCCGAGCCGGTTCGGTCGCGCCACTCTGACTCATCCCGTCAGTCTGGCAGGTTCGCCCGCTGTTCCCGTGGCGGCTGCGGCGGGTTCTGCGGCCTTCGACCCGCAGGAAGTGCCACGGGAACGAGAGGGTCAGCTCGGCCCGAAGTCCTCGAAGATCAGCGTCGTCCTCGTCGAGCGGATCGACGGGATCGCCTGGATGTCCTCCAGCACGATGCGACGGAGATCCCGCGCATCGTTGGCCCGCACGAGCAGGATGACGTCGAAGTCGCCGCCGACCAGCGCCATGTGCTCGATCTCGGGAATCGCGCGCAGGCGGTCGCGCACGTCCTGCCAGGTCGCCTGCTCGATCGCCAGCGTGACGTACGCGCTGGCGTGATGTCCCAGCAGCACCGGATCGGTGCGCACCGAGTAGCCGGTGATGACGCCGGCATCCGTGAGCCGCTTGATGCGCGCGTGGGCACCGGCGCGCGAGATGTGCACGGCCTCGGCGATCGCCGTCATCGACGACCGGGCATCCCGGCGGAGCTCACCGAGGATCGCATGGTCGATGTCATCCAGCACGGTCATGGGAACCCCTTCGTTCGTCCATCGAATTCTGACACTTCGAACGCAGAAACGGCAATCTGCCACGCTTCGTCCAGCATCTGCTGCAATCTCTTGGACGACTGACTCCTGAGAGGCATGCTGGGCTCATCGAGTTCGGCAAGGAGGGCGAACGATGCAGCACACCGACATGCTCCCGCGCGACACCGCGGTGCAGTTGATCGACCAGAACGGCGCTCCCGTCGCCGACGAGCAGTATGCGCTCCCCGAGGCGGACGTCCTGCTGCAGGCCTACCGCGGCCTGGTCGAGGGACGACGGATCAATGATCAGGCGGGCGCCCTCGTGCGCCAGGGCCGCCTCGCGGTCTATCCGTCGTCGCACGGCCAGGAGGCCTGCCAGGTGGGCGCGTCCATGGTTCTCGGCGACGCCGACTGGCTGTTCCCGACCTATCGCGACTCGGTCGCCGTCATCGCCCGTGGAGTCGAGCCCGCCGACGCGCTGGTCCTCCTCAAGGGCGACTGGCACTCCGGCTACGACGTGCGCGCACACCGGGTCGCACCGCAGACGACGCCCCTCGCGACGCAGCTCCTGCACGCGGTCGGCTTCGCGCAGGCCGCGAAGCACCGCGGGGAGGACACGGTCGTCCTCGCCCTCTGCGGCGACGGCGCGACGAGCGAGGGCGACTTCCACGAGGCGATGAACTTCGCCGCCGTGTTCCATGTCCCGGTCGTCTTCTTCGTGCAGAACAACGAGTTCGCGATCTCGGTGCCGTTGTCCCGCCAGACCGCCGCCCCCTCCCTCGCGCACAAGGCGATCGGATACGGAATGCCAGGGCAGCGGGTCGACGGCAACGACGTCGCCGCGGTCCTCGCCGTGCTCGGCGAGGCGATCTCCCGGGCACGCGACGGCGGCGGCCCCTCGCTCATCGAAGCGCACACGTATCGGATGCAGGCGCACACCAACGCCGACGACGACACCCGCTACCGCGAGCGCGCCGAGGTGCAGGAGTGGGTCGCGCGGGATCCCCTGCAGCGCCTGCGCACGCACCTCACGGCGACCGGCGCCCTCGACGCGGAGGCCGAGGAGCGGTTCGCGGCCGGCGCGGAGGAGATCGCCGCGGCCATGCGGGCTGCGCTGAACACGGACGCCGACCTCGATCCCGAAGACCTCTTCCGCTTCGTGACCGAGACGCGCTCGTCGCAGCTCGAGGAGCAGTGGCAGCTGCTGCGCGACGAGATCGAACGCTCGCAGCTCGAGACGGAGGGCCACCGATGACCATCGCCCATGACGACATGCGCACCGAGACCGCGGAGCGCCAGGTGACGACCATGAGCATGGCCGCCGCCCTCAACCGGGCTCTCGCCGACGCGATCGAATCCGACCAGGACGTGGTCGTGTTCGGCGAGGACGTCGGCGCTCTCGGTGGCGTCTTCCGCATCACCGACGGGCTCACCGCGCGCTACGGCGAGGACCGGTGCTTCGACACGCCTCTCGCGGAGTCCGGCATCGTCGGCACCGCCGTCGGCATGGCCATGAACGGCCTGCGTCCGGTGGTGGAGATGCAGTTCGACGCGTTCGCCCTTCCCGCCTTCGAGCAGGTCGTGAGCCACGTCGCGAAGCTCGGCAACCGCACACGCGGAGGAATGCGGATGCCGCTGGTCATCCGCGTCCCGTTCGGCGGCGGCATCGGCGGCGTGGAGCACCACTGCGACTCCTCGGAGGCGTACTACGCGCACACCCCGGGGCTCACCGTGGTGAGTCCCTCCACCCCGCAGGACGCCTACTCCCTGCTGCGTGCGGCGATCGCCTCCCCCGACCCCGTGATCTTCCTCGAGCCGAAGAAGCTGTACTGGAGCAAGGGCGAGGTCGACACGTCGATCACGGCGGAGATCGGCACGGCGCGGATCGCACGGGAGGGCACCGACGTGACCCTGCTCGCGTACGGCGCCTCCGTGTCGCTCGCCCTCGAGGCCGCCGAGGTCGCCGCCGCGGAGGGCCGGAGCGTGCAGGTCGTGGACGTGCGCTCGCTCTCCCCGTTCGACGACGCGACGGTGACGGCCGCCGTGAAGTCGACCGGGCGGGCCGTGGTCATCGCCGAGGCTCCCGGATACGCCTCCGTCGCCTCGGAGATCCAGGCCCGCGTCTTCGAGCGGTGCTTCGAGTTCCTCGAGGCGCCCGTGCGCCGGGTCACCGGCTTCGATGTGCCCTACGCGCCGCCGAAGCTCGAGCACTGGTACCTGCCCGACGTCGACCGGGTTCTCGACGCGATCGACACGCTGCACTGGGACGAGGACGTATGAGCACCGACCTGAAGAACGGCACCGCGCAGGTCTTCCGTCTCCCCGACCTCGGCGAGGGACTGACCGAGGCCGGACTCGTGCAGTGGCTCGTCGCGGTCGGCGACACGATCGTCACGGACCAGCCCATCGCCGAGGTCGAGACCGCCAAGAGCGTCGTCGAGCTGCCCTCGCCGTTCGCGGGCGTCGTGGTCGCGCTGCACGGTGAGGCGGGTGACACGATCGACGTCGGAGCCCCTGTCCTCGAGGTCGCGGGAGCCCCGCAGAACCCGGAGTCGGATGCCGCGCCCGGCGCCGCCGTGGAGCAGGAGGCCTACCGCGAGGAGGAGCGCGCCGGCTCCGGCAACGTGCTCATCGGCTACGGCACCACGGAGCGCGCCGGATCCGGCCGTCGTCGCCGCCCCGCCGCTGCGCGTGCGAAGACTCCCGCAGATCTCCGAGAGCCCTCCGCTTCTCGGACCGTCCCCGCGGAATCATCCGAGAAGCCGACGATCGTCCGAGAGACGGATGCCGCGCCACGCCGCCCCGTGGCGGTGCGCTCTCCGCTCGTGCGGCGCCTCGCGCGCGATCTCGGCCTCGACGTGCACACCATCGTCGCGACCGGACCAGACGGCGCCGTGACGCGCGCCGATGTGCTCCGTTCCGCGGTGGACAACGCCGTGGACGGCGCGGCCGCGCATCATCGCGAGACGAGCAGTGCCGCGGTCGGCAGCGAGGAGACCGTCGACGGCCTCGGCGTCCGGGCGCGGGAGCGGATGTCGCCGTTGCGGAAGGCCGTCAGCGCCAAGCTCAGCCGCAGCAGGGCCGAGATTCCGGAGGCGACGGTCTGGGTCGACGTCGACGCCACCGCCCTCTGGGACCTTCGCGCGCAGATGGCGCCCGAGGGCGGCAGGGCACCGTCGGTCACCGCCCTCCTCGCCCGCTTCGTGCTCCTCGCCCTCGAGGACCACCCCATCCTCGCGTCGCGTCTCAGCGAGGACGCCGGCGAGCTGATCTCCTTCGACGGGGTGAACCTCGGCGTCGCGGCAGACACCGATCGCGGGCTGATGGTCCCGGTGATCCCCGGCGCTCACAGCCTCACGGTCGAGCAGCTCGACGTGGCGCTGCGCGAGCTCGCCACATCGGCGAGGGCCGGATCGCTGCCGCCGGAGCGACTGCGCGGATCGACGTTCACCCTCAACAACTACGGCGGGCTGGGAGTCGACGGCTCGGCGGCGATCATCAACCACCCCGATGTCGCCATCCTCGGCATCGGCCGCATCATCGAGCGCCCCTGGGTCGTGGACGGCGAGATCGTGGTGCGGCGCATCGCCCAGCTGTCGCTCGTGTTCGATCACCGCGTCTGCGACGGCGGGTACGCAGCCGGCTTCCTCCGACGCGTGACCGAGCTTATCGAGCATCCGCTGCGCGCCTTCGGGAGGGTCTGATGACGGAGGCGTTCCTCGTCGGCGGAGTCCGCACACCGGTCGGACGCTACGGCGGAGCCCTCGCCGGTGTGCGACCCGACGACCTCGCCGCTCTCGTCGTGCGCGAGGCGGTCGCCAGGGCCGGAATCCCGGATGCCGCGATCGACGAGGTCATCCTGGGAGCGGCCAACCAGGCGGGCGAGGACAACCGGAACGTCGCGCGCATGGCCGTGCTGCTGGCGGGACTCCCTGACAGCATCCCCGGCATCACGGTGAACCGGCTCTGCGCCTCCGGGATGTCGGCGATCGCGATGGCCGCACAGGCGATCCGCGCCCGCGACGCCGACCTCATCGTCGCGGGCGGTGTCGAATCCATGACCCGGGCGCCGTGGGTGCAGGCGAAGCCCGAGCGCGCGTGGGCGAAGCCCGGTGCGGCATTCGACACTTCGATCGGCTGGCGTTTCACGAATCCCCGCCTGGCCGCGCGCGACAAGGCGACGTTCTCGATGCCCGAGACCGCCGAAGAGGTCGCGCGCCGCGACGGCATCACCCGTGCGGATGCCGACGCCTTCGCTCTCCGCAGCCAGCAGCGCGCCGCCGCCGCGATCGACGCCGGTCGCTTCACGGCCGAGATCGTCGCCGTGCCCACACGGTCCGGCGATGTCACGATCGACGAGGGCCCGCGTCGCGACACCAGCCTGGAGGCCCTGGCCGGACTCCGGCCGGTCGTCGCCGGGGGCGAGGTGGTCACCGCCGGGAACTCCAGCTCGCTGAACGACGGCTCCTCCGCCATCGTGGTCGCGAGCGCCGACGCCGTGCGGCGCTACGGACTCGTGCCGCGCGCCCGCATCCTCGCGGCGACCTCGGCGGCCCTCGCCCCCGAGATCATGGGCCTCGGACCGGTGCCGGCCACCGAGAAGGCGCTCCAGCGCGCCGGGCTCGACATCGCCGACATCGGGGCCGTCGAGTTGAACGAGGCCTTCGCGACGCAGTCGCTCGCGTCGATGCGCCGACTCGGCCTGGACCCCGAGATCGTCAACCGGGACGGCGGCGCGATCGCCCTGGGGCATCCTCTCGGCTCGAGCGGATCCCGTCTCGTCGTCACGCTGCTCGGGCGCCTGGAGCGAGAAGGCGTCGAACGCGGTCTCGCCACGATGTGCGTCGGCGTGGGCCAGGGCGCCGCGATGATCGTGGAGCGGGTCTCATGACGCTGCAGGTCGAGGAGCGGACCGACCGCGTCATCGCCGTGCTGGATCGCCCGGAGAAGCGCAACGCCATCGACCAGGAGACCATCGATGCGCTGCATGACCTGTGCGCGTCGCTCGAAGAGCACCCGCGCACGCTCATCCTCACCGGCGCCGACGGCGTCTTCGCCGCGGGTGCCGACATCGCCCAGCTCCGCGAGCGCACGGCCGACGACGCCCGACGCGGTATCAACGCGACGGCGTTCATCCGCGTCCGGGAGCTGCCGATGCCGGTGATCGCCGCGATCGACGGCTACGCGCTGGGCGGCGGGGCCGAACTCGCCTACGCCGCCGACATCCGCATCGGCACGCCCGCGCTGCGGATCGGGAATCCCGAGACGGGGCTCGGGATCATGGCCGCGGCCGGCGCCACCTGGCGGCTGCCCGAGATCGTCGGCGAGGCCAGGGCGAGCGAGCTGCTGCTCACCGGTCGCACGCTCGACGCCGACGAGGCGCTCGCCTGGGGGCTCGTCTCGTCCCTGCACGCGGCCGAGGACCTGCTCGGCGCGGCGCACGCCCTCGCCGACCGGATCGCCGCGAACGACCCGCTCGCGACCCAGCACACCAAGCGCGCCCTGCGGACGCCGCGCTCCGAGCACCCCGCGATCGAGTTCGAGCTGCAGGCCGAGCTGTTCGAGTCGCCGGCGAAGCACCGCCGGATGACGGAGTTCCTCGAGAGGCGGGCGCGACGATGAGCGGCATGGACGCACCGGCACACGTCGGAGTCGTCGGCGGAGGGCGCATGGGCGCCGGGATCGCCCACGCCTTCCTGCTCGCCGGATCCCGTGTGAGCGTGGTGGAGCGCGACAGCGCCAGTGCCGACGCCGCCGCCGAGCGCGTGCACGACAGCATCCGGCGTTCGGTCGACCGCGACCCGCTGCTCGACGAACCCGCGCTCCGCGCCCGCCTCACCTGCGGCACCGAGATCGCCGAGTTCTCGGAGTGCGCGCTGGTCGTGGAAGCCGTTCCGGAGGACCGGGCGCTCAAGGAGGAGGCGCTGAGCCGCGCCGAGGGAGCGATGCACGACGGCGCGATCCTCGCCTCGAACACCTCCTCGATCTCGATCGACGACCTCGCCACGAGCCGCGCCCGACCCGAGACCTTCCTCGGGCTGCACTTCTTCAATCCGGTGCCGGCATCCGCCCTCGTGGAGATCGTCCGCGGATCGGCCACGCGGGCCGACGTGGTCGAGACCGCTCACGCCTGGGTGCAGACGCTCGGCAAGTCGCCGATCGTGGTGCGCGACTCCCCCGGCTTCGCCTCCTCGCGGCTCGGCGTGATGCTCGGCCTCGAGGCGATCCGGATGCTGGAGGAGGGCGTCGCGAGCGCCGCCGACATCGACGCGGCGATGACTCTCGGCTACCGGCATCCGACCGGCCCCCTGCGCACGACCGACATCGTCGGACTCGACGTGCGCCTCGGGATCGCCGAGGAGCTCGCGGCGACGCTGGGCCCGCGCTTCGAACCACCCGCGCTGCTGCGCGCGATGGTCGCGGACGGAAAGCTCGGCCGCAAGAGCGGCGAGGGCTTCTACAGATGGAACGAGGAGACGCGATGACCGACTACCTGCCCAGCTACGTCGAGGGTTCCTGGTGGACTCCTCTTGGAGAGGCTCAGGGATCCATCGCCGGAACCGACGTGCGCGATGCGTCGACGGGCGAGATCGTGACACGCGTGAGCACCGTGGGACTGGATCTCGCGGCGGCTCTCGAGCACGCGCGCACGGTCGGCCAGGCGAGCCTGGGTGCGCTCACGTTCCACCAGCGGGCCGTGCTGCTGAAGCAGTTCGCGCTCGCGCTGACCGAGCGCAAGGACGAGCTCTACGCGCTGTCCGCCCGCACGGGTGCCACCAAGACCGATTCCTGGGTCGACATCGACGGCGGGATCGGGGTCCTGTTCTCCTACTCGGGCAAGGGCCGCCGCGAGCTGCCGAACAGCACGGTGCACGTCGACGGCCCGGTCGAGCCGCTCTCGAAGGACGGCTCGTTCCTCGGCCGCCACGTGTACACGACGCTGCCGGGCGTCGCGGTGCAGATCAACGCCTTCAACTTCCCGGTGTGGGGTTCGCTCGAGAAGCTCGCCCCGGCCTTCCTCGCCGGCATGCCGACGCTTGTGAAGCCCGCGACCCCGACCGGGTACCTGGCCGAGGCGATGGTGCGGATCCTCGTCGAATCCGGACTCCTGCCGGCGGGGTCGCTGCAGCTCGTCAGCGGCAGTGTCCCGACCCTGTTCGATCACCTGCGCCTGGGCGACATCGTCGGATTCACCGGCAGCGCGTCGACGGCGGAGAGCCTCAAGGCGCACCCGGCCGTGCAGACGGGCGGGGTGCGGTTCACCGCTGAGACCGACTCGATCAACGCCTCGGTGCTCGGCACGGACGCGGTGGCCGGCACCCCGGAGTTCGACGCCTACGTGCGTCAGCTCGTGACCGAGATGACGACCAAGGCCGGTCAGAAGTGCACCGCGATCCGCCGGGCGATCGTGCCGACGGAGACGGCGGATGCCGTGATCGAGGCGGTCCGTGCTCGGATCGCCGAGAAGACGGTGCTGGGCGACCCGCGCGCCGAAGGCGTCACGATGGGCCCGCTCGCCTCCCTCGCCCAGCGCGACGAGGTTCTGCGCCAGGTCACGGTGCTGCAGGATGCCGGTGGGCGGCTCGTCGTCGGATCGACCGAGACCCCGGAGGTGCGTCTCGCCGACGGGACCACCGGTGCCGCAGTGGACGGGGCCTTCGTCTCTCCCGTCCTGCTGCGTTTCGACGATCGCCGGGCCGAGGCCGTGCACAGCGTGGAGGCCTTCGGCCCCGTGGCGTCGCTCCTGACCTACGACACGACGGCCGAGGCCGCAGCGCTCGTCGGACGGGGCGGCGGTTCGCTGGTCACCAGCATCGCGACGCACGATCCCGTGCAGGCCGTCGACCTCGCCACGCGCATCGCTCCCTTCAACGGACGCATGCTGCTGCTCGACCGGGATGACGCCCGATCGTCGACCGGTCATGGCTCGCCGCTCCCCAACCTCGTGCACGGCGGTCCTGGGCGGGCGGGCGGCGGTGAGGAGCTCGGCGGCATCCGCGCCGTGCTGCACCACATGCAGCGCACGGCCGTGCAGGGCTCGCCGCAGATGCTCACCGCGCTCACCGGCATCTGGCACGCCGGCGCGACCGCCCGCAGCGAGGGCCGGCATCCGTTCCGCAAATCGCTGGCCGAGTTGCGCATCGGCGATCAGATCGTCTCGGCGTCTCGCGAGGTGACGCTGGCCGACATCGAGACCTTCGCGCAGTTCACCGGCGACACGTTCTACGCGCACATGGACGAGGATGCCGCAGCGGCCAACCCGTTCTTCCCCGGACGGGTCGCCCACGGGTATCTGCTCGTCTCCTGGGCGGCCGGGCTCTTCGTCGACCCCGAACCCGGTCCCGTGCTCGCGAACTACGGCCTGGAGAACCTGCGGTTCCTGACCCCGGTGTCTCCGGGAGACGAGATCCGGGTCGAGCTCACCGCGAAGCAGATCACTCCCCGCGAGACCGATGAGTACGGCGAGGTGCGCTGGGACGCCGTCATCCGCAACCAGGCCGACGAGACGGTGGCCACCTACGACGTGCTGACGCTCGTCAGCAAGGAGCCCGCTCCGGCGGCGGTCCCGGTATGAGGCCGATGATGCAGCGCGACCGGGCGTCCGCTGCGCTGGGCATGAGCGTGGACCGCGACGACCCCGGAGCCGCGGTCGTGTCGATGGTCGTGCGCGACGACATGCTGAACGGGTTCGCTATCACGCACGGCGGCCTCGTCTTCGCGCTCGCCGACACCGCGTTCGCCCTCGCGTGCAACGAGGACGAACGCGTGACCGTGGCGGCGGGCGCCGACATCACGTTCCTGAAGTCGACGCACGCCGGACAGACGCTGACCGCCACGGCGGTGCGCCGCGTCGTCAGCGGACGCACCGGCCTCTACGACGTCACCGTCACCGACGACGCCGGCGACGTGGTCGCGGAGTTCCGCGGCCGCTCGGTCACGACGAACCGCCGGATCGACTGAGGGTCCGTCAGTCGAAGACGAGGTCGCGACGCGTGGTCGCATCCTCCACGGAGATCCCGACGATGAGCGACCCGGGGTCGACGACGTCGCGGTCGGCATGGAAGCGGAACAGGCGGCCGTCCCTCGTCGCGACGTCGTACCAGTCATCGCCCGACGAGACGACGGTCACCGTCGTGCCTCCCGGGTAGGCGGCGACCGCCTCGGCGACCGCGTCTCCGACACGCACGTCGCCGCGGGCGGGCAGCGCGGCGCCCGACTGCGCCGTCTCATCGAGGGAGCGGTCATTGCCCACCGTGATCGCCGTGACGACCGTACCGCCCTGCTCCGGTTGGATCAGGAGCGAGGCGGTGCCGTCCTGGTTCACGACCCGCCACGGCCCCTGTTCGAAGGCGGGCTCGAGCGCCTGCGCTCCCGCTGCGGCCTTCACGGCCTCGTCGATCGGGTCCCCGAGCCGGATCGGACCGACGCCGCCGGTCGACACCGTCCACTCGCTCCAGGGCGCGGATGCATCGGAGGCCGGGTCCTCCTCGTCTTCGGGCGGGTTCGCCGTGAGCTCGTCGATCAACGACGCACGGGCGTCCTCCGCGCGCCACAGAAGGAGCTCGGCGACCGCTTCCCCATCGATCGCGGTGTCGCCGACGACGGGCTGCCAGATCTGCACGATCACGTTGCCGACGGAGGCGACGGCGGAGAACGTGCTCCTGCCGCCCTCGATCTCGGGGAAGGTCAGGACGCCGGCGAATGCGCGCGCGTTCTCCGAGGCATCCGGAATCACCGCCTCGAAGGTCGCCTCGCCGTTGTAGTCGAACGTGCCGCATCGCCCCGCCGCGTCGACCAGCTGGTCCATGCGCTTCGTCGCCTGAGCTTCATCGGCGAACTGCAGGACGGTGAGGCTGCCGGTTCCCCTCTCGGAGTCCTCCGGCACCTTCCAGGAGAGGTTGCGCGAACCCACGCTCGTCAGCGACTGCTCGGCGAACAGCGCCGAGCAGATCGCGGGGACGGGGGTCGGCCCGCCACCGTCGGAGATCTGCTCCAGCACAGACGACGACGCACCCACCTCGGCACTCCCTGGGAGGAGCTCCGTGATCTCGTCCGGCGTGAGGAGCAGCAGGTCGAGCTCATCCCCCACGAAAACCGCGGGCCCCGTGTACGGCGAGGAGCCGGGTGTCTCCGAGCCGGTGGGCGCCGGGCTCGGTCCCGGTTCGGGGGCACATGCCGAGAGCATGAGGAACGAGCTGACGGCGATGACGCCGACCACCGTCGTCGTGAGTGAACGCGCGCGCGACATATGACCCTCCGATGTGAAACTGCGTCGCGTGTCGACGCCCCCTGCGGCGAGCGTAGATCAGGCCGACGCCGCCACGAGGGCAGGCGACTCATGTCGAGATCAGAATGATACGAAGCGCATGCCGTCGCGCGCATACGTGTCGCCCATCGCAGGCTCAGCGACGGAGCGCACCGCTGAGTTCTCCGGCAGCCGCCGCGCGGGCATCGGCTGCGGTGGAGGCCGCGATCGCTGCGAGTGCCGCGCGGCGGCACGTCGCCTCATCCACCTCGGCGAGCTCGGCCGCGACGCGGCCGAGCGCGCGCGACGTCATCGACAGAGACGTCACGCCGAGCCCGAGCAGCACCGGCGCGAGCGCCGGATCCCCGCCGGCCTCGCCGCAGACGCCCACCGGCTTCCCTGCCGCACGGCCCGCATCGCCGACCGCGCCGATCAGGCGCAGCACCGCCGGCTGCCACGGATCGTTGAGATCGCCGAGCTCGCTGAGCAGTCGATCGGCCGCCAGCGTGTACTGCGCCAGGTCGTTGGTGCCGAGGCTGACGAAGTCGACGATCTCGAAGAGCTCGGCGGCCAGAAGCGCGGCGGACGGCGTCTCGATCATGATCCCCACACGTGCGAGTCCTGCCGAGCGGCAGCGCTCGGCGAAGTCACGAGCCTCCTCGACCGTCGAGACCATCGGGGCCATCACCTCGACCAGCGCCGACTCCGCTTCTGCGGCGAGCGCGAGCGCCCGCAGCTGGTCGTCGAGGAGCTCCGGCGAACGGCGCGCGATGCGGAGACCGCGAACGCCGAGCGCGGGGTTGTCCTCGTGATCCGCGTTCGCGAAGGGCAGGGGCTTGTCGCTGCCCGCGTCGAGCGTGCGCACCACGACCTTGCGTCCGGGGAACGCGGCGAGCACCCCGCGGTACGCGGCGACCTGCTCGTCGATGCTCGGGGCGTCGGCCCGGTCCAGGAAGCAGAACTCGGTGCGGAAGAGTCCGACGCCTTCCGCATGGGCGGATGCGGCGGCCACGGCATCCGCTGCTCCCCCGACATTCGCCAGCAACGGCACGGGTTGCCCGTCTGCGAGCGCACCGGCGCCGTCGAACGCGACCACGACGGCCGCTGCCCGCGCCTCGGCGATGCGCTCCTCGGAGGGATCCACCTCGACCGTGCCGTGATCGCCGTCGACGAGCAGCAGCGCACCCGCGACCACGCCCGTCGCCCCGGCCACACCGACGACTGCCGGCAGTCCGAGGGATCGCGCGATGATGGCGGTGTGCGAGGTCGGGCCGCCCTGCTCGGTGACCAGTCCGACGCACTGCCCGCCCTCGAGCGACGCCGTGTCGGCCGGAGCGAGATCTGCGGCGACGAGCACGAACGGCTCATCGCGCTCCGGAACGCCGGGCATGTCGACCTCGAGGATCTCGGCGATGATCCGATCCCGCACGTCGCGGATGTCGGCGACCCGTTCTGCCATGCGTCCGCCGAGGGCTCTGAGGCTCTTCTCGTGCGCCGTCGCAGCCTCCCACACCGCTCGCGCGGCGCTGCGCCCCTTCGTCTGCACGAGGGCGGTCGCGTCCGCGACGAGCTCCGGGTCGGAGGCGAGGAGTCGCGAGGCGTCGAGGATCGCCCTGGCCTCACCCGTGGCCTGCGCCGTGCGGGAACGCAGCTGATCGGCGACCGCCACGGCCGCCCACTCGATGGCGGAGACCTCGTCGACGCGGTTCTCCGGTGCGATCACCGTGCTCGCATCGGGCTCGGGAAGCGGAGGGGCGAGATGCACCACGGTCGCGGCGACGCGTCCCGCGCTCACCCCGCGTCCGCGGAGCACCGTGCCCGAGGCGATCGCGGTCGGCGGCGCGGCCGTCGTCGCGGGTGCCGCGGGGCTCGTCGACGTCGCGGAGGGCTGCGCGGGCGCAGGGTCGTCCACGCCTTCGCCGAAACCGTCGTCGAACAGCGCGACCACGCGGTCCAGCGCGGCGTCGGCGTCGGCTCCTCGCGCGGTCACCTCGACCTCGTCTCCCTGGCGCGCGCCGAGGATCAGCAGCCGGGAGAGGCTCGCCGCCGACGCGTCGGGTCCGTCCGGGAGACGCCGCAGCCGCACGTCCGACCCCGCCGAGGCCTTGGCGATGAGGGCTGCCGGGCGCGCGTGGATGCCGAGCGGATTGCGGACTCGCACGCGACGGACGAGCGCATCCTCCGCGACCGCGGTCGCTCCTGCGTGTTCCGCACCTGCGGGTTCCGCAGTTACGGTCGGGTTCTCCTCCGGGCTGCCGAGCTGCCCCGTCTTCGCTCCGAGCGCGGCACCGGCCTCCGCGGCCACCTCGTCGAGCGAACCGCCCGCGGCCGCCGAGACCACCGCCGCGAGCAGCCCCTCGACGAAGGGAGCGGGGGCGAGGCGCACCGGCACGTCGCTCCCACGCAGCTCGAGCGCGAGCTCCGCACTCAGCACCGCGGATCCCAGATCCATCAGCACCAGCACACCGTCGCAGTCGGCGGCGAGCTCATCGATCGCACCCGCGACGGCCACGGCATCCGTTCCGAGGATCGGCGCTCCGTCGGCGTCGCTTCCGGCACCGGCAGCGACCTTCACCTGCACATCCGCGCCCTGCACCATCTGCAGGGCAAGCTCCAGCGCCGCCTCCCCGAGTCGTGCGCTGTGGGAGACGGCGACGATCCCGATCATCAGGAGCTGCCGGAGATCGCCGTGGCGAGCGTGTCGAACAGGATCGCCGTCGATGCGGCACCCGGGTCGAGGTGTCCGGCGCTGCGTTCGCCGAGATAGCTCGCCCGCCCCTTGCGGGCCACGAGCGGTTCGGTCGCGTCCCGCCCTGCGGCTGCGGCATCCGCAGCCCTCCGAGCCGCCGTCGACAGATCAGCGCCATCGGCGATCGCCGCATCGAGCGCGTCGACCGCCGGTGCCATCGCGTCGAACATCGTCTTGTCTCCCGCTTCGGCCTTGCCGCGCGCGACGATGCCCTCGAGCCCCGCCCGCAACGCGGAGGCGAGGCCGGCCGCGTCGAGCTCCGTGACCGCGCCGGCCGTCATCCCCATGCGCAGGAAGAACGTGCCGTAGAGCGGCCCGCTGGCCCCTCCGACCGAGCTCACGAGGGTCATGCCCACCGTCTTCAGCAGTTCGTCGACGGTGGCCGGCGTTCCGGCGGCGAGCTTCTCCCCGACCGCGCTCATGCCACGCGCCATGTTGGCGCCGTGGTCGGCGTCGCCGATCGCCGAGTCCAGCTCCGTGAGCCACTCGCGCTTCTCGGTCACCGCATCGCGGAAGCCGGAGATCCAGTCGACCAGGGTGTCGGTTCCGACGGCCGCCATCACGCCCCCCACCGCAGACCGGGCGTGTTCACAGGCGCATCCCACAGCCGCAGCAGCTCGTCGTCGACCTTGAGCACCGTGACCGAGCATCCGGCCATGTCGAGCGACGTGATGTAGTTGCCGACGAGGTTCCGGACGATCTGCACCCCCGCCTTCTCGAGGAGCGCGGCGACCTCCGCGTACATCAGGTACAGCTCGATCTGCGGTGTCGCGCCCATCCCGTTGACCATCACGATCGCGGGTCCGGCGAAGTCGAGGTCGGCGAGGATCGGCTCGACGAGCTGACGGGCGATGTCGGATGCCGGAGCCAGCGGCTCGCGGTGGCGACCCGGTTCGCCGTGGATGCCGATGCCGATCTCCATCTGATCATCGGGGAGGTCGAAGGTCGGCTTGCCCGCGGCCGGAACCGTGCAGCTCGTGAGCGCCATACCCATCGAGCGCCCCTGGCCGTTGACGCGCTTCGCGAGCTCGACCACCGAGGCGAGGTCCTGGCCCTCTTCCGCCGCCGCGCCGACGAGCTTCTCCAGCAGCACCGTGAGGCCGACGCCGCGACGCCCTGCCGTGTAGAGCGAGTCCTGCACCGCGACGTCGTCGTCCACCACGACGCTGCCCACCTCGATGCCCTCCATCGATGCCAGCTCGGCCGCCATCTCGAAGTTGAGCACGTCGCCGGTGTAGTTCTTCACGATGTGCAGGACGCCGGCGCCACGGTCGACGGCTTTGGTCGCGGCCTGCACGCGGTCGGGCGTGGGCGAGGTGAAGACCTCGCCGGCGACGGCGGCATCCAGCATGCCCGTACCGACGAACCCGCCGTGCAGCGGTTCGTGGCCTGATCCGCCCCCGGACACGATGGCGACCTTGCCCTGCGCCTTGGGCGTCGCGCGCGTGATGACGTGGGTCTCGAGATCGACCGAGAGCTCGGGATGGGCGAGCGCCACGCCCCTGAGCGATTCGACGAGCACGTCCTCCGGGGCATTGATGAGCTTCTTCACTGCGATCTCCTTTGATCTCTTTCGCGAAAATCGGAAAGCAATTCGTTAATGTCGAATATGCTCGGACCCGGTCGGGTTGTCAAGATCAATCCGGAAGACCAGCACGACGAACCGGTTCGACGTCGAATCGGAAGAAGGGACGGCCCCGTGATCCAGGCGATCGACCGTGCGGCGAAGATCCTCGAACTGCTCCAGGGCGCCCGCCATCTGGGCATCACCGACCTCGCGGCCGCCCTCAGTCTTCCGCCCTCCACCGTGCACGGCATCGTGAAGTCGCTGCGCTCTCACGGCCTCGTCGCCAAGGAGCGCGGCGGTCAGCGCTACATGCTGGGGCCCACCCTGCTGCGCCTCAGCAACGTCTACCTCGACACGCTCGACGTGCGCGCCCGGGCGATGCGCTGGACGCAGGAGCTCGCCCGCCGCACGAACCTCTCGGTGCGACTCGGCGCCCCGCACTTCACGGACGTCCTGGTCATCCATCACAACCTCCGGCCCGACGACAGCCAGCAGATGCTGGAGACCGGCGTCGCGATCCCCGCACACGCCTCGGCGATGGGCAAGGTGCTGCTGGCCTACGACCTCGGCTTCCAGCGGAGCGTGTTCGAGCAGCCGCTGCGCAGCCTCACCGGCGACACGGTGACCGACATCGCACGACTCACCCTGGAACTTCCCGCGATCGCCGAGCGCGGGAACGCGGCGGAGTTCGACGAGGCGGTGCTCGGCGAGTCCTCGATCGCGGCACCCATCGCGGATGCATCGAACGACATCGTCGCGGCCGTGGCGGTGGTGATGCCGACCACACAGACACCGCCATCGGATGCCATCCTCGATGCGCTCCGCGAGACGGCCCGCAACATCTCGCGGGAGCTCGGCGCGACGTCCTGGCCGCCGCGCGTCGCCCCAGCGGAGGACTGACCGCGCGAGGACCCGAGTTCAGCCGCGCAGCGCGAGGGCGAGCGGGAGCACGTCGGTCGCCCCGGCCTGGCGCAGCACACGGGCGGCGACGGTCATCGTCCACCGGCTGTCGACCAGGTCGTCGATGAGCAGCACAGGGCCCTCAGGCACCTCCAGGTGCTCGGCGCTGAAACGGTCCCAGAGGCCGGCGAGGCGGAAGACGCTGTTCCCGCCCGGTTGCCCGGTCGGCCCGCCCCCGACCGGCTCGAGCGCCCCCAGATACGGCAGGCGCCCGACTTCGGCGAGCCCGCGCGCGAGCGAGTCGACCAGCAGCGGACGCGACCGCGACGGCAGGGCGACGACAGCCACCGGACGCTCGGCCCATCCCCACCCGGCGAGCACGCGGATGCAGCCCTGGATCAGCTGCGGTGTCACCGCGACATCCGACGCACCGGGCGCGAAGATCTCCCGCAGGCTGTTCCCCCACCCCAGGTCGGTGAGACGCGCGAGCGCTCGGCCCTCGCCGGCCTGCTCGCCTGCCGAGATGCGGCCCTTGAGCGGAACGCCCAGCCGGTCGGCTCCCGTCGGCCAGGCCCGACGGGGCTCGATCGGAACGCCGACACGGTCGAGCGACTCCGCCGCCTGCGTGCTCGCCGCCGTGCCGATCTCGCGCGGGAACCATCCGCCCGCGCAGTTGTCGCATCTCCCGCAGGGTGCGGCCGTGTCATCGTCGAGGGAGCGCTGGAGGAACTCCATGCGGCATCCGTCGGTCTGCTCGTATTCGATCATGTGCTGCTGCTCGGCGAGGCGCTCGGCGGCGATGCGCTCGTAGCGTTCGGCGTCGTAGCTCCACGGCGCACCCGTCGCGACCCACCCGCCCTGCACGCGCCGCACGGCCCCGTCGACGTCGAGCACCTTCAGCAGCAGTTCGAGCGGCGTGCGGCGGATGTCGACCATCGCCTCGAGCGCCGGCGTCGAGATCGGCGCATCGCCGAGCGCGCCGATCACCCGTTCGGCGCGCTCCCGGTCGGGCATCGACGCGGTCGCGAAGTAGTGCCAGATGTCGCGGTCCTCGACGCCGGGCAGCAGCAGGACGTCGGCGCTCTCGCTCGCACGACCGGCACGACCGACCTGCTGGTAGTAGGCCACGGGCGACGATGGCGCGCCGAGGTGCAGCACGAACCCCAGGTCGGGTTTGTCGAAGCCCATGCCCAGAGCGCTCGTCGCCACGAGCGCCTTGACCTCGTTGCGCTTGAGCATCCCCTCGGACTCTTCGCGCTCCTCGGTGTCGGTCTGGCCGGTGTAGGCCCGCACGTCGTGGCCGTGATCGCGCAGCAACCGGGCGGTGTCGACGGCGGCGGCGACCGTCAGCGTGTAGATGATGCCGGAACCGGGCAGGTCGTCAAGGTGACTCAGCAGCCAGGCCAGCCGACTCGCCGAATCGCGCAGCCGCAGCACACCCAGACGCAGCGAAGTGCGCGCGAGCGGTCCGCGGATCGTGAGCACCGGCGCCATACCCTCGTCGCCCTCTGTCGCACCCGTCAGGCTGCCGAGCTGCTCGGCGACGTCGGCCACGACCCGGCTGTTCGCGGTCGCCGTCGTCGCGAGCACCGGGACATCTGCCGGCATCTGCGCGATGAGGTCGCGCAGCCGCCGATAGTCGGGGCGGAAGTCGTGCCCCCAGTCGCTGATGCAGTGCGCCTCGTCGACGACCAGCATCCCGATGCGACGGACGAGCGCCGGCAGCTGCTCCTCGCGGAACGCGGGATTGTTGAGTCGCTCGGGCGAGACCAGCAGCACGTCGACCTCGTCGCGGTCGAGCTGCGCGAGCACGTCGGACCACTCGTGCGCATTGGTGGAGTTGATCGCGACCGCGCGCACTCCCGCCCGTTCGGCGGCGGCGATCTGGTCGCGCATGAGCGCCAGCAGGGGCGACACGAGCACGGTGGGACCCGCGCCCTGCCGCCGCAGCAGCAGCGTCGCGACGAAGTAGACGGCCGACTTGCCCCAGCCTGTGCGCTGCACCACGAGCGCGCGGCGGCGCCCTTCGACCAGCGCCTCGATCGCCTCGTACTGCCCGTCGTGGAAGTCGGCGTCGGGGCGGCCGACGAGTTCGCGCAGCGCCGCGAGCGCGGCCTCGCGGGTGTCGACGGGAGGTGCGGAGGTCATGCCCCCACTCTGCCCCACATCACCGACACCTCGGGGTCGGCATCCACAGGCTCGTCCAGCCCGCCGCCCTCGCATCACACGTGTCGGTCGAAAGCGCGGATGCAGGTCCAGAACACCCTTTCCGAACCTGCATCCGTCCTTTCGGCCTGCATCTGTGTCGGGGCCTCACCCATGCCCTCCGATCCCCGGCCGCAGATCGCGCCTAGCGTAGGAGCATGATCACCCGCGAACTCGCCGTCACCCTCCGTGAGGCCGGCCTCGGCTGGCACCCGGCCGAAGGCGACCGCTTCCAGCTCGACCTCCCCGACGAGGTGGAGCTCGAAGCGGAGGCCGACGTCTTCACCGTCAGCGAGATGACGATCGAGGCGCGCCAGACGCCGAGCGGCACCGACCTCGCGTTCAACGGCACGACGGAATGGGCCCTCGACGCGGTGACTCTCGCTGACGCGGTCTGGCTGCCGCGCGAGGACCAGCTGCGCGAGCTGCTCCGGGGGACCTTCCGCTCACTGGTGCGCCTCGAAGACACCTTCCGCGTGGACATCGAGATCGCGGGGAACGGCCTCTCGTTCGAGCATCCGGATCCGGCCGAGGCGTATGGCCGGGCTCTCCTGGAGCTGATCTCGCGGTCGCACTGAGACCCGCCTTGAAGACGGGCGACCTTCTGTGTCAGAATAACCTAACGATCGGTCAGTAAAGATGCTGAATGAGGAGCCACGATGACCAGCCCCGCAGACCTCTCCCTCATCCCGAGCGAGATCTCGGATGAGGAGCGCGTGTTCGACGAGCTCATCGCGAACGAGCAGCGCATCGAACCCCGCGACTGGATGCCCGACGCGTACCGCAAGACGCTGATCCGCCAGATCTCCCAGCACGCCCACTCCGAGATCATCGGGATGCAGCCGGAAGGCAACTGGATCACGCGGGCGCCGAGCCTCAAGCGCAAGGCGATCCTGATGGCCAAGGTGCAGGACGAGGCCGGCCACGGCCTGTACCTCTACTCGGCGGCACAGACCCTCGGCATCACGCGCGACGAGATGATGGACCAGCTCATCAGCGGCAAGGCCAAGTACTCGTCGATCTTCAACTACCCCACGCCCACCTGGGCCGACATGGGCGCGATCGGCTGGCTCGTCGACGGCGCGGCGATCGTCAACCAGGTGCCGCTGTGCCGCGCCTCGTATGGACCCTACGGCCGCGCCATGGTGCGGGTCTGCAAGGAGGAGTCCTTCCACCAGCGGCAGGGATTCGAGATCCTGCTCAGCCTCATGCAGGGCACCGAGGAGCAGCGGCAGATGGCACAGGATGCCGTGAACCGCTGGTACTGGCCGAGCCTGGCGATGTTCGGGCCGCCGGACGAGCAGTCACCCAACTCCGCGCAGTCGATGAAGTGGAAGATCAAGCGCTTCTCGAACGACGACCTGCGTCAGCGGTTCGTCGGGATGCTGGTGCCCCAGGCCGAGATCCTCGGCGTGACGCTGCCCGACCCCGACCTGCGCTTCGACGAGGAGACCGGTCAGTACGCGATCGGCGAGATCGACTGGGACGAGTTCTTCGAGGTGCTGCGCGGCAACGGCCCCTGCAACGCCG